>NZ_JBAGJC010000004.1:0-573148 GCF_036864765.1 Paenibacillus sanfengchensis | reverse complement strand
CTCCATAGAAAGGAGGTGATCCAGCCGCACCTTCCGATACGGCTACCTTGTTACGACTTCACCCCAATCATCTACCCCACCTTCGGCGGCTGGCTCCTTGCGGTTACCTCACCGACTTCGGGTGTTGTAAACTCTCGTGGTGTGACGGGCGGTGTGTACAAGACCCGGGAACGTATTCACCGCGGCATGCTGATCCGCGATTACTAGCAATTCCGACTTCATGCAGGCGAGTTGCAGCCTGCAATCCGAACTGAGACTGGCTTTTTAGGATTCGCTCCGGATCGCTCCTTCGCTTCCCGTTGTACCAGCCATTGTAGTACGTGTGTAGCCCAGGTCATAAGGGGCATGATGATTTGACGTCATCCCCACCTTCCTCCGGTTTGTCACCGGCAGTCACTCTAGAGTGCCCAGCTTTACCTGCTGGCAACTAAAGTCAAGGGTTGCGCTCGTTGCGGGACTTAACCCAACATCTCACGACACGAGCTGACGACAACCATGCACCACCTGTCTCCCCTGTCCCGAAGGAAAGGTACATCTCTGTACCGGTCAGGGGGATGTCAAGACCTGGTAAGGTTCTTCGCGTTGCTTCGAATTAAACCACATACTCCACTGCTTGTGCGGGTCCCCGTCAATTCCTTTGAGTTTCAGTCTTGCGACCGTACTCCCCAGGCGGAATGCTTAATGTGTTAACTTCGGCACCAAGGGTATCGAAACCCCTAACACCTAGCATTCATCGTTTACGGCGTGGACTACCAGGGTATCTAATCCTGTTTGCTCCCCACGCTTTCGCGCCTCAGCGTCAGTTACAGCCCAGAGAGTCGCCTTCGCCACTGGTGTTCCTCCACATCTCTACGCATTTCACCGCTACACGTGGAATTCCACTCTCCTCTTCTGCACTCAAGCCACCCAGTTTCCAGTGCGACCCGGAGTTGAGCCCCAGGATTATACACCAGACTTAAATAGCCGCCTGCGCGCGCTTTACGCCCAATAATTCCGGACAACGCTTGCCCCCTACGTATTACCGCGGCTGCTGGCACGTAGTTAGCCGGGGCTTTCTTCTCAGGTACCGTCACTCTCCTAGCAGTTACTCTAGAAGACGTTCTTCCCTGGCAACAGAGCTTTACGATCCGAAAACCTTCATCACTCACGCGGCGTTGCTCCGTCAGACTTTCGTCCATTGCGGAAGATTCCCTACTGCTGCCTCCCGTAGGAGTCTGGGCCGTGTCTCAGTCCCAGTGTGGCCGTTCACCCTCTCAGGTCGGCTACGCATCGTCGCCTTGGTGAGCCGTTACCCCACCAACTAGCTAATGCGCCGCAGGCCCATCCGTAAGTGACAGATTGCTCCGCCTTTCATTATCCCACCATGCGGCAAGATAAATTATCCGGTATTAGCTACCGTTTCCGGTAGTTATCCCAGTCTTACGGGCAGGTTGCCTACGTGTTACTCACCCGTCCGCCGCTAACCAATGGACTCCCGAAGGAATCCATTAGTCCGCTCGACTTGCATGTATTAGGCACGCCGCCAGCGTTCGTCCTGAGCCAGGATCAAACTCTCCAATAAAGTTGAAACTTATTGAATAAGCTGATAGCTCATTTTGAATCTGACGAGAAAACTAATTCTCATTTTAATACTCACTCGTTGTTCAGTTTTCAAAGATCAACTTCGTTTCTTTCGTCATCGCCTCATCAGCGGCAACTTTTATATCTTATCATATCAGCAAGCTAGATTGCAAGAACTAATTCTTACCATTTCGCTTGCCACCATGCCGTCGAAGCGGCAGGAATAATAATATAACACGCTCAGGATCAAATAACAAGGTGTAATTTCTTCCATCGCCTTATTCCCCGGTCAATTCCTGACTGGATTTATAATATAACACGTAGGTTGGAGGAAAGCCAAATGTAAATTAATCCACAAGTTTGTTAAATGTATGCTCGATACGGCTGAGCTCTCACTTTACGACATCCGCCCTTACCCGATCCATGGCACGATAAATACTTAAGCATCAAATATGTCCCCTCGGTAAATAATAAACTCGTATGGTAATCCAACAAGAATAAAGGAGACACTTAATATGGGTATTTTGAGCGGGAATCCCAAAGATCAACCGATGCACTACGGCGAGGTTATCGGTATTTGGGAAACCTCTATGATGGCTAAAGGTACGATTTCATGCTACCAGGCGTACTTAAATCATGCCGGAGATAAAGATCTGAAAGAAGTGCTGAAAGATTTGCTGGATCAAGCCAAGCTTGAATCCAAAGAGTGCGACGCTCTGCTGACGGAGCATGGGATTTTACCGGCCCCCGGATTTCCGGAAAGACCGGCGGTCTCCTGGGAAGACATTCCTCCAGGAGCTCGATTCTCCGATCCGGAGATCGGTGCCAAAATCGCGGCCGATTCCGTTCTAGGCCTTGCCGCCTGCAGCAAAATGATGGGGATGTCCTTTCGCGAAGACATCGGCGCATTGTTTGCGAAGTATCACACGACAAAAACGGCGTTCAGCCTTCGCATACTCCGGTTGAACAAAGACAAAGGTTGGCTCGTCCTTCCTCCGCTGCACTTCAAAAGATCCGATGAGGATGTGGAGTAACAAAAAAGATCCCGCCACAGGCGGGATTCTCTCGTTTATTCACTCTAATTTTCATAATCCAGGTTCTCTTTAATTTGGTCGATAAGCGCGGCGGCGTTCGGATCCTTGGAAGCCAGCTTTATAAATTGCTCCATGTTCTTTGGCAGCGTCTTCTCGATCTTCTTCAGTTCCTTCATATCTTCGGTTGACAATTCAAGGGCGTCTGTGCTGCCATCCTCCATCTTCCCATTTTTGCCAGTTCCGTACCGGCATTAATGATTTTCCGAATCATGCCGCCGCCCGTCCCGATATAATAATAGGTGGCAAGATCATTCGTGATCGCTCTGACAAGCTGTTCATACTGCTTCACTTGACTTGCCAACTCTCTACTTGGATGCCAACCCCTGGATGCCAACCCCGAACTTCTCGCCTCTCCCAAACGTTCGGCAATAGCATGAAGCAATGTAACTTTCCGAAAAAGTGTTGCCTTCATTCAGAAAAAGGATCACCGAGTCCGAAGGAGACGCGTAATCCCAGCCCCCGGATTGCTGAAGCTGAGGTGTACATATAATAAGTGGATAATTTGAGGACTGAATCCGTTTGAGAATCTCCGTTCCTTTTTTCTCCAAATTGGCAATCGTCAGGTTCTTGACCGAGTCGCTCAGCACGTCATTATACCAGGGCAGCACAGTGTAGGATTTTTCTTGGGAAAAATAAACGGCCGCTCGAGCCGTAGACTTTGGTCCGCTATTTTTGTTCAATTCTGTGTACTCGTTAATAATCAGAATATCCTTCATGTCATCCCCATTCATGTCTTTGAAGCCGATCGCAAGAATGCCTTGGAACCGCAAATCTTCCGGTGTGGAGTCAGACAGAGTATAAACGATCCGGTCCTGGTCATCGGTAAACAGAAAGACCGGTTTCTTTTCGTCCCCCTTCATATAATAACCGGATGTAAAGTGAACCTTTCCCCAGAAAGCCGTTTCCAGATCGAAGGACTGCTTCGCATCCCGCTGGAACCCGCGCTCCTTTCAGTCACTTGAGCTTGCCAAAATGGGGCGGCTCTTCCGCGCCGGAAGAATCATCCCCGCCCTCATCCTCGGCGGTCATGCTTCATCCGCTGTCACCGCCTCGGAGGCGGCCTTGAGTTCTTTCGTATAAGGCTCCACCTGCACCTTAAAAGTAGTTCCCGTATCTTCGGCAGCACCGGGGATTTCCAATTCTATAAAGCCATCCCCTATAAAGCCTGAGAACACCTCAGCCATTTTCCCTTTATATTCATACCCTTTTTCCTTCAATATGGGAAGGATCATGTTCTCCAAGGTCCGGTTAGCTTCTTCGCCGCTCATGTCCTTCAAATTAGGAATGGAATCCGCATCAAGAAGCAGATTATAAAGCGGCATCCCGCTAACCCCGTCCACTACTGTGCCGGTTTTAACATTGACCTTATAAATGGCCGCTTCCATCCCTTCCGGAGCATCGGCGTAATAGGTCAGCATCTCGGCGGAAAGATATTCGGCCGTATCTTTCCCCCGATATTTCAGCCCCTTGTCAAAATGGCGCTGCATAAGTTCGGTGAACTTCTCTATATCCGCGGTAACCGGTTTTTCTTGAGTCACCGCTTTGGTTTCCGGTGCTCTTTCGCCTTTCGCTCCTTCGGAATTGCCGGAACAGCCTGAAAGCACCAGACCTCCGGCCAGGAGCAAAATCAGGCTCCAACTCCCAATTTTTCGCGATTTCTTCATCCTTTTTCTCCTCTCTGAATCCAACATTCCATATTTAACCACCCCCTGATAAAACGTGTCAATAAGGAAAAAAGTATACAGGCTGCCGACAAATTAAAACGCCCGGTTTCCCGGGCGCATTATCGCTGGACAGACCTCAAGCCCTATTTGCTTCGTATTGCTGCTTAAGAAGTGCAAATATGACAGCGTCGGCGAACTGATTTTTCTCATAAAAGCATTGTTTCAAGTAGCCTTCTTCATGAAAACCCGTCTTTTCCAACAGGTATCTGGAACGGATGTTATCCGGGTCGATAAAGGCCTCGATCCGATTCAGCCAGAGATCCTCGAAGCCGAAACGCAGGGTCTCCTGCAGCACCTCGGTCATCACGCCCTTACCCCAATAGGTGGGGTTCAGCTCATAGCCGATCTCGGCTTTGAAATGCTCTTTGGACCAATTATGAAAGCCGATCGTACCGATGACCTTGTTGTTCGGTTTCTCGGTAATGGCCCAGCGGAATCCTCTCTTCTCAGTGAAACGGCGGTTCCAGGATTGAATCAAATCCTCGGCCTGCCGAAGCTCTACAAAGCTGTCCAAGTCGTAATATTTAGTGACTTCATCATTGGAAAAATAATGGAACAAATCGCGGGCATCCTCGGAAGTCAGCTTGCGCAACACAAACCTTTCCGTCTCCAATTGCGGGAACAGCTGCATGGCATTCGGTCCTTTCCTACGGAATTCGTATTCCTTATTATAGGCGAAAGGACGCGGCGGAGAAAGTGGAAAGCGCATTTTTTTTCGATTTATTCGTGATCGGAAACCTTCAAGCGGATGCCGATCCCGAACGGGTCCTTCATAACCATTTCTCCGGATAGGCGTTCAAGAGAAATCCCCCCGGCGGCCAGACGCCGCTCCACCGCGTCGAGCTCCTGGGTGCTAGGGACCATGATGGTAAAATAACGGATGCCTACGGCGTCTTCCGGCGCGGCAGGAGCCCCCGCCCCGGCCCAAAGGTTCAAGCCGATATGGTGATGATAGCCGCCGGCGGAAACAAACAATGCGGAGCTGCCATAATGCGCCGTAATCTCAAAGCCGAGAATATCGCAGTAAAAATGCTTGGCGGTTGGCAAGTTGCCTACATGAAAATGAACGTGCCCGATTTTTGTTTTGTCCGGCAACCCCTCCCAAATTGCCCCTTCGGAGGCGGATAACAGCCCGTCGACATCCACCGGGTCCGTAGTCATGACATACTCGCCCCGTTCATTTCTTTGCCAGGTCTCGCGCGGGCGATCGGAATAAATTTCAATGCCGTTCCCGTCCGGATCGTTCAAATACAGCGCCTCGCTGACCAGGTGATCGCCTTGGCCGACCGGAACCTGATGGCGCGCCAAGTTTCGCAGAACCGATCCCAGAGATCGGCGATCCGGGACAAGCACCGCAAAATGATACAACCCGGATACCGATCGCTCCGGCAGCCTGCGGAAATTTGGATCGGCCTCCAGAATCAGCAGTGGATTTTTTCCATCCGCCGTCAGGACGGCTGTGGCTGAGGCTTCATCCCGGCTCAAAAGGTGAAAACCTACCGCCTCCCGATAAAATTGCAGCGATTGCTCCAAATTCGTGATTTTGAGGGAAACCGGTCCGAGTCCCGTATCCGGGTGAAGTTGCGCTTCCATAAACATGACCAACCTTTCTTAAAATAAGTTATTGAAATAAAGTAAGTTGCAGTAGATGTAACAATTATAGTTACAATAAGCGTTCCCGTCAACGCTTCTCTTTAAAGCTTTCCGATTATCGATATAAAAAAAATGCCCATTACAGGGCATTTTAATCAGAGTTTTAGATTTTAACGCTCGAACAGGTTACCGAGTCCGCCCAGCAGACCGCCTTCATCCTTGCCGCCGAATCGGGCTGCCGAAAGAACGCGGTCCGCCATCCGGCTGAACGGCAGGGATTGTACCCAGACTCTGCCCGGACCGCGCAGCGTAGCAAAGAACAGGCCTTCGCCTCCGAAAACGGCGGTTTTAACGCCTTTGACGAATTCGATGTCGTATTCCACCGAAGCGGTCATTGCCACCAGGCAGCCGGTATCCAGCCGGAGAATCTCGCCGGGGGCCAGATCGCGCTCAATCACAAGCCCGCCCGAATGCACAAAGGCCAGACCGTCCCCTTCGATCTTCTGCATGATAAACCCTTCTCCGCCAAAAAAGCCCGCACCCAGACGGCGCTGAAACTCGATGCCCACGGAAACCCCTTTTGCCGCACAGAGAAAGGAATCCTTTTGGCAGATAATTTTTCCGCCGAGCACCTGCAAATCCATCGGGATGATCTTGCCGGGATAAGGTGAGGCGAAAGTTACACTTTGTCGATGATGGCCCGCGTTCGAGAAGACGGTCATAAACAGGCCTTCGCCCGTAATCAACCGTTTGCCGGCTCCCATTAACTTGCCCATCAGACCGCCGCCCTGATTGCTCCCGTCCCCGAAAATCGTCTCCATCCGGATATCCTGGTCCATCATCATGAAGCTGCCCGCTTCAGCGACTACACTCTCGCCTTGATCAAGCTGAATCTCCACGCACTGCATTTCCTCGCCCATAATCCGGTAATCGATTTCATGTGCATTCAATTTGAACGCCTCCCCCTAAGAATGAGTAAACCGTATTCATTATGTAAAAAAGCCGCTTACAGCTTCTCCAACATCAATAGCATATGCTCCAGCATTTGCGGCAAGTCCGCCAGGACCTCTTCACCGAACCTGCGGTTGAAATAAATCATAATCTCGTCCAGCGGCATTTTCTCCGCTTCGCCGTAAACCGTAATAATCCGCTGCATTTGATGGATATGAGTTCCCCAGATTTCCGTCGTCAGCGCTTCAATTTGGGGGCATTCCACCTCCGGTTTCTTGAGGCGTTTATAAAAAACGGGCTGCATTTGGCAACCGAGGGTTACGGTGTCAAGCTCCAGGATCTCCCCCGCCAAGTCCTCCGTATCCGCCCATAGCCTTAACTCCGCCCAAACTTCGGGCTTGTCCGGCAGCGAGAACTGAATGGCATAGTAACGGGACATCGCCGTCAACTCAATCCGGTCGTTGCGGCCGATCACTTTCAATTCACCGCGCATATCCAAATCGTAGACCGAACCTTCCAGAACGACCTTTAAATTATCAAAGACGGTTGGATCAAACATCCCTGTACTCCTTTTCCAAGATGGACATCAGATAGAGAGATTCATACCCGCTTTCGCTTTCGTCCCGGAGACATTCGCGAAGCACTCCTTCCTGCACGAAGCCTTCCGACTCGTACAGGGCCTGCGCCCTCAAATTTTTACTCTTCACGTCCAGTTGAAGCCGGTGAGCGCCAGCTTCGTCAAAAGCCCATCTTTTTACCAGCCGAAGCGCTTCCCGTCCATACCCGTTGCCCTTGCTGGCGATCACCAGCCGGGTGATATCCACGCAGCCTTCCGCTAGAATAACGCCCTTTAATAGTAAATAGCCGACGAGTTCGTTCGTCTCCCGCGTCTCAATCACCATATGCAGATGATCCGGATCGCTTCGGAACGTCTCATGCTGCTGTCGTTCCCAGAGACTTATAAAACTGCGGTTCTCCTCGGCATGCTCCAGCGTCATGACAAAATCCAGTTCCGCTTCCGCACGGGTCGGTCTGATCCGTAAACGGGAACCTTCCAGAACCAAAGCCATCGAATCCATTCTGTTCCTCCTCCAAATCGCCGGCAAGTCGCACAACTATAACTACATGTCAGTACTCGCTCATTACATTATACACGGAACCTAAGCCGCTGAAAAATAGATTGACCCTGACACTAATGTCAGGGTTTATAATGTCCTTACGGGCCACTCCGAAACAAAAAGGCAGGTGAGCATACAACGTGAAGATTGGCGAACTATCCAAACTAACCGGAGCTAGCATCCGCTCTCTCCGTTACTACGAACAACAAGGGTTAATCGCCTCCAAACGGCTGGATAACGGATACCGCGATTACTCCGCCATGACTGTGGAGCAGGTCCGGACGATTCAGTTTTATTTACAACTGGGCCTTTCAACGGAACAGATCTCCGGTTTTCTCAATTGCGTTATGACTAGCAAGGAGGCTTTTTGCGAGCAGATCCTGCCGATTTATCGCAGCAAATTGGAGGAGATTGACTCCCAAATCACCTTGCTCCAGTCCATCAAATCCAACCTGCAGGAGCGCATCGCCTTTTTGCTGGAGGAAAACCCGAAACTAAAAGGAGGAATGAATTTATGAGTATACAAAGAGTTGTTACCCCGTCCGAGTTTGAGGAGCAAGTCCGTCCGGAAGGAATTACGCTGGTCGACTTCGATGCCCCTTGGTGCCCGCCCTGCAAAGTATTGGGGCCGATCCTGGAACAGCTCCACGCAGACTATAATGGCAGTCTCAACCTGGTCAAAGTCAACTGCGACGAAGCTATTGAACTTGCCTCCCGGTATGGGATTATGTCGATGCCGACCGTAATCCTGTTCCATAACGGCGAGCCGGTGGAGAAGCTGGTGGGGCTCCGGCCGCGGGAAGCTTATGATCGTCTAATCGAAAAATACAACTAAAGCTAGGGTCAGCTCCGGTATCAAATGAATAACCGGAGCTTTTCTGTTTTGACCGTAAGGTTAACCAGATGACCGATGGCGATAACCCTGCTGATTTCCATTGAACAGTATATAAAAAGGCACCTTCGCAAAATGCGAAAGCGCCAGGTCTTTCTTCAGGCATGTCATTTCCCTGTTCATTCGTAAACGGGCATACCCCGAACCTGCTTGGCCAGTTCGATGTAAGGTCCGTCCGCCAGATTGTTGAACGCCAAGTGCGTAGCTCTTAAACTGAGCAGCTTCTCCCCGGGCGTTACGCCGAATTGGTCCCAGGTTTCAAGCGGCAGCCGGATATATTGATCACGACCCAGATAAGTCCAGCAGAATAACCGTTCTTTGAAGCATATCGTCCGCCCTTCAGGAATGGAAAAATTCCGCAGTTGCGGCAAGCTCGCAAAGATTTTCGCCAGGGGTGAATTGTCGATCAGTTCCTTGCAAACCACGCTGAAACCTTTGGCGGTATTTCGACCCGACATGAGAATGACGTTTGAATCCATGCGAATGTGATATTCCTGCAGGGCTTGATCCGGCAGGTAAAAGGATCCATCCGGGAGTATCTTGCTCCAAGCATAAAAATACTTCCCGTTTTTGGCGGTTACTGCCATGTGTTATCATCCCCCGAGAGTTTATGATCACCCTTTCATTAGGTTAATCATCTCGCATGGGACTGGGCCGTCGATATGATTTTCATCACCATTTATAGGTCTATGGAAAACATTTGAATCAGGTATTCAACTCTTCGACTTTGTCCGACAAAAAGATCTGATATACGCGCACAACGATGATCTTAACCATCATGTAAACCGGTATGGCCAAAATCATCCCCAGGATTCCCCCGAAGTCTCCGGCAATCAAAAGCAGGACAATCGTCGTTAGCGGATGAATATTTATGGTCTTTCCGTAGATGTAAGGCGAGATCAAATTCCCTTCCACTTGCTGGGCAATCACCACGATAACGATCGTCCACAGCACCATGGAGGGCGAAATCGTGAAGGCGACGATTACGCATGGAATGGCTCCCAGAAGCGATCCGAAGTAGGGAATGAAGTTGAACAACGCGCCGACAATGGCCAAGAGCAGCGGATACGGCAGTCCAATCAGCCAGAAGCCGATGAAGCACATAATGGCCAACACGACCGCACTGATCATACGTCCGGCAATAAATCCTTTCAGCATCGTGTCGATATCATGGATGACGGTTTCCCCGTCGTGGCGATAGCGTTTAGGCACCATCCGTACCAGAGAAGGGGTGACCCGGTCATCTTCCTTCAGCATGTAGTACAGCATAATCGGCACCGTGCCGACCACAATAAAGAAGTCGTTAAGGAACGTAAACACATGCGATATGTATCCGGTGGCCTGTTGGATTCCCTTGTTGACATACTCGGTGATTTTGTCCATCAGTTGGGTATCCTGGTTATCGAACATGGAGAAATATCGATTCTTGCGAATTTCGTTCATCTGGCTTTGCAAACCGTCGATGAGTTTCGGCACATTGTTGATAAACTCGGTGATCTGCTTCTCCAATGGCGGCCAGACTACCATAAGAAATATCGTCACAACACCGGCAAATAGCAGATAAATGAACAGAATCGACAGCATCCGGTTCATTTTCCGCGATTCCAGATATTGTACGATCGGTCGAAGCAAATAGTACAGAAATCCGGAGATCGTTAAAGGCACGATCAGAATCTGGACTAAAGTAACCAACGGATTAAATATAAAATGAACCTTGTGAATCAAATAGATGATGGTTAAGAGCATGATCGCTCCCAGGCACCTTCTGTAAAAAGGTTTTTCCATCAAGGGCATTCCCTCCTTGTTAGGGCGAGCGTTAGAGTATCCGGTGCGCTTGAAGGCCTACTCGGCCAGCTTGGATTCGGCGGCCTCCAGAAGCTCGTCAAACCAGTCGTCATCCTCCTCAAGCTTCGCATCGACGCTTAATAGCTGGGCTTCGATCCCCGATTCCTTGGCGTAGTTCAGACTGTAATCCCATTCCTTTCCCTTCTTGCTGTAAAAAGTGATCTCGTAAGCGGCTTTATGCCCTTCGACTTCAAAAACAGTGCTGCCTACAAATGCTCCCTCTTCGTCTTTGTGCATGCCGGCATCCATAATCGTAAACTTCATTGGGAAGTACTCTCCTTTAGTCCGTCATTTCTTTTGTGCTTCCTTCTCATTTGCGTTTTCCCTATAATGGGGATATTGCCCCTGTAATCAAGCTATCCTATTGCAATATCGTATCATTTTTTTGGTCAATAGCAAGAACCAGTCTGAGGTGAACAAGTGTTGTCCAACAAGAAAAACTCGATTCAAGCGCTGACGCCGGCAAAATTCCTCGCATTTGGATTCGGCATCATCATTATTTTGGGAACCTTCCTTTTGTCGCTTGCTCCCGCTTCCGCCGACGGAACGCCTATGCGGGTGATCGACGCGCTGTTTACGGCGACATCGGCCACCTGCGTGACCGGGCTGGCCGTAGTGGATACGGGAACGCATTTCTCCCTGTTCGGAGAAATTGTTATTCTATCCCTTACCCAAATCGGCGGGTTGGGATTCATGGCGATCGGTACCTTGATCGCTCTGGCCTTTAACCGGCGCATCTCTCTGCGGGACCGGCTGGTCCTTCAGGAAGCTATGAATCATAATTCCATGGAGGGACTGCTTACCTTGATCCGCCGGGTCATCGTCTACGCCGCGGTCATCGAGGGGGCGGGCGCCCTGTTGCTCGCTGGGCGCTGGGCGCAGGACATGCCTTGGCATCAGGCGGTTTATTTCGGCATTTTCCATAGTATTTCCATCTTTAACAATGGCGGATTCGACCTGTTCGGATCGATTCACGGCAAATTCAGCGGATTGGCCGAGTATGCCGGCGATCCGTTCGTCAATGTGGTGGTGATGATCCTGATCATTCTGGGCGGGATCGGGTTTATTGTGATTTCAGATCTGCTGCATTATCCCAAAACAAGAAAGTTGTCCCTACATACCAAAGTGGTGCTGACAATGTCGGGAATTCTCATTGTTGTCGGAGCCGTGCTCATACTCGCACTGGAAGCAAGCAACCCGGCAACACTGAAACCGCTGAGCTGGGGGGACAAAATCATAAGTTCCTTCTTCCATTCCATCAGTTCCAGATCGGGGGGCGTCAGCACCTTAAGTATGGCGGATATGCAGAACTCCACGCAGTTCCTGTTCATTCTGCTCATGTTTATCGGCGCCGCCCCGGGCTCCACCGGCGGCGGAATAAAAGTAACGGTGTTCGCCATTCTACTGGGAGCTTTGTATTCCATGATCCGTGGACGGGAGGACATCGTCTTTTTCCGCCGCCGTTTGTCCAAAGTGTCCATTATGCGTGCGATCACGCAGACCTGGCTGGCCTTGTTTCTCGTCATCTTCGTGGCGATGGTGCTGTCGACTCTTGAGGACCGGGAGTTCCTTCCACTACTGTTCGAAACGACCTCGGCGTTCGCTACGGCAGGCCTGAGCCTCGATTTGACGCCACGGCTAACGGACTTAAGCAAAGCCATCCTGTGCGCTGTCATGTTTCTCGGCCGGGTTGGCCCGGTTACACTGGCCTACGCTTTGGCCCCCAATAAAGAGAAAGAGCTGTACAAGCACCCCGAGGGAAAAATAACCATTGGTTAATTGGAACGTCAGCCGTAATCGTAGTATGATGTAGGAACAACCATTTTTTAGAATATGGAGGAGCGAACATGTCTGATTTTCATAATAAGCTGCAAAAATACGCCGAACTCGCCGTTAACATCGGGGCGAACGTTCAGCCGGGCCAAAATTTGATCGTTAACGCCACGGTGGATTCGGCGGAACTGGTCCGCCTCATCGTGAAGCAAGCCTATGAAGCCGGAGCCCGGTTTGTCAAAGTGAACTGGAGCGACGATACCGTCACCCGCTTGCGTTATGAGATGGCCGCGAATGAGTCTTTCCTGGATGAACCGAAGTGGTATGCCGGAGAGATGCTGGAATATGTGGAAAACGGAGCAGCTGTCCTACACGTCATCTCCTCCGATCCCGATTTGCTGAACGGCGTGGATCCGCAGCGGATCACCAACCATCATAAAACCTACGGTAAGGCGATGAGCAAGTATCGCGAATTGCAAATGTCCGACAAATTCAGCTGGTCGATCGTCGCCGTTCCTTCCCAAGCCTGGGCGGCCAAGGTGTTCCCCGAATTGCCGGCGAACGAGCAAATTCCCGCGCTTTGGGAAGCGATCTTCAAGACCGTTCGGTTGGATCAGCCGGACCCGATTGCCGCTTGGCGGGAGCATATCGATGGCCTTACCCAAAAGTCCGATTACCTCAACGCCAAGAGATACAAGAAGCTTCATTATATAGCTCCCGGCACCGATTTGACGATCGAGCTGCCGAAAGGCCATCTCTGGGTCGCCGCAGAAAGCATCAATGCGCAGGGGAATACGTTCCTGGCCAATCTGCCTACTGAAGAAGTATTTACCGCACCGCTCAAAACCGGCGTCAACGGTACCGTCTCAAGCACGAAGCCGCTCAGTTACAACGGAAACATTATCGACCGTTTCAAACTGACGTTCGAGAACGGAAGAATTGTCGACTTCTCGGCGGAAGTCGGCGAAGCAAACCTGAAGCAGTTGATTGAATTGGATGAAGGTTCCCATTATTTAGGGGAAGTGGCGCTCGTGCCCCACGGTTCGCCGATTTCCCAATCCGGCATCCTTTTCTACAATACACTGTTTGACGAGAATGCATCGAATCATTTGGCAATCGGCAACGCTTATGCCTTCAACCTCGATGGCGGAAAATCGATGACGCGCGAAGAACTTGCGCAAAGCGGCCTGAACGCCAGCTTCGCCCATGAGGATTTCATGGTTGGCTCCGCCGAAATGGATATTTACGGCGTTACGGAAGACGGCAAGGAAGAACCGATCTTTGCTAAAGGAAATTGGGCATTTTAATGTCAAGAACCCACCGGAAGGATTCCGGCGGGTTCTTCTTTTTTTCATGTTCTCCTTCAAGACTAGAAGTCCAGTATAACAGCCAGCAGCAACGCAATTACCAAGATGGAGCCGCCATAAATCAAGGTGAGCTTCGCGAGATTCTTCTTGGTCCGTTGATCGTAGTCGGGATTGCCGGTTCGATTTTCTTTGGAATTCCCAATCATTAACGTCCCTGCCGCCGCGGCGGCAACCAGCACAATAATCAACACGTACAGCCACATGGTTGCGTCCTCCCTTTCGCGGGCATAGCCCTTATCCTATCCTTCAATAATGATTCCAAATATGTTTAGCCTTCGCTTCCCGTAACGGCCTCATCCTTTTGACCACCACCGCCGCGATACTGAACAGAACCAGCGCAGCCACAAAAGCGGAAAGCAACCAGGAAGACGCCCCCGCTCCGCCCCAGTCCATGCTTTTCCCCATCCAGAGCGGCAGGAAGGCTCCTCCTACCCCGCCGGAAGCGATCAACAGACTTGGGGTCATTTCTTCCGCACCGGGCAGCAGCTTATTGGCAAACACCAGAGCGATGGAAAAGAGTCCCGACATAAACAGTCCCAAGAGCACAATGAACACCATTAAGACCGTGAGGCCATGAACGAGAGCAAACACGGAGATCATCAGGAAACTGCCGAGGCAGCACATGATGACATATCGGCTATACGATATTTTCTCCGCAATCACCCCGGCGAACAACCGCCCCGCTGTCATCGCGATCCAGAATACCGTGACGCTTAAAGCCGCTGTGGCCTTGTCCGTTCCCGCTTTCTCGATCATCAGGGACGGCAGGAAATTGACAAAACTCATTTCCGTTCCTACATACAAAAAGAAAAACGCAATGAAGATCACCAGGAGCCATCCCCGTTGTTCCGGATACGTGCGAAGCAACGAACCTTTTGGTCTGGTCCCTTCCTCCCTCGCGTCCAGCACCGCATTGAGCTCCTTAAAGTTTCCTTTTCCGCAAACCAGCAGGAGAACCAAAGCCAGAAAGCTGACCAGCAAAAAAGAAAACCTCCAGACCTCCTCATGAATCAACCATCCGGCGATCAACGGCATCAGTAACGCCATGTAATAGCCGAACCTAACCTCTATTGTAAGGTATTGCCGGTCTTGCGTCACCCTCCAATCTAAAAGGGTAAAGCAAGGATAGACGGAAAATCCAGGCGATACTTTAGAAGGAGGGAAACATCATGAACCATCTCACGAAAGAACAACTGCAGACGTTGAAAGATATTCTGGTCCGGGAAAACCGGGACTTGGAGCATCATTTCGATAAAGGAAATGAGGAGTCCGTCTCGGATGAATCGTTGCGCGTTTCGACCGGTGAGCTGTCCTCTTACGATAACCACCCTGCCGATGTAGGGACGGAAACCTTCGAAAGAAGCCGCGACTTGGCGGTCGACGGGAATTTAAGAAACCGCTTGGACGAGATCGACCGCGCTCTGGATAAAATCGAGGATCACACCTACGGATCCTGCGAGGTCTGCCATCGGGAAATTCCGTATGAGCGGCTGGAAATTCTCCCGTACACTTCCTTTTGTGTTGAGCATACGCCGGAGCGGAACATTTCCAATCACAGGCCGGTTGAAGAAGACGTGATGACCACGCCACCGAAAGGCGCGGGCGAACACCGTCAGCGCGATGCCGGGACGTTCGATGACGCAGGCGCGTGGCGCTCCCTTGAAGAATACGGGAATTCCGATTCACCGGCTATGGCGGCCAAGCGGAACGCCACCGACTACAACTCTCTGTCAACGGATGGGGATTGAGTCCAAAGACCTGATAACCATCGGTGAAAATACCTAATAGAAAGGCATTTTTCCTATCCGGAAAGATGCCTTTCGTTGTATTTGCCATGGTAAAACATTCCTTTTCCCTGTGGGTTATAGTAAAATCGAGGTATTGGTTTTTTTTAGATTCAAAGTGCCTAGCGGCTAGAGAGGGGAGTACCATGCCGGATCGGTTGGAATGGCTGCTCGGAGCCGAATTTCAGAATCTGTCGGATACGATTCAAGAAGATGTCTACTACGCTTTTTATGATCTTGTCTATGGAACCATCTACTATCTTGTTAAAGACCACCAGGCTGCCGAGGATATTATTCAGGAAGCTTTTATAAAAGTGGTCACCAAAAAACCGGAGTTCGAAAGTGTCAGCGGCATGAAGGCTTGGCTGAAAACCGTGGCGCGAAACACGACCATTAATTATTTTCGAAAAAACAAAAAATTTCGTAACCATCTGGATGTTGAGAGTGTTTATATGGATATAGAGCCGATTAACCTGCAAGTTCCCTCGGTAGAACAAACCGTGGAGACCAAAATGATGGAAGAAGCGATCCACGCTTATTTAAAGGGGCTTAAACCGGAATACCGTCTGTTGATTGAACTTCGCTGGAAGCAGGGATTGAGTTACCGGGAAATCGGAGAACGCATGAAGCTCTGTGAGAATATTGTCAGGCAAAGGTTGTTTCGAACGCGGGAAGGGATCAAGAAGATGCTTTATAGAGAGTGGGGTGGCGATTATCAAGAAGGTGAGCACCAAAAGTCGGGTATATCCCGCTGATTTTGAAACCCAATTTGATCAAGCCTTCCAACAAGCCGTCGACGCCCTCCCCTCTTATACGGATGCCGACCGCCGCAAGTCTTGGGAAAGAATACACCAAAAGCTCTTGAGGGACAAAATCCGGCGCAAGCAGCTTAAGCAAATGCGGCTCGTCGGCATCGTAGCTGCTTCGATGCTGATCGGCGCTGTATTATTCAGTCCTCCCCTGGCTACCCAAGCGATCTCCCCCATTTATCAGGAGTTAAAAAACTGGGGTAACGGCGTCACGCAACTCGTTTTTGGAAACGGAAGGCAGACCGATGCGACCGGGGTAAAGTCGTCGCTTCCCCCGATGGAACCTAATGCGGAGGGAATTCAGAATGTAGGCAAGTCCGTCCATCTCGCTGCTTCGGATGTAAGCGAAGTCGTTGAAGTAAGCGAGGAACAAGCAAGGAAATCCCTAGGCTTTCCCCTTCCGAATCTGACCTACGTTCCGGAGCGCTTTACGCTTCAAAGTATTGAGATCGTTATTCCGGCCGATATCCGGGAAAATCCTCACCCGTTCGGAACAAGCGCCCACCTCCGTTATAATTCGGCCCAAGGCCACTATTTAAGGATCTCTTTCGATTTGTTGCTGCAAAATGAAATCATGACGATGACAAGTTTCTATACCGAAAAGACGGAAGAGGTTGAGTTGGATGACGGGACTCTTGCTTATTTGGGAACAGGGAACAACAAATCCGAAATTAACCTGATGTTGGGGAATGTTCATTTTATGGCTTATGGCGATGTGAGCCGAGAAGAAATTTTGCGGATTGCAAACGGCATAGAATAAGCTGTTTCAAGCCAAATGGAGATGGAAGAAGGGCAGCTCCGACGGGGAGCTGCCCTTCTTTACTAGTTTATTAGTTAAGCGCCCGCCTCCTCGATCGGAAGAAGCTGTTCTTTGAGCAGCTTGACGCGCGAAATTCTCTTGTTGTCGGTTTCTTCAACCACGAAAGTGTAACCTTCGTGCTCCACGGTCTGTCCCGTCTGTGGAGGAAGAATGTCAATGCGCGAATACAACCAGCCGCCGATCGTATCGTAATCATCGGAATCCAGTTCGAAGCCGAATCGGTCGTTGATCGATTCGATCAGCATCAGCCCGTCGATGGAATACGTCATTTCATCCAACTGTTCAATACCGGGCCGCTCTTCATCGAATTCGTCCTGAATTTCCCCCACGATTTCTTCGACGATGTCTTCCAGCGTCACCATACCGGAGGTTCCCCCGTATTCATCAATCAGGATCGCGATCTGCGTCTTCCCGCGCTGCATCCGCTTCATTAAGTCACTGATCGGTAGAGATTCGGGGACCGCCATGATCGGCCGCAGCAGATCCCGGTAATCCTGCGTATTCGAACGAATCAAATCTTTAATATGAATAAATCCGATAATATGGTCTTTATCGATATTGCATACGGGATAACGGGTTCGAGTGCCCTCGAGGGCGATAGTCAGGTTCTCATCCAATGTGTTCTGCGTATATAAGCAGATCATTTCCGTCCGGGGAATCATGATTTCCCGGGCCGTGGTATCCGCAAATTCAAAAATGTTGTCGACGAGCGACATTTCTGTACTGTCGATCAGCCCGCTTTCCGAACTTTCCTTCATCATCACGCGGATCTCTTCCTCGGTATGCAGAGAATCCTGCTCCGTGACGGGGGCCATCCCAAGCAATCTCAGCAGACCGCTCGAAAGGCGGTTAAGCAGCCAGACGAATGGGAACATCAGCTTGTAAAATACCCGCATCGGCCGTGCCGATAGTAAGGTCACCTGCTCAGCTTTGCGTACGGCGATCGTTTTGGGAGCGAGCTCCCCAAGAACGATATGAAGCACGGCGATCAGCAAAAAGGAAACAAACAGAGAAACGATATGCACCAAACTTTCGCCGAATCCCGCAATCTCAAACAGCGGGCTCATCATACGCGCAACTACCGGTTCTCCCAGCCAACCCAGCCCCAAAGAGCATAAAGTGATTCCGAGCTGACAGGCGGATAAATACCCATCCAGATGATTCAGCAAACCTTTGGCAATTACGGCGCTTTTCCGGCCCTCTTCGACCAGCGCGTCGATCCGTCCGCTTCGGATTTTAACGATGGCAAATTCGGCGGATACGAAAAAGCCGTTCAGCAGGACCAGCAACAGCATGAGTCCCAAAGATAATAGACTCGGTAAAGGGTCTGTCAATACGATTCCTATTCCCGCGCGATCTGCGGTGAATAGGTGCACCTCCTTCGCGGTTTAAAATGATAGTGATGTTGGATACTCGCATATATCGTCAATTTCCCAATGGATTCATCTCCTCTGCTAAGAGCATTTGCATCATGAAACAAAAAGTACATGCTTAATTACTTTTAATTATATAATTATAAACTACACAGTCAAACCCGTGTGTATGACTGTTATACGGGCCGTAAGAATCAGCTTTTTTCGAAACAAAAAACAGAACCTTTTTTTTGAAAGGCCCTGTTTTTGAGGTTCTTTTACACTCTGCGCATTGCCGGCAGCGTGCCGGGTGTTCCCGGATATTGATAGTTAAGCGGTTGGTCGAAGGTTGCGTAATCCAGATTCACCATCAGCAGCAGGGTTCTTTGCCCTGTGCTGGGATTACTGATAATAATGTGGTCCCGGCCCGCGGCTTCCAGAACGCCTTTAAAGATCTTCGCGTTCCATTCGGAGTTGTTCTCATAGGTCATATAGAACGTGCCGATTTTCCCGAGGTTCAGACGTAAAATGTTCTCGATGTAAGATTGCTCGTAAGTAGGGATTTGCACGGGCATCACGGTGCCCGAAGGGGTCATCGGACTGCCGCTGGGAACCTGCGGAGGTTGTTGATAGGTTCCGGTTCCCATTCCCGCTCCGGTTCCTGCCCCGCCTCCCATGCCCATTCCTGTTCCGTTTCCCGTTCCCGTCCCGGTTCCCGCGGGATATTGTCCGGAGCCTCCGACTCCAATCGTGTAAGTAACCGGCCGATATGATGGATTAAACATGCCGTATATTCCTCCTTAATTATGTTCTTGAATCCTTCGTTTATGAAAAGCCCAGTGGGTGGATTCCCTTGCTTGAGTACGCCTTAGCATTAACCTTAATACACGTCAGGACAATCTTCCGCGGATGGAGCAAAGAAGCAGTGCGCTTTAAATCTGCCCGTATTTTGCTGGTTATACCATGTAGCGGGGCAGTCGCCCGCAGGCCGGAAGAACCACAGCGCATTGGTAGCGGGCCTAACCCGCTCGCCATTGATGACCCGCCGGGCCAGACGAATTTCCCGTTCACGGGCACCTTGATAAAAATATCCTTTTTGCGTCGCCTCATACCCGCCAGGTGATTGAAAAACCATATCCCTCATGTTCCGGATATTGCGAAAGTCCAGACATCCCCCCAAAATCCGGTTTACACCGACGTTACCGACCATCATCATCCCTTGCTCGCCTTCTCCCTCGGCTTCTGCCCGCATTAACCTGGCGAGAAGCTTCACATCTTCGGAATTAGCTTTAATGACTGCCAAATACCGTTCCCCCTTTCCTCTCGACTGAACGATACATCATATGTGCGAATGCCCATCCAGGTGCAAACGCCCAGATAAAAAAGTCTGTCAAGCGAATCTTGTCGAAATGGAAGTGTATGCGATTGCAAAATTGAATATTTCGTGTCCATTTCTATGGACGCGCTTACATGAATAGCATATACTGATAAAAGAACAAGAATTTCTTCCTTAACTTAAAACCTTTTAGGAGGTTCTTCTCATGAAAATCGCAATCATCGGCGGCGGCTTGGCCGGTTTGACAGCTGCCGCGTACTTATCTGCTCAACCGGACACGGAAGGTATCGTCTTTGAACGCAGTCCCCAGCTTGGAGGCCGTGCTTTTACTTACGAGAAGTCGGGTTTTACCCTGAACTATGGAGCGCATGCCGTCTATGGAATCGACCGCCATACCCTGCAGCATATGGAGGAAGAGCTGAACCTGAAGTTTCAAAGCAAGCAAGTGGATAAGCGTAAGGTCGTTTATGCCAAACACGGCCGTCTGACCCCCGCTCCGCTGGATTTCGTCAATATTATGAAGACCGGAGTCCTTACCGCAATGGAGAAAGTACGATTCGTTGCCGAAGTCGCCGCCGTGATTAGCCATATTCATCAGTTGAAACATTACGGTACGCTTGGAGAATATCTCGACAAATCCAATTCCGCCCCGGATGTGAAAGAACTTTGGGAGCATCTGGTCAGCTCCAACTTTTTTATTACGCCCGAAGACGCGCGTAAAGTATCGGGCGAGGTCATTGCCGAGTACTACCATAACCTGTTTCTTTCCGGCAAACCGGTTAACTATATCCTCGGCAGCTGGGCGACGATCACGGATCAGCTTGTAAGCAAAATTCGGGAGAACGAGAAGTGGGACATTGCCGTCAAAGAACCGGTAGAAACGATTGTGATGGAGAAGGGGAAATACCTCTTGAATACGAAGAGTCGCGAAGCTCTCGAATTCGATCAGGTCATTTTCGCGATGCCGGTACAGCAAGTATGTAAAATGCTCGAGACCACACCGTGGAAAACTCAGCTCGATCCTTACAAAGACAACACCTGCACCGAAGTCCTGGTCTACGATGTCGGGTTCTCCAAAGTGGTCGCACGTCCATTCCACTATATCAGCGATATGGATAACAAGGTGTTCATCAGCGATGTTTCAGCTACCGATTACACCGTAGTACCTGTGGGCGGCCAACTGCTGCAGGGAATCGCCTACTTGAACGACGATTTTACCGATGAAGAAGAGAAAAAGCAATATCTGGATAATAAAACCCGGCAGATGGAAGCCCTCTTCGATACGTATTATCCGGACTGGCGGGAACACACGGCGGTGAAGCGAGTGTCGAAAAAGGCGATGGTGGCAAGCGTCAAAAATATTTACAGCAACAAGCTTCTGCCCAACAAGCTTCCGGGCGTCCCCTTCCTGTTTTGCGGCGACGGATGCGAGGGCAAAGGCGAGCTGGCGGAACGCGCCTTTTCCAGCGGACGCGCCGCGGCTCAGATGCTGCTTAACCAGAGGCTGGAAACCAAAGCACTCGCGCTGTAGGACTAAAATTGAAAGGAGCCGCCCGCTGGCAGCTCCTTTCAATTTCCGGATTAGTAATGTCTGTACTCCTGCAGCCCCGCCCGGTAGGTTGTTAAGCGTTCGAAGCCAAAGTACCTGCTCCCCTGAAAGGTCAGCTTTCCCTCATCCCCTTCCGAGCATTGACCGTACTCTTTTCCGCTAACGACGAATTCCAGGCGATCTCCGCTTTCCACCTCAAACGTCAAATAGTATGTGCTGTCCGAGCGGTTTACCGAGAGGTCCGTATCATGTCTGTGGGAGACTTCGGTCCGTTTTCCCACGATGACGGAGCGTACGGTAAGCACTGGCTGCCGGTTGTCGGACAGATAACGCGTGAAGCCCCTTGCCCCTGTTAGAATCAGCATTCCGACGGCGATGACCAGAAAGACCGGAATCGCCTGATTCATCACCCCGAACAATTCTACCCCAGACTGCATCCTTCTCCCTCCTTGTCACAAACTACCTGACGGTGGCGAAAGCCTGTATCGTTTCTTACTACCCTATGTATATGCCGCCCGGAGCAAAACTTGTTATTCAGGTGGTGGAGAAAATATGCCTCCTTGTCCTACTTTTTTTGGACAAAATAAAATAACCTCCGATCCCTGGGCCAAGAATCGAAGGTTATTGGAAAGTGGTTATAAATGAAGAGCTGGAATCATGCATAGTAGAGTTGAAGCAATTCTTGAGTTTCATCGGCCGCTTGCGTATCCCGTTCGCACAGTCCTTGCTCCGCCCAGCATGCTTGGCAAGCTTCCTCTGTCGTGCACAGATGAGCGTCTTCGCAGGTGTAGCAGAATTGGAGGAAGTTGCGGGTTACGGTTTCTTGATTTGCTGTTTTCATGAGGATCCACTCCTAATGTTTTATTAAGAACTTGCGTTCCTTTGTGGTGTTTCCTTCTTACAAGTTAAATATATCACAAAGTCGAAATAGTGCACGTGATAATTTTCACAAATTAATGAACATCGTTTTTTTTCTGCTTTTTCTTACAAAACCGGTATTCGCGGTGTTTAATAAAGCGCATACCGGTTTATTTCGGACCACAATCGCTATTCACATAAAATCATATCTCGCAAGGTATCCCCTTGTCGGATCATCGGCAGCACCAATTCGTCTTTATCCACCACGAACTCCAAAAGTACCGGGCCCGGATGCTCCATGGCCGTCGCCCAAATCCTTTCGGCGTCCTTGGGATTGTCCGCCCGTAAACCTTTTACCCCGTACGCCTGCGCCAGGAGCACGAAGTCCGGACTCCCCGACAGGTCGATATGGCTGTAGCGTTTATCGTATATAACCTCCTGCCACTGGCGGATCATCCCCAACGTCCGATTGTTAATGACGACGACCTTGACCGGGATTTGGTGAATCGAGCAGATGGCAAGTTCCTGAGAGCACATCTGAATGCCCCCGTCTCCATTGATCGAAATGACGAGCCGGTCCGGGTTGCCGATTTGAGCGCCGATCGCGGAGGGAAACCCGAAGCCCATCGTTCCCAAACCGCCGGAGCTTAAGAAGCTGCGCGGGTGCTTATAGGTGAAAAACTGAGCAGCCCACATCTGATGCTGTCCGACGTCGGTGGTCACAATGGCCTCGCCCGAAGTTGTTCTGGACAGCATCTCAATTACGAATTGTGGTTTAAGCACTCCCTCCTCTTCCCGATACCGCAGCGGGTACCGCTCTTTCAGGCCAAGGAGATAATCTACCCATTCATCGGTTCGCGGCGCTTCGGAATACCGTTCATTCAGCATCGCCAGGACCTCCCTGGCATCGCCCACCACGGAAATGAACGTTTCCACCAGCTTATCGATCTCGGCGGCATCGATATCGATATGCGCAATCTTCGCTTCCGGTGCGAACGCATCGAGCCGCATCGTTACCCGATCGTCGAACCGTGCTCCGACCGCGAGCAGAAAATCGCACTCCGTCAAGGCTCGATTCGCGCTGACCGTTCCATGCATGCCCGGCATGCCGATCCACAAGGGATGACCGCCTGGAAAACCGCCCAGGCCGAGCATAGTGGTTGTCACCGGGATACGGGCGCGCTCGGCGAAAGTGAGCAGCTCCGCAGAGGCCTCGGCATGGATAACGCCAGCACCGGCGACAATGACCGGCTTGCGGGCAGCGCGGACCGCTTCAAGCAGCCTGCCGATGACAGCGGCTTCCGGCCGGTCAACAAGCCGATAACCCGGCAGTGACACCGTTTCGGGGTACTCAAACGGAGCCAAAGCCGCCGAAACGTCTTTCGGGATATCGATCAGCACCGGTCCTTTTCGCCCGGTGCCTGCGATATAGAACGCCTCCTTGACGGTTTTGGCCAGGTCCTCCACCCTGCGTACAAAGAAACTATGTTTGGTGATCGGCTGGGTAATTCCAACAATATCGGCCTCCTGAAACGCATCCGTGCCGATCAAGTGGCTGGCGACGTTGCCGGTAATCACCACAAGCGGAACGGAGTCCATATACGCTGTCGCGATGCCGGTCACCAAATTGGTCGCCCCCGGGCCGGAAGTCGCCAGGCATACCCCCGTTTTGCCGGTTGCTCTCGCGTAACCGTCAGCCGCATGAATCGCCCCTTGTTCATGGCGCGTCAGCAAATGCCGGAACTCCTCATTTCCGTGCATGGCATCATAGATATATAGCACCGCGCCGCCCGGGTAACCGAATACGCATTCGACCCCTTCCTTCAATAAAGACTTTAGCAGGATCTCCGATCCCGTCACAAGTTCCACTTCTTCGTTTAGATTCATCCGTTCTCGTCCTTTCGCTGACTAATGCACAAAAAATATCACATCACCATCCCCTCCCGTAACTATCCATTCGTGGATTTTGATAGTATACTTCTAGATAAATTATGGAAGGAACCGGAGGTTTGAAGCGTGATAGAGCGAAAAGACGTCAAATCGATCGGCGATATTCTGCATCGGGTTCAGGAACATGGATTCGTTGGAAGAGCCCGCGAGCAGGAGACTTTTCAGCGATATTTAATAAATATGGGGCAACGTAACGAACGGATTCTGAATGTATACGGTCCCCCCGGCATAGGCAAAACCGAGCTGCTGGGCCAATTCAAAAGACAGGCCGAAAGTATGGGATTCCGCCAGGTTCTGCTAGACTTCCGTGAGATCGGTCCAGGTGACGGGGAAACCGGTTTATGGGGTCTGCATGAATCCGCTGCAAGCGGCCCGCTCCTTGTTGTCTTGGACCATTACGAGGAAGCCGGTCCGCTGGACAAATGGGTACGTACGTCACTGATACCCAGGCTCCCTGTCGATACCTTCATTCTCATCGGGAGCCGTTACCCTTTGCTCAGGTCCTGGATTTCGTCACCGGCCTGGATTTCTATGATTGTGTCCATGACGTTAAGCGAGTTAAGCCGCGACGAAGCGGAGGAATATATGAAGCGAAGCGGGATCACCCGTATGACGGATCTGGATCAAGCCTGGTTGCACACCAAAGGCCATCCGCTGATGTTGTCCCTGTGGTCCGGAAAGATGAGCCGAATTCTGGATTCCGCGGAAGAAGCGGGAACCCCCCGGCTGGCCCCCCTGCTTGACTGTTTGCTGGATTACGGCCTGGAGGAAAGCCTTCGCCAGGAGCTAACGGACGTTCTGGAAGTTGCCGCCTTTCTGCGGCATTTTGACCGGGAGCGGTTGGAGGCCTTATTGCGAAGGAGCCTTCCCTCCACCGCCTTCGATCGTTTGATTCAGCTCTCCTTCGTGCGGAAGTATAGCCGTGGCTGGCAGATTAACCGGCTGATTCGGGAGGCGCTGCGAAATCGGATTAAAGCGAGAACCCCTGAACGGTATGAACAGCTCCGAAATGCGACGGTGAATTATTATACCAGCCGCCTGCAGCATAAGCTCGTACAGGCTCACGACGTTACGGAAGAAGTCGAGGAACTGATGCAGTACCTCGGCAATCCCGTCTTGAGAGCCCATTACAGGCATGTCGAGGGAATTCACTATGTTCTGGAACAGGCGGATCCCGGCAACCTGGAGGAAGCCAAAGCCTACATCCGGCAGCGTCAAATAAACGCCCGGCCCTGCCGCATTATCTGTGCGGACCCGGAGACGGGGGAAGAATATCGCTACCGGCTCACCCGGGAGGAGAGCCTGCTCCGATTCAATCCGGCTCAACCGATCTTGCTGGTTGAGAGTTACCCGGACACCGTGAAGCTGTTTAGAAACCACGATGGAGAACTGTTCGGGCTGGCGGCCGTCGTGCCGGTGAACCGGGAGCATATCTCCCTCCTGGCCTCCTCGCCGGTTTCGCGTGCCTATATCGAAAGCTTGGCGCCCGAGGAACTTGCGGAGATCCAGCAATTATCCGGGCCGGGCCGCCATAAGGGCTATTTTCTGCTCGCCATGGATATGGAGAACCTGGAAGACGATCATCAGCGCTCCATCCTGGTGCACTTTACGTTAAAATACTTGTTGTCGGGGGAGCGGCTCTTTGTTTCTCCACCTCCGCATCCTTATTTTCAGGACGCTTACCGAAACCTGGGCTTCGAAGTTATTCCGGGTACCGATCATACCTACTATGACAGCGAAACTAAGGCGTTTACGTTCGTAGCGGACAGTCGAGGTTCGGGCTTGTTTCAACTGTTTGAAAAATGGATGACCTGGCCTCTACCCCGTCCTGACAATTCGGTCCCATCCTCGGACGCGGGCGAGCTCACTCTTTTTACCGCCAGGGAACGGGAGGTAGCCGACAAACTGCTGAGGGGTATGACCAACCAGCAAATTTCCCAAGCTCTTTACATCAGCGAAGCGGCAGTTAAAAAACATCTCACTGCCATGATGCGCAAAGCATGTGTCCAAAATCGAACACAGCTCGTTTCCGCCATGTTGAGGGATCTGCCGGACTCCAAATAAAAAGTCAGTTGGCCATGCTCCTAGAGCACGTGCCAACTGACTCCTCCATCCTGCGTTTGCATAAGCAATGATCTTTTTTTATCATGATTGGCCACCAACAGCCATCCGGTTTTTTGGGAGTGGAATTGCAATTTCACGACCTCCGGATAGTCCGCAAGAACCTCACGCAACTTCCTGCTCTCCGGCAAAGGTGACCATGTTTTCCCTTGATCCACGGTATGCATTATAACCGATTTCTGCAGGGTCCACCCCTCCTGGGAATTTAAAAACGTGGTGGACAACCCCCCGTCCTCTTCTCTCTGCCATGGCAAACCCAGCAGAGCCAGACTCCAGTGCTTTCCGGCATCCTGCGTAAAATATCCGTTAAATTTCAAAGCACCCTCTCCTCCGCAGCCTACGGCTACCCATGCCGCCGTCCCGGACGCGTTCAGTCCTTGGGGCGCGGTTGTCGTAAAGCGGGTACATCCCGTAATTTTACTTTCGTCAAAGAATGAGGCGCTCTTGGTCCAGCGTTGTCCCCCGTCCACAGTGACATAAAGGGTGGGAGTTCCATCTTCGATCAGAGTGGCATACCCGTTTTTCTGATCGGTAAACATCATTCCATCCGGTTTTCCCAGCTTGGGCAGCGTGTGATTCGCCGCGGATGTATCGGTCGGAAGCAACGGAGTGCTCATTATCTTCTCCCATGTCGCCCCGCCGTTCGCTGTGGTATATACCGCCTTGGCTTCGATGCTGTCCGCACCGTCACCGACGGTCAAGATCCAGCCCCGCTGCTCGTTGACGAAATAGATCGAAGAGACGTCATCGGCTTTCGGTAGCGAGGTCATCTTCCAGGTTCCTCCACCGTTTGTCGTCCGAAGCACGATGGCCTCCCCGGAGCCGAGCGAATCTCTTACAACCCAGCCATGGTCCAGGTCCTTGAAAAACAAGTCCTTGCCATACTGCGGGTTGTTCGGGAATTGAATCGAAGAAGAAGGGGAAATATTAGTCCAGGTTTTCCCGTTATCCCGGGTCGTATATAAGCGCAGCTCGCTGCGCGTTGACCCCCAAGCCAATCCGGCCGTGTCACTCATTAATTTAAAATCGGTCAGGCGCGTCTGTATTTGATATTCTCCCGTCTCGGCCTCCGCCGGAGATGTAGTATTGGGGCTTGGCGAAGGTTCAGGGTTGACGATAGTTAGGGTCTGCCCCTCTTCTGCCATTCCCTCATCATGCTGCGTTTGGAGAGAGGAGACCGGATCCGCAGGTTGTTCCGAAGCGCAGGCGGTAAGCAGCAAACCCGCCGTCAAAAGACATCCCGCCAAGTTGCACCACCACTTGAACAAACAATCACCTCACTGTCCTAATTCTAGATGGTGAGACAAGTATAACATATCTTTTATAACCGCTGGTCCTTCGAGAAGTTGACGACGACATGCTGGTCCGGTTTGTAGACCGCAAAAGAATAGCCCTTCTTTTCCAAAACGGAAATAATCTCCGGCAGCGCCTGTACGGTCTGCGCTTTCTCGTGCATCAAAATGACTTCGGTGTCCCGATGAGCCTGCCGTTTGACTTCCTGGATAATTCGATCGGGTTTGCCCGGGTAACTCCAGTCTTTGGAATCCACCGTCCAATCCCACATTTTAAAGCGTTCGGCTGCGATGTCATCGCGGAAGGTCTTCCCTATAAAAGGATGGCTTCCGTATGGAGCGCGAATCAACCAAGGGGTAGCGCCTACGATTTTCTTGATCATAGCTTGCTCCTGCTTATATTCCTTAAGAAATTTAGCGGAGCTTCCGCTCTTGTACAAAGTTTTCTTGTTGTGGGTCATGCTGTGCATGCCGATGTAATTTCCGGCCTGCGCCGCAGTTTTGACGGCCTTTTCGTTCCCCTGCAGTTGATTCCCGATCATAAAAAAAGTGGCATGGATGCCTTTTTGATTTAAAATATTTACAATTTGGTTGGTGTATTTGCTGGGGCCGTCATCAAACGTTAAATAAACTACTTTTTGGGCCGCAGTCTCCTTGGTCTGGACGGCTTGCTTCTGCTGGTTGGGGGCCGGATTGCTGTTTTGGGACGGCGTTCCCGGCTCTGTCGTATTCGCGTCGTCCGCCTTGTCAACTTCCGTTGCGGGAGGCTCAGCGGCCTTCTCCGGAGAATCCATTTCCGTTTGCGTCTTCGCCGCATCCGTTTCATTGGCCTCCAAATACTTGGGAGCCGTCACTGTTACCGATCCGGACGTCTTGGATTTCTGAATGACGGAGCCGGCGGCATAGACGCAGAATGCGAGCGACGTGGACGACAGAATCAACGCTGCTATGATCAATGTTTTCATTTTGCTCTTCGAAGCCTTCCCGTGTTTGGACGATCTGGATTGTCTCGCCGCTTGTTCTTCCATTCTCTCTATGTAGGACATTCTCTCTCACCAAAACCTCTCTTCCGTTGTTATTAATAGAATAATATAAAAAGAGAGGTAGTGTCCTTACAATATGGTTACATCCTGGTTAATCCGTCGTTACAAAGCCACGAAAAAACTTAAATATTTTTAATTCCATGTTTTACTTTAAATTTTCATTGTTTCATGTAAAATGTAGGGAGTAATAAATACATATCCGTATGTTTTGTTACGGATTTCTCAAGTTCCGGCCATCCGGGCGTGCTGATTAAGGTCGTCCTGTTCTGCACAACCTAAGGTATGGAAAATATCACTTATTAGGGAGATGAATCAATGAAAACTCAACTTCGTTCCAGTAGAGTCGTGATTATTGGGACAGGCGCAGTTGGCGCAACTACCGCTTACACCCTTTTGCTTCGCGAAAGAGTTTCGGAACTCGTACTTATTGATGCGAATAAGGATAAGGCGCTTGGTGAAGCCTTGGATATGAATCACGGGCTTCCGTTTACCGGAGGGGTTAAGCTCTGGGCCGGCGATTATAGCGATTGCGCGAATGCCGATGTCATTGTAATTGCCGCGGGCGCTTCCCAGCGTCCGGGGGAAACGCGAATCGATCTCCTGAAAAGGAATGCGGACATTTTTGACACGATCATTCAGAACATCGTCAAATACAACGATCATGGGATCATTTTGGTCGCTACGAACCCGGTCGATATTTTGTCCTATGTGTCCTTAAAAAAGAGCGGATTCCCTTCCAATCGCGTTATCGGCTCCGGCACCCTGCTGGACAGCGCCCGTTTTCGTTACTTGATCGGACAGAATAAAGGAATCAACCCGCGCAGTATTCACGCGCATATCGTAGGCGAGCACGGCGATTCCGAGGTTCCGCTGTGGAGTCTGGCCAATGTGGCCGGCATCGGTCTGGAATTCTCCGAAGAAGATCGGGAAGAGATTTTCAACAGCACCAAAAATGCGGCTTATGAGATCATCAACGCCAAAGGCGCGACTTCTTACGCCATTGCTCTGGCCCTGGATCGGATTATCGTCTCCATTCTGCAAAACGAGGGCTCCGTTCTCAACGTATCTACGCTGCTTAACGATTACAACGGCGTATCCGACGTTTATATCGGTGTACCGAGCATCGTAGATCGCACCGGCGTTCGCCAGGTTCTGGATCTCACGCTGAGCGGCCAAGAGCTCGAAAAATTCCAGGCATCCGCGAACAAATTGAAATCGGAAATCGCCAAGCTGGAACTGTAATACACAAGGCTTGAAAGCAAAATCCCCTGCAAGCAGGAATCAACTGCCCAGGGGATTTTGCTTTACCTCTTCCTGCCAATCCTTATGAAGCCGGTCAATAGATCACGATATTGCCGTCCCGTTCCTGATCCGGCTTCCGCTCCGGATGCTTCCGGCCAGCCACACGATTGATCGCCTCAAGGAAGGCTTTGGCGCTGGCTTCGACGATGTCGGTACTGGTTCCCCGGCCGGAGAAAGTTTCACCTGCCGTCTTGATGACAACATGCACCTCGGCTTGCGCATCCGTCCCCGGCGTCACGGAATGGATACTGTAATCTTCCAGTTCCACCCGCCACCCCGTAGCTTTGGACAGTGCGCGATACACCGCGTCCACCGAACCGTTGCCTACGGCGGCTTCATCGACGATGGTGCCGTCCTGCTTCAAGATACGGACCGACGCGGTAGGCAAAGACCGGTTTCCGTAAATTACCTGGAGGTTATCCAGGGCAAACAGCTTCGTCTCATTCGAAATGTTCTCATCCAGGAGAGCCCGGATATCCTCGGACAGGATATTCTTTTTCCGGTCGGCCAACGCCTTAAACTTGGCAAAAGCGATATTCAGCTGCTCCTCGTTCAGGGAATAGCCGAGATCGACCAATTTTTCCTTAAACGCGTGCCGTCCCGAATGCTTGCCGAGCACCAGCTTGCTGGAACTGGCACCGATGGTTTCGGGAGAGATAATTTCATAAGTGCCGCGGTGTTTGAGCATCCCGTCCTGATGGATCCCCGATTCATGGGCAAAGGCGTTAGCCCCGACGATCGCTTTATTCCCAGGGACGCTCATCCCCGTATATTTGCTGACCAGCCGGCTGGTTTTATAAATCTCGCTCAACACGAGCCCGGTCTTGGCACCGTAGAAATCGCTGCGCGTTTCGAGCGCCAAGGCCACCTCCTCCAGGCAGGTATTTCCGGCCCGTTCCCCGATGCCGTTTATGGTTCCCTCGAATTGATCGACCCCATTGGCTATCGCCGCCAGCGTATTTGCGGTCGCCATTCCCAAATCGTCATGGCAGTGCGTGCTGAGCTGAATTTTCTCGATCCCCGGAACGGAAGATATGATGGTCCGGAACATAGCCCCGAATTGCTCGGGCGTGGCAAATCCGACCGTGTCCGGCAGATTGACCACCGTCGCCCCGGCGGAAATCGCCATCGCCGTCACTTTACACAGAAAGTCGATCTCGGTTCGGCTGGCATCCTCGGCGGAGAATTCAACTTTGCTGAAAAATTTCCGGCCATACCGGATCGCCGCCTCCGCCGTCTCCAATATTTTGTCCTGACTCATCCGGAGTTTGTGCTCACGGTGAATCGGCGAGGTGGCCAAAACAAGATGCAAACAAGGGTCCTCCGCTTCCTTCAGCGCTTCCACGGCCGCATCGATATCCTTCGTGTGGCAGCGGGCGAGACTCAACAGCGTTGCGTGCCTAACCCTTTTCGCGATCTCCCGGATGCTCTGCAGATCGCCGGGAGATGTGGCGGCAAAGCCGGCCTCGATCCGGTCGATGCCGAGCCGTTCCAATTGAAGGGCAATCTCCACCTTCTCTTCCGTCGTCAAGCTGACTCCCGGAGACTGCTCCCCATCCCGCAGGGTTGTGTCGAATACATAAATTTTGCGCATGTTCATTCCCACCTTTTCTAAAGTTATTAAAAAAACCTCTTTCGCTCCCGCCAAGCCAAACAATGGCTTTGGCAGGGGCGAAAGAGGTTGCTTTCACGGTACCACCCTGATTTACCTCCGATGCTCCCATCGTAGGTCTCAACGGAAACCGCGGGAGCCCGGAACTCCGGCGGTTTCCTGTACGATAACGGGTACAATCCGGCGCTTCTTAAACAGCCGGCGGATCCGGACGATATCATCCGATCCCCGGTCTGATTCGGGAACGCGGCTCCAAGGCGAGTCGGTCACGGGATTAAGACGGCGATTTCAGCCTGCTCGCCGCTCTCTGGACATAAGAGCCCGTAGGACCTGCTCCTTTTCATAGCCGATCATTCATTATTTGCAACTAAAACTAAAAAACCCCTCTCATCCCGTACGCATCAAACGTACAATGGGACGAAAGGGGTTGCTCTTCCGTGGTACCACCCAAATTCACTGTGCTTCCGGAATAAACGAAAACACAGCCTCGGCGCCAAGCAATACAAAAATCGCTTAAGCGAGCATGTTAACGGGTGCTTTAAACCCGGTTGTCCTTACAAGATCAAGTTCGGGACAACGGCTCCAAGGCGAGTCGGCACTCGGGATTAAGACGGCGATTTCAGCTGGTTCGCCGCTCTCTGGACATAAGAGCCCGTATGGCCTGCTCCTTTTCTTTGCCTTTCAATTTGAAACTTGGTGCTATTATATGCCATTATCAAAAATTAAGTCAACCTTGATTTTTTGTTGCGTTGGCTGCACTCGTTTAGTGTCCCGCTCCCATCTCATCCACATGGCTTACATGTCGGCGATTGGAAAGAATTATCAGGACGGAGAGCAGTACGAATCCGGCACCGACCACAAAAGGAATGTGCGGGTTATACCATTCCGCCAACTTTCCCGCCAAGAACGGGGCAATCGCGCCGCCAAGAAAGCGCAGGAAGCTGTATGCGGCGGAGGCCGTTGATCTCTCCACCGGCGAAGCATTCATCACCCCCGCGGTGATTAAGGTATTATTGTTCCCCAGCAGTGCACCGGCAAAGATTACACAGGCGATAACGACCCACTGGATCTCGGTCCAAATCCCCATGGCCAGCAGGGTTAGCGCAAACAGAAACAGCATGAATCCCATCGAGCGGACGGTCCCGAACCTGCGCTGCAGGCGTGGGGCCGTAAATACGGAGGTGAAGGCCAGCAGAACGCCCCAGCCGAGAAATACGTAGCCTAACCCGTGTTCGTCCAGGCCCATTACAAAGGGAGCGTACGCCATCAGCGTAAAGAAACCGAAATTATACAGGCAAGCGGTGAGGCCGAATACGACCAGAGGGCGATGCTTTAAGGCCCGAAACGGCTCCAACGGCGAAGTGCTGCTTTGTCCTTGGGAAGCACCCTCGGATTTGGGCATCAGGGTGATGAGACCGATAAACGCAACGACCATCAAAGAAGCTACGCCCAGAAACGGGCCTCTCCAGGTGATGGCCCCCAGCCACCCGCCGAGCAGCGGGCCGACAGAAATGCCCAGACCCACGGCGGCTTCGTATAAAATAACAGCCTGCGTTGTTCCGCTTTGGGATAAGGATACGATCGCCGAAAGCGCCGTAGCTACGAACAAGGCGTTTCCGAGTCCCCATCCCCCCCGCAAACCGATAATGGTCCAAATATTGTCGGACAATCCGCCGAGTGCGGCGAATATAGCGATCACAATAATACCGGCGAGCAGCGTCCGCTTCATACCGAGCCTTGAGGAGAGCGTCCCCGTAATCAGCATGGCAACCGCCATGACAGCGTTATAGCTCGTAAACAACAGCGTGACTTGGCTCTGGGAAGCATGTAGATTCTCCGCAATCGCAGGCAAAATCGGATCCACGAGACCGATTCCCATGAAGGCGATGATTCCCGCAAAAAACACGGCCCAGACGGCACGCGACTGATTCAGAATTCCATGCTTCTCCCCGATCGTAGTCGATCCCGGCTTCGGATCGGAGTATACTTGATTTGACATGCTTTTCTCTCCTTGCCTTACGGAACATAGATGTTTATGAATTTTGTTCCGGATTAATTAGTTGTATTATGAAAGTACATTATTGTATTATACAACTATGTCCAACGGTGTCAACTTATTTTAAATTTAATGTGAATTGAGGTTTTAGTCATGGACGAACAAGCTTTGGAAACGATTGAGGTGGAGCTTGCCATCTTGTATCGGCGAATAACGAACCGGAAACACGGGAATCTGGACAGATCGGCCTATTTGCTTCTGCATCAAATTCACGCTAACGGCGCTGCCGGCGTTAAGGCGCTCGCCGATGAGTTCCGGCTGGACATCTCTACCGTAAGCAGACAAACGGCGGCTTTGGAGAAAAAAGGCTATGTCGTACGGATTCCCGATCCGGCGGACGGACGGGCCTATTCCCTGCAAATCACCGAACTCGGCAAACAGGAGCTCGCGGTCTCCAAAAAATCGCGAACCGACCGCATCGCCCGTTTGATCCGGGATTGGTCCGACGAAGAGAAGGTGATATTCGGCCGGCTTCTGACCAAGCTGAACCGGACTTTTGACTAACCCGCTATTTTTCTTCCGGTTTGCGGATAAGGAGAGAAAAATGGTGAACTTGGGGAACTGTGATAGGGACGAAGAATATAGGGTTTACTATTATGAATTTTTCATATAATGAAATTTTGAAACAAAAGGCACTATTTGACAACCTCGTCGTTGTCCTCTATATTCGAGTTGAATTAGGAACGCGGAAAATAGGTTGACGGAGGTGCTTGAATTGAACGATTATGATAGCCCTGTCGAGATCATTGAGCGAGCCCAGACGCTGCGGGGGGAAATACAGCTTCAGCGCAGGGGCGAGTATTTCGAGGTAATCAGCAATGGAACCTTTCTGATGGCGACGTACAATGGAGAATCGGAACAGCTGCTTGTCCGAAGCGCCCTGAACTCTGCCAAATGCTGCGAGTCGGTATTGATCGGCGGCTTGGGCGTAGGGTTTTCGTTGCAGGAGGCCTTGAAGGATGATCGTGTTCGTACGGTTACCGTTGTGGAAATTGAACAAAAAGTGATCGAATGGAACCGTTCGGTACTGGCCCCGGTGTCCGGCAATGCCCTATCCCACCCGAAAACGAGGCTGATTCATGACGATTTGCTCAAGTGGCTTTTCCAAACGGATGAAATTTTTGACCTGATATGCCTGGATATCGATAACGGACCGGATTGGAAAGTATTTGACGCCAACGGCTCCCTTTATGATGAATCCGGGCTGGCCCGGCTTCGGAGCCGGCTCAAACCCGGGGGATGTGTGACGTTTTGGAGCGCGACGCCCTCTCTGGAGTTTGTTTCCCGGCTGGAGCGCTTTTACGGAAATGTTCAATCTCTTGAGGTCCCCCAGCAAAACGGAGTACCGGACTACATCTTTCTGATTCAAAAATGATTCGTCCGCCCAAGCGGCTTATCGGTTCAAGGAGGTGTAACCATGACGATTCAAAAAGCGATCGACCGCAAAAAACTCGATGAACGGGTCGTGGATATGCCCTGGTTCGTCCAGCAATTTATCGACTATAAGCTGCCGGACCTTTCTCCCTCCACCCTTCTGGAATATGTTCGCGATTATGAGCAGTTCTTCAACTGGCTGCGCGCCGAGGGTCTTTCGGAGGCGGCCGGCAACGCGCAAGTTACGCTGTTGGAATTGGAGCGCCTGCGGATGGAGAGCATTGTAGGCTACCGGATTCATCTGACGACCCGGACCGAGGGTACCAATGCAAGAATCACGGTCTCCCGGAAGATGTCCTCCCTGCGTTCGCTGTTCCATTACCTGAGCCAAATTGCCGAGGATGAGAACTTTTATCCATTGCTGAAACGGAACATCATGGCGAAGGTGGAAATCAAACGGATCCACAAGCCCAAGGATACCGCCGCCAAATTAAAAGGGAAAATTTTGGAGGAAGACGAGCTTCTGGAATTCATCGACTACATCGCGGAGGGGTACGGCGCGGATATTCAAAACAACAAGCAGGCGCTCCATAGCTACGAGCAGAATAAGGAACGCGACGCCTGCATCGCCAGCCTGATCCTGAATTCGGGACTGCGCGTTTCGGAGCTGGTCAACCTGAATGTCGACGATCTCGATCTTGCGAACAAATTGCTGTATGTGTACCGAAAAGGGAACAATGATGAGACTTTCAAAACTCCCGTCTATTTTCGCGAGCAATCCAAGGACGATCTGACCCATTATTTGATGCTTCGGCAGACCCGGTACAAGACGCCAAAACGGGAAAAGGCCCTTTTCGTCACGATTCCGAACGGCCAGAAGGAAGGCAAACGGATGACCAAGCGGGCGATACAGGCGATGATTATCAAGTATGCCAAGCGGTTCGGCAAGCCTTATTTGACGGTGCATAAGCTGCGCCATTCTTTTGCCACGGACTATTATTTGCAAAACGATATTTACAAAACGAAAGAACAGCTCGGTCACGCTTCCACGGAAACGACCGAGGTCTATGCGCATCTGACCGATAAAACGATGTCCGAAGCGATCGAGCGGCGTAACGAGGTCAGGGCGGATACCGGCTCCTGAAAATACGGAACCTTGTCAAAAAAGGTGGCCAAGAGCATCTTCTCTTGGCCACCTTTTCGTTTATTTACCAGGATTAACGAACATTTGCCCGATCCATCGGGCTATCTCTTCCACATTCTCCGCATGGAACACGGGAACACCGTAATCCCGATGAATGTCCTTCATAGCGGAGTCAACCGCTTCCCCAGGATTGCCGCCAGAGCAACTGTGACCCGGACGGTAAATAACCCCGACCACATCACTAAGCGAATCCAGCAGACCAAGGTCCTCCCCTTCATCGCGAGCCAGTACCAGCTTGAGATAAGGCTCGCGCTTAAAGCCTTCGATTATGATCAAATCATACGTCTGAAACCGTTCGATCAAATCGGCCAGCGGGGACTCCCGCTCCTCGACCACGGCGGTCCGCCATGGGGACGTAATCGCGGTTGCCGCGGCACCGGACATACGAAATTTATGGGTGTCGGTCCCCGGCACATCGCCTTCGAATCCGTGCACATCATGTTTGATCACGGCCGCGCGTACGCCCTTCTCCCGCAGCAGCGGCAGCAGACGGCCGATCAACGTGGTCTTCCCGCTATTTTTGTAACCGACGACCTGGATGACGGGGATCATCGGGCCCCCGCCAGGCGCAGCACAGTAACCGTTTCACCGGCCTTAACACCTCTGCTGGACGGCTGAATGACAATCAGACAATCGCTGTCCTTGATCGTAATCATTACGCTGGACTCATCCAGCGAAGCCGGATAAGCGTACAAGCGCCCTTCCCGAACCTCAAGCCGTCCGCGCACAAAACGGGTGAAGTTGTTGACCTTCGTATAATCCCGGCCCAATTCCGCCTCCCATTCAGGGAGAAACGGCTCGTTTATGCCGAGCATCCGGCCGATGACGGGCCTTACGAACAGTTCGAAGCCGACGAAGCAGGCCCCGGGATTCCCCGATAAGGCGAACAAATGCTTGCCGTCCTTGACCGCGGCGGTCGTCACGCTTCCGGGACGCATCATCACTTTGTTGAACAGCATCTCCACGTCACCGCTTTGGACCAAATCCGCCATGATGTCAAAATCGCCGACCGAGACCCCGCCGGTCGTGATCACGAAATCGTACAACGCGAAAGCATCCTGTACTTTCTGCCGGGCCGTGGCCAAATCATCGGCGATCGCTTCAAGGATGACCGGCTCTCCGCCCGCCTCCCGGACCTGGGTCGCCAGCATATACGTATTGCTGTTGCGGATTCGCCCGTCCTGCAGCGGTTCTTCGATACCGAGCAATTCCGAGCCCGTGGAGAAAATCGCGACACTCGGACGCTTTGTCACCGGGACGCGGTGCACCCCGAATGTGGCCAGCACCGAAATCTCCCCGGCCGAGATTCGCCGCCCCCGCTCCAAAACCAGCTCCCCGGCGGCCAGTTCCAGACCCACCGGCGTTACATTGCTGCCCGGCGCGATTTCGCGTTTCAGCATAATCATGTCTTTCCCATGGGATACCCCGGCCTCCGTCATTTCAAACATGACGACGGCATCGGCCTCGTCCGGCACTTTGGCTCCGGTCATAATCCGGGCGGCCGTACCCGGCACGAGCGCGACGGAGGGAAGACTTCCGCAAGGGATCTCATCGATCACTTCCAAGTATACGGGCTTCTCGGTGGTGCAGCCGGCCGTATCCGCACTCCGAACCGCAAAGCCGTCCATCCCCGACCGGCGGAAATGCGGATAGGGATGCGGAGCCAGAATATCTTCGGCGAGAATCCGGTCCTGCGCTTCGTGAAGGGGAATCCATTCCGTTCCCGCGATCCGGGTGTGGGCCAGAACCTTCTCCTGTCCCTCTTGAACCGAAATTGCCCGACGCCGGAACTTATCCTCTTTTTGGCTCTGATCTGTCATCATTCGTCGGCCCCTTCCTGTGTTTGCCCGCTTCTTAAAAACTCATTCATCCGTTCATCCGTTATGCTTGAAATCCGTTGGATTTCTTCCCGGGACAGCCCGTCATAATGAATTCCCATCACGACAGTTACCGTACACGACAACGCCGCCGCCGCCCGTTTGGCCAAGCTTTCCGTCAGGACATGCTCCTTGTGGCCCGGGACGGCCGAGGTCTGAACCTCGGCCCCTCCGGCGACCGGATAAGCGGTGGATGCCGCACCGATATGGGCTTCCCCACCGGTGATCATAATCAGGAGGTCCCGTCCCATCGGCACGCTCTCCAGCCGAATATCCTCAAAACCGTGGTTCATGTGCGAAGCCTCCTTCAATAAACATGCTTGGCTTCTATTTTAAAGGATTCCGCGGATTTCGTCCAAAGAGGAGATCCCTTCCTCGCCCATTAACAACTCCAAATCCTCGATCAGTTGGATACCGGCTCGCGGGTTCACGAAATTGAAGGTCCCCACCTGAACCACCTCCGCCCCGGCCATGATAAACTCCAGAATGTCTTCGGCGCTGCTGATGCCGCCCATCCCCATTACCGGAATACTCACGGCCCGGCTAACCTGATGGACCATGCGGAGTGCGATCGGCTTGATCGCCGGGCCGGACAGTCCGGCATACAAATTGTCAAAGACACTTCGGCGCTTGCGGATATCGATTTTCATCGCCGAGAACGTATTGACGAGGGAAACGCCGTCCGCCCCTTCCTTCTCGCACATTTCCGCCATCTCCACGATATTCTCGGCGTTTGGCGACAGCTTCACCACCAGCGGCAGCGAAGTGGCGGCCCTGATTTCCCTCACCACTGCTCTTGCCGTTTCCGTTTGAATTCCATAGGCCATCCCCCCGGCCTTCACATTCGGACAGGAGATGTTGAGTTCGATCATATCAAATGCCGTACGTTGCTCCTGCGCCCGCTCCCAGGCCGCTTCCTGAAGCAGTCTGGCGCCTTCCACGTAGTCCTGGATCGTGTTTCCGCCCAAATTGACGATGCGCACGAGGTCCAGCGCTTCCCAACGCGGACACTCATCCCTTAAAAAGGCGGGAATGCCCGGGTTTTCCAACCCTACGCTATTCAGCATGCCGGACGGCGTCTCATAGACCCGCAGTCCGTTGTTCCCCTGTTTGGGATGTAGTGTTAACCCTTTCCCCGAAATGCCGCCTAAACGGCTCAAATGATAGAAGGCACCGTATTCGTTGCCGAACCCGAACGTTCCCGAAGCCATGACGATCGGGTTCTTGAACGGGATGCCGGCGATTTGGCAAGTGGTATCCCTCATCCGAAGACCACCTCCTCCGCGCGAAATACAGGACCGTCCGTACACGCCTTCTTGCGTTTGTCCCGGCACTGCACACTGCAGACCAGACATGCGCCGATTCCGCAGGCCATCCGGTTCTCCAGGGAAACGTACACATCGGCTTTGGTTCCCGAAGCCAGCTGCCGCTGTTGAGCGGCTTCCAGCATTTTGTGGGGACCGCAGACGTAAATCGTGTCATAGCTGTTAAAATCAACTTGATCCAATATCAGCCCCCCGACATCCACGACCACATTTCCCGTCGTTCTCGGGCGAAACTCGTCCACAAGATACGCCTCTCTGCTAAAACCCAAATACAAATCCGCATCCGTGATCCGCTCGAGAGCGTAATAAAACGGAGCCGTGCCGATCCCTCCGCCGACCATGGCCGTCTTTCCTGCAGGGGCGGGAAACCCGTTGCCGAGCGGACCTTCGAGTTGCACCGAATCCCCTCTGCGAAGCGAGGAGAGAATCCGCGTTCCTTCTCCAACAACCAGGTATAGAAACTCTATACTGTGCTCCGTAATGTTAAAGATACTAAGTGGCCGGGGAAGCAATGGATATTGCTCCCATGCACGCAGCATGTAAAATTGCCCCATGTTTCCTTCAAACCGGCCCCCTACGGTCAATCGGTATACGCCTGCGGCAACCTGTTCGTTCGCTAAAATTTCCGGCAAGGCCCTCTCCCCTTCCGTTGCATTTATTCCATAAGCGGTATGCTTCATTTAAGATGCATTTTTTGGGGCCTCACAGTCTGTGACATTTGTCACTTTGAATAGGGGTGGGAAATTTAGGGCATACCATTACCTGACCGATGTCCTGATGAAGGAGGGCTTTTTTATGTCCAGAATAATCACACTTTCGCGGATCGCCTGTGGAATTTCGGGCCTGCTCGCCGTTTTGCTGCTGGGGTCACCTGCCGGTGCTGTCGCAGCCATGGAACCCGCCGCATGGAAAGAGACCTCCCAAACAGCAACCGGGGCCGGGGTTTTTAGGTGTGTTCCGGCGGCTCCCGAATCGATAGAAACCACCGCCAAACCGAAAAATCTGAGAGAATTGCGCCGTCAATATTCGGAGACCTTTAAATTTCGCGGGCCTGACGTCAAGAAGATAGCTTTAACTTTTGATGATGTTCCAGATCCCCGCTTTACTCCCCGGATTCTGGATATATTAAGCCAGTACCATGTGAAGTCGACCTTCTTCGCCGTAGGCCACCGGGTCAAGAAAAACCCTGATCTCGTTCGCCGAATCCACCGGGAAGGCCATATCCTCGGCAATCATTCCTTTAGTCACCCGCAGTTTAGGAACCGGTCAGTAAAACAATTCCAGCAAGAAATATTGCGTACCGAAAACATACTGAGCGGAATCATCGGCTACCGCCCCAAGTTTCTTCGTCCGCCATACGGGGAAATCAATGAAGAACAGGTGAAATGGGCCAAGAAAAACGGGTACACGATCGTAAACTGGAACGTCGATTCCTTGGATTGGAAAGGAATTGACAGTTCCAAGGTCAAATCCAATGTGTTAAACGCCGCGGGGCCCGGCTCCATCGTGCTGTTTCACGCCGGCGGGGGGAACGGCTCCGATTTGACCGGTACGATCGAAGCCCTGCCGGAAATCATTAAAACGCTAAGAGCCCGGGGGTATCAATTCGTCACCTTGCCGGAGCTGCTCAACCTGCCAAAATTTAAATGAACCTAAAAAAACAGCAGAACCATACCAGTTCTGCTGCTTCCGTGCAATTAGGCTTATTTTAAAATGTATAAAGTGACATCCTGAAATCCGAAAGTTTTGACATCATTCTGTTTACCCGGAATAAAAATATCGATTCGGCGGCCCTTGATGGCGCCGCCTTGATCCGTGGCGGTCGCGACGAAGGCTTTTTTCGGCAGATTCGCATGGCTATGGCCTGTAACCAGCACTTTGGTTCCCATCGGAATCACCTTCGGATCGACCGCAATCGTCCCGAGCTGCAGCGGGTTGCCGAAATAGTCCACGGCCCCCCATCCCCCGTTCTCCGCGGCCGAGGCGGAGTAGGCGCTCGCCTTCACGTCCACGGTCTTGGAATAATTGAAAGATTTCCCCCATGCCTCCACGACCTTGTCGTTTTCAGCGACCTTGAGCGTGGGAAGCGCTTCCTCCAAATTGCCTTTCACCGTCATGGAACCTGCGGCTTGCGGGGGATCCGTTTCCCGTCCGGGAATGACGATATCCAAACCGTCATAGATGTTCGTGGCCGAGATCGACGGATTCGCAAGCTTCAGTTGGTTCACCTCTACCCCATATTGCTCGGCAAGCAGGTAAAAGGTGTCCCCCTCCTTTGCCTTATGTATAGCGTTCGCTTCCGCAAATACCGGAGCGGCTTGCAGCGTCCCCGCGAGTCCGATCGCGATGGCGGCGGCTCCTATCATTCGCTTCCAATGTATCTTATGTCTATGATGTTGTTTCATGCTGACGTCCTCCTTGAAAATGCCTGCGGCGATAGTCTCCTGTCATACCAGGTTCTGGCCTACTCAATATATCACAATTTTGTAACCATATGACCAAGCAATTGTTTCCAAGGAGCTGAAAACCGCGCTTTAAAGCCATTTTTTTATCTTATGCCAATGACAAAAATGACAAAAAAGCAAGAAAAAGAGGCGGCCTCCCGCTTCTGCGAAAGCCCCGCCTCTTTTTAGGCTGTATAAGATTTACAACACCTTGCTTAGAAAATCCTGAGTACGCTGATGTTTCGGTGCGCCAAACACTTCCTGAGGGCTCCCCTGCTCCACGATCTGCCCCTGATCCATGAATATGATCCGGTCGCCTACCTCGCGGGCGAAGCCCATTTCGTGCGTGACTATAACCATGGTCATGCCCTTATCGGCGAGCTTCTTCATAACGTCAAGCACTTCGCCGACCATCTCCGGATCGAGCGCGGAGGTAGGCTCGTCGAACAGCATGACGTGCGGTTCCATGGCCAAGGCCCGCGCAATGGCAATGCGCTGCTTCTGTCCACCGGACAGTTGGGTAGGGTACGCATTGAGTTTGTCCTCCAGTCCGACCGTTCGCAGCAGCTCCACCGCCAGCGATACCGCGCGCGCTTTGTCCATCTTCTTCACCCGGATGGGAGCCAACGTAATATTGTCGATAACCGATTTGTGCGGGAACAAATTGAATTGTTGAAACACCATGCCCATCTTTTCCCGGGTTTGATTAATGTTATGCCCCCTGGCGGTAATGGATTTGCCTTCGAACGTAATTTCGCCTTCGGTCGGCTCTTCCAGCCGGTTCAGACAGCGAAGAAACGTACTTTTGCCCGAGCCGCTCGGTCCGATGACGACAACAACCTCACCCTTGGAAATTTCAAGATCAATGCCCTTCAAAATATGAAGCTGGCCGAACTTCTTATGCAAATTTTTAACGGTGATCACTGGCTTTCAACTTCCTTTCGAACAACCCCAGAATGCGGGAAAGTGTAAATGTCAAAATAAAGTACATCACCGCAACGATCAGATACGGCGTCATTCCGTCATAGGTAATCCCAACGACAGCTCCGGATTGGAACATAAGCTCCGTGATGCCGATAAACGAAACGATCGAAGACTCTTTGATAATGGTGACGAACTCGTTCCCGATCGCGGGAAGCACCGATTTGATTGCCTGCGGAATGATGATGAAGCGCAGCGACATCCCCCGCGTCATCCCCAAAGAACGCGCCGCTTCGCCCTGCCCCCGGTCCACTCCCTGGATCCCGGCCCGAAAAATTTCGGCCAGATAAGCGGAACTGTTGATGGAGAGCGTAATGGCTCCCGACTGGATCGGAGTGAAATTAAGATCGAACGCGTTGGCAAAACCGTAATGAATAATGAAAAGCTGGACAAGCATCGGTGTGCCCCGCAAAAATTCAACCCAGGCATGCCCGATGAACCGGAGAATCCCCCAAGGGGCCATCCGCAAGAGCGTGATAATAAGACCCAGTACAAATCCGAACAGAACGCCGAGAGCCGCCAGTTGCAAGGTATAAAGCAACCCGATTAAGAAAAAGCTGCGATACTCCCAAAACATTGTAAAAAAATCCATGTTCCCATCATTCCTCCTAGTTTACCTCAGTCCTTCACAAAAAAACAGAAAATAGCGAAAGAGATCCGCTATTTTCTGCAAACTCGATCCGCGCTTATTTCTTCTCGGCAAGCGCGCTTGCTTCCGTTACGAACTTGTCGATCGAACCGTCTTTGAGCAGTCGGTCCAGCGTCGTGTTCACCTGGTCGAGCATTTCCTTGTTGCCTTTTTTGACACCGACTACATACCCTTCATCTTCCGTTACCGGTTTGGCATCCGTAATGCTAAGGCCGTCGACGTTCTTGACAAACGATTCGGCAACCGGGCCTTCCAAAATCGCTATATCCACTCGTCCGGATTTCAACTGCATAATAATATCGGAAATTTTGGCCAGAGAAGTCAGCTTGGCGCCTTTTACCGTCTTGGCCATATCTTCCTGGATCGAACTGGTTTGCACGCCGATTTTCAAGCCTTCCAGTGATTCCATAGTAGCGTATTTATCTTTGTTTTCCGTAAGCGATACAATCGCTTGCTCCGCCTTGTAATAAATCTGGGACATATCGATCTGCTTCGCTCGTTCCGGCTTCGGGCTGAGTCCCGAAATAACGAGATCCACACGTCCGCTTTCCAGTTCGTTCAACAGCGAGTCGAATCTCATATCCTTGATTTCCAGCTCGGCCCCAACGTCCTTGGCGATCTCTTTGGCGATTTCCACGTCGAAACCGACGATTTCGTCCTCACCCTTCTCGTTCTTAAGATGGAATTCGTAAGGAGGGAAATCCGCGCTCATCCCAACGATCAGCTTTTTGGCGTTTCCGCCGCCAGCAGTTCCCTGATTGGCTTCAGCCGCGCTGCCTTGTTTCGCGGGCGCATTTCCCGCGCCGCTGTTCTTATTTTGTCCGCAAGCGGCAAGTACGCTCACCATCATAAGTGCTACAATTAAAATACCCCATTTTCTCATCTGTCTCTCTCCCGTCGGTAAAATAAATGTTTAGCGAATCGTTTTAATGGGCTAATTATAAATCAATATGCATATATATGCAAAGCTAATTTTGTCCTTTTCATGAAGGTTTCAAGAAAACCCGCATGAAATAGGTATTTTTGCTTTCAAAAATATAACGTCGGTCAATTCGACAAGCCGTCCTATAGTATCATGTCTCGCGTTCCGAAATATTATGACCGATGGCCGCTCTCATTCATACAAGGGTAAAGGTTGGGAATAATGGTTCATGTCAGGCCTCATTTGGTTATTAATTAGCGGAAAACCCGATTTGAAAATCCAAGCAATTATTAGGAGGTGGCCCTAATGCTGTTGGAGGCATTATACCATGTGCCGCGTGATAAATGGGCCTATGCCTATGATTCCGCTACGATCCATTTGCGGGTAAGAACCAAGCGCGATGATGTAGAAAATGTATATGCGATGACGGGTGACAAATATGATTGGGACGGAACCTACCTTGAAATCCCTATGGAAAAAGCCGCACACGATCATATGTTCGACTATTGGGAGGTTGCGGTCAAACCGAAATTCAAACGCTTATCCTATGCTTTCAAATTGACGGCCGGAACCGAAACGGTCTACATGATGGACACGGGGATTTCCCATGACGGACCTACCCCGCCGGGCGAATTGTATGAATTCCCGTATATTCATGACATCGATGTGTTCAAGGTTCCCGAATGGGCCAAGAAGGCCGTCTTCTATCAAATCATGCCCGAGCGGTTCGCCAACGGGGATCCGGCCAATGATCCGGAACATACGTTACCGTGGGGCGGACAGCCGACAGGGGAGAGTTTTTTTGGCGGCGATCTGAAGGGCGTTCTCGATCATCTTGACGATTTGACCGATTTGGGCATCAACGCGATTTACTTCACTCCGCTCTTCGTCTCTCCTTCCAACCACAAGTACGATACGGTGGATTACAAGCAAGTGGATCCGCATTTTGGCGATAACGAGTTATTGAAGCAAGTCGTGGAGGCCTGCCACAGCCGCGGTATCCGGGTAGTGCTTGACGCCGTGTTCAATCATTGCGGGGAACAGTTCCCGCCCTTCCAGGACGTACTGAAAAACGGCGCGAACTCCAGATATGCGGACTGGTTTCATATCAACGAGTTTCCCGTCCGGATCAAAAACGGCATCCCAACCTACGATACGTTCGGCTTCTTCGGTAACATGCCCAAATTCAATACCGCGAACCCGGAGGTCAAGGAATACTTGCTTGGCGTGGCGGAGTACTGGATCCGCGAAATCAAGCTGGACGGCTGGCGGCTCGATGTGGCCAACGAAGTCGACCATCACTTTTGGCGCGATTTCCGGCAGGTTGTGAAGAGCGCCAACCCCGAAGCCTATATCATCGGAGAGGTTTGGAGCGACTCCCTGACCTGGCTGTTAGGCGACCAATTCGATTCCGTGATGAACTATCCGTTTGCGGATAAGGTACTGGAGTTTTTTAACGGGGGGATGGACGGCTACAACTTTTCCAATGAGATGGGCGCGCTGATTATGCGCTACCCGCAGCAAACCAACGAAGTCGTGTTCAACATGTTATGCAGCCATGACACGCCGAGACTGCTGACCCGTGTCGGAGGCGATAAGCGCAAGCTGAAGCTTTGCGTCGTATTCCTGTTTACGTATATCGGGACACCTTGCATTTTTTACGGCGATGAGGTCGGAATTACGGGGGGCGGCGACCCCGATTGCCGAAAATGCATGGAGTGGGACCCCGCCAAACAGGATCGGGAGCTGTACGATTTTTATAAGATGATGATCGAGCTTCGCCGTCAGCATGACGCGCTCCGCCAGGGCCGCTTCCGCTTCCTGCAGGCGAACGTCAACGATCCGTGCATCGTTTACGAACGGATGGACGAGCATATGCATTTTACCGTCTGGATGAACAATACCGGGAAGTACCGTACGCTGTCCCACCCGATGGAGACCGACGACTGGCGCGACGCTCTGTCCCAGGAAAGAGTCAAACCGAAGGACGGCGTCATGCACATCGGCCTTGATCCTTACGGGTTTCGCATCTTGTACCGGCAGTTGAAGTAATTGCGGCGAAGCTGATCCTCTTCACTTCCGAATGAGAAAAAAGCGGTAATCAGGGAGGGCCCCCTCCCTTGACTCCCGCTTTTTTTGCATTCGGTCATATCAGCGTTCTGTCCCCGTAATCCGCCGATAGATCTCTTCATACTGGCCTGCGGACCGGCTCCAGCTGTAATCTCCGGCAAACGCGTTCGCGGCTATTTTTTTCCACTCGTCAGGCTGGTGATAAAACGACACTGCTCTGCGAATCGTATAAAGCAGATCATGCGCGTTGAAGTTCGCAAAACTGAACCCGTTCCCTTCGCCCGTAAACTCATTGTATGCCTGAACCGTGTCGTTTAGACCGCCCGTTTCCCGGACCACCGGGATACTGCCGTACCGCAGCGCCAGAAGCTGGCTGATTCCGCACGGCTCGAATCTCGAGGGCATCAGAAACAGATCGCTGCCCGCGTAAATCCGCCGGGACAATCCGTCATTGAACCGGATATTCACGGACAATTTATCCGGATGACGGTAAGCCGCTTCCTTGAACCAGTCTTCATAGGCGCGATCCCCCGTGCCGAGTACCACAAATTGCACCTCGTCAAAATGCAGCCATTCGTCCATGATCCGGGCAATTAGATCCAGACCTTTCGGCTCCACCAAACGCGTGATCATTCCGACCAGCGGTACGCCGGAAGCCACGGGAAGACCCAGCTCCTTTTGCAATGCGACTTTGTTCTCGCGTTTTTTGCTTAGACTCTTGCGGTAACGCACGGCGATTTCCGGGTCGGTCGACGGATTGTACAGCTTGACGTCAATCCCGTTGACGATCCCCGACAGGCGGTTGCCCAAGGAGCGAAGCAGGCCGTCGAGCCCATAACCGTAATGCTCGGTCCGGATTTCCGAGGCATAGGTTGGACTGACGGTTGTGACATGATCGGCAAACACCAGACCGGCTTTCATAAAACTCACATTGCCGTAGTATTCCACCCCGTCCGCCGTAAAATACGAAGAGGGCAAACCCAATAAATCACCAAGCACCTCATACGGAAATATGCCCTGGTACAACAGATTGTGAATCGTGAACACCGTCCGGATGCCTGCATAAATCGAGTTATGTCCAAAGTGTTCCTTCAGCAGCAGCGGGATCATCGCCGTGTGCCAATCATGGCAGTGCAGCACATCGGGGATGAAATCGATAACCGGCAGAATCTCGAGAACGGCCCGGTTCAAAAAGGCGAACCGTTCGCCGTCGTCCCCATACCCGTATACGCCGTCCCGCCGGAAATAGTATTCGTTGTCGATCAAATAAACCGGAATTCCATCCCAGACGAGATATTCGATCCCGCCATATTGCCGGCGCCATCCGACCGGCACCTCGGTCTCTCCCAAATGCTGCAGGGCGTCCGTATAAGCGGCGGGAATATCTTTGTACTTGGGCAGCACAATCCGCACGTCATGACCTGCCAGCTTTAGGGCTTTCGGAAGCGCGCCGATGACGTCGGCCAGGCCGCCCGTTTTGATGAAAGGCGCCGCTTCTGCGGCCGCGAACAAGATCTTCATTTTTTCTTCCTCCTTTGCGGGGCCGCTTGGATAGCGGACTTTTTCCAAATCGATAGGCTTAGCCCAGGCAGCGGTATTTCAATGCTGTCGTTCTGCTGATGCCAGGGGATTTTTTCACTTGGCACCCGTTTGGCTTTGCCGCCCGTACTGTCGATTCCGCGGTAAGCCGGATGCTCCGAGTTGAAGATTTCTTCGTAAACCCCCGCACGCGGTACACCGATGCGGTAATTCTCGCGCGCCACCGGCTGAAAATTGACGATAACCAGCAGCGTATCCTTCATTTTTTTTCCTTTGCGCAGGTAACAGATCACGCTCTGGTTGGCATCATCCGCATTGATCCACCGGTATCCGTCGTAGGTGTGGTCCAGCTCCCATAACGCCGGTTCCTCGAGGTACAGCCGGTTAAGCGCCGCCGTGTAAGCCTGGATGCCGCGATGCGAGTCATAATCCAGAAGGAACCAGTCCAGCTCCCCTTGGTCGCGCCATTCGATAAACTGCCCGAACTCGCCGCCCATGAACAGCAGCTTTTTGCCCGGCGAGGTCATCTGGTAACCCAGCAGCAGCCTTAGTCCGGCAAACTTCTCCTCATAGGTCCCCGGCATTTTATCCAGCAGCGATTTTTTGCCGTGGACCACTTCGTCATGCGACAGAGGAAGAGCAAAATTCTCCGAATAGGCATAACATATGGGGAATGTCAGGAGATGATGCCGGTTGGGCCGTTCGGCGAACGGGGTTTCCATATATTTCAGCGTATCGTTCATCCAGCCCATATTCCATTTGTAATTGAACCCCAGTCCGCCTTCATGAATCGGCGCGGTCACGAGCGGCCAGGCACTGGACTCCTCCGCCATCATCAAAGCATGCGGATAATAGTGGAATACCGTCTCATTCAACTGTCGCAGAAAAGCCACCGCTTCCAGATTCTCAATACCCCCGTGCTCATTTTGTACATATTGTCCCGAAGGCTTCTCAAAATCGAGCCGCAGCATACTCGTCACGGCATCGACCCGCAGACCGTCAAAATGATACACGTCCATCCAGTACAGGGCATTGGAGATCAAGAACGACCGGACTTCGGGCTTTCCGAAATCAAAGCTGAGCGTCCCCCATCCCGGTTTTTCCGCCTTTAACGGATCGGCATATTCAAACAAGGGCGTACCATCAAACCGGCGCAGGCCGTGGGCATCCTTTGTAAAGTGACCCGGAACCCAATCCAGAAGCACGCCGAGATCCGCCTCATGGCACCGGTCGACGAATTCCATTAAATCCTTCGGCTCCCCATAGCGACTGGTCGGAGCGTAGTATCCGGTCGCTTGATATCCCCAGGATAAATCATAAGGATGCTCGGTGAGAGGCATGATCTCAATATGGGTATATCCCATTGTTTTGACGTAAGGAATGAGCAGGTCGGCCATTTCCCGGTAAGTATAGAAGCTGCCGTCCGCCTTTTGCCTCCATGTGCCGAAATGCAGCTCATAAATGTTCAGCGCCTTGTGATACAAGGCCCGTTTCTTTCGGCGCCAAGCCCCGTCTCTCCAAGGGTAGCCGTCCAGCGATTTCACCACCGAGGCGGTCGCCGGCCGGACCTCCGCGCAGAAAGCGTAAGGATCGGCTTTCAGGAATCGGCCCCCGTCCGGTCCCGTAATGTCATATTTGTAAAAAGTTCCTTCCGCAACACCCGGGAAAAAGCGAGTCCAAATTCCTGAATCGGGTATCCTATATAACACATCATTGTCCCCGTTCCAGCCGTTCCAATCGGTGGCGAGGGAAACCCGGCGCGCGCCCGGTGCCCAAACGGTAAAACGGACTCCCCGGCGGCCGTCCTCTTCCGTGACGTGCGCGCCAAACGTACGGTAACTGCGATACAGCGTTCCTTCATGAAACAAGTAAATGTCCGTCTCGGAAATGTCCTGTGTTTTCACGGGTTCCGTCAATTGATCACCTGCTTTATGTAGAATTCCAATTAACTATTTACCCAATTCTCCTTCGAATGGAACAGAAAAAACATGCCTGAAAAAATATATGTAATATTTTCTGTTGTTTTCCATAATTCTAGTTTCAACTACATTATATCTCGTTTATGTATGTACTACACAGACGAAACCTTACGGGAGGGAAACGAAATGAAAAAGAAAGACTGTATTGCAATGCTGTTGGCCGGAGGGGAAGGCAGACGTTTGTCGCCACTTACGTCCAGGCTTGCGAAACCCGCAGTACCCTTTGGCGGACATTATCGGATCATCGATTTTCCTCTCAGCAATTGCGTAAATTCGGGAATCGACACAATCGGTGTACTTACTCAATATGAAGCAGAGTCCCTTCATGAACATATTGGAGAAGGAGAAGCCTGGAAACTGCCGCGATCGGAAAACAACGGAATTTCTTTGCTCCCCTCCTACAGTGCTGGTGTTGAGGAATACGCCGGAACTGCGGATGCCATCTTTAAAAATATCGCCTACGTGGACAGCCACGCGCCGGAAAATGTGCTGATCCTGTCCGGTGACCACATTTATCACATGGATTATCGCGAAATGCTGGAGTTTCATGCGTCATCGGACGCATGCGCCACCATTTCCGTGATGCCGGTGCCATGGGAAGAAGCCCACCGTTTTGGCGTCATGTCCACGGATGAGCAATTCCGGATTACCGAGTTTGCCGAAAAACCGCAAAATCCGCCCAGCAATTTGGCATCCATGGGGATCTACCTCTTCAAATGGGATTATCTGAAGCAACATCTTATTGAGGACGCCATAGACGAGAATTCGAGCCATGACTTCGGTAAAGATGTTATTCCGAAAATGCTGGCCGGAGATCGTCCGCTTCACGCCTACGAGTTTAAAGGCTACTGGCGGGATGTGGGGACCGTGCAAAGCTTGTGGGAAGCGCACATGGATCTGCTGGCCAAGGATTCAGACTGGCAGTTGATCAATGAAGCTTGGCCGATGTACACGCGGGAACAATGGAGATCGAAGCCCCGACCGTTTAAAAACCGCAGCATCCAGGCGAAAAGTTCACTGATCCATGATTGCTGCAGCCTGGATGGCGCATCAGAGCGTTCCGTCATTTTTGGCGGCGTGGAGATTGGCCGTTTTACAAAGATCAAGGACAGCGTCGTCATGCCGAACGCCCAAATCGGACGCAACGCGCATATCGAGCGGGCCATTATCGGTGAAGGCGCGGTGATCCACGATGGTGCCGTCATTAAAGGGACGGCCGAGGAGATTATGGTTGTGGGGCCTTATGAGACGGTGGTGGCGAAACCTGCGCTCCGTCCTCAACCTGCCCGTCTGCTCAAGGAAGTTTACGACAAAACCGCCCGGCTTCGCGCGGAAGGTTTGTCCTCTTAATCGGTTTTGCAGCGAAAAAGGCGTCCGTCAATTTTGATTGACGGGCGCCTTTTTTTGGGGTAAGTCACAAGGTTTGAAACAGTTCCCCGTTCATTTCATACAAAATATACTGTCTTCCGTTGAGGCGGCCGATCCCCTTCTCCTCCATCCCGAGCTCGCGGTAGTAAGGATTCAGTTTGCGGTTTTGGTCCCAGCAATCAAACCTTAAGCCTTTTCGCCCCGTTTCCCGGCTGTGCTTGGCCGCCCAGTAGATCATTTCCTTTCCCAAGGCCCGCCCCCGGAAATACGGACGTACCGTTAAGCGGTGAAGGTAATTGTATGCCTCGTCATTCAGCGCGCCCCAATAATCCGGGTCGCCAGCCTGCAGGGTAAACATGCCGGCCGGTCCGGTCTCGGTAAGTATCATATAAATTTCCCGACCGGCAAAATAAGAGGCGATCACTTCCTCGGTAAATTGTTCGGGCGACCATTGCCCAATCCCGTTGGCCCGCATCCACTCGGCCGCTTCCGTCAGCAGAATCCGAACCGTTTCGGCATCTGCGGGTTCGGCCAGCGCGACTTCAAAAGTGCCCGCGGACGAAGCAAGCTCACCCCGTCGTTTCGCCATTCTTCTCTCCCCCCGTTTCATCCAAGCCCGGCTCTGATGGTTCTTCATCAGCTTCCGAGGCGCCTGGCTCGGTTCCGTTCCCGTTCTCTTCCTCCGAGAGCGGCAATTTCACCGATACCGTCGTACCTACGCCCAGCTCACTATGCAGATCCATCGTTCCGTGATGCAAGTCGACCAGTTGCTGGGTAATCGCCAGGCCAAGCCCGGTCCCGCCCCCTTGATGGTTGACCTGAAAAAACCGGTCCTTTACTCTGTTCAAATGCTCTTCGCTGATGCCGATCCCGGTATCGACAACCTCCACGAGGACATACCCCGGCTCGGTCCGGCTGATGACAAGGTGAATCCAGCTGTTCTCGTCCGAGAACTTAATCGCGTTATCGACCAGATTGAGAAAAACCTGTTTCAGCCGGTTCCCGTCGCCGATGACGGTGACAGGCTGGGTCGTGCGATCCTCCAGTTTGATTTTAATTCCCTTCTGCTCGGCTTTCGCCCAAACGTTCAACATCGTCTCCTGCAGCAGTTCCTTCAAATTAACCTGTCCAACCACCAGCTTCATCTCGTTCCGCTGCAGCTTGGAAAAGTCAAGCATTTCCTCCACCAGGCCGATCAGCCGATCCGTCTCTTTGGCGATGATGCCCATACCGATCTTCGTTTCCTCAGGATCGAAACCGCCGAGCGTCAAGGTCTCACTCCAGCCCTTGATCCCCGTCAGCGGCGTGCGGAGCTCATGGGAGATCGAAGAAATGAAATCGTCCTTGACCTCGTTGCTGCGGACGATTTCCTGCGCCATGTAGTTTAGCGTCGCCGCCAGTTCCCCCAGCTCGTACCTGTAATCCCCTTTGATCCGCGCATCGAATTTGCCCTTGGCCATCTGCGCCGAAACGGCGCGAATGTTGTTAATCGGCCTCACGATCGAGTTGGCCAGACCGATGCTGAACAGGGTGACGAGAGCCAGGACGGCCAGACATACGGCGGCGGAAAACAACGTCAGCTTCATCAGGTTGGCGTTCACGGCTTCCAGGGAGGTAACGAAACGGACGATGTACCGATTCTCGCCCCGCTCCAGCAGCGGGGTCGAGACGGCCATGACCATCTCGCCGGTCGACGTTTGCCGCCCCACCCATTTGCCTACGTTTCCGGCCGCCGCCTGCATCACATCACTCGTCTGGATCGCCTTGTCCGCCTGAAACATATTGCTGCTGGCCTGGACCTCGCCTTTGCGGTTCAGGATCATCAATTCCGTGTTGTCCAGTTCAAACGTGCGCAGCATTTCGGTGAAATAAGCGGGATCCCGTTCCGAGCTGAGCCGGACGAACTTTTGAAAAAAGTCGGAAGCCCACGTGGAATGCGTGGACATATGGTTATAAATCGTGTCGTAATAATAAACCCGAATGGCCAGGGAAAAAATAACCTCCACCATAAACAGGGTCACGAATACGACGATAAAATACTGCATTACAATTTGCCGGCCGATGCCTTTCTTGATCATTGTCCCTCGCCTTTCCACTTATAGCCGTGTCCCCACACGGTCTGCAGGAACGCCGGCTCGGAAGGATTGCTCTCAATTTTTTGCCGGAGTCTGCGGATATTCACGTCCACAATCTTCGGGTCTCCCATATATTCCTTGCCCCAAACATGGTCAAGCAGCAAGTCGCGGCTAAGCGGCGTATTCTCCTGCTCCAGGAAATACTGGATCAGCGAGAATTCCGTAGGCGTAAGCTCGATCAACTGGCCGTTCTTTTTGAACTGCTTGGAGATGAGGTCCAGGGTGAATGGACCCGAGGTGAAAGAAACTTTGGCGCTGCTTTCCCGGTATACGTTGACTCTTCGCAGCAGCGATTGAATCCGGGCGATCAACTCGGTGGGACTAAAAGGCTTGCTCACATGATCGTCCGCTCCGACCGACAGGGCGTATACCTTATCCTGTTCCTGCACCTTGGCAGTTAAAAAGATAATGCCGATCCGCTCGTTCGTTTCACGGACTCTCCGACATACCTCGAACCCGTCGATTCCCGGAACCATGACATCGAGCAGGGCGATGTCGATATCCGGCACGCTTTGCAGTTTGCCCAGCGCCTCGTTGCCGTCGGCCGCCTCCAATACCTCGAAGCCGTTGCGCTTCAAATTAATGACGATAAAACTGCGGATTGACTCCTCATCTTCCAATATCAAAACTTTGCTCAACTTGGTCTCCTCCCTCAACTTCGCAAAACATTAGCGCTTGATTTCTTTCTCGCCTTTATTGAGTTTCACATCGGTGTGGCTCAAAAAGCCGATCACCTTATCATTATCCCTGGCCAGCAGCTCCCAGTCCTCTTTGTGGTTCTCCCATTCGGACAGCGTGAAGAAGGAAATTTCCGCGACGACTTCGCCGGTATCGATCCGGGTGAACCACAGGTGCTCATTCTGGTTCGATTTCGGATCGATCGTCACATTCCCCCACCAGTCCTTCGGAAAATTAAAGTAGAAGCGGCCCGCTAAATCCATATATTGCTGGAGCACAAATTTCAGACCCTTCTCTTCCTCCCATTGATAAAAAGAAAACAAGGGGATATCGTCATAAGGGCGATTCTCCCAGCCCTTCGGCTTTTCGGAGCGGCCGACCTCCAGAATTCCATCCCCGTCCACGTCCCCGCTGAGGACGGGATAATTCTTAAAGGTGGCGTCCTGGGACGGCAGCAAATCGACCAAATTTCCGTCCTTCATGGCGATCATGTGGGAATACGCATAGTGCGTGCCGAAGGCGGCGTCCAGCACGATCCCCTTCAGCTTGGGCGTGATGTTGCCGCTGACCGTGTTGTAATACTCCCGGATCGGATCGTCCAACTGGATATGGCTAAGCTCATTGAAAGAACCGTCGTATTGGTACACGGTGACCATGGCGTTCTGGTCCCGCTTCAAGGTAACGACCGTCAAATCCAGTTGACCGTCCTGATTCAAATCGTCGATGAGAAAATCATTGTAGGGCAGCGTAAGGATGTTCTCCACATCGCTCCCGTTATACGTATATACCGTCAATCCCCGCTGCGGATCCTCTTCCCCGCTGGAAAATCCGGCGATAATCTCCAAATGGCCGTCGCCGGTAATATCCCGCAGTTGAAACGTTTCCAGCACCTGGCCCTCGCCGTCAAATTTGACTCTCGGCTCCCACGTGTCCCCTTGCTGCTCCAGGATCAACCCGTGAATCCGCACCGCTTCGTCCGGCGTTTCATAGAAGACGATCGCTTCCTTCACCCCGTCGTTATCCAAATCGGGCGTACGGACCGAGCTGATGTCGCTGACATCGCGGGGGCGGATTGGCTGGGCGCCTTTGATTTCCTTGTTGATCACGCTCATCAGCGATTCCCGGTCCGAGGTCAACTGCGGCGTCTCCATCAGCGACTTCGGATCTTTAATTATGGTGCAGCCGCTAAGGGCCATCATGATCATACCCCCGGCCAACATCGCAAGCCACCGATTCAAAAGCAAAATCATCACTCTCTTCATACTAGGTCGATGGACCGTTTCTCTTCTCCGGTCAGTCGTCTACCCGAGATATCGAGCTTAAGCTCTCCTTCATAGAGTCCCCAAATTCTCGAACAATAACGTTCCGCGAGCTCCATCGGCAGAGCGGCGACGACGATTTTCCCTTGTTCGGCGCAAAGCGTGCGCAGCGTCGTCAGGACGCGCTCCGCCGATTGCGGGTCCAGGCCGACGACCGGCTCGTCCGCCGCGATAAATCCGGCCCCATGCACCAGCGCGCGGCAGATGGCGACCCGCTGGCGTTCGCCGCCGCTCAATTTGCCGGCCTTCACATGGGCCTTATCCAGCAGGCCGAACTTCTCCAGTTCGTCCATAGCGCCCATGTAATCGTCCGAGCGGACCATGCCCGTAAGCCGTCTGACCAGCGGAGTCTGTCCGGCTTGTCCGATCAGCACGTTTTTGAGCGCCGTCTTCTCGGGGTAGAGCGACGGATTTTGTTCCAGATACGCGCAGCGTGAGCGGTATTTCTGCGAGCCGCTTCCGCCTCCGCGGATCACGGTTTCTCCATCCCAGGTGTATTCGCCGCCGTCCCATTTCTCGCGCAGGGCAAGGCAGCGCAGCAAAGTGCTCTTCCCGCTTCCGCTCGGTCCCACCACGCCGATCATCTCCCCTTGCTCAAACCGGGCGTTTACCTCGCGAAGTACTTGCTTCTTACGGCCATCCACCGATTTATTCAAACGGTTTACATTGATCATAAGTCCGATTCTCCTTTGGATATTCCTGCTTCTATTCTTTAGTGTATTGGAATTGTTCATGAAAATCCATTACAGCCTGTTCATATTTGCCGACAAAAAAGAAGAAAATCGCTGGTATCCCGGCGACCTTCCGCATAATGGCAAGTTTGCTAGTTAATTGAAAGCGATGGACCGCTTTCAATAAATCGTCCATAAACATTATAGTAGACAAGCCCTGCTACAACAAGCCATAATGAAATTGTGTGCATTGATATAGAGGAGGGCTTGTCATGTTTTATGACGTGAAAATCGACGTATCTCCCGTGTACGAGCTTCTGAGCGGCTTTATGATATATACGACGCAAAAATGGGTAAACAATCTCGATATCGGGCCCGAGTGGATTGCCGACATCGAATCCCGGTTGGACGAGACGCAGCGTTCAGCGTTTGAGGCGGCGGCCCGGCGGCCGTTTTCCGATTATGATCTGCTGTATGCCCTGGCTATCGAACATCATCCCGATCAAGGGATCGAGCGTTATCTCGAAACGCTTGCCTCCGCCGATGAAGAGCTTCTGCTGCACAAGCTCAGCGTCTATGTCCCCGCCGTAACCGGCCGGGATATTGCGCGGCTGCGCCAATATGCCGCTCCGATACGGATTTGGCACGAGGTGTATTTTCAGCCGATCGAAGCGCAGTATGTAGACTTGCTGGAGGAAGACGCCGCCGAGAAGCGCGCCCTGGTCCGAAAAATGGATCCCGACGCCTTGGTGGAATACGCTTCCGGCGGTTTGGTTCTCGAACCGGAGCTGCCGATCGACCATGTCGTTTTAATTCCCTCGATTCATTTTCGGCCGATTAATACATACTGTTTCTATGAACGCAGGCTGCTGATTCAATATCCGCTCGATTTGCCCGAGCTTGACGAGGACGAGCCGCCGATCAGCTTACTGCGCTTTACCCGAGCCCTGGCCAAACCGGAGCGCCTCCGTCTTCTTCGATACGTGGCGAACCGGCCGAAATCGCTGCCCGAGATGATGGAGGAATTGCAGGAAACCGAAGAGCACTTGATGCATCATTTGATGAAGCTCCGCGTTGCCGGATTGCTACGGGTGCATCTCGTTGACCGGGACACCGAGAAATTCAGCATTCGCCCGGACGGAACCTCCGAACTCAATATGTTTCTTGAATCTTATATCCGGCTTTAATTGTTTAACTCTTGCCGTTTAGCAAAAGGAGTGACCCGTGATGAAATTGCCGCTGCGGCAGCAACTTATTTTTGACCTGGATGATACACTGGTGCATTGCAACATTTACTTTGAACGCATTCTCGATGAATTTGCCGGGCTGATCGTCTCTTGGTTAAGCGATTCGCGGATTTCGGCCGACGAAGTCCGCGGCAAGCAAATCGAAATCGACGTCGCCGGCGTCCAGAAAATCGGATTCGTCAGCACCCATTTCCCGCAATCCTTGATTGATACGTACCGGTATTTCTGCCGGCTGCTTGGCCGGGAGATTCGGCTGGCCGAAGAAGACAAGCTTCTCAAGCTCGGGATGAGCGTCTATGACCAGGAGGTCGAACCTTATCCCGGGATGGAGCTGACGCTGGAATTACTTGAGCGCCAAGGGCATGAACTTTATCTTTATACGGGCGGCGAAACGGTCATCCAACAACGCAAGATCGAACAGATGAAGCTGGCCAATTACTTTCAGGACCGGATTTACATCCGTCGGCATAAAAATATCGATGCCCTGGAAGAGATTTTGTCGTCCCGGACTTTTGACCGTAAAAACACCTGGATGATCGGCAACAGTTTACGTACTGATATCGCTCCGGCCCTCTCCGCGGGAATTAATTCGATATACATTAAACACCCCACCGAGTGGTCCTACAATTTGATCGATTTGAAAAAGACGACGGACACGCAGATGTACACCATCTCCTCCCTGACGGAAGTGCCGTCGATTATCGCCGAAAGCGTCGCGGTTCGCCAGCGGAAAGTTAACATCGCCTCTTCGAAGAAATAGAAAAGCAGCAACCCGGAATCGTTAAACAATAGTCCCGGGTTGCTGCTTTTGTTATGCGGTTGGCGATGCGGCGCGCTCCACTTCCAGCTTCCCGGTCGAACGATCCGCAAGCCGGATCCGCGCCTTAACCTCCCCGTCCGGTTGCTTGAAGGTCAGCAGTTGGGTCTGGCCCTTTTCCAGCAGAGCGTTTAGCATCGGGAGGGAAATTTGCTTGCCGGCGAATTCCTTCCAGATGACGAAGCCGCAGCCCTGCTTGAAATGCGTACAGCCGTATCCTTTGCGGCCTTCGATCAACTGGCCGTCGCAGCCTTCGCGCGGACAAGGCGCCAGCGGCTGCAGCGCGCCGGAACCCGAAGGCGCCGAACGGCGGGCTGCAGCCGCCGGCTTATCGCCGGTGTCTTTCGCGGCGGTCTTCCTCCCGCCGGCAGCGCGCCCGCGCTTGCCCTTCTCCGCTTCGCCCGGCTCGAACAACGAGGCGTCCGCCTTCGGCTGGGTGCGGACCTTCTCGATGATCGAACTGGTGAATCGCTTCACGTTCTCCATAAAAGCCTCCCGGGCGGCCTCCCCCTTCGAGATCTGATGCAGACGGCGCTCCCAATGCCCGGTCATCTCCGGTGAGGTCAGCAGCTCGACGCCGGCATGGCGGATCAGTTCGATCGCCGTCCGGCCCTTTTGTGTGACCGTGATCCGTTTGCCCTGCATTGTAATGTAGCCGACCTTCTTCAGCCGCTCGATTGTAGCTGCCCGCGTCGCGGGCGTTCCAAGCCCCGCTTCCTTCATCGCTTCGCGAAGCTCCTCATTTTCGAGCTGCTTCCCCGCGCTCTCCATCGCTTTCAGCAGCGTCCCTTCGGTGTAAGCCTTCGGCGGCTGGGTCGCTTTCTCCTTGGCTTCGGCCTCGGCGCACCGGACCGGCGCGTTCCGATCGATCGCAAACGGTTCGCTGACCAGCTCTTCCGCCTCTTCGTCCTCTTCCTGCTTCTTGCCGCGTCCGGTGGATTTCCCGGCATTGTCCTCCCCCGGGAGACAGACTTTCCATCCCAGCGAGCGGAGTTCCTTGACATTCGTTTTGAACGTTTCTCCTTCAACTTCCGTCAAGACCGTATGCTGTTTGTATTCCGCCGGGGGATAGAAATGGGACAGAAAGCGGCGGACTACGAGATCGTAAATGTTCTGCTCCTCTTTCCCCAGCGCCCCCGGACGGCGCAGCGTAGGCAGGATGGCATGGTGATCCTCAACCCGGGACGGATTGCAAACCGCCTTGTTGTTGACGTTCACGATCCCCGGGTTGCCGCCCTCCGCCAGCTCTTTGTAAGGCGTTGATTTCAGCATGTGCAGCGCTTTGTGCATGCCGTCGATATTTTGCTCCGTGACATAGTTGGAGCTCGTCCGGGGATAAGTGATCACCTTATGTTTCTCATAAAGCGCCTGCGCCAAATCGAGCGTTTTTTTGGCCGAATAGCCGTATTTGGCGTTGGCCTCCCGCTGCAGCAGCGTCAAATCGTAAAGCCTGTAAGGATATTCCCGCGTATCCTTCACTTCGTATTCCGCGATCCTGCCTTGCTTTCCGCGAACCTTATCGGCGATGGAGGCGGCGCGATCCTTATCTGTCAGCCGGTCCCCCTGCCAAGTCCCGGTGTACCTGCGATCGCCCTGCTCGAATTTGGCTTTGATTTCGTAGTAAGTCAGCGAATCAAAGTTTTCGATTTCCCTCTGGCGGTCGTAAATCAGCGCCAATACAGGCGTTTGTACGCGTCCGACCGACAGCAGGGTCCGGTGCTTCGTCGTAAACGCCCGCGAGGCGTTCATGCCGACGAGCCAGTCCGCTTCGCTGCGGGCCCGGGCCGCCAGCGTCAGATTCTCGAACTCGGCGCCGTCGCGGAGCTTCTCAAACCCTTGGGCGATGCTCTCCGCCGTCAAATCGGAGATCCAAAGCCGTTGAACCGGCTGCGTCAGCTTCAACTGTTGCTGGATCAAGGCGAAGATATACTGCCCCTCCCGCCCCGCATCGCACGCGTTGACGATTTTGTCGCAGCGTTTGGCCAGCTCGCCGATCGTTTTAAGCTGGTCCTTGGTCCGCGGGTTGGGGACGATCTTAAATTGTTCCGGCAGGATCGGCAAATCGCCGAAATTCCACCGCTTATATTTGTCGTCGTAGGCGTCAGGCTCGGCCAGACCAAGCAAATGACCGATCGCCCAGGTAATGATGCAGCGTTCCCCCTCCAAATAAGTCCGGTTGTTCTTCGCCCGCGGCTCGATGACCGCGGCGATCGTCCGCCCCATGTCCGGTTTTTCGGCGATAACGAGCGTTTTCATTGGTACGGGCCCCACTTTCCTAGCTTCCAAAGCGTTAATGCTTCCAGAATATAATAGAATTCATAAGTCTGCTCAAGAAAAAGGGCCGCGCGCCGCGCAGCCCTGTAGCTGAATCTATTATATCATATTTTTGGAGTCCGCTGAATACCGGAAGCTCGAAAAACTAGGCGAGAACGGTGGCGCCCATCAGGAATTTATCCACTTCGCGCGCCGCTTCGCGGCCTTCATGAATAGCCCATACAACAAGGCTTTGCCCGCGGCGCATATCGCCGGCCGCAAACACCTTATCGACATTGGTGTTGTACTTGCCGTAGCGGGCTTTGACATTGGACCGCCGATCCGTTTCCAACCCCAGTTCGCCAACGATCCCCTGCTCCGGACCGTCAAAACCGATCGCGATCAGCGCGAGCTGAGCCGGAAACACTCGTTCCGTGCCGGGAATCGGCTGGTAAATCTTGCGTCCCGTCTCGTCCACAATACGCTGGATCTGCACCGTGTGCAGCTCCTTCAAATTCCCCTGCTCGTCCCCGACAAACTTCGTCGTCATGATGGAGAACTCGCGCGGGTCGGAACCGAACAGCGCCTTGGCTTCCTCCTGGGCATAGTCCAAGGAATAGACGTTCGGGAACTGCGGCCACGGATTGTTGACAACGTCCCGCTCCAGCGGCGCTTTGGCATGCGTGCCGAATTGAGTGACACTGCGGCAGCCGTGACGCAGCGATGTCGCCACGCAGTCGGAACCGGTGTCCCCGCCGCCGATGACGATGACGTCCTTGCCTGCCGCCGACAAAAACTGGCCGTCCTGAAGCCCGGAGTCGAGATAGCTCTTGATCGATCCGTTCAAGAACGGCATCGCATAGTTCACACCGTTCAGGTTGCTGCCTTCGATATTGAACTCACGCGGTTTGGTCGCTCCTCCGCAGAGCACCACCGCATCGAATTCGTCCACGAGCTGCTTGGCCGGAATATCTTTGCCGATTTCCGTATTCGTGACGAACTTTACGCCTTCCGCCGCAAGCAGGTCCACCCGGCGCTGCACGACGGCCTTGTCGAGCTTCATCGTAGGAATCCCGTACATCAAGAGTCCGCCGATACGGTCGGAGCGTTCAAACACGGTGACTTCATGTCCCGCCTTGTTGAGTTGAGCGGCGCAGGCCAGTCCGGCCGGGCCGGAGCCGACGACGGCGACCCGGCGGCCGGTACGCTGCTTCGGAGGCTCGGGCACGACCCAGCCTTCCTCGAAGCCTTTATCGATGATCGCTTGCTCGATCGTCTTGATCGTCACAGGCTGTCCGATTAAACCTACCGTGCAGGAGCCCTCGCAAGGAGCGGGGCAAATTCTTCCCGTAAATTCGGGGAAATTATTCGTTTTATGCAGCCGGTCCAGCGCTTCCTTCCAAAGGCCGCGATACACCAGATTGTTCCACTCCGGAATCAGGTTGTGCACCGGACAGCCGGAAGTGCCACCCGTCATATCCATTCCCGTGTGGCAATAGGGCGTGCCGCAATCCATGCAGCGGGCGCCTTGCGTCCGGAGTTCCTCTTCCGACATATGCTTATGGAACTCCTGCCAGTCCTGAACCCGTTCGGACGGGCTCCGGTCCGCCGGAAGCTGTCTTTTATATTCCATAAACCCTGTTGGTGTTGACATCTCAAACTTCCCCCATCCGTTTCTGTGAGAGTCCCCAAAAGCGGGGAAACTCTCACATTTCAGTGTATCTTGATGTTAGCATCCGGGGGAAACGTTATTAATGGATTATTGATATGATAATTTGCACTATTGCGCAGCAGGCTTTTGTCGTTCATAAGTCAAAAAGCGGTAATGGTAAGGATTCTTCTCATCACGAATTCCCTCTTTTTCCTGAACTAGCCTAAACTCCGACCCATCGAAATGCGGAAAAAAAACATCCCCTTCCACCTCTTCGTCGATCCGGGTCACAAGCAGCTTGTCGGCATACGGAAGAAAATGCGAGAAGACGCCCGCACCGCCGATCACCATCAACTCTTCCCCTTTGGCGAATTCCAACGCTTCCTCCACGGAATGGACGATTTCCGCCCCTTCCGCCCGGTAAGTATGGTCCGCGGTCAAGACGACGCTGCGCCGGTTCGGCAGCGGCTTGCTCCCCATCGACTCCCAGGTTTTACGGCCCATGACCATCGTCTTCCCGGTGGTCTGCTCTTTAAAAAACTTCAGGTCGGCCGGCAGCCGCCACGGCAGCTGATTATCGCGGCCGATGGCTCCGTTCTTTGACATCGCCCATATCAGTGTAATTCCCATCGGTCTTGGCCCCTTTCTCTCGGATTTCGGCTATACGGCAACGGTTGCCTTAATCGTTGGGTGATGCTGATAGCCTTCAAACTCAAAGTCTTCGTACACATAATCAAAGATCGACTCCGGCTTCCTTTTGATAATGAGGCGCGGCAGCGGATAAGGCTCGCGTGTCAACTGCGTCTTCACCTGCTCCAGATGATTGCTGTAAATATGGACGTCCCCGCCGGACCAGATGAATTCTCCCGGCTCCAGTCCGCACTGCTGGGCCACCATGTGCGTAAGCAGCGAGTAACTGGCGATGTTGAACGGCAGCCCCAGGAACGTATCGACGGAGCGCATCGTCAGCATGCAAGAGAGCTTCCCTCCGGCCACGTAAAACTGAAATACGAAGTGGCAGGGCGGCAGCTTCATGTTGTCGATCTCGGCCACGTTCCAGGCGCTGACCAGGTGACGCCGGGAATCGGGGTTCTTCTTGATCGCTTCGATCACATTGGCAATCTGGTCGATCCGGCGGCCGTCCGGCGCCTCCCAGGCCCGCCATTGCGAGCCGTAAACCGGTCCCAAATCCCCGTTCTCGTCGGCCCATTCATCCCAGATCCGCACGCCGTGCTCCTTAAGGTAGGCAATGTTCGTTTCCCCTTTCAAAAACCATAGGAGCTCATGAACCACCGATTTCAAATGGATCCGCTTGGTCGTCACCAGGGGAAAACCTTGACTGAGATCAAAACGCAGCTGTCTGCCAAAAACAGAAATCGTCCCCGTCCCCGTGCGGTCCTCTTTCGGCGTTCCGTTATCTAAAACGTCCTGCAATAAATCCAAGTAATTTCTCATTTCGACACCCTCTATCGATCAAATGACATCTTGTTTATTATAGCAAAGGCTTTTCTATTTCCCAATCCGGATATGTTTTAAAGTAAGGATGGCCCGGTCCCAAGCCTTCTTGAGTCGGGTTCGCTCGTCGGGCTGGAGCCGGATGCCGCAGTCGGCGGCAATCCGGACGACCACCTCTTCCCGGCTCAGACGATCGGTGTCCAGATGCTGCTCGAACAACGGATTCGCAAGCTCCTCCAGACAGCGTTCCACCTGCCGGGCCGGCCAGGAGTGTTCGCCATCGCCCCGCCTCTTCAACCGGGTCAGCAGCACTTCCCGTGAGGCCCATAATGTAAAATGCCGAACGGGTACGCCCTCGGTCCTTAATCTGCCCACAATTTCGCTAAAGTACGTCGCATTCGTTACGGTCATCGGAACAATCAGAATGCCGTTATATTCGGCGGCGATATTTTTCAGCATCGCATAGTTCATCTCACGCCACATCGGATAATCTTGAAAGTCATCCCTGCTCATCCCGCCCGGAAGGCGCTTCCGGATAAAAAAACCGACCTCCTCGGGATCATAAACAAAAGATCCGGGAATTCTCCGGTGCAGCGCATAAGCGGCCGTAGTTTTGCCGGAGCCGAAAGCCCCGTTAATCCACACGATCATTCGGATCTCCTCCGTCTAGGTCCCCTTTTCTTTGCCTTCATCGCAGTAAGGGACCTCGTCCCCGTTCCGTACCAGCCCGCTGATCCCCGCCTCGTAATACGGCATCAGAGCATCCGCCCGGTCGATATCGATCCACGAGACCGCGGATATTTCCGAAGGGACGTTCGTTTCTTCTTTCCCGCCGAGGTGGTCGGCATGGAAGGTAAGCAGCAGGTAATGTTCCTGTTTCTCCGGAAAAATCACTTCATTCACCGCGGCCACCCCGCGAACGGCAATGTCGACGCCGGCCTCTTCTCTCACTTCGCGGATAAGTGCCGTTTCCAGCGTTTCGCCGGGCTCCACCGTACCTCCGGGCAACGTCCACGTATCGCGATTGTCCAGGTTTTGAACCATTAACACTTTTTGGTTGTCGGGACTTAAGATCAAGGCATACACTATATCGATTCTTTTCATCCTATGCCATCCTTTTTCGGGGGATTCATCAAGCAGCCCTTCCCGGCTACCTCTTACAACGTCAAATAATAATGATAGAACCTCGTATCCCGGACATACCCCATGCTTTCATAGAGTTTCTGCGCAGACAGATTGTCCAAGGCGGTTTCCAGGGCAATGCCTTTCGCTTCGGTTAGCCGCGCCATTTCGGCCGCCGCCTTCAGGAGCTGCCGGGCGACACCTTGATTGCGCCAGTCCTCAAGTACGAACAGATCGTTCAGAATCCACGAGCGCTGCATGGAAATCGACGAGTATGCCGGGTACAGCTGGGCAAAACCGATAGCTTGTCTGTCGGCTTCGGCTCGGGCCAGCAAAATCACGGACTCGCGATGCTCCATCAATGTAAACAGAAACGCCTCGGCCCCCGCCTCATCGGAATCTTTTCCATAGAAAACCCGGTAATGATCAAACAGCCGTGCCACATCGGGCAAGTCACCGAGAGCGGCTTGGCTAATTCCAAATTTTGCGCTCATCAAAGCACCCTTTCTCTCTTCCCGTATTCTTGAATTAACCTCTACTATACCATCAATGTTCACTTCGTATAAACTATATAGGTTGAACTAAAGAATTGGCGTTGGTAAGGATGTGAAATGGTTTCGGAGATAGGTTGCCAACATCCACAATTGTAGATTTAAAGCGCCCCCGTCCGAGTCTACACATTAACGGGAAAAGCTCCCGTTAATGTACCGCTCTTGGTTCCTTAATAGGATTTAGCTGGAAAAGCTCCAGCTATTTCGCAGCCATTTTGCCGATATACACCATTTCAGACGGATTAGCGGGAGGTTTTCCAGCTAATTCGCCTCTGCAGCCGTTACACACCAAATTAACGGGTAGAATTCCCGTTAATTTGAACCAAACCATGAGTTGTAGGCCAAACTTGTGAAAAGAAACCTTTACACCGCTGTCTAATATGCAATTCAATAGTTCAACCTATAAACGAAAAAACCCAGGCCGAATACAATCTTCGGTCTGGGCCCGATCGGATCCTGCTAGTGGAACAAGCCGGCAATCCCGGCGATCAGGACGATAATCGCAAAAATCATCCGATAATAAACAAACACTTTCATCGGTTTCTTTTGCAGGTATGAAATAAACTTGCTGATGACGGCCAGCGCGACGAGAAACGAAACGACAAAGCCGACGCCGAGGGATATCAGTTCGGTCGAGGTCATCGACGAAAACCCGCCGATCTTCATGATTTTCAGGAAGCTCATGCCGACCATGACCGGAATCGCCAGGAAGAAGGAGAACTCCGCGGCAGCCACCGTAGTCAAGCCGGCCACCCAGCCGCCGATGATGGTCGAAGCGGAACGCGACATCCCCGGAATAATCGCGAGACACTGGAAGGCGCCGATGATCAACGCCTGCTTGATCGTGACGTTCAACTCGTCGCCGCCGCCGTTCAATCCGTTGTTGCGGAATTTTTTCTCCGCGTAAAGCATCCACAGCCCGCCAAAAAACAGCGTGAACGCCACGACGACCGGCGTAAACAGATGCTCATCGGACCAATCGTTCAGCAGAACGCCGAACACGCCGCCGGGGATACAGGCGATCGCCAGCATCAGCCAAAAGCGGAACCCCGATCTTTCAAAGCCGACCTTTTGCGGGAAGAAGTTGACCAGCGTATCCTTAATTTTGCCCCAATACAGGACGATGACCGCCAATATAGCCCCCAGTTGGATCACGTACGTATACATCTCCACATAAGACGGGGTCGTCCCTTTAAAGCCCAGCAGGTTTTCAAAGATGACCAGATGGCCTGTGGAAGAGACCGGCAAAAATTCGGTAACCCCCTCCACAATCCCCAAAATAATCGATTTCAGGATTGAAAAAATAGTTTCCATGCTTTAGAACTCTCCTTTTCCAGAACACATTCCGTTATTAAACAGTCTTGCGGTTAAAATAGACTGGCGTTGCCGCCAAGCCGCACATCGAGGCAGTAAAGATGACGACGAAAGACCGGACAGGTCGTACGGGTTGAATCCCACGGTTTTCATGCATCTTTTCAGCAGCCTGCACAGCTCCGCTTCGTCATCGACGATCAAAACAATCCGTCAAAGGTTCCCCCCAATCATGCAAGCTGTCCTCTATTATATACCTATCCAATACCAAGGTTCAAAAAAGAGTTTTTCCCTGGCCGATTGACATCAAAATCAATATATCGTAATATTCGAATATAACGATTTAAATTTTGGAGGTGTCCGGTTTGGACAACAACATAAAAGCTTATCATGACGCGGCCGAGATGCTGAAGGCCTTGGCGCATCCCGTACGACTCTGTATCGTGAAAGGACTGCTGGAAAAAAAGGAATGCAATGTCACATACATGCAGGAATGTTTGGATCTCCCTCAGTCCACGATCTCGCAGCACCTGCAAAAGCTTCGCACTCTCGGCATAGTAGTGGCCGAAAGGCAAGGTTTGGAGGTTAATTATCGGATTAAAAATCCCAAAATTGAGCAATTGATTACTATTTTACTTGAGGAGGAACTCTCTTGAACAACAACAAAGTGATCATCGTCGGAGGGGTCGCCGGCGGCGCCACCGCCGCCGCAAGATTACGGCGTCTGGATGAAGATACGCATATTATCATGTTTGAACGCGATGCCTATATATCCTTCGCCAACTGCGGTCTGCCTTATTACATTGGGGAGGCGATTAAGGACCGCTCCAAATTGCTGGTCCAGACCCCTGAGGCCATGTACAAACGGTTCAACATCGACATTCGAACCGAAAGCGAAGTCATTGGCCTGAACCCTCGCGAAAAAACGGTAACCGTACGCAGCAAATCGCGTGGGGTATACGAGGAATCTTACGACTCGGTTATTTTGTCGCCCGGCGCCAAACCGATCGTGCCTTCCCTGCCCGGGATCGACAGCGAGAAAATTCACACGCTGCGCAATATTCCCGATACGGACCGGATCAAGCGGAAAGTGACGGAGGAAGGCATTTCATCGGCCATCGTGATCGGCGGCGGATTTATCGGCGTGGAAATGGCCGAAAACCTGATAGAGGCCGGGCTGGAGGTGACTTTGATCGAAGGGGGACCGCAAATTCTCGCCCCATTTGATGCGGAAATGGCCTCCTTGTTGGCCAAAGAGCTGGAAGAGAAAGGCATCGGCCTGCTGTTCTCCGAGAAAGTTACGGCTTTTGAGGAACAAGGCTCAAGGATTGTCGTGAAAACTGCCAGCGGACTCGCGCTTTCGGCCAATATGGTCATTCTGGCCATCGGTGTCTCCCCGGACACGGAATTTCTCCGGGAAAGCGGGATTGAATTGGGGCCGAAAGGTCATATTCTCGTGAATCCTTACTTGGAAACGAGCGAGAAGCATATTTTCGCCGCCGGAGATGCCGTTGAAATCGTGGACTATGTCAACGGGACGAAAACGGCTATCCCCTTGGCCGGACCGGCCAATAAGCAAGGACGGATCGCCGCGGACAATGTATGCGGTTTGGGAACCCTCTACAATGGGACCCAGGGGACATCGATTATCAAAGTATTCGGTCTGACCGGGGCCGCGACGGGCAACAATGAGAAAACCCTGCTGCGCCTCGGGATTCCGTACCACGTTACTTATGTACATCCGAATTCCCATGCCGGATATTATCCGGGGGCCAAGCCGCTAACGATCAAACTGCTCTTTAACGGCGAAGGCAAAGTACTCGGCGCCCAAGCGATCGGAGCTGACGGCGTCGACAAGCGAATCGATGCGATCGCCACGGCCATCCGGCTGCGCGGCACGGTTCAGGACCTTACCGAGCTCGAACTCGCTTATGCTCCTCCGTATTCCTCCGCGAAGGACCCGGTGAACATGGCGGGATATACGGCAGAGAATATCCTCTCCGGCCAAACCTCCGTTTTTGTTCCGAAGGATTTGGACTTGCGCGATCCCGAACGGACGCTGCTGCTTGATGTTCGTACGGAAATTGAGCACGGAAACGGGCATATTCCCGGCTCGCTCAACATTCCTGTTGACGATTTAAGGCTCCGTCTTTCCGAACTGGATCCTGACAAGGAGATCTGGGTTTACTGCCAGGTCGGACTACGCGGTTATACGGCTTCCCGGATTTTGCGGCAAAAAGGTTTCCAGGTCCGCAATCTGACCGGCGGATACAAGACCTATCTGATGGCGACCTACCGGCCCAAGCCAGCCGGTGGAGCTGACAATGCCGGAACAGGGAGCGAAAGCTTACGCAGCTTCTCACCGGTCGTGGCTGCCGCCGAAACCGCAGCTACCGCTCAGGAACCGGTCGGCAACGAACCGAAGGCGGACGCCGAGCTGGATGCCTGCGGCCTTTGCTGCCCCGGCCCGCTCATCCGGGTGAAGCAAACTATCGATCAGCTTCAGAGCGGTCAAGTGCTGCAAGTCACCGCCTCGGATCCCGGATTTTACGAAGATATCCGGGCGTGGGCCGGTATGTCCGGCAACCGGATGTTAAACCTCCGCAAGAAGCCGGACGGTATGATCGAGGCGTCTATTCAGAAAGGGATGTCAACAACCTCCAATCTTCGTTCCGATGGTGACACAGTTGTAACTCCGACGCCGGAAGGAACCTCGATGATCGTGTTCAGCGGGGATCTCGACAAAGCGATAGCCTCTTTTATCATTGCGAACGGAGCGGCGGCCAGCGGCAAAAAGGTAACGATGTTCTTTACATTCTGGGGTCTGAATATCATACGCCGGCCGGAAAAGGTTCGCGTTTCGAAATCTCTCATCGGCAAAATGTTCGGTCGAATGATGCCGCGCGGCAGCCGGAAGCTGTCGCTTTCCAGACTGAATATGCTGGGACTTGGATCAAAAATGATTCGCGGTGTGATGAAAAACGGCAATATTTCCTCACTGGAAGAACTCATGGAGACCGCCCTGGCGCAAGGCGTCGAACTCGTGGCCTGTCAAATGTCCATGGACCTCATGGGCATCGACCGGACTGAACTGATCGATGGTGTTAAACTGGGAGGTGTCGGGTATTATTTAGGCAAAGCCGATCAGTCGGGCATTAATCTCTTTATTTAATTTAAGAATTGCGGAGAGGCCGACCCTTAAGCCGTCAAAACGACGCTGGGTCGGCCTCTTTACGTGCAACTATTCTACTTATTGGGCTCCACTTTCAGCTTCATCTGTCCCGCCGGGCGCCGGATACCGGTCATTTGTAGTGGGGGGCTGTGATATCACCAGAAACTCCAGATCTTCGCCGGATTTATTGAACACTTGGTGCGGCAGGTTTGGCGGGACGTTCAATCCCTCATGGGCCTGCAGTACCGTTTCGACTCCCCCGGCCTCGAGGGTCATTGTACCGGACAGCACAAAGAAAAATTGTTTCGCCTGTTTATGAAAATGCCGGGTTTCACACGTTCCCGGGGGCATTTTTTCATGGATGATGCTTCGGTCCTGTTCATGTACCAGCCGCCACCCATCGCAGCGGTCTCCCCAAATATAATGCTCCGCGTTCTTTTTACTAATCAATCACGATAGCTCCTTTATTTCTGCTCTACAAAGCGGGTTCCGTCAAAACGAAAGATCTGGAGTGTCGTTTCGCGCTGGCCCTTCATCGTCTCGTCATCATCTTCAAGCAGGGTCAAGGTATTCCAGCTGTACAGCGTATCGTCAATCACCTGATAACCTCCCGCGACAAGCGAATGTAACCCGGTTATCATCGCATTCCGCTCCTTGAGAACTCCTTTCCACGCTTCAACCCATTTTCCGTTTTCCACATGCCACAGGTGGACGTACTTTATGTCTAATCCCGTTCCGCCCGTACGTTCCACCGTTTCAAACAATTTCTTGGAATTCATTTCGATTGCCGGCCCCGGATGCAGCCGTTCCACTTTCCAATCCTTTTCTGCAATGAGCTTGTAAGTACCTGCTTTACTCCGATCGAAAACGAAAAATTGGCCCAAATGCGAGGCCCCGTCAATCCCCGCGATCACCTCAAGCTCCTCGTCATTATCCAGTTGCATTTCGACAAAAGACAAACCTTCAAAATAATAGTTTACCTTTCTTGCCCCTTGCTTTTTAATCCATTGCGTCACTTGTTTCTTGGACAGTGTCGTTTGCGTCTGCGGCTTACCGCCAGATTTGGCCTTGCTTGTAATTTCAGCCTTCGCCGGTCCCGATAGCGTCGTACCCGCGGCGAACATCATAACACAGAGTGCCAGTTTCCAACCTAACGATTTCCAATTCTTCATCTCTTCCTCCCACAGTACAATTCTATTAATAACTAAACGTTTGAACCTCTCATGGCTAAAGCCACGAGATTCTTGGGTAGTCCGTTCTACTGAACAGAAATTAGCACGTGATATGCAACCAAGCTATCCCCGCAGTTCCTGCGGTTACTGCAATTATGCAGATAGGAGCCTCTTGCCTTCGGCAAGGATGTTTTTACTGGCATTGATATCCCGATCATGGCGGGTTTGGCAGGCCGGACATATCCACTCCCGAATATGAAGGTCTTTAACTTCTTTATTTTGGTAACCACAGCACGAACAAAGTTGAGAAGAAGCAAAGGTTCGGCCTACAGCAACAACGATACGCCCGTACCACTTTGCCTTATACTCAAGCATCGTTCGAAATTGATACCAGGACACTTCACCAATCGCTTTGGCCAGATTATAGTTTTTCATCAGGTTAGACACCTGCAAATCTTCAATCGCAATCATGTCGTGGTTTTTGACAATATGCGTGGATAGCTTTTGCAGGTAGTCTGTTCGGCAGTTGGCAATGCATTCATGGATTTGGGCGACCTTCACTCGTTGCTTATTCCAGTTGGAGGAACCTTTCACACGTCTGGAAAGAATCTGCTGTTCCCGAATGAGCTTTTGTTCCATCTTCCGCAGGAATTTCGGATTCTCAAACACTTCGCCACTGGATAATACCGCGAAATCTTTTAGCCCCATGTCTATACCGACTTCTTGGTTTGTTTTTGGCAGGGGGTGTACATCGGTTTCTACTAACAAGGAAACAAAGTATTTTCCAGAGGAGTTCCTTCTAATCGTTGCATGCAATATACGACCTTCTACTTCTTTTGACTTGGCAAACCTTATTAACCCTAATTTAGGGAGTTTCATCTTGTTGCCTATGATCGAAATATTTCCATTGGTATAGTTGGTTTGATACGACTGTACAGGATTCTTTTTACTTTTAAACCTTGGTGCGTCAGTTTGTTTCTTAAAAAAACGGTTAAACGAATCCGCCAGATTTTTCAGGGCATTTTGCAAAGAAAATTTGTCTGGTTCTTTTAACCATTCGAGTTCTTGCTTCAATTTCGTGAGTTCGGCAGAACATGCAGCATACGCCAATCCTTTTCCTGTGCTGCGATAAGCTTCATTCCATAACCCCAAAAAGTGGTTAAATACAAAACGGGAACAGCCGATCGTCTTGTTGATGAGAACAGCCTGATCTTTGCTCGGATAAATGCGAAATTTATAGGCTTTATGTACAAGCATGCTCTCACTTCACTTTCTGATCTTGAATATACTTTTGGATTTGTTCCTCGGTATGTTCACTTACCGTAGCTACAAAGTAAGATGGATTCCACAAATGGCCTCCCCATAACTTTTTTTGAGCAGCGGAAATTGCTTAAACAGAAGCCTTGCTGAAATCCCTTTTAGCACTTTTACCATATCGGTATGGAATGTTGCGGGGTGCATTCGACAAGTACATGCATATGATCTTGATCGGCTTCCATTTCAGAGATCGTAAAGTTGTAGTCGGACGCGACTTGCAAGAGAATTTCTTTTAGTCTGGACTCCACTTCATCCGAAAGGACTTTGTGTCGATATTTCACGCACCATACGATATGGTACTCGGGGAGCGTAAACATATCCTCGGCCACGTCTTGTTTCTACCATGATTCATCACCAAAACAATCTTAACATATGTAGAAAGAAACACTGTGATATTGTTGATAATACATATGTTTTATTTTATATTGGTCGATACCATGCGTCGGTTCATTGACATGTCCAATGACATGCCTGAACCAAAGTTTTCTTACTCATGACTAAAGTCGCGAGTTTTGCAAAAACTCGTTATCAAATAAAGGAAAAGTTCGACCAGACATAAAAAAGAGGGCAAGACCCAACATGCCGGTCCTGCCCTATCCATATGCTTAGGAGAAATCCGCGTCCGCCGGAGATCAGGAGGACGCAAAAATGAGAGTTCAAAAATTAACGGGAGATTACGTGGATCGGATGACCTTCAACGAGTTCAGCCGTTTCCATGACGATTTCACCCAAGGTCGGGTGAGCGTGAATCGTCAGCGAAATGTCTTCCAGCGTAGCGCCCATTTCGATGGCGAGACCAAGCTCGGCAATCAGGTTGGAGGCTTCGATACCGACGATTTGCGCGCCGAGAACCACGTTGTTCTCCTCGTTAGCCACGATCTTGATGAAGCCGTCGGGCTGGTTCAGCGAAGTCGCACGGCCGTTACCCGCGAACGGGAATTTGCCGGCTTTGACTTTGAAGCCTTTTTCCTTCGCTTCTTTTTCCGTATAGCCTACGCTCGAGCATTCCGGATCCGTGAACACAACCGCAGGGATCGCTTTGTAATCCACAACGGACGGAAGACCGGAAATTACTTCGGCCGCCACTTTACCTTCATAAGAAGCTTTGTGGGCCAGCGCAGGTCCGGCAACGATGTCGCCGATCGCAAAGATGTTCGGGTTGCTAGTACGTCCTTGATGGTCAACTTCCACCAGACCGCGGTCGGTCAGCTTAACGCCGGCCAGTTCCAGACCGAGATCCCCGTCCGTATTTGGGCGACGTCCAACCGTAACAAGCAGGTAATCGGCGGTCACTTCTTTGGTTTCGCCGTTTACGGAGTACTTCACGGTCACGTTCTTGTCCGTTTGCTCGGAACTTTCGGCTTTGGCGTTGGTGATGATTTCGATGCCCGTTTTCTCCATGCTCTTCGTCACGAGACGGGTCATATCCTTGTCAAACCCTGCAAGCACGGAATCCATGCCCTCGATGATCGTTACTTTCGTGCCGAATTTCGAGAACATTTGACCGAGTTCGGCGCCGATATAGCCGCCGCCGATAACAATCAGGCTGCCGGGGATTTCTTGCAGATCCAGAGCTTCCGTGGAGGACAGGATGCGTCCGCCGAACGGGAATGCTTTCAGCTCGATCGGACGGGAGCCGGTAGCCAAGATGCAATGTTTGAAACGGTAGCGCGGCGATTCGTGTTCGTTGAACGCACGGGCTTCGTTTTCATTGATGAACATCACTTCACCGCTGAAAACCTCGATTTTGTTGCCTTTCAGCAAACCGGTAACGCCTTGGGTCATTTTCTTAACGACGCCGTTTTTGAATTCTTGCGTTTTCTTGAAATCAACCTTCACGTTTTCGGCAGTTACGCCGAAAGCGTCGGCATGCTGTGCGTTTTCGTAAGCATGCGCAGCGGAGATCAGAGCCTTTGAAGGAATACAGCCGCGGTTCAAGCACACGCCGCCGAGCTCCGATTTGTCCACGATAACAACTTTTTGACCCAGTTGGGCGGCACGAATGGCCGCCACATATCCGCCGGGACCTGCACCTACAACCAGTGTATCAATATCCAGAGAAGCGTCTCCTACTACCATGTTGTATTACACCTCCATAACAAGCAGCTCAGGGTTCGCGAGCAGTTGTTTAATATAATTCATGAAGTTTTGAGCCGTTGCGCCGTCGATCAGACGGTGGTCGAAGCTGAGCGACAGAGCCATCACCGGAGCGACGACGATTTCACCGTTCTTCACGACCGGTTTCTCGCTGATGCGGCCCGTACCGAGGATCGCCACTTCAGGATAGTTAATGATCGGCGTAAAGAACATACCGCCGGCGGAACCGATATTCGTGATGGAAATCGTGCTGCCCTTCATTTCGTTCGCGGACAGCTTGCCTTCACGGCCGCGGGCCGCCAAATCGCGGATTGCATCGGCGATCATCCAGATGCTCTTACGGTCGGCATCCTTGATCACAGGAACGATCAAGCCGTTATCCGTATCGGTAGCAATCCCGATATCGTAATGTTTCTTGTAGACGATCTCGTTGTTCTCTTCGTCGATCGATGCGTTGAGCGCAGGGAATTGACGGGAAGCGGCCACGAGCGCTTTTACGATAAACGGCAGGTAAGTGACCTTGATGCCTTTCTTCTCGGCCATCGGTTTCATGCGGGTACGGAACGCTACCAGCTCGGTTACGTCCACTTCGTCCATAATCGTAACGTGCGGAGCGGTGTAAGCCGATTTAACCATGGCGTTGGAGATCGCTTTACGGATTCCCTTGAACGGAACGCGTTCTTCTTCCGCGCTCACGCTAACCGGAGCCGCCGCTTGCGCTGCAGGAGCGTCCGCAGTTTTCGCCGCGCCGCTTGCCGCAGGTGCCGCCGCGCCGCCGCCGTTTTTGAACGCGTCGACGTCTTCACGGGAGATTTTACCGGCTTTTCCGGTGCCGCTCACTTGTGTGATGTCGATGCCTTGCTCGCGAGCATATTTGCGCACGCTAGGCGTAGCCAGCACTTCACGGTTAGGAGCAGCCGGTGCTGCTGCGCCAGCGCCGCCTTCTTTGGCGTCAGCCGGGCTTGTTGCAGCCGGGGAATCCTTCGTTTCGGCTCCGCCTTGCGCCGCGTCGGCTTCTTGCGAGCCTGCTTGTTCCGGAGCGGGTTCCTGCTCAGGAATATCGCCTTCCGCGTCGATCACAGCCACAACTTGGCCCACGCGGAAGATCGCGCCGTCCGAACCGAACACTTCAAGTACTGTACCGTTTACCGGGCATGGAACTTCAACGACCGCCTTGTCGTTTTGTACCTCCATGACGATATCTTCATCTGTTACTTTGTCGCCGGCTTTGATGTGCATTTTAATAATTTCGCCTTCATGCAATCCTTCGCCGAGCTCTGGGAAGCGATATTCAAATTTTGCCACCTGGAAGACCTCCTGTTTTTCAATTTTTCGTATGCCGTTTCATTAAAATTCAAGTACTTTGTTGACGCCCTCGATGATCCGGGCCGGAGTCGGAAGCCATTGGTCTTCGATTTGCGCGAACGGATAAACGGTATCCGGAGGCGTAATGCGAAGCACTGGAGCTTCCAAGTGCAGGATCGCTTTTTCATTGATTTGAGCGATAATTTCAGCGGCCATACCGGCGGATTTTTGCGCTTCCTGTACGACGATAGCGCGGTTCGTTTTCTTAATGGACGCAAGAATCGTATCGATGTCCAGCGGCACGAGCGTGCGCAAATCGATCACTTCGGCTTTGATGCCTTTGCTTTTCTCCAGTTCTTCCGCCGCTTTTACCGCGGTATGAACCATCATGCCGTAGGCGATAATCGTTACGTCGGACCCTTCGCGGACCACGTTCGCTTTGCCAAGCTCTACTGTATACTCGCCTTCAGGAACTTCCGCGCGGAAAGCATGGTACAAGTTCAAATGCTCCATGAAGAATACCGGGTCATTGTCGCGGATCGCGGAAATCATCAGACCCTTTGCATCATACGGATTCGAAGGAATTACCAGTTTAATACCCGGAGTTTGCGCAATCAAACCTTCCAGGGCATCGGTATGCAATTCCGCCGCTTTAACCCCCCCGCCGTAAGGCGTACGGAATACAACCGGTGCATGATAGCGTCCGCCGGAACGGTAACGCATGCGGGCAGCCTGAACGAGAATTTGGTCCAACGCTTCAAAAATAAAGCCGACAAACTGGATTTCCGCAACAGGACGGAACCCTTGAATCCCCAAACCGACGGCCAGACCGCCGATGGCGGATTCGGCCAGCGGCGTGTCGAAGACGCGCTCTTCGCCAAATTCCTTTTGCAGTCCTTCCGTTACGCGGAACACCCCGCCGACATTACCAACGTCTTCCCCGAAAAGCACGACGTTCGGATCCCGATTCAACTCCACGCGCATCGCGTCGCGAATAGCTTCTTTCATATTCATTTGTGCCATTGCTTCATATCCTCCTCATTAGAACTTCTTCAAGGCTTATTTAAAATCGGCTTTTTGCTCTTCCAGATGCTTAGGCGTTTGTTCGAACATGCTGTCGATCAAACCAGGAACCGTCATCTTCTCGGTTTGTTCCGCCTTCTTGATTTGCTCGTTCACTTTCGCTTTCGCTTCCTCTTTCACGCGAGCCGTATCTTCTTCGGTCCAGAGGCCTTTCTTCTCCAGATACTTGGCAAGACGGGCGATCGGGTCCTTCTCGCTCCATTGTCCTTCTTCTTCTTTCGTACGATACTTACTCGTATCGTCGGACAAGGAATGCGGACGGAAACGATAAGTGACCGCCTCGATCAAAGTAGCACCTTCGCCGTTACGGGCACGCTCAGCGGCTTCTTGAACCGCGCTGATGACCGCGAACACGTCCATACCGTCGATCTTCACGCCGCGGATACCGGCGGCAACCGCCTTATGAGCAATGGATAATGCGGCGGTTTGTTTCGAGAATGGGGTCGTAATGGCATAGCCGTTATTTTGCACAAAGAAAATAACCGGCAGTTTGTAAACTCCAGCGTAGTTAAGCGCTTCGTAGAAATCGCCTTCGGACGAACCGCCGTCTCCCGTGTAAGTAATGGCAACTTGTTTTTGCTTCTTCAATTTATAGCCCATGGCGATCCCCATGGCATGAAGCACTTGAGCGCCGATAATGATTTGAGGCATAAGTACGTTGACGCCTTCCGGAATTTGTCCGCCATGCTGATGGCCGCGAGAGTACAGGAAAGCTTGATAAAGTGGAAGACCATGCCACACCAGCTGCGGCATATCGCGGTAGCCCGGGCAAACGAAGTCGTTCTTGTCCAAAGCGAACTCACTGCCGACCATCGTGGCTTCTTGACCGGATACCGGCGCATAAAAGCCGAGGCGGCCTTGGCGGCCCAGGTTGATGGCGCGCTCATCCCATGTGCGGGTGAAAACCATACGGTACATTAATTCTTTCAATTGATCATCTGTCAAGTTCGGGGCTTTATCTTTGTTGACAATCTCACCATCCAGTGAGAGGACGGTTAAAGCCTCGACTTCCTCGGTATATACTTCATAAGGAATCTTGCTCATTTTCTTCACCTCGACAAAATATTTGATTATCATGTTCCGCTGTTATAGAATTATTATACAACTGTTTCAGTCGTTAAGTCAAAGGAATTGCGCGTAAATGACTTAATTTTTTATCTTTGTTTATATAACAGCAGTAACACAATTATGTAACACAATCGGGTTCTGGTAGTGAATGCGTTTACCTCTCCCAGGGCTATCTTAACGTAATGAGGGGTCAAAAGCAAAATATCAAGACGATAAGGAGCGAGCCGAATTATGACGGATTCACGCTATTTAAAGCGGACTATTGTCAGAGAGGAAATCGACTGCAACAACTTGGGGGAAAAGCGAAAACTGCGCATTTACCTCCCTCCGGGCTACAATGAAATACTTAGTTACCCTGTCGTCTACTGTCAGGACGGCGAAGAGTTTTTCAACTTCGGGCGGATTGCCACCCATGCGAACAAACTGATTCTGGATGACGGTCTCGAGCCTTTTATTATTGTAGGCATTGAAGTCGACACTGCTGTCCGAACGGAAGAATACGCCCCTTTCGGCCATCGGTTCGAAGCCTATTGCCGCTGTATTACAGAAGAGATTATACCCTTTGTCGAACGCAATTATCCGGTACGGAAAGAGCCGGAGGAACGCGTGCTTGCCGGAGATTCTTTGGGCGGGTCCTTCTCTCTTCATCTGGCTATGAAAAATCCCGAACTGTTTTCCAAAATTATCAGCCTGTCCGGAGCCTACTATGACCGAACGCTCGCCATGATCGAAGCTGAACCGGATTTGTCCCATCTTTCCTTATATATGGTCGTCGGCCTTCAAGAACAGCAATATACCACCGACACGGGGACCTATAATTTTGTAGAGTTGAATCGCCGGGCCAAACAATTACTGGAGGAACGGGGCGCAAAGATAGTTTATTACGAGAGAGACGGCAAGCACCTTTGGGGCTTTTGGCAGCAGGAGTTACCGGGTGCGTTGACGCATTTTTTACTATAAGGTTTCATAGTCTTCTGACGAAAAAAAGGATACCGCCTTATCCGGGCGATATCCTTTTTCTATTAATATGAAGTAACCATAATTTCGGGCTTACCCCTGTTCCGATTTGGTCCCGATGCTTCCCGTGCGAAGAGACCGGCTAGGCAGCTTCCATTTATAATGAACGGAAAGCATCCGGAAGAAGACAACCAAGCCGAACAGCAGCAGCAAACCGACGGTAGACGTAAAAAACTTCAACCCTACGGCGAGCCCGGCCAACATCGCCCACACGGCGTAAATCTCATCCCTCAGTACGAGCGGCTTGCGTCCGGCCAGCAAATCCCGGATAATCCCGCCGCCGATTCCCGTTAGTACCGCAGCCACCAAAATGGCGCTGACCGGATGATTCATGCCGTTGGCATACAGCGCTCCCTGAATGGCAAAAGCGGACAAACCGATAGCATCAAACAGCGCTTCTGTCTTCTTCCAATGATGAATCCATTTCAGAGGCAGAACGAAAGCGACAAGGACCGATAAAACCGCAAGCATGATTAAATCCCCTTGAGCCCATAACGTCGTGACGGGAACTCCGATCAATACATTGCGGACAATTCCTCCGCCAAAGGCCGTTACGAGCCCGAGTACAAGCACGCCCAGAATGTCATACTCCTCTTCCATTGCCACAAACGCACCCGACATCGCAAACGCGATAGTTCCGATAATACTAAAAATGTCAAATAAGTGCATTTCTTACGCTCCGGCTCCTCTCTTCGGCGTTCAGTAACATTTGACCAGTCCATTGTATGCTTGACCCGTTCAATTGTGCAAGAGAAAAAACTGAACTATACTGGTAATAAGCGGGCCTACAACAGAAAGGGAGTTTTCTTATGGTAGCGAAACGAGTGGTTATTTTTGCCGGCGGAACCATCGACCCTGATTTCATTAAGGAAATTCGCAAGGAGGACCTGATTATCGGAGCTGACCGGGGAGCTTTATTCCTCGTCCAACACGGAATCCGCCCCGATATTTCGGTCGGAGACTTCGACTCCGTCATCCCGGAAGAATTGGAGCTAATCAAAGCGAATAGTCGGGAAATGATCGCTTGCGATGCGGTTAACAAAGATCTGACCGATACGGAGCTGGCTTTCGACCTTGCTATTGAAAGGCACGCTTCCGAGATCGTGATGACCGGCGTGATCGGCACGCGAATGGACCATACGTTATCCAACATACAGATGATGCTGCGAGGCATGCAGCACCAGATTACCAGCGTAATTTGGGACGCCAACAATTATATTACCCTCACCGGAACGAGCTGCGTCGTCGAGAATCGCGGTTATAAATATGTTTCCCTGCTTCCTCTGACCACGGAGGTAACAGGAATTCATTTGGAGGGATTTATGTACCCCTTGGACAACGCGACGCTTAAAATGGGGCAGTCGCTGGGAGTCAGCAATCGTTTGAAGGGCGACAAGGGAACGGTCCGAATTGAAAGCGGACTTCTCCTCGTGATTCAAAGCAAGGATTAAGGAACTTCACACGTTTAAATTAATACAAAGTTGTAACCTTTGTGCCGCCTTATTTTTACTAGTCAAGCACAAAAAAAGCCTTGATATATCAAGGCTTTTTTTGTGCTTCTTTACATTTACCCATCATTATTTCTTACTTTTTTGTAAACTTTAATTGTATTTTAATAATCGCCCTGAAACTCGCGCGGGCCCTGCATTTATAGGCGGCTTGCCAAAATTTAGGCAGTTAAAAACCTGTTATACTTCAATTCGAACCGGTCGACAAAAAAATTTGGAGGTACTACAACATGAAATTGCACAAACTATTCCAAAAAGTATTGACGGTAGGGATTGTCTCAACTATCGGATTCAGCACTCTGCTTGCAAGTGGAGCTGGAGCCGCACCGGCCCAAGCTGCGGAAAGCGTAGCGGTATCCAAGGGAACTCAAGTTGTTAACTACGGAAAAACGTTTATGGGCACTCCTTATAAATTTGGCGCATCAACATCGACAACCCGGGTTTTTGATTGCTCTTCCTTTATGAAACGGATTTTCGCCAAATACGGCGTAAATCTGCCCCGGACTTCCGTGGCTCAATCGAAAGTGGGACGTGCCGTCTCCAAATCGAATTTGAAAGCCGGCGATCTGGTCTTCTTCTCCAGCGGCAGCCGCGCTAACGGAAGAAACGTGACCCATGTCGCGGTTTATATGGGGAACGGCAAGATCCTGCACACTTACGGCAAACCGGGTGTTACGATTTCCAATCTGAATTCCGGAACCTGGAAAAGAACTTACTTAAAAGCTCGCCGCGTCCTCTAGTTTAAACAAACTTACCGAATTACGTCCAGAAACATCTTCAACCAAATCAGTAAGTTAACCGATGCCCGATAGCCTCTCTATCGGGTTGTTTGGTTTCTTGGGAGAATTCGTTTTATTGAATCACGTAGCCCGTTCCCCGGACCGTGTGAATCAGTTTACGGGGCCTCCCCTTATCGATTTTTTTGCGAAGGTGACGGATGTACACATCGACTACATTGGTCCCCGTTGCAAAATCGTAGCCCCAAACCTCTTGTAATATCTGATCCCGCTGACAGACATGCTCCGCCCGTTTGACCAAATATTTGAGCAAGTCGAATTCCTTCGGAGTCAGCTTAAGGAGCTCGTCGCCCCGGTAAGTCTTTCTCCCCTTTAGCTCGATCTTAAGGTCCTCGTAGTTCAGTTCCGAGACGTAGTCTTCGGTAAACCGGCCATAAAGCCGAATCAGGCTGCGGATCCGCGCCTTAAGTTCAACAAAGGGAATCGTTGCTTCAACAACTTCGATCATCCCGGCTTCCAAGGCGGTTACCAGTTCTTCGGAGTTCCATTCCTCCAGCATTACCAGGACGGGAAAACTGGAATATCCCCCCAACCGCTCCATCTCCCCATATAATTCACCGCCCTCTTTTTCAACCTGAAGCAGCAAAATACCGGGCATGTCGTTGATCAACTCGGCGGCGGTGTCCTCAAAATTAAAACACAAGCGAACCTTATACCCCGCTTCTTCCAATTTATTTTGTAACTGTATGCCGGCGGCATCGTTTTTGTGCATCAAAAGCACGCTATCCTTCATATCCTCCCGCCTCGCCCTAAACTTGTACAATCTTCGTAGTACTAACATGGTCAAAAAAAAAACAAACCATTCCGTCTGAACCGCGAAATGATTCGTTTTCGATAGAAAGTCAATCAACAGCTTACCTAACCCAAATACCGGTCATAGAGGGCTTTAGCCTCGGAAATATCCTTTGTCCCGTGAACGAGCGCTCTTCCGTCCTCGAACAAGACCATACGGATGTTATCCAGCGAGAAGGAAAGCAGAAAGGGATTGACCTCCACCTTTCCGTCCGACAGCTTCCCAAGCTTACCGGCCATGTCCGGAAGCGAAAGCGTGCGTTTGGAAGCGGGCCGGATTTGTACCGTATCCCTGCCGCACAGAACCTCGGTTTTGCGGGAATGGGCTGCGGATAAATAAGGGAAAGTTTTGTGCTCGCCGCAGGATAAACAATCCGGTCTTCTGGCTGCTCCCACCTTCATTTCCGTCTGCTCATTGCGCCACAGATCGAAGGTAAGCAGCGTCCCGCGCAGAGCTTCCTTATGACCTGTGAGCAATTTCAGCGCTTCCGTTGTCTGATGGGCCACGACCAGTTGAACCGCCGGTGGAATGACTCCAGCCGTATCGCAAGTGTCGCCCCCCAGAGGGACGACGCCAAGCAGACAATTTAAACAAGGGGTTTCCCCCGGCAAAATGGTCAATGTCATGCCATAGCTGCCGACGCATCCGCCATAGATCCAGGGAATTCCCTGTTTCTGCGAAATGTCGTTAATCACCAGACGGGTGTCAAAATTATCCGTAGCGTCCATGATCAGATCTACACCGCGGGAAAGTTCGTCCATGTCCTCATGCGTCACGTCCATGACATGACTTTCTACAATAATCTCGCTGTTAAGCGCCCGCAAGTGTCGCTCGGCTGCGACCGCCTTGGGAAGCCTCTGGGCGGCATCCGCCTCATTATAAAGTTGCTGACGCTGCAGATTGCTCCATTCCACATAATCCCGGTCTGCCACAATCAGGCGTCCGACGCCAGCGCGAGCCAGCGTTTCGGCGATCCCGGTTCCCAGCGCTCCCGCCCCGATAATCAGAACCGAGGATTCCGATAATCGCTGCTGACCCGCAGGGCCAATCGGCGGGAACAGCTTTTGGCGGGAATAGCGATCATGCCGTGTTCCATTCATCTTTACCTCACTATCCTTCCGCTCAGATATCCGGCATTATACACTTGACGTACGGACTACACTTTGTCCAGGTTATGCCCGGGTGGACCAGGCCTCAACGTCCCAAATCTTAGTGACCCAATCCTCATAGAAGTCAGGTTCGTGGGATACGAGCAGAACCGTGCCCTTGAAATCCTTTAAAGCCCGTTTCAATTCCTCTTTAGCGACCACATCCAGGTGGTTGGTCGGTTCGTCGAACAATATCCAGTTCGTCTCCCGCATCATCAGCTTGCATAGACGGACTTTGGCCTGCTCTCCACCGCTCAATGCCCTGAGTTGACGGGTAATGTGCTCGTTCTTTAGTCCGCATCGCGCCAGATGCGCACGGACCTCATGCTGGTTCAGATGAGGGAATTCGTTCCACACATCGTCGATCGGCGTCCCGTTTCCGGGACGGACCTCCTGCTCAAAATAAGACGGAAAAAGGAAATCGCCTTGATAGGTTTTCCCGCTTACCGGCGGGATTTTGCCCAGAATCGTTTTCAGCAGGGTCGATTTGCCCACCCCGTTGCAGCCGACGATAGCGATTTTTTCGCCCCGCTCGATAGTCATGGACATTTTGGGCAGCAAAGCATGCGTATAGCCGATCTCGAAATCGATGCCTTCAAATACGGTTTTGCCGCTGGCTCTCGCTTCCTTAAAACCGAAAATCGGCTTGGCCGCTTCCTCCGGCTTATCGATCCGCTCCAAGCGGTCCAATTGTTTCTCCCGGCTCTTGGCGCGTCCGGACGTCGAATACCGCGCCTTGTTGCGCTGGATGAAGTCCTCCTGCTTTTTGATGTATTCCTGCTGCTTCTCATAAGCATCGATATGCTGGCTTTTATTGATGTCGGCCATTTCCAGAAACTTATCATAGTTCGCAGTATAACGGGTCAACTTGGCGAATTCGAGATGGTAAACGACATTGACGACTTGATTCATAAACTCCGTGTCGTGGGAAATCAAAATAAACGCGTAAGGGTAATTTTGCAAATAATTCGTCAACCATTGGATATGTTCCACGTCCAGATAGTTGGTCGGCTCGTCCAGCAGAAGTACGTTCGGTTTCTCCAGCAAAAGTTTCGCGAGCAGCACCTTGGTCCGCTGTCCCCCGCTTAAAGCGGCAACATCGCGGTCGAGACCAATCGCGGAAAGCCCGAGGCCGTTGGCCATTTCCTCAACCTTGACATCGATGAGATAGAAATCGCCGATCTCCAGCTGCTCCTGGATTTCCCCCATCTGATTCAGAAGTTCCTCCAGCTCTTCCGGCGTAGCGTCCGCCATTTTATCCGTAATTTCCATCATTTCCTTCTCAAGCTCAAGCAGCGGAAGAAACGCGTCCTTCAATACATCCCGAACCGTTTTCCCGGGGGTCAGCTTGGAGTGCTGATCCAGGTATCCGTAACGCACCTTCGGGGTCCATTCCACCTTACCCTCGTCCTTCAGAAGTTGTCCGGTCAAAATATTCATCAGTGTGGATTTGCCCACACCGTTTGCTCCCACTAGTCCAACATGTTCCCCGGCAAGCAGCCGGAAGGACACATTTTTAAACAGCGTTCTTTCACCAAAGTTGTGGGAAAGGTTCTCTACGGTCAATAAACTCATAATTAACGCACAAGCTCCTTCTATATGAAAAATAGGTTTGTTTCTTTCAAAAAGAGACATTCAAGAACCTATTTTAACATACGGAGAAGACGTCCGTAACCTCTCCGGATTAAATGATTGTAAAAGTTCGCACGCCTGGGGTCAAGGTGCCCGCAAAGGACAATGGGCTTCAAAATAACCTTTCCCCGCCGCATCCCTTTGGCTGGCGAATATTTCTAACGGCACAGTTCCGGATCCGTAATAACATGGGCTACCGCCGGCGAACCGGATTCCGGTCTCAGGGTCGCTCCACCCGTAAACCGGCCTTTGTTTTACAACCCTCCCGCCACCTAGCGCGTAATTGTTATAATGCTTGCTTCCGACCGGAATGCCCTGCAGAAAAACAAGGATTCCCACATCATCGATCGTATTGTTCCACGCCTCCCGCGGAATCGTCGGGAGCGTAAATATATAGTTGAAGCCAAGACTCCTCGCAAACACATTGTGATTGTCGATGACGCTGGACAAATCTGCTTCGATGGCGGAAACGATGACCGATCTGCGGACATTCTCAAAGGTTTCCTTTTGCTTAAGAAGCTCTATGGACAAAGCACCCCCGAGTTCTTCCCTTAAACCACGGTGCACTTCCCCCGAAGCTGTGTCGATTACCGTAATCTGCTCATCCAGGGTAAAATATATCGTGTTCCCTTCCGCATCGTGATGGACGTAGGCTTTCTTGGGCCACCAACGATGCCGAGCCAAAAGACTTCCGTCCTCTCCCGCTATCTCTTGTACTGCGTAAACATAGTATCCGTCATAATCGATCACTATGACCGCCGGGATGTAAGTCATCAATTGATCGCGGGATATCGCATCCTCATGCTCGCCCAAATTCAACATCAACGTTTCCAGCAGAGCGGATAGAGCCGCTTCCTTATCAGCCCGCATAAATTTGGAAGAACCGTAGCCCGATTCATAGCGCTGAAGCTCGTTTAGGCTTAGCATGCTTCCCGCGTCTTGAACCGCCGTCCTAAGCGCTGCCGTGTACTTGATCTGCAGCCGATTCGCCTCCCTGAGTTGCTCCGAATCCCAATGCAGCATAAACAGGGCCGGAAAGGCGAGAAGGACAAAAACGACGGCCCAATCAGTAATCTTCATTCAGCACCATCCCCCCGTAGGTGATCCGCTTGCCCGCCTCACTCCAGTTCCCCGGGCCGTAGACGAGATCCGCCAATGCATGAGAAGTGGGCCGGGTTTTGGGCTTCAAGGTGACTTGAACGAAGTCCCCCGCTGCCAGCTTGTATAATCTCTCTTCCGCTTCGGTTCCGCTCGCGTTCGCCGGAAAAAGAACCTCGAAGATCCGGTCAGTATAATAAGAGTCGTAAACCACGGAATACCGCCCTTGAAAGGTTGCAGGATCGGCCGGATCGACGTATTCCGGATGGTATTTTTTTCTCCGGTGCTCGATTTCGATGTCGTACACGTTCCCGCCCATCTCCAGGTCCCGGGAAAAACCACGGTACATCTCCGGTGAAAAATATCCCTTATTCCTTACCGCGTCCGTAAATTGAACCAGCGAGTTGTACGCCGACAACATCTCGAAATCCGCCTCCCGCTGGGCAAATTCCACAGCAGGATATAAAAACAGGAGGATCAGGGCCAGCAGGGCAGCCGCGATTTTGGACAGCGGGTTACTCAATCCGCAGACCCCCTAAATTTTAATAAACGCAAGCTTATATAGTCGCTCCTGATGATCGTAATAACAGCGCGCTCTGTAATCGCCCTGCAGGTCGAGCACGGATAAAGCCAAACGTAAATCCCGATCCCCGTTCCCGCCCGGCTCATACACCGGTTCTCCATAATAAGGGATCTGTTTGGAATCCACGGTGACCTCCACTCCTTCGCCCGCCCACTCTCTTAAACCATACAATATATGCATCCCCTTATACCTCACCGCCTTATGCAGCCCCTCGGCTACCCTGCCGAACGTTGAAACGACGCTCACTCTCTGACCTTGAACAAAAGGGACTAACTTTTGCTGGGCCATGTCGAAATGCCGGCATTGTTCCAGCGTAAGGATGAGCGCGGTAAAACAAACGGATACGGCCGCTCCCAGCCATAGCATTTTTTTCAGGGAATCCAGCATAGGTTTACGACGCTACCGTCGTCTGCGTGAAAATGATCCCTCGCACTACGTTGGAATTGTCCTTAATGACCTTCGCTTTAAATTTCCCGCTGGGATTGACGTATTCGTTGAGTTTTTCATTCCATGTATTTCCGATATCGGCCGGGCTCCGGCCGCTCACCGAACCATACTCTTCGTTGGTAAGGGGTCCGCTGATGCGGAGGATGTCCCCGTACCATTGCCCTCCCGAGTTTTTCCCTGTTTTGATTTGAATTCCGAACTCTCCCCGGTCCTTGAATTTCCGCAATGCGTTGGTCACCTGTGATCCGCTCACCGTCGTGTCGTCATATACCGTAAAGGAAGCTTGCGACAGCTCGGTCTGGATATCCGAAAAATTGTTTTGGGCCGTTTTGGTTGCCTCCTGGGCGGATACGAACAAAATCACCACAATCGTGATGAGTGCGATAGTCAAAAAGATCCCTGCCGCCACCTTCAAGGCGGACGATGCGTTATTCATAAATTACAGCCTCCCGATTTTTAAATGTGCTGAATCTGCTTGAAATAAATGTCCATCTGTTGAAAACTCATCCATATTAGCGGGATAACAAGATAAGCAAAAATCAGGCAGTACATCGGGCAAAAACCGAGCATTCTTCCCCATCCCGCTTTAACATCCAGCGATTTCTCATAATCGAGCCGCCTCCGCTCGAATTGGTAGGACATATCACTTTCCAATTCGTCGAATGCGTCGCGGATCGTGATCTTCTCCGCGGCCAAAAGCAGCTTATCGCAAAGCTGCCTAAATTCGTCCAGCACTGCTTCTTCTTTCATTTCCCGCAACGCGTCTTCTCCTCCGTGGCCGTAATGGAGCAAGCATTTCTGCAGCGGTGCTTTAAAGATAACGGCATAGTTATGCAGCCAATCGAGAATCTCTTCCACCGAGATGCGCTCAAGCTCCCGTAAAATCGAAATCATCGTTTGAAACTGGTATACTTCATGCCGCATATCCATAAGCCTCATCCTGCGCTGAAATTTCAAAACCCAAAGCGGCGTAAAATAACCGGCGCAGCCCGCAAGAACGGATAAAAGCAGCTCCCACCATTTCATATACTCCTGATTCCAGCGATCCATTTTATCTAGAATTCGCTGCGTGATCGCGGCAAGCTGCTTCTCGTCCGGCTTCCCGCCGACAGCGGACCATCCCGTCGCCACGGCCTCCGCGATTTCCTCAGATTCAAGCTCCGCCTTCATGCCAAGCTTCAGCATGATCTGCCTATCCTGTTTGGCCTCCTTTGCGGCCGTTCGGCTGTCCTCTTCGGACATTGTTCCGAAGAAGACAGTATTGGCTGGCGGTTCACGCATAATCCACCCCCGGCTTTGCCCGTGCATATAGAAAAGGGAGCCGGTCGCCAAAAGCGTGCATATTCCGAAAACGGCTATCCTTCTGATTTGAAACTGCCCAACGTTGAGGTGATGATTGTTATCTTTCAATAATTGCTCAAGCCGGGAATAGGCTGCCGTAGACGAGCTTGGCGTGAATATTCCCCCCAGCTTGCGAACAAAGCTCAAACGCTGCAACTGAACTTCCCAAGGCAACCGCCGGCTTTGTCCTGCCCGGTAAGGCGGCATCACCCGGTCGCCCTTCAGCTTTTGCAGCAGAACATAACAAAGCAATATAACCACAAAAATGCCGATCTTGACGACCAATCCCAACTTGCTCAAATAAAACTGGTTCATCAGGGGAAAATTCATTCTCGCCCACCATTCAATCGGCTTGGTGAAGAAAAAAGGCACAAGTGCGATGATATTTAGCCCTTGCAATAAATAGTCCAATTTCTTGCGGCGAATCAGCTCCAGTTGAATTTCCTCGGCGAGTCCGGAAATTCCCCGCAAATATAGCGATCTGCGCTCTGTTTTTCGGTCCCCGAATTCCATGACAAGCCGGGATATTCCGGCAAACACTTTAAGGAAACGATTTGGCGCCGTTTCATAGTACTTATCCAACGCCTCATCCGGCTTGCTGTCGGTCAGAGCCGCATAAAGCATTTCCGCGTGGATGCCGATCTCCGCCGGAACCTGGTCAATCGATTCCTGAATGGAATCTTCCACCATGCCATGCCGATGAAAAGCATGCCTAACCGCCGTAAACCAGTCCAGCATTTGTTCCAGCAATTTTTGCTCCAGCCGATTCACGTATCCGTCGAGGAGATTCCCCTGAATCACGGCGATGGCGAGCAAAAGCGACACCGCAAAGACCAAGCCCGGATTCCAGGCGGTCAGCAACCCGAAGGCAGAGCCAAACAGCAAGGCAAGCAGAATCACGAACTTCATGGTGGCTCTTCTTAAGCTGAACTCATCATATCGATGAAGTAATGAAAGGCGCTGGCGAACTTTCATTACTTCATGGCGAAGGAGCGGGATTTTTACCGCTAACGCATAGGATCTCAGCAATATCGCGGAAAGTGTATTCCGCAGCCTTGACGGTATATTTTGCTCCGGCGTCCATGCAAGTCCCCGTTTTCGCTCCCTAATGCTTAACAGCCGGCCTAATCCATAAAGCAATGCGAACAGACAGAGAGACAGCCCAAAGATGACAACAAGAAAAGATTTAAGCTCCAAGCCGCTCCCCCCAATGCTTGTCCAAAAACTCCCCGAAACGAGCCGCTTCCCTTGGGGGCATCTCCCGAAGCATTTCTTCCTGGCACCTCATGGAAAGAGGTTCGGCCGGGAAATAACCGCCGTTGCGGTATTCCACAATCACTCTTTCCCTATACCCTTTGGAGCCCCCCGAAAGTCCGCCCAGGTTGTGCCGGCCTGCACCTTGTTTACTGCTCCCTCCAAGCTCATCATGCTTGCAGCATTCCGAAATCCGTTCGATATACCTGTTTCCTTGACGATCCTTGCAAAGATGAATATCGAAATCGAGCACCTTGGCCACCTGTGCCTCCGCGATCCGCTCATCCCGGAAAACACCCGTTTTAAGGAGTGAATTCCGTAGCGAATCCACCAGATCACGAAACGTTTTGGCATGGTGAGTAAAAATAGTAAACAGGCTGGCTACCTGTCCCATCTGTATCATCCAGGCCGCAACCTCATCTGTCGCAACTTCTCCCAGAATATTGACGGTCCCATCGGTTTTTTTCTGTACATCGAGCCCTTCCTGACCGGAGACGTACTCCGTTTCTCTAAAGCTCAAAATATTCCTTGCGGTATACATATGGCGGAGATGAAGCTCGAACGACATCTCTTGAACCCGCAGCGTGTAGGAGGGATCGATATGTTTTACAAGCGCCATGAGCAGCGTCGTTTTGCCGGAACCCTGGGAACCGGTAATAGCGGTAATCCGGTTGCCCTTCATCAAGAATTTCAATAGCTCGACGGGCAACTCCGCGTTTTTCCCTTCTACCAGACTTTCCACCGAGGCGCTCTTGACATCGAATTTGCGGACAAAAAACGCCCACGTCTCGGCAAAGGGAGGACGTACGACGACGACTCTCGAACCGTCCTTCATTTCGTTGACTTTAAAGCAGTTCGCCTCGGACAATTGGCCCGGCAAATTGAACTTGTAAATGTTTTGACATACCCGCTTTAGTTCGGCTTCATTTCCGAAGGAAAGGAAGGATAAACGCAGGCTCTTTCCTTTGTAAAAAATCCATACGCTATCCCAGGCGCGCGTCACCTTTCTCCCGTCCTCATCCAGCGGAATTTCCGGCCACTCTCCCGCAAACTCGGATACCGAGTCCCCCCACGCGGCGCTGTTTCCCGGCATCCCGCTGACTCCTCCACTGACCCCGTCGATATGCTGCTCCCGTATGGTATCGATTACGGAAAAGCCTTTATACATTTGATAGATCCGCTGCACGACCAGGTCAAGCTTTTCGGGGAATGAAAGCAGCCGGAACTCCCGGTAAAAAATCCGGTCCACATCGTCGGCCGTAATTTCAAAAACCTCCCCGCCCCCTTCCTGTGGGACCGGTTTCGGCCGATCGAGCCCATACTCTTCGATCATGGTCGATAGCCCGTCCGGACCATGTCTCTTCTCGTATAAGTAAAGTAAGATATCAAATCGGTCCTGAGCAGTCAGTTTTTCGCGCTCATCGAAAGGAATAATCCGTCCGATATTGCTTTCGTTGATACCGTAGCTTCCTTGCAGCAGATCGCGTATAAACATTTTCACATAACGTTTATCCTGCATATCGCCATGCACACATCCCTTAAGCGCCTGACGCAATTCGGCACGGGATTTCACTTTTCGCTTCCATGCCTCTTCGTTCATCCCCCAATCGTTGGCAGGGTTGCGGCTCAGCTCATGAATCTGATGTTTGATACAAGCAATCAGTTCGTCCATTGAATAGCGGTTTCGCGCATTCGTTTCATTCCCGGGCTCATCTTGGGCAATTCTGGCTCTAAACCACACAGCCAACAAGCAAGAAAGGATCAGCGCTAAGCATCCTAAGACGTTCACGGCTGCTCTGTCCACAGTTATGCCCCCTTTTCGCCGGACAATGGAGTTCCGCGTCCAGCCAACGTATATATCGCTTGGCAAAAGGGCATCAGCCCCCGCAGCATTTCATCCCTCACCTTTTTATACTGAGGCGCCGGGCAGTGGAGCCTGAAAAACTTCAGCAATTCCCGGTTATTCCACGCATCCGCGAATTTGGTGCTGTAGGAAATGCCATACACGGGAAGCGTGCATGCAAACCTCCGGCAAATATTGCGCACCGTCCACTGTGACCCGGGATCATAAGGATAAACGACGAGAATTTCCGCGACAGAAGAGCAGCCGGCTTCGCACTCCATTCCCAGAAAAAAAGCCTCGAGCTCCGACCGATCCTGGCGTAAAACCGCTACCCTCAAAGGGGCTGGCCCCCTTCTATACAGTTCCTTGGATTCGGTGCCGAACTTACCGGAGAAGGGGGTACGGGACAAACAAATATCGTAGACTTGTTCCGCGACCGAGTAGATGTTTTCCTTTTCCTCCATGCCTATATACGGATCAGGTCCACCCCGAGAACATCCGGTCAAAAGATCCAGTCTTCCCGTAACGACGGGCAGCGTATAATCCGGGAAGTTGTGCTTTGTCAGCTTTTGATTCGCGGCAAGTCTTCGTATCGCATCCATCCCGTTTTCCGCAAGAGGCGAAAGCGGAGCATAATAGTTTGCTTGAACGGAGAATCCTGCCTCCACCCCTGTCCCGCCGGGCTCTCCATTTAAAAGCAACAAACGCCCCGGATAAGTCAACGCCATGCCTATTGCGCTTGCCGCCGCCAATTGCGATGAACCTCCCCAGCCGGTATCCCCAAACACAATCCGGCTCATGCCCTTCTCCTTTCCGCTTGCCGGAGCGTCTTTCTAGTATCCCTGCCGGTCCATCCGGCCAATTCCTCGAGCATGATTCGCAGCGCCTTTTTATAGGACCTCGATAACCTGCCCATCCGCAAAATGTGGCGATGCTCATTCTCCAGCTGAACCGCCAGATTGCCCTCACACCACGGGATATCAAGCCCCTCCCTGGACCATTGAACCGGCAAACTCTCCATGCAGCTCAAAATATATTCCGGCTTCAAAAAACTGTCGACAGTCCGGATAAAAACCGGCCAAAGTTCGAGCCTCGACAACTCGGGCCAGCGTAAAAACAACTGCTTAAACCACTCCACCGTACGTTCCACTTCAAATCTGTCGAAAGAAGTGACCCATATCGCCTCATCTGCCTTGCTCCAGAGCTCCCTAGTCCCATAATGCATCGTTTCCATATCGTACAAACAGAAGTCGTACTCACCGGCAGGTTCAGCCAAAATCCCGTCACAAATGTCAAAGCCGCAAAACTCGGTGATCGGCATTCCCGTAGCGCCGCCACCCAGGATGTAGCGGTATTTCCCGCCATCGGTCAAATCCACCAGCAAAGCCCGCTTCCCCGCCTCGCTCAACGCTTTGCAAATATAAAGCAATAAATCCCTCTTATCGCTCTTTCCGGTAAAAACTATGCGTTTCAAAGCTACTTTCCCCCCTTTAATCGGATGGCCGCATAACAAACTGCTCTTCCTTCCCGACGGCCGTCGCCCCCGGGGCATTGCCGGACGCCTGGAGACCGGCAAATTCCGCTGCCGTCTGTGCCGACATTCCGGCCAAATCGGCCTCCAGTCCCGCGCGCGCGGATCGATTTAATGCTTGTTCCGCTTGACGTACGATGTTGGGGTCCTTCCGGATTAACCCAAGCACCGCATCGTTTGCCGGATATGTCGGTACCGCTTTGGCCTGCAGTCCCGGTTCCACATACAGTAAGGCGTAGATCGATGCTTTGTGCAGATAGGCATCGACGATGGCGCTCGATAGCGACAAAATCTCGGCTTCATTTAGCGTCATCGTGACCACGCCATTCGAGAGGGAACTCACCCGCTTCTTGGACAATAAAATGTAATCCTGACCCGTTGGAAATTGGATCCTTACATCCACGGTATCCTGTTTGGACAAAGTTCCGGGAAGTTGAATAAACCCCATCTCCCGATAGCGCAAATCGGCGGATGTCGGCTCTTCCTCATATATCAGCGATTCCGTCAGCAACGTATTGGCCTGAAGCGGGAGCTTGACAGCTTTGCCGACAACCATGTCCCTGGAATTTAACAAGTCTGCGGGGACGGCTTGAGCCGGTAGCTCGATCGGGACCACATCCTCGGCCCGGATCATATACCCGGCAGGGAGGGGCCGGGAAGGGGCCCACCCGCGAATCTGCCGTTTCTCCGAAGCAGCTTCCTTCAACCGATTGATTTCGGCTTCCATAGCCTGTCGTATGGCGGCCGTCTGTTTTGCATGCTGATTGGTTTGAATAATCATCCAAGCTGTAAAAATAGCGCCGGTCACCCCCGCACCTATAGCGGCGGCCAGCATCAGTTGCTTCGTCTTTCTTCTCCATGGAAGCAATCAATCACGTCCCTTCCGTAGTTTTCGATTCCAGCGGATTCCATTGATCCTCCCTTTCTTTCCCGGAGGTGGAAACATCCCTTCGCACACCTCCATGAGGGCTTGTTCCATTAATTGACCTGGAGAAAACGGGCAGTTGTCGGCCGGAAGCCCGTACACCCTGACATCCCCCAATTGTTTGCGGAGAAATCGAATGACGTCCGGAGAGGCCATAGGGAGACAGCACGTCCAATTTCCTTTGCCAGCCAAGGGATACTCCATAAAAGCGAGTAAATCATCTTGCCTCCACCCCGCCCCCGGTGTAACCAATATCGACAGATCCGCCCGGGAAAACTCCTCCATCATTTCCTGGCGTCTGCTGGATCCCAGATCGCAAACGACGAACTCGTAGTGATTCGAAAAAATTTCCAGCAGTTCCATTTTGCTAGAAATATGAATGTATTCCACGCCGTGAAGCCTGAAGCCCCGAAAGTTCCCAGGGTGCTTTTGGCTTTCCTCTTCCCCGGCCCATCGGGCAATAGCCCGGAATGCCGTGGATCTCTCATCCGCCTCCACGACCGCTACGCTTCGTACGCTGCGGGATAACACGTGGGCCAGACTGATGGAGAGATGCGTGCCTCCGGAACCCGGAACGGTGCCCATCACGGCGATGATATGCGGGCGGCGGCCCCGCGACAAAGCTCCCGCCACCTCCTGAGGTCCGGGATGGCAAAGCCTCTTTAAAGCTCTCCCGGCTTCCTCGGCAGAAGCGAACCGTTCCTCCGGATTTTGTTGGAGCAGCTTAAAGACCGCCTCTTTCAGCGCCCCATATCCCCTGCCCCGAAACTCCCGGTCCGCGGCTTCCGACCAGGAACTGAAGCGGCAACCTGTCCCCAAATAAAGAAGTACAGCGCCAAGCGAGTACAAATCCGCCCTCCCGTCGCTTTGCCTCCCCCCATACTGTTCGGGAGCCGCAAACCCCGCCGTCCCGAGTTGAATCGTATCCTCAGACCGCTCCGGCTTATACTTGCGAGCGATTCCAAAATCGACGAATCGAATTTGTCCTTTGCCGTCGACCAGCAGATTGGATGGTTTTAAATCCCGGTGCACGATCGGCGGCCGACGGCTATGAAGGTACTGCAATCCTTCGCAAATTTGCGACCCGAACCCGGCCAATTGCTCCACACTAAGCGCTTTTCTCTGATCCAGCACAAACCGGTCCAGATGAACCCCTTCCACTACATCCATGACCAAATACGAATGACCGGATTCTCGGAGTTGAATAAAATCCACAATTTGCGGCAGCCGCGGATGACTCAATCCGATCAAAAGCTTGGCTTCTTCTTCCGGACGGACCCCAATTCCCTCCATGCCGAAGCTTTCCTTCACGGCCCACTGCTTTCCCGGCAGCTTTAAATCGGAGGCAAGATACACCCGGCTCATCCCGCCTTCACCGATCACCCTCTCCAATCGATATCTGCCCGCCAGAACATCGCCAACACCAAAACCCGGAACGGACGGCACTTGTCCCCTCCTTTCCCGACGAAAAAAAAAGCATCCCCTGTCCCGATCCGGTCAAAGACCGGACGGACAAGGGATGCTTTCCCATACGTCAAATTTGTATAATTTTGGAACTATTATAAACCAAAATATCCCAACCTGTAAAGAGGTTTTTTGTCTACTATTAATTTATGACATTAATATTTTATCATATACAATGTAATTTCATCACGGTTGTGAAACAGCTGCTTGGCCCGCTGGATCTGAAGCCGGGAAGCTTCAAAGGTTGCGGTAATCTCTTGGATGAGCGCCATAGGTTTCTTGCTTAGCAGCTTTACCGTCACAATGGCCGTTCCTCCGGGAACAAGAGCATAGAGCAGCTCCGTCACAAGTTTGGCGGTCAGCTTTGGATTCCAGCTCATGTCACAAACGAGGAGATCAAACTGGTGTTCGCGAAACTTAACGCTGTTCGCATTCTTTCGCAGATGGGTGAGCCGCGGATTTCGCAGCACATCTGGATGCAGTTTGGCCGGATCGACGGCAGTCACCTTCATCCCCCGCTCAAGCAGAAAAGAAGTCCAACCTCCCGGCGCCGCTCCGATATCCACAGCTTCCTGAAAAGAACTAAAGTCAATGCCGAAAATCGCCTCGGCCTCAAGCAACTTGAATTGGGCCCGGGAGATTTGCCCTTCCTCCCGCTGAAACCGGATCGCTCCGCCATTCCAATCGGATAAATTGTCCGCGGGTGCGGTTATGCCGGCCAGTATCCGTTCCTTGGCGGCAAACACGGAAACAATCCAATCCGCCTCTCTGACGACGATTTCCGCATCAATACCGTCCAGGCGCGCCTGGAGTGCCTCCTTCAGTTCGGCGGCGCTGCCTTCCCAGACCGCTTGCTCTGATTTACGCGTTTGGATCGCAATCTTGGCTCCATGTAGCCTAGCATCCGCCCGCAAAAAACGGGCAAGTTCCTCTAGCCCGCACTCGCTGTTACCGGATGGCTCTTCCTCCCCGCTAACCCACTCCCATTGCACGGCGAACAGATGGCGCAAAAATATCGGTTCTTTCTGGCGCAATGACGCTGCCACCTGCTGTGGTCCAGCCTTCAGCGACACGAGGAAAACCTCCCCGGGCACCAGCATCGTGCTTTTGACAGCCCCGAATTGTCTGCGAAGCTCTTCCTGCGCGTATGGAGCAAAGCCATGGTTGGCCGAGCATACCCATCTTGTTATAAATTCCGCTCCCGAATCCGTCCCGGTTTCCCGCTCTATCTCGTTGTTCAAAGCTTGCGCCCTCCCGCTTTACGTTCAATTTCCTCCAGCAATTCGAACGGAATAGGCCCGTTATGCAAAATGACATGCTCAGGCTTGTTTTGGTACAAAATTTCGTACATACTCTTCTTTCCGTACATGCTCGAGGTATGGAGGTAAATTTTGCGGGCGTACAGCCCTTCCCGCGCAATGGCGGCAGCCGCATCGGAACCGGTCTTTTCCCCCGGTCCCATATCGTAGTCCAGCGACAAGATGTCCACCTCCGCCACCCTAAGCAGCTCCAGACATTCATCTACGGACCTGACTAAAGTAAAACCTTCGGGACAACGTCGAAAGTCGTCCATATACACATGAATCACAGTCGTTCTTCCTTTCCGCGGTATTTCAGCCCTAGCCTTCCACCCATTGCCTGATCCGGTCCATATCTTCTCTGTAAGTGCCGTCGCTTCCGGCTTCACTCTCCAGAATTAACGGCTTCTCCTTCACCGGGCTGTTTTTTAGCAGTCTGCGAAAGCCGTTTTCTCCGATGTATCCCTGCCCTACTCTTGCATGGCGATCCTTCCGGGACAATGCAGGGTACTTGGAGTCATTTAAATGAACCGCGGCCAACGCGTCCCAAAAACCCAGTTCATTCGCTTTAGCCGCAAACGTGCCGTCCCGTTCTCCGGTCCACATGCCTGCGGCGAACGCATGACAAGTATCGAGGCAAAAGCCGACGAGCCCGGGGAAGTCGCACAACTTACGAATCTGCACAAGTTCCTCCACCGTCATCCCCATGTCTCCATGATCGCCGGCCTGGTTTTCGATCAGCAGTTTGGACTGTCCCTGCCAATCCCGAAGCACCTCATTAATACATTGTATAATATTTTGGTATCCTTGTAAGGGGTTTCTTTCCTTATATATTCCAAAATGTACAACAATTCCCACAGACCCGCAAGCCTCGGCAATTTCCAGATCATTCCTTAACGAATTCACCGTTCTTTCGAACTGTTCCTTCTGGGTCACGGAACTCACGGCCAGATTGCTCGGATAAGGCGTATGCGCAACGGATAAAATGTCATGATCCTGACAAAATTTTCGGCAGCGTGCCGCATCCTTCTCATCAAACCTTTTCACGGTCAAACTTCGCGGATTTTTGGGGAAATACTGAAAAGCTCCCGCTCCCATGCGGTATGCGGCCTCGGCGGCGCCGTAGTAGCCGCCACGGATACTCATATGCCCCCCGATTTTAAGCTTAGCGGTCATACTGACAGCCCGGACTATAGAACACCTTGCGTCCGTTCAACTCGGTTTTTACGATGGCATCGCCGCAGCGAGGGCAGTTTTCCCCTTCCCGATCATAAACCCGGCACAATTCGTTTGCTCCTCCAGTCAGTGTATCGTTCTTCGTCAGAGGAAGCTCCATATATCCTCCGGCTTGCGTCATTTCCGTCAGAACTTCCTGCATGGCTTTGTAAACTGAAGCCACTTCGGCATCGGTCAAATTCTGCACTTTGGCCGAAGGTCTGATCCCCGCGGCAAAAGCGATCTCATCCGCATAACAATTGCCGATGCCCGCAATCACTTCCTGATTGACAAGCACGGTTTTCAGGCTGCCCCGGCGTTTCCGCAAAAGTTCGGCAAATAGCGCTTCATTCATTTTACGGCCAAACGGTTCGGGCCCCAGATGAGACAACGCTTCCTCCGCTTCTTTCGCGCTGAGCAAATGCAAATAGCCGAGCCTTAACCCTATAAAATAGAGGATCAAATCCTCGCCAAACGTGATTTCGATCTGCGTGTTCCGATCCGGGCGATCCGTCCCGGACCCCAGGTAAAGCAGCCCGCCCAACATCAGATGCAGCAGCAAACGGCGTCCGTTGTCCAGGTGAAACAATAAATGTTTGGCTCTCCGCTCGATAAAAATGACCTGTCTGCCTTGGAGTTCTTGAATGAAGTTCTCTTGAGGCAAATTGAGCGATTTCTCCCGGTTCACAACCACTTGAGAAATTTTAAGGTCCAAAATATGCTTGGAAAGCTGAATTCGGTAATTTTCCATTTCCGGCAATTCCGGCACGATACATCTTCCCTTTCATTCACGATGTAAAATATCTATGAAGAGCTGCCGATAAGCTTGCGCACTTCATTCAAATCCCGGCAGATTATATCCGGGCGGACCCCCGAGGCCTCAACATAGCCATCGAGGTTCTCCATGTTCGTTACGCCCGTCAATGTTAATATCGTCCCGCAACCTGCGCGAGCGCCCGCCGAAATATCCGTCAGCATATTGTCTCCGATCACCGCCACCTCTTCATGGCGGAGACCAAGTCTATCGATCGCATGCTTCATCAAGATGCCCGAAGGCTTACCGATCACAACCGGCTCCACACCCGATGCGGCCTGAATTGCTGCGGCTATTGTGCCCGCACCCGGCATAAGACCATCCTGGGAGGGAAGGAGCAGGTCCGGATTCGTCAGGACATATCCGGCTCCCCCCCGAATCCAGCGAGCGGCTTGTGTCAATGTTTCGTATGTAAAGTTCCGGGCGATTCCTTGCACAACATAATCCGGACGCTCCTCCACCAGCTCAAGACCCGCGTCCCGCAATGCCGTCAGCAGGCCGGTCTCCCCGATGGGAGCCACTCTGCAGCCCGGGTGACGATCCGCAATATACTCCGCCGCGGCGACCGCCGAGGTGCAAACTTCCTCACTCCGAGCCGGAATCCCCATGACCTGAAGATGCTCGGCCACCTCGGCGGGGGTTCGGGAGGAATTGTTGGTGACAAATAAATAGGGGATCCCTTGATCCCTTAATTCAGAGATAAGCTGGTCCGCCTGAGGTATCATACGGCTGCCATGATATAAAGTTCCATCCAAGTCAATCAAATAGGCCTTCCAGGCCGGCTTGGTTGTATTCATTTTCTTCACCTACTTGTATCCATTGTACAAATAAACCCGAGCCCCAAGCAAATTTCCCGGGCGCTTCCGCAGGTTTTCCGTCAAATGCCCAGTCACCCTTGCCAACTCCCGTCGAACGGGATCGAAGATGCCCAAATAACAAGGCTTTCACGCTATCAAAGTTTGCAACCGCCTGTCATTTCCTGCGCTTTCCCGGAAAATAAAACAGGCGCAGCTCCTTATTCCCCGCCTCTTTTGACCGGGTACAATTCGTGTTCCCTGGCGAGATGCGCATTCGGAAACACCGCCTGTGCCTCCTGCTGCAGCTCCTGAAGCTGGTTCTCATACTTATAGCGCGAACTGAAATGAGTCAGGTACAGATTTTTCGCCCCGGCTTGTTTGGCGGCCTCCGCGGCTTGTCTGGCCGTACTGTGATGATAGGTGAATGCCGTTTCAGCCAGATCATGCATAAACGTGGCCTCATGCACGAGCGCATCCGCTCCTTCCGCCAGAGGAACTACAGCCGGACAGGGCCGGGTATCGCCCAGAATGGTGACGACTCTCCCCGATTTGGGACGGCCGAGTACCTCCGCAGGTTCTATAATCCTGCCTTCGGGCGTCGTTACGCTCTCGCCCTTTTTCAGCTTGCCGAATAAGGGACCGGGTTGAATGCCGTATTGTCGGAGCAAATCGATATCCAGCTTGCCGGGAAGGTCCTTCTCGATCACCCGGTACCCGTAACTCGGAATCCGGTGATCCAGCTTGGCGGCTTCCACCCGGAACGTTTCGTCCTCAAACAGTCGCCCGCCTTCATGCTCCACAATCTCCAGCTTGTAGTTGATTCGCGATTCGCTAAGGCCGAGCGCCATTTGAACGAATTGCTTCAACCCCGGCGGGCCATACAATATTAAAGGAGTATCGCCGCCCTGATAAGCTCTGCTGGACAGCAATCCCGGCAGGCCAAAGAGATGATCCCCGTGTAAATGAGTGATAAAAATACATTCCAGCTTGCTTAGCTTCAAAGGTGAACGGAGAATTTGATGCTGGGTCCCCTCCCCGCAGTCAAACAGCCAAAAGGAACGCCGTTCATCCAGCAGCCGCAGCGCAAGCGAAGAGACGTTTCTTTCCAGCGAAGGTACTCCGGCATTGGTTCCCATAAAATATAACTCCATCGCATTACCTCCTAACCGGACGCTAATCCGTTGGTCTGCCCCAGCCCTCCATCTATAGGTCTATTCCATCGTCAATCGCCAAAACCCTCCGAAAACTCGGAGGGTTTGCAGACTGGGGTGTTTAAGCTTTATCCACGTTAAAATACTGCGCTTGCGGATGGGCGAATACCATCGCCGACACCGAGGCTTCCGGCTCCATCATAAAGCCTTCCGTCAGCTGAATCCCGATATCTTCAGGCTTCATCAATTCAAACAGCGGCTGCTGGTATTCGAGATCCGGGCAAGCCGGGTATCCATAAGATACACGAATCCCTTGGTATCTGGCGCCATGGCGCTGCTTCATCGTCATTTCCGGCGGATCCGGGAATCCCCATATATCGCGCATAATATGATGAACGCGTTCCGCCAAGGCCTCGGCCGTTTCCAGCGCCACCGACTGAAGGGCATGCGACCGCAGGTAATCCCCCTTGGCTTTCCACTCTTCCGACAGTTCCCGCACTCCCTGGCCTGCGGTGACCACAAGGAACCCGACATAGTCCATCATACCGCTCTCTACGGATTTTAGGAAGTCCGAAAGACAGAGAAACGGTTCTACACGCTGTCTTGGGAATGTGAACGTTTTGAGTACCCGGGTAGAGTCTGCCGGATCGTAAATGATAATATCGTTCCCCGACGATTGGGCCGGGAAGAAACGATACATCGCCTGGGCCCGGATGATCCCTTTCCCGGCGGCATCCCGAAGAATTTCGTCCACCGTCTCCTTAAGCTGGACGGCCTTCTCGTCCCCTTGAGCGAGCAGTTGGTCCACCGAACCGCGCAGGCCCAGATGATGGCCGAGCAGCATCTGCATATTAATATACGGAATAATATGATTGATCGGGTAATCCCGCAACACATGCCTGTCCAGGTCCGGCGGAATAAACACAGGAGCATCGGTCGAGATATTCGAGCGGACCGCCCGGCTTAATTCCGGCATCGGTGCCGCAGGAGCGGCTTGTGCATCGGCTTCCTTTTCCGCCTCGATGTCTTTCCGGATTACTTCACGGTGCGACGGATCCATCAGCTTATTGGCCAGATCCAGCCCGTCCATCGCGTCCTTGGCGTAAACAACCAGACCGTTATACTCCGGGCGTATCCGGGTTCTGGTAAATTTGCGGGTTAAAGCGGCGCCGCCGACGAGGATCGGCACGTCAATTCCCGCATTGCGCAAATCCTGAGCCGTGGTGACCATCTGCTGCGCCGACTTGACCAGCAGCCCCGACAAACCTACCGCGTCCGGAAGCTCTTCCCGACACGCTTCGATAATGCGCTCCGGTGGTACTTTTATACCCAAATTCACAATTTTGTAACCGTTATTGGCCAAGATGATCTCCACCAGATTTTTTCCGATGTCGTGAACATCGCCCTTAACGGTCGCCAGCAATATTTTCCCTTTAACGGAGGATTCGTTCTTTTCCATGAACGGCTCCAGGAAGGCCACCGAAGCTTTCATGACTTCCGCGCTTTGCAGCACCTCGGCCACGATCAGCTCGTTATTGTTGAACAGGCGGCCGACCTCTTCCATCCCCGCCATCAACGGCCCGTTAATAATTTCCAGAGCACTGTATTTTTTTAGGGCTTCTTCCAAGTCCGGGATCAGCCCGTCTTTCGTTCCTTCCACGACGTAGGAAGCGAGCCGTTCTTCCAGGGAGAGATGCACCACTTTTTCCTGCTTCTCCACCTTTTTGTTTCGGAACGCCGCAACGAATGCGGCCAATGTCTCATCATTGGTGTTGTAAATCAGCTCTTCGGCCAGCCGCCGTTCCTCTTCCGGAATGGAGGCATAGCGCTCCACCTTCTCGGTGTTCACGATCGCATAGTCGAGCCCCGCTTTGGTGCACTCATATAGGAAGACGGAGTTAAGGACCTCACGCCCGGCTTCCGGCAGACCGAAGGACACGTTGCTGACGCCGAGCACCGTATGGCAGGAAGGCAGTGCCTCTTTAATCAGGCGAATCCCTTCGATCGTTTCCTTGGCCGAACCGATGTACTGCTCATCGCCGGTGCCGACCGGGAAAACAAGCGGATCGAAGATCAAATCCTCGGAATTCAGCCCGTAATTGTTCACCAGCAGATCATGCGAGCGTTTCGCCACTTCCAGTTTGTCTTCGCGCGTGATCGCCTGCCCCCGCTCATCGATGGTCCCTACGACGACCGCGGCCCCGTATTTGTGAATCAGCGGTGTTACTTTTTCAAACTTCTCTTCACCGTCTTCAAGGTTAATGGAGTTAATAATCGATTTGCCTTGGCAATAGCTGAGCGCCAAATCGAGTACTTGCGGGTCTGTCGTATCGATCATCAGCGGAACCTTGACCTTTTTGACGACCAGCTCCAGGAACAACTTGATATCCTCCGCTTCGTCACGGTCCGGATCCTGCACGCATACGTCGATCACCTGCGCTCCGTTTTTGACTTGGGCACGCGCGATTTCCGATGCTTCCTCGTATTTCCCTTCCACGATTAGCCGCTTAAATTTTCTCGATCCGAGAACATTCGTTCTCTCCCCGACCATATACGGCCGGTTGGCCGACTCGATATAGACCGGCTCAATCCCGGAAATCGCCGGCGGATGGATCCCTTCGATTTCACGGGGACGATATTGCCTCATTTTTTCCGCTAGCGCCGCTATGTGGGCCGGTGTAGTCCCGCAGCAGCCGCCGGCGATATTGAGCCAGCCCTGCTCCGCGAAAGCGGCCATCTTCTGGGCAAGCGAATCGGGCGACTCATGGTAATTCCCGTTTTCGTCCGGGAGACCGGCATTCGGGTGGCAGCTGACGCCCGCCTTCGCCATCTCCGAAAGCGTCCGGATATGGTCCCGCATAAATTCCGGGCCCGTAGCGCAGTTAAGTCCGACGGATATCGGGTTAAGATGCTCCAGAGAAATATAGAAGGATTCGATGTTCTGACCCGCAAGCGTCGTTCCCATCGGCTCGATCGTCCCCGAAATCATCAGCGGGAGTTTTTTGCCGGTGGTCTCGTAGGCCCGGTTGATCCCGATGCTTCCCGCTTTGACGTTCAGCGTGTCCTGCGAGGTTTCCAGCATCAGCGCATCGACTCCCGCATCGATCAAAGCCACGGCTTGTTCCTCATAGCTGGCCGTTAATTCATCAAATGTAACGCCACCGGTCACCGACAGCGTCTTCGTCGTCGGGCCGATAGCGCCTACGACATATCGCGGCTTGTCCGGCGTGCTGTATTTCTCCGCTGCGGAAACTGCCAAGCGCGCGGCCGCCAGGTTGATCTCCCGCGCCCGGTCCTGTAAATCATATTCAGCCAGTACCACGGAAGTCGCGCCGAACGTATTGGTCTCAATCAGATCGGCCCCCGCTTCCAGATACTGCTCATGAATCGTTTGTATAACATCCGGACGGGTAAGCACCAAAATTTCATTACAGCCGTCCAGTTCCTCTCCTCCAAAATCATCAGCCTTGAGGTCCACTTGCTGGATCATGGTTCCCATCGCTCCATCAAGGATCAATATTCGTTCTTTTATTAAAGATTCCAAGCTTGGTTTACTCATGATCTGTTCCCTCCCGTAAAACGTTAAGAATTAGTTTAACAGATTAAAGCGTCCAAGGAAAGGGAGATTACAAAATTGCTAACCCGCGTTCTCCCTGGATCAATCCCTTTTTATAATGAAAAGAAAGGGTCGACAACAGCGCCTCTTTCAGCTATAATTCAATCAAACTATTTAGAAAGCGGGGTAATCCTATGGCCGAAATAAGAATAAGAAAGACGAACGAAATTATTTCAGGAGAAGAAAAAGTTCGTGATTTTCTGGATAAATATGAAGTAATTTATGAGCATTGGGATACGAAAAAACTCCCGCAAGAACTGCGCGAGAACTTTTCGCTGAGCGACGAGCAAAAAGCAGCCGTCCTGGAAGCCTATCAGTCCGAAATTCAGGAACTCGCCGCCCGCCGCGGCTACCGGACCTGGGACGTCATCACCCTGTCGGAAGCTACGCCAAACATCGAAGAATTGTTGGCCAAATTCGAGCAAATCCATACCCATTCGGAAGATGAGATCCGGGCGATCATATCCGGAGCCGGCACTTTCATCATCAAAGGCGACGAACAAACCGGTTACTTTGACGTTAATCTCGTACCGGGCGATTTGATTTCCGTACCGGAAAACACACCGCATTTCTTTACCCTAACCGATGAACGCAAAGTTGTGGCCGTCCGCCTCTTTGTGGAGGAAGACGGTTGGATCGCCCACCCTTATGAGGATCCTTCCTTTCAAAAGTAAATCCATCTGAAAATGCAAACAAGGCTGCTTCCATAACGGGAGCAGCCTTGTTTTTGAGTATCGTTATTTAATCGTAAATTCCTCGGAAGGCATGGAATGCTGATCACGAGCGGTCACATGGGAAATGACATGGTACGTTCCCGGTTCTTCGAACGTCTTCTCCAATACGTAAAGCCCGTCGCCCGAGCCAGCAACTACTTCCTTACTGTGCTCATCTTCCGGTGAACCGTCCTTCCAGTACTCAAACATAACTTCTTTCGCATCATCGACATTCTGACCCTGGTGGGTAACCTTGGCTTCGAACCTTACAGGCTTTCCTGCGGTAACTTCCGCGGGATTCACCCGAAGCTCCACATTTATCGGCTCAAGCATATTGGCATCGGCCGCAATGTGGTGGTCCGTCCCCTTAGGATTGCCGCATCCGCTTAAAAGCACCGCAAACAGCAGGGTCAAACCGATGATCCACAAACCGTTCTTTTTGTTCATGGCGTTTACCTCCCTACTACTTGTTCCGTCTCCAACGCTCAAGCATATTTCGCGATAATGTCATGCAGCTCCGCAAGATGTTTGATTTCAAAATCCGGTACAATTTCATCGGTCCGGCTGCGTCCGTGCCGGTTAACCCATACCGTGATCATTCCCACGCTAAGCCCGCCGCAGATGTCGGTCGTCAACTTGTCGCCGACCATCAAGCTTTCCTCCGGTTCCACCCCCAACCGTTCCAGCGCATGGTGGAAAATGGCCGAATCGGGCTTTCCTTTTCCAAACGATCCGGAAATGATAATTTCATTGAAATAAGGCGACAGTTCCGGAACACCGTCAAGCTTCTCTTGTTGCAGGGCGGGACATCCGTTGGTCAATAAGAGCAGCTTGACCTTGCCCTTCAATTCGCCGAGAATGCGAAAAGTCTCTTCGTAAACATGGGGCCGGGAACGGCGTTCCCGGCCGAACTGCGCTGCCAGCTCCCCGGCGAGCGCCTCGTCCTCCACACCGAGCGACTTTAAACCGCGGAGCCAGGATTCCTTCTGGTAAACGGGGGCTAGTTGTTCCAGTTGGCGGAATTCCGGCTGTTCCCCTGCCGAGAAGGTCGCCCACAATCCCTCAAACGGATTGATCCCGATCATTTTGGTAAACGGATAGGTTTCATAAGACGCGTACAACTCTCTGGCTTCCTTGCGCACCGATTCCTCGAGCTTCTCAGGATCGATCCCCACCGCTTCTCCCGCTTTCAGGCAAGTCGCTTCAAAAGATTCTTTAATACTGCGCTCATCCCACAACAAAGTGTCATCCAGATCAAAACATACGGCCTTGATAGTCATAGTTCACACACTCCCCCAAAATATTGACAACCTCAATTTCAATCTATACTAACCCTTATTCCTTCTCAAAGGAAACATGGTGTACTTTCGCATATTGCTCCAGATGTTCTCCCATCGCCTCCGTGTCAAAACGGTTGCGGACGCGGTGGAACACCCAATTGACGTCTTTACTCTTCGGAGTAATCGTGATTTTGCCGCGGCCTACCTTTATTTTGCTGATGTTGTTTGCTTCCAGAGTGCGGTCGCGGTTAAATTTGGACGTATACAGCCAGCCTTTATGAATTCGCAAATACGGCTTCCTGAGAAAAATCGTCAACGCCAGGATCAGATAAAGTACGATCGTGAGCCAAAACAAAACCGAGTTGACTTCCGAGGCATTACCGATCAACCCGACCACGGCATACAGAAGGGCCAGCAAGACCAGAGCTGCCGGAAGAAGAATGTTTCTTCCTCTAAAAACCTCTCCTTCCCCCTTGGCGCCTAACGAATACCGGGGATCCTGCCCCCCGCCGCCGATCCGGCTCGGCCCCTTTCCTTTCTTGTTCATGCGAACCCGATTGCGTTCCACTTTCCTGTCAAACGAAGCCATGAAATTTCCTCCTACACCTAATGTTATGTAAGCCGAACCTTGCGGCCGGCGTTATTTATCCACGATTTCGATGGATTCAAGCTGTTGACGGAAGTTGTTCCGGATGTTCTGCAAATAAGTTTCCCGGAGCTGTGCCCGTTCCAGCTTCTCATCCTCCGTTAAGCCCACCGTTTTGTTTTTGCGGGCCAATTCATTGATCCGTTTCACCAGTGTATCTATATCCACTACATTTCCTCCTGTCTGATCATCCATATTCTATAAGCAACAATTCTTACTTTGACATGAGAAAAAGAGCTTGTCAAGGCAGCGGCCCCCGAATCCAAGCTCTTTCAGTTTCTTCATATATATAGGCGTGTTCAATCCGGCAAAACCAGTGTGTCCCCAGGATGAATATCGCTTACGGATAAACCGTTCACCCGTTTAATAGCCTCCACATACACACGGGTATCCTTTCCGCGGGGCTTATGATCAACCGCGATTTCCCATAGCGTGTCTCCAGGGGTAACAATGACGGTTTCCTTGACATGGGACCCTCCATCATTTGCTGCGGCAAAAGCGGTAACCACTCCGGTGCCGGTCATCGTCAAAAGAATCAACAGAAACGCAATCTTCATTACGCTTTTGGTCCATTCCGGAGAAAAACCGGGAACATGCCTCCACGAACGGGCAACCGGCTTATTATAAATACTTTGGTATGTAGTGTATCTTGGCATATCGAATCACTCCCCAAACAAATGTTCTTATCTCTTGATCTCAATATAACACGAACACTTGTTTGTTTCAATAGTTTTTCAGAACAATTGTTCGCATATATTAGAAAGCTTTAGAACTTATGTTTGTACGAACGACAGTTCTATGTTATAATTTTTCCAAACGTTACTAATGGGGTTGATGATCGTTATGTCCAAGGTTTCCAGCCGACAACAGGCTATTTTGGAATTTATACGCAATGAAGTTCGGATGAAGGGTTACCCTCCTTCAGTACGTGAGATCGGAGAAGCCGTCGGACTAGCCTCCAGCTCGACCGTGCACGGCCACCTCGACCGTTTGGAGAAGAAGGGCTTTATCCGCCGGGATCCCACCAAGCCTCGGGCCATCGAATTGCTGGGGCAGGAAGAATCGGAATCGCTCGGCATGTTCGCGCACAGCGTGACCCGGGTTCCGGTCGTCGGCAAGGTTACCGCCGGCATGCCGATTACGGCAACGGAGAACATCGAGGACTACTTCCCTCTCCCGCAGCATTATTCTTCAGACGGTGAGATCTTTATGCTTTCCGTTGTCGGGGAAAGTATGATTGAAGCAGGTATTCATAACGGGGATTATGTGATCGTTCGCCAACAGCAGACGGCCAACAACGGCGATATCGTCGTGGCTATGACGGAAGATGATGAGGCTACGGTGAAGACTTTTTACAAAGAAAAGGATCACATCCGCCTTCAACCTGAGAACTCGACAATGGAGCCGATTCGGCTCAAGAATGTCGTTATTCTCGGCAAAGTCGTCGGTTTATTCCGCGACCTGCACTAATCTATTCCCTAATTCGCATGATGAAGAGGCTCCCTTTCCCTGGGCAGCCTCTTTTCATTTTGCAATAAGTTGCCTATACGTTCGTTAGATCGTCCTGCGGTAAATAACGTTTCATTCCGGACCGCTCTTCCCGCCAAATTCGCTTCAACCACAGTCTGCGCCGATGGTATTTTTTCAATGCGAACACCATGTCGTATCAGCTCCTTGGCGTTAGCATGCCCAAAAGCCTGATTTTCATCAGTCGTCCCGTCATGGAATGCACATATTGGCGGAAAACCACAATCCAGTCTCATAAAAAAAGCCCCTGATGCCTAAGCACCAAGGGCTCTTCCTATTAATACAATGTCATGTACTGATCGCGTTCCCATTGATGGACTTGCGTGCGGAACATGTCCCACTCGATTTCTTTCAGTTCATAGAAATGAGTCAACGCATGGTCGCCGAGGGCTTCGGTGATGATCTCGCTGCGGATCAACTCGCCGAGCGCTTCCTTCAAGTCGGATGGCAAGCTTGGAATGCCTTCTTCCACACGCTCTTCTTCGGACATCACATAGATGTTCCGGTCTACCGGATCCACGAGCGGCAGTTCGTTCTTGATGCCGTCCAGGCCGGCTTTGAGCATAACCGCCAGTGCCAGATAAGGGTTAGCGGCCGGGTCCGGGTTGCGCACTTCGACGCGCGTACTGAGGCCGCGGGAGGCAGGAATCCGGATCATTGGGCTGCGGTTGCTGGAAGACCATGCCACATAGCAAGGTGCTTCGTAACCTGGAACCAGACGTTTATACGAGTTCACGGTCGGGTTCGTGACGGCGGCAAAAGCGCGGGCGTGCTTCAAGATCCCGGCCATGTAATGACGGGCTTCCTTGCTCAGGCCGAGCGTGTCGCTCTCGTCATAGAAAGCGTTGACGTCATCCCGGAACAACGACTGGTGACAATGCATCCCGGAACCGTTCACGCCGAACAACGGCTTCGGCATAAATGTCGCATGCAGGCCATGCTGACGCGCAATCGTCTTTACCACGAGCTTAAAGGTTTGAATTTGGTCCGCCGCCTTGATGGCGTCGGCATATTTAAAGTCGATTTCGTGCTGACCCGGCGCCACTTCATGGTGGGAAGCTTCGATTTCAAAGCCCATTTCCTCCAAAGTCAAAACGATTTCGCGGCGGCAGTTCTCCCCGAGATCCGTAGGGGCCAAATCGAAATAACCGCCTTGGTCGTTCAATTCCATCGTCGGGTTGCCCTTTTCGTCGGTTTTGAACAGGAAGAACTCCGGTTCCGGACCGACGTTCATCGATGTATAACCCAACTCTTCGGCTTCCTTCAGCACACGCTTAAGAATGCCGCGAGGATCCCCGGCGAACGGCGTGCCGTCAGGCATATATACGTCACAAATTAAACGGGCTACGCGATCTTCGGCAACCCATGGGAAGATAACCCAAGTATCCAGGTCAGGAAAGAGATACATGTCGGATTCTTCAATCCGCACATAGCCTTCGATGGACGAACCGTCGAACATCATCTTGTTATCAAGCGCCTTCTCCAATTGGCTGACGGGAATTTCCACGTTCTTGATCGTTCCCAGCAGGTCGGTAAATTGCAATCGGATAAAACGAACATTTTCTTCTTTGGCGATACGTAAAATGTCTTCTTTTGAGTAACTCAAGATAACCTCTCCCTACGTTTATATTTTGAAAAAGCGGGACAGCTCGCCTTGGATCAAAGAAACCTGACCCGGTCTTTTCCCCGTGATGAGCTGCTGTTTCAGCATACGATAAAGCTGTGAATCTGTCATTTCTTTTCGTTTCTCTTCCGTATCTTTCGTGATGATCGTAGCTTCTCCGGAATCCTTATTCATCGGATTCATGACCTGCTTGATCCCGGCAATGTTTACGCCTTTGTCGATCAAGCCCTTGATCTCAAGCAACCGCTCGACGTCATTGAAGGAGAATAACCGTTGATTCCCCGAAGTCCGGGCGGGTACGATCAGCTGATGCTGTTCGTAATAACGAATTTGTCTAGCCGTCAAATCCGTTAACTTCATAACGATACCGATCGGAAACAAGGCCATGTTTCTGCGAATTTCGTCACTCATCGCTCTCAACCTTCCAGTAAATTAATCATGGCTCTATTCTATGTCAACTATCCTAACATGTCAATAGATATGTTAGAAATACTTACAGAGATGTTTGGGCTGCATGTCAACTATATGAGATCCCGCTCCAGCATCGTCTGCAGTGCCGTTAGTAGACCGAATTTCACATGAGAGTAGGTTAAGCCGCCCTGCATATACGCTATATAGGGCTCGCGAATCGGAGCATCCGCCGAAAGTTCCAGACTTCCGCCCTGGATGAAGGTCCCAGCCGCCATAATAACGGGGTGTTCATACCCCGGCATGTCCCACGCTTCGGGAACGACGTGTCCGTCCACGGCGGCGGCGCGCTGAATCCCCTGTACAAAGGCGATCAGCTGTTCCGGACCGCTGAAGGCGATAGCCTGAATCAGATCACTCCTTTTGGCGTTCCATCCGGGCCGGCTTTCAAAGCCGGCCTGTTCGAACACGGCCGCCGCAAGGACGCTGCCTTTCAAGGCCTGTCCCACCGTGGTAGGAGCCAGAAACAACCCCTGATAGATTGCCCGGGTCGTCCCCAGCATCGCGCCCACCTCGGCACCGATTCCCGGCGCCGTCAGCCGGTAAGCCGCCCGCTGTACCAACTCGGCTCGTCCGCAAATGTATCCGCCGGTTTCGGCCAGTCCACCCCCCGGATTTTTGATCAATGAGCCCGCGATGAGATCCGCCCCAACCTGGGTCGGTTCCAATTCTTCGGTAAACTCGCCGTAGCAGTTGTCCACAAACACGAGACAATCCGGCTTCAGCGCCTTTACCTTGCTGACCATTTCGCCGATCTGTTCCACCGTAAAAGAATCTCTCCAATCGTAACCCCGGGAACGCTGGATACCGATGACCCGGGTCCTTTCGTTCACCTTGGCGGCGACGGCTTCCCAATCGACCGATCCATCGGGCAAAAGGGCCGCTTCATCGTAATGAATACCAAAATCCCGCAATGAGCCCGTCCCATCCCCCGGTTTCCCGATGACCTTGTGCAGCGTGTCGTACGGGCGACCGGTAATGTACAGCAGTTCGTCGCCAGGCCTTAGCACCCCGAAGAGCGCGGTCGAGATCGTATGGGTCCCCGACGCGAAATGCGGACGCACCAGCGCGGCCTCGGCGCCAAACACTTCCGCGTAGACAAGGTCCAGCACCTCGCGCCCCCGATCATTATAGGCATATCCGGTCGATCCGGCAAAATGAAAATCGCTCACTTGGTACTTTTGGAACGCTTCGATGACCTTCCACTGGTTGCGATCGACGATCCGGTCAATCTCCCGGTATTTTAACTCAACCCGCTGCTCTGCCGCTTCAATCCATTGAACTATTTTTTTCGCAAAAACCGCCATGATGACTCTACCTCTCCCCTTAAGTAACTTTATCTCTCATTTATCGGACATTCATGTGTCGGGATGGTGTAAGGAGCGAGGAGGTACCCGTATTTTTGAAAATCCTCCAAATTCACATTCACCGAATAAATCATGTCCTCTTCCTCGCATCGCTGCGAAACCACATCCCCGATTTTGTATACAATGGGGGTCAAATCTCCGCGCCGAGCGGGAATGCGGAAAGAACGCATCCCGCCGGATAAAAATTGCTGGACCGCTTCACCGATCCGTTCCATGTCATTCTCATTCAAGGCGCTGATTTTCAGCGCATCCTTGACGGCCGGCAGCATCTCCAATTGCTCCGGCTCGCACAGGTCAATTTTGTTATACAATACGAGTCTAGGTTTGTTCCCGGCCCCCAACTCCTCCAAAATCCGGTCCACCACCGCCATTTGCTCCAATCGTGCTTCGGACGAGGCGTCCACGACATGCACAATTAGATCGGCTTCATTCGCCTCTTCCAACGTCGCCCGGAAAGCGGCAACCAGATCATGCGGAAGCTGCTGAATAAAGCCGACCGTATCCGTTAATACCACCTCTTTGCCGCCCGGCAGCCTCATGATCCGCGAGGTAGGGTCCAGCGTGGCGAACAGCCGGTTCTCTACCAGCACGTCGGCGGCGGTCAAAGCGCGAAGCAGCGTTGATTTCCCCGCATTAGTATAACCAACGAGCGCCAGTTGGACGACGCCGTTCTCCTGCCTCCGCGTCCGATGCAATTTGCGGTGCCGCGTCACTTCCGCCAGCTGTCGCTTCAGCTCGCCAATCCGCCGGCGGATATGGCGCCGGTCGGTCTCGAGCTTGCTCTCGCCGGGACCGCGCGTGCCGATGCCGCCGCCCAGCCGCGACAAATTTTTGCCCTGCCCGGATAAACGCGGCAGCAAATACGTCAACTGGGCGAGTTCCACCTGAATGATTCCTTCCCGCGTTTTGGCGCGTTGGGCAAAAATATCGAGGATCAGCTGGGTCCGGTCAATAATTTTGACATCCAGCATCTCCTCGAGATTGCGCACCTGCGCACCGGAAAGCTCTTGGTCGAAAATCGCCGTATTGGCTTGATGTTCCTGCAGAAGCCAGCGCAGCTCCAGTACTTTTCCCTTGCCGAGACAAAAACGCGGGTCCGGCTTCTCACGATGCTGCACCACCCGATCCGTGACTTCCACCCCTGCGGTATCGGCAAGCTGAACAAGTTCCTCCAGCGAATAGTCCGGATTGACCCCTTCCTCTCTGGTCCGTTGTGTAATCAGGCTGACCACAACGGCCCGGTCAGGCACCAGGGTCTGTGTCTCGTAGGGTGTTTTTGTCATCGTTCACGGCTCCTTACTTCTTATCCAGCCTCAAATCCTCCGTGCGAATGGTCATCAGTTCCAATTTGCCCGGCGAACCGCTGGTATATTGATTTAGCAAACGCACGGCTTGCTGGCGAATCGAACGTTCGATAATGTTGCGCACATGCCTGGCGTTGCTGAACAGGTGCTCGCTCTCACATTTTTCGCGCAACAAATGCTGCTGTAATTTGAGTATCGCCTGCGGCATCAAAATATAATCACGCTCTTTGACCATCCCCTCGGCGATCTGAATCAATTGATCGATCGTATAGTCCGGGAAATCGAGCTGAATCGGAAAGCGTGAAGGCAGTCCCGGATTCGTCGCCAGGAAGAAATCCATTTCTTCCGAGTATCCAGCGAGGATCAAGATAAATTGATTCTTCTGATCCTCCATCGCTTTGACCAGCGTGTCGATCGCTTCCTTGCCGAAGTCCTTCTCCCCGCCGCGCGCCAGGCTGTACGCTTCATCGATGAACAGTATCCCGCCGAGCGCTTTCTTGACCAAATCGCGAGTTTTTTGCGCCGTATGGCCGATGTATTCGCCAACCAGGTCGGCGCGTTCGACCTCGATCAAATGCCCTTTGTTCAAAACGCCCATTTTCTGAAACATCTTGGCCACAATCCGGGCCACCGTCGTCTTTCCCGTTCCCGGATTGCCTTTAAACACCATATGATAGACCTGGGCTCCGGATAATAACCCCGCTTCGGAACGCATGGCCGCTACTTGAAGCAAGGCAAAAATTTCGTACATCAGCTCTTTGACATGTTCGAGCCCGACCAATCCGTTCATTTCCTTTTGCATGTCGGCAAAAAGCCCTTGATGGGGTAAACTTTTAGCCCCGGCCGCAGCTTCGCTCTCCGCGGAGCTTTGGGAGACCACGGGAGGCTCGGAGCTGCGCAGAATGACATTGATTTGTCGGGAAGGTCTGTCCTCGGAAGAACCGCTTCTCGCCATTACACGCCCTGACATGTATGGATCACCTCTTATCGGAGTTGTTCAAGTCCGTACAAACGCGATACTTGTGACGATTGAACAAGCGTTATCGCCGGGAGACGGCAAACTCTTCTTAAATGTATTCTCTCTCCCGCTCCGTTATTAGAAGTTTTCCCTTTTTTCTATAACCACCCCAGGTAAAGAAGCAGCTGATCCAGTTTCCATTTGCTATACGCCAATACCTCACGCAACGTCGTTTGCGTTGGTTTCAGCACACTCGTTTCGGTCAGCGACAGCCCGGGATTGCGATAATCCAGCATTTCGGCGACTTCAAGCGCCCGGTTGCCGTGATACGTATGCGTGACAATGACCGCGGAATCATCCCCCTTCTCTTGCATCAGATCCTGGCTGTACCTCAAATTCTCATATGTGCTCGTCGCCTGATTTTCCAAGAGCATATCCGAACGCGGGACCCCTTTGGCTTCCAAATAATTGGCCATTCCCTCCGCCTCGGTGTAATGATAATCCGGACGATCCAGGCCTCCCGTCAAAATAAACACGCGAAACTTGCCGGCCTTATAGTCGCTCAAGGCACGTTCCAGCCGTTCTTTTAATCCGGGGCTGGGAGTATCGCCCCACATCGACGCACCGAGCACGATGCCGACATCCGCCGGCTCGTCATACGTTCGATATGCGGCCGGATTCCGCTCCACACTGCCGATCTGGGCCAAACAAAAGAGAATCCAGCCGATTACGGCCGCTGCACAAAAAGCAAGCAGCCAAAACCAAATCCTGCGGCCCCTCTTCTTCTTCGTACCCAGGTTAAGCCCCGTCATATGCCCGTTATATCGTGTCATGCTTACCTCCCGGCCGCATGGAGTCGTTCAGGACGAAACCGGTGCGATAGTGCTCAAGCGACATTGAAAAATAAGGAAAGCGATGTTCCCGAATTGAATGCAACACCTCGCGGGCCGTCTCCATCGCCATATCGTAATCACGCACCGTGATGTACCCCCGGGTGAGCGCATCGTCCAGCTCATCCTCATCCAAAAGAAATACCTCTCCGTTCTTTAAGACGACGATATCCAAATACAAATCATCAAACCAAGGTACGCCCTGATCCGTCACCCCCTGGATTTTGCAGACATCGATATACCATTCCACGATTTCGCCCTGGTCGTCAAACATGGCGGTCACTACGTAATGCGCGCCCTTCGGGTAATACTGCAGCCAAGTGTACCCTTTATCGGCGATCCGGAACGTATGCCCTCCGTACGTCTTCCAAAGCGGGTCCTTTAATTCGTGAATACTGTACATCGTGACATAACCGGTAAACATGTCGCTGTTCACATACCTGGATTTGAACTGCCGCTGCGTCACACGGCGCCAATTCGCGCGGTCTCCGAATTTTCGCTTCATAAGTAAGTTCCCTTTCAACACAATGTACATTCAGCTTATCACATTTAAAAGGGAGTCTCAAAAATGAAATTTTAAAATAATTCATAAAAAAAGCCGGTCTTTCAACCAAAGTGTTGAAAGACCGGCCTAAATCTGATCTTAAAAACCGCTGTTCGTGCCGTTGTTGCCGACCGGATCGGAGATGTCCCCCCCGGTGATGCTGTCTCCGTTCTCATCCGGCGGAAGACCGGACCCGGAAGATCCGGCGTTGCCGTTCCCCGCCCCGTCAGGGGTCACTCCATCTTGGCCGTTTCCGGAGCCGTTGCTGCCGCCGTTTCCGCTGCCGTTTCCGCCGCCGTTTCCGCCACCGTTCCCGGCCTGCCCCCCGTTGCCTTGACCATTTCCGCTGTTTCCTCCGCCGTTGTTTCCTGAGCCTGGGCCTCCATCGCCGCCATTCCCCGGAGGCAGAGTTCCTTGATCGCCATCCTGGCCGCCATTTCCTCCTTGGCCGGGAACTGCGCCCCCGTTGCCGGACCCATCGGTTCCGCCAACGTCACCCTGACCGGGATCGATGTCATCCATCGGCGGCTCCTCGGCTTCAATCATGATCTGAGTAATATTGGAAGGATCGCTTTCAACATTGTTGACCGCATCATAGGCTTTTACGTAGTATTCGTAACTGCCGCCTGCCGTTACCCCGATATCCTCCGCACCGGGAGCCGCCGCTTCCATATAAAGAGAAAAGTCGGCTTCCGAGGCCTCGCGGCGGTAAATCCGGTACACTGCGCCCTCGGTGCTGACACCCGTCCAGTTCAGCGTGACTACCCCGGTCTCCGGACTGTACGTCGCCGAGAGATTCGCGGGCTTCGTAACCGCTGCTTCTTCCTGTTTAGGCGGTTCTTCCTTCTTCAAATTTTTCGGAACCGGGAAGTCCTTCACCGGTACGCCTTCGAGCGCCTCGGTCATCACCGCCGAGAACAACGCGGCCGCCTGACCGCTGCTGCCGTTCAGCAGGTGGTTTTTGTCCGGTTTATCGTACCCCATCCAGATCGCCGCCGTCCATTCCGGCGTGTAACCCACAAACCAGACGTCCCGGTTTTTGCTGCTTCGGAGGCCCTTGATCCCGTGCTGGGTCGTCCCCGTCTTACCCGCTACAGGCCGGTTCAGTCTGGCGCGTTTCCCCGTTCCGTCGTTAACGACATTTTGCAGCATTTGTGTCATTTGGTAAGCCGTTTGCTCACTGAGCACCCTTTTGGCCTTCGAATCATGTCTGTATCTTTCCTTACCGTCATGATCCACGATAGATTTGATCGAGTAAGGCTCGTTGTATTGCCCGCCGTTGCCGAACACACTAAAAGCCCCCGCCATCTCCAGCGTATTTGTCCCATGGGTCAGACCACCCAAAGCAATAGCCAGGTTGCGGTCGTTCTCGTCCATTTTAATGCCCATTTCCTGGGCATACTTGACGCCCGTTCCCACACCGACCTCGTTTAGGAGCCAAACGGCCGGAATATTCTCCGATTTCGTCAGCGCGGTCGTCATGTCGATCGTTTTGGAGTAACCATGCAAGTTCTTCGGACAATAGTCTCCAAAGCACTGTTTCTCATTGCTCAGCAGCGAAGTCGGAGTAAACTTGCCGCTTTCCAGAGCCGGCGCGTAGGAAACGATCGGTTTAAACGAGGATCCCGGCTGACGCCGGCTGTCCAGACGGCTGAACCCTTTCCGTTCATAATCGCGTCCGCCAAGCAGCGCAACCAGACTGCCGTTCTCATGGTTCATAATGACGATTGAACCCTGAACCTGCTGCTCATCCTTGCTCTTTTCAAAAAAGTCGTTGTTGGCAAACGCCTTCTCAACCGCTTTTTGCGCCTGGGCGTCCATCGTTGTGTAAATTTTGTAACCGCCGCGGTTCAACTGGTCCTCGGTAAGACCGAATTTCTCCTCGGCTTCGTTAATTACGTAATCTTTAAAGGCCTGATAACTGTCATTTTTAGCCGGTGGCTCATAAGTGTAATCCACTGCCTTCGCCTCGTCCCGCTCTGCGGCGGTGATATAGCCTTCCTCGTACATTAAGTCAAGCACCACGGAGCGCCGTTGCTTCGACAATTCCGGGTTACTGACCGGATTGTACTTGGACGGTCCCTTCGGGATGGCCGCAAGGGTGGCTATTTCCCATAACTTCAGATCTTCCAGGTTACCTTTGCCGAAATAACGCTGGGAAGCCGCTTTAATGCCGTAGGCTCTTTGACCGAAAAAGATCCGGTTGAGATAGAGCGTAATGATTTCATCTTTTGTATTATGGCGTTCCAGGGCCATAGCGATAGACATTTCGGTTGCTTTACGGAAAAACGTCTTATCGAAGTCAAGGAACATGTTTTTTGCGAGCTGCTGAGTAATCGTACTGCCGCCTTCTACCAGGGATCTGGCCATAATATCCTTGACCGCCGCACGGCTGATGGACCACAGATCTACCCCGTTATGCTCATAAAACCGTCTATCCTCGGTAGCGACAAATGCTTTTTTGACCAAATCAGGAATTTTATCAACCGGTTCGCTTTTTTCGATGGACAACTCCCCCATCAGCTTGCCGGTACGATCATATACTTTCGACGTTTCATAAATAACCAGTTTGTCTCTGTTTTCGTTGAGAATTTTCTCACCGCTAACCGTGATGTACATAAAGCCCGCAGTCCCGCAAAATATGGCAAAAGCAATCGTGAAAAACGCGGTCCACAGCAAGCGCTTGGGCGTAATCTTTTTTTTCTTCTTCCCAGGTTTCTTCGCTCCCGGTTTCGCAGAAGGTTTGCTGCTCCGCTCCAATCTGGAGGGTCTATTGGTAGACATGGTTTTGACTCCCTTCTTCCCGTCTCTATCTCTATCTGTATAATAGGGCCGCTGCCGGTTTGGGCCCGGAAAGAAAAGAACAACCTATCTTCAGGTTGCTCCGCTTCATTTCCTATACCATTAAACGTGCTGCAATCAAAAAAGTTTCAACTCGGACTTACCCCTCATTCTGGGAATCCTGCATAAGCGAAACATTGCGCTGAGGCTGGAACGTGGAGATCGCATGCTTGTACACCATTTGCTGGCGGCCGTCACTGTCGATCACGATAATATAGTTATCAAACGCTTTAATCGTCCCTCTGATCTGGAACCCGTTGATCAAGAAGACCGTGACCGGGATGCTCTCTTTACGCATTTGATTCAGACATGTATCCTGGATATTAATGGACTTGTTCATTCGCCGTACCCCCAATAGGAATCAATTAGTGTTTAGAATTATATTCAAGATCAGTTGAAAACTTTCCTGCTATTATAGCACGTACGGCCTCAAAATTCGCGGAAAAATTTGTGCCGTCGCCCACATCCACCCAGGAAATATCCTTCATATGGCGGAACCAGGAAAGCTGCCTTTTCGCGAAACGACGGGTATCCCGCTTCAAGTTGTCCACCGCGACGCCCAGCGGAACACCGTCCACGAGGTGCTCGGCGATCTCCTTGTATCCAAGCCCCTGCATCGATACCAACTCTGTGGTGTATCCCCGGTCCAGAAGTTCTCGTACTTCTTCGACCAACCCCGAAGCCATCATTTCGTCGATACGCTGTTCAATACGGTTATAAAGCATTTGGCGGTCCATTGTCAAACCGACCAGACAAAGGTCATAGGGAGATTGCCTGCTCTGCCGCGCCAGACTGGCGGACAGCGGTTCTCCGGTCATATGGTAGACCTCTAGGGCGCGAATCACCCGGCGCACATCGTTCGGATGCAGCCTTCCCGCCGTTTCGGGGTCGATGGCCGCAAGTTTGGCATGAAGCGCCTCGGGCCCCTGTTCATCGGCCAGCCGCTGCTGCTCCGCACGAAACGCCTCATCGGCCCCCGCTTCCGTAAATTGGAATTCGTAGCAGACGGATTCGACATAGAGCCCCGTTCCCCCGACGATGAACGGCAGATGTCCTCGGCCATGAATCTGCGGGATGAGCGACCGGCATTCCTCCTGAAAGCGCGCCACGGAAAAAGCCTCGTCCGGTTCCAACACATCGATCAAGTGGTGAGGAACGCCGTCCATTTCCTCGGGGCGGATTTTGGCCGTTCCGATATCCATTCCCCGGTACACCTGCATGGAGTCGCCGGAGATAATTTCGCAGGAGAACGCCTTGGCGATCTCGATGCTCAGCTTCGTTTTGCCGACGGCGGTCGGGCCGACCAATACCAGCAGCTTCGGTTTTTCATGATTAGTCAAGCGAAATCACTCCGTAGGCAATTTTGGTATGGGAGCGGGACTGCGTTTCGAAACCGAGACGCTCAAATTCGCCGCTTCCTTTCTTCTCCTTGAGGACCACCGTTCTGCGAGCAACCCGGCAGGCCTGCCGGATCGCCTCGGCATCCAGGCTGTTATTGTTCGCATAAGCGCGAAGCGGCGAGATGGCTGACGATTCTTGCACCGGGTCGCGGAACATCGGGTCGAAGTAAACAACGTCAGCGCTTTTGTCGGGCAGCCCCCTCAGCACCTCAAGATGCTCGGCCCGCTTGATAGTGACGCGCCGCAAGGCCTCGTCAAATTCTTTTACCCCGGATATGTAGTAAGCAAAACCTTCGTGCAGCAAACTCCACAACGGAAGCGAATCCTCCAGCCCCAGGACGCTTCCCTCGGTTCCGGCGCCGAGGGCGAACACGGCCGCATCGGCGCCGAGACCGGCGGTACAGTCGATGATCGTATCGCCCGGACGAACCCGGGCCGCTTCCAGCATCGGATCACTCTCGCCCCTCAGCAATCGCTTGGCCCTGACGAAAGCCATACTGGGATGAAACTTCATTTCTTCCTGTTCCGGCCGATAAAGCCGCGCCCCGCCTTCCAGAATGACCAGAATGTCCTGGTCCCCGTGGCGGGCGGACAGCCTGGATAGCGATGTCCGGTTCCGCGGAATGTAGGGCACACCCGCCAGAGCCGCGAGAGCGGCAGCCCTGGAAACCGCCTCGCGCGCGGGATGATCTCCTGTCGTTATGATCACAATTCTCTTTCCTCCGTTCACATCACCCGTTTAAACAGCTTTTCCAGATCGTAATTGGAAAAGGATACAATAATCGGCCGGCCGTGCGGACAAGTGTACGGCTGCTTGCAGGCCGACAGCCGCTGCAAGAGCGTATCCGCCTCTTCGGTCGTCAGTTTCTGGTTCGCCTTGATGGAAGCCTTGCAGGAGACGAGGATAGAGGATTTTTCGCGCAGCTTGGCCAAATCGATGGCCCGCTCGCTGAGCACCCATTCCGCCATTTCCCGGATGATTTCGGCTTCCTCCCCTTGCGGGAACCAGTACGGGCAGGAGACGACCCGGAACGTCCCGCCGCCGAAATGCTCCAGGATAACGCCGGCCCGCTCAAACCACGACAGCCGTTCTTTCAGCTTCTCGCTTTCGGCAGGCGTGAATTCCAGCGTGATCGGAAGCAGCAGCTCTTGCGAGGCATCCGCCGGGTTGCCGAATTTTTCATAGTAATATTCGTAATTCACCCGCTCATGGGCGGCGTGCTGGTCAACGAGATAGAGCCCTTGTTCATTCTGGGCGATCAAATACGTGCCATGATGCTGTCCGATCAGCGACAGCTCGGGAAATGCCGGCAGCTCGGGCGCCTGGTCCGGAGCGCCGTACAGCGCCTCCGGCACCGCCCCGGCCGCAGGCCTGCCGGCAGCGGCGTAGCCGCTCTGCGGCGCACGGACGCCGGGCTGGCCCGCGGCCGGGGCCTGGCGCGGCGGCTCTGGCGGCGCATAGGCGCCGGTGCGCGGCGGAGCGGCGGCCGCTCCGCCGTAGGCCGCGGCCTGCTCGCGCAGCGCGGAGCCGCCGGCCGCGCCCGCAACCGGCCGCGCCGGCGCGGCGTAGGCGTCGCCCGGCGGCGGCGCGCCAGGCCCCTGGGCCGCTCCGGCGGGCGTGCCCGCCTCGGCCGCGGCTGACATGGCCCCGCCGGGCTGGCCAACGCCGGGTTCCGCGGGCCACGTCGCGGCGGCGTCCCGCCGGGCCGCCGGGAAGTGAAATTGCTCCTGAATCACGGAACCGGAGCCAGACTTCCCGAGCTGCTGCTTGACCACCTGCGGAATAAGCACCTGCTCCGACAGCACGGCGCGGATGCTCTCTTCGAGGAACGCGTTAAGCTCCGCTTCCTTGCTGAACCGCACCTCAAGCTTCGCGGGATGCACGTTCACGTCAACCAGCGAAGGATGCATATCCAGCGAAATAACGACCAACGGATAACGATTGATCGGCAACAGCGTATGATATGCCCGAAGAATCGCCTGGTGCAAACCCTGGTTGCGGATATAGCGCCCGTTGACGATCGTGGACATGGCGCTCCGGTTGGAACGGGTCAGCTCCGGCAACCCGATGAACCCGGAAATTCGGTAATCCGGATTTTCGGCCGCGAGCGGAATCATCGATTTCGACGTATTGATGCCGTAGATGGAGGCGATGACCTGCAAAAGATCCCCGCCCCCCTGGCTTTGCAACAGCACGTTCCCGTTGTGTTTGAGCGAAAAGGCGATCTCCGGGTGGGCCAGCGCTTGACGGTACATCACGTCAGAGACGTGGCCGAGCTCCGTCTGGATCGTCTTCATATATTTCAGCCTTGCCGGGGTATTGTAAAATAATTCCCTAACCGTAATTTCCGTCCCTTGGGGAGCCGCCGTATCTTCATTTTCTTTAAGCGTTCCGCCCTCGATCGCGATCACCCGGCCCAAACCGCTGTCATCGCTGGAGGAGACCAGCCGGACCTTGGCCACCGCGGCGATACTCGGTAAAGCCTCCCCCCGGAAGCCCAGGCTGCGAATTTGGAATAGATCCCGCCCGGCCGTAATCTTGCTGGTGGCATGCCGGTAAAAAGCGGTCTCGCAATCCTCGGGCTCGATCCCCGAACCGTTATCCGTCACCCGGATCAGTTCAAGCCCCCCTTCTTCAACCTGGACTTCGATTTTGGTCGCACCGGCGTCCACCGCATTTTCCACCAGCTCCTTGACGACCGAAGACGGACGTTCGACCACTTCCCCCGCGGCGATCTGGTTGGCGATATGCTCGTCCAGTATAGTGATTTTTGCCACAGCTCGTCCCCCCCTACTGCTGCTCAATATAACCGATATTTATTGCCCCGATTAACGGGATGCGCTTCTAGTGCCGATCAGACATCCTTGATAACATAAAATTCCTGCATATGTGCATGTTTTTTTCTGTATGGAACAATAACTTCAAAATTCCTGCAGATCTGCAGGAATTTTCGACGAAATCGGCTCGGTTCTCTAAAATCGCCAGAATTGCCTGCAAATTTGCATCTTTTTTTCGAATCCCCCCGGTGATCGGCCTAAAATACCTGCAGATTTGCATCTTTTGGGAGCTGGAAGGGTCGGAAAATGCGCCAGGCCCCTTGATCTCCGTGGGTTAAATACGATTTTTCTCCTACTGCGATGTCTGAAGGGGCACTAGACTTTGTAACGGACGCAGCAGCCGCTATTTCATGAAAAAAAGTCCTCATCCGTTTTCTAGCGGAAGCCATAGCGCCTATTTTGATTTTCAAACATCAAAGCCGGCGATTTTCACGAAATAGACGGCTATTATTTCCTTTAGAATTGACAGGCCCGCCCTCGTTACAAATGCTTGGCCTTTTGCTTGAGCTCATTCACCAGCTGCATCGCTTCGAGCGGCGTCATGTTCATCAGGTCGGCGTTCTTCACCATGTTCACAATTTGACGCATTCCGGCATCTTCCGGAGCCGTTTTCGGCTTCTTCGCCGGGATCTCGTCGTCAAAAATAGACAACTGCACGACGCCTGTCTCGGCCTCCTGCGAATGACCGCCGGCTTGCGCCGCAGCGATCTGCGTTTCCATCGTCATCCCTTGGGTTTGCACCACTTGAGCCTGGACCTGGGCCTGCGCCTGCTCTGTCGCACTTCGAACCGCCTCACTTTGCATCGCCACGACTTGGGCCGCCGCCCCGGTCTCTCCCGTACCGGCTGCCGTTGCTCCCACCTCGTCCAGGCTCCCCGCGGTCACGGCGGCGGCGGCTTGCTCAAAGCCTTGCAGCAAGCCGTAAGCCCGCTCGATTATGCCGCCCGGCAGGCCCGCAAGCCGGGCGCAGTAGATGCCGTAGCTCGTATCGGCCGCGCCGGGGACGAGCTTGCGGAGAAAATGCACCTTGTCCCCGCTTTCCTGGACGGCCATCCGGTAATTGCGCAGGCCGGACAAGCTGTTCTCCAGGTGCGCAAGTTCGTGAAAATGCGTCGATACAAGCGCCTTGCAGCCGATATAATCGTGCACGTACTCGATCACGGCCTGCGCGATCGCCATGCCCTCGCTCGTCGAAGTCCCGCGGCCCAACTCGTCGATGATGATCAGACTGCGGGAAGTCGCTTTTTCGGTCATAACTTGAATGTCCGCCATCTCCACCATAAAGGTGCTCTGCCCGCCGATCAGATCATCCGCCGCTCCGATTCGCGTGAAAATCCGGTCCACCAGCGGTATTTCCGCCCTCGCGGCCGGAACGAAGCTGCCGATCTGCGCCAGAATGGATATCAGCGCAACCTGTCTCATGTAGGTGCTCTTGCCAGCCATATTGGGACCGGTGATGAGCAGGATACTCGCTTCTTCTTTTTTCAGTTCCGTGCCGTTCGAAATGAATGCCGTATCCTTCATCACGGATTCGACCACCGGGTGGCGTCCCTGCTCCACAACGAGATTGTAGCCGTCGGTCAGTACCGGCTTGACAAACCCGCCATCGGAGGCGACCACCGCCAAGGAACGGAGGACATCGATCTCGGCGATCTTTTCGGCGAGCCGCTGCAGCCGTTCGATCTCCGCGGCGATCTTTTCGCGGATCTCGTTAAACAGCCGGTACTCCAGATCGGCCATCTGTTCTTCGGCCTCCAGGATCAGCGTCTCCTTCTCCTTCAGTTCCGGCGTTACGAATCGCTCGGCGTTGGCCAGCGTCTGTTTCCGTTCATAACGTCCTTCCGGCAGGGCCGACAGATTGGATTTCGTCACTTCGATGTAGTAGCCGAACACCTTGTTGTAGCCGATCTTCAGCGATTTTATGCCGGTGGCCCGGCGCTCCGCCGCCTCCAGCTCCGCGATCCAGCGCTTGCCGTTCGTGCCCGCTTCGCGCAGCTCGTCCAATCGGGGATGATAACCGCCCTTAATGACGCCGCCATCCCGGACCGAGACCGGCGGCTCGTCCGCAATCGCCGTTTCGATGAGATCAGCCAGGTCGTTGCAATCGTCCATATCCGCCGCGATTTTCCGCAACGTGGAAGAAGTGGATGCCGCACAGAGCTCCTTGATCGCCGGAACCTTCCGCAGCGATCCCTTCAAAGCGATCATATCGCGCCCGTTGGCGCTGCCGAAGGCAATCCGCCCGGTGAGCCGCTCCAGATCGTAGATTTCCGCCAGCGACTGGCGCAGGTCTTCCCGCAGGATAAACCCGCTATACAGGGTGTCCACCGCTTCCAGCCGCTCTTCAATCCGGCTGCGCTGCAAGAGCGGCTTGTCGATCCAGCGCCGCAGGAGCCGCGCTCCCATCGACGTTTCCGTCTTGTCGAGCAGCCAGAGCAACGAACCTTTCTTCGACCGTTCCCTCACGGTTTCCACCAATTCCAGGTTACGGCGGGTAAACGGGTCCAGAATCATATACTGCTCCGGCTCGTAGGCGGAAATTTTCGTCAACTGGCCGAGCGAACGCTTCTGCGTTTCGGCCAGATAGCCGACGAGCAGGGCGATGCACTCCCGGCGCTCGGTTTCCAGCCGGATCCAGGCGGCTTCGCCAAACTGCTGGCGCCCGGCTTCGTCTTTACCTTTATCCCAAGGGGTGAAGACGATCGCTTTGCCCAGCGGAGAAGCCTGCTCGCGGATCCAGTCCAGCAGCGCCCCATCCCCGATCACTTCGGACGGATCGTAGATCCCCACTTCATCGCGCAGCCATTCCTTGCTCGCCGGAGCCGACGTAACGTAAAGTTCGCCGGTCGAAAGATCGCAGGACGCCACCGCCATCAGGCCGTTCCGCTCCGTGACGCACATCAGATAGTTGTTGGCGCGTTCGCCGACGGTTTTCCCTTCCATCACTGTCCCCGGCGTGATCACCCGAACGATTTCCCGCCGGACGACGCCTTTGGCGGCGGCGGGGTCCTCCACCTGCTCGCAGATGGCGACCTTGTAGCCTTTTTCGATCAGCCGGTGTATGTAGTTCTCCGCCGAATGGTACGGCACCCCGCACATTGGGATTTTTTCCTCCATGCCGCCTTCGCGACCGGTTAGCGTTATCTCCAGTTCTTTCGAAGCGAGCAACGCGTCGTCAAAGAACATCTCATAAAAATCCCCCAGCCGAAAGAAGAGAAACGCATCCTGCGCCTGGGCTTTGACACTTAAATATTGCTGAATCATCGGCGTATAAGTAGCCATGTGCACCCTCCAAATTCCCTTTCATAGATTTCTATTATACCAGAAAGGAGGGAAAGCTTACGAGTCGGTTTGCAGTTTCCACGGGCCGCGGATGTCCGCGGATTCGTCCCAAACCTTGCCGGACTGGACGGCGTCCAAAAAGGGGGCGATATATTCCGCATAGTCCGGATACCCGGGGGAAGCGGCGATATCCCTCGCCAGCGGAGGCCACGTCTTGCGCAGCACCTGCTTGCGCGCCTCGTAGAACGCCTTTTGAACCGTCTGATCCTGCAGCGGGCGCCGCTGCAAGGAGCGATAATCTCTAAGGATAAGCGCCGCCAGCCCCAGAACGCCTTTCGCCACCAGCGGCGAAATCAAAAAACTGGGCAGAGTACGGTATTCGAAGCCGCCGTAGTCCTTGCGCCGGAAATCGCCCAAAAAGCCGTACAGCGGCCGCCTCCTCGCACTGCGGCTGTCCTCGAGCAGAGCCATCGGGAGAGCGAGGTAATTGTCGAGCGTGCGAAGCAGTTCCCCGGTCAGCGGGACTCCGCTGAAGTGCAGATGCCCGCCCAGGGGGAAGCCTCGCTGCGGCATGCCCCCGGCCTGCCAAAGCAGTTCGCCGTCGGTGATCGCCGACTTCGCCGCGCGGAATGCGCAGAGCAATTGGCGCACGGAATCCCGCGGCTCCCTACCCGGCTCGGGCCGCAGTTCGGCAACCGGGAAGAGGCGCCGGCCCCGGTAGCGCAGGACATCGCAGCCCGCGATACCTTGCCGTCCCAAATAGCGGGAAGCTTGCACCACTTTTTTCGTTTTGCCGTTGTAGAGCAAAAATTCCGGGTCCATCCCGATCAGCCGCTCGGAAAACCGGGCTTCCGCCTCCTCCAGCTCCCGAAGCAGCCCGGCCATCGCTTCGGCGGTAAGGGCCGCGGCTCTCATGCCCCCATAGGACGGAGAGGTACCCATCTTCTCCACCGTGAAGCAGCCCTCCGCGCCTGCCCGGATCACTACTTCCCCGAAATCGAGTCCAAAGGTATAAAGAGCCCGGACGGCGGTCTTCTCCAGGCGTCGCCAAAGCGGAGAAGCCGGTTCCGGTTCTCCCCCGGCCCCGGAAAACGGCAGGGTAACGGTCGAGGCCTGGACCGGAACCACGGTCAGAGCCCGCAGGTTGAACACGCTGACGGCGTATCGGCGTACATAGCCGCCATTCCGTCCGGTGGCTGCCCGGCCATCGCCGAGTTCCGCCAAAAGCCCGGCGGCCCGCAAACCGGCCTCGACCTTTTCCCGAGGGATTGCGGCAAATCGGGCCGCTTCGTTATTCAGCCTCCATTCCGTCACCGTCACCGCCATCGCCGGTTCAGCGATATAACTACCAGGCAACCCGTAAACGAATCCCCCCTCTTCCCGAGAAGCCCTTTCATTACCCTTCAAGGGTCCTCTCAGCAATTCATAAGGTCCTCCCTGATTTATGAACGCCCGCATTAACCTGCTGCTGAAAACCCCGCCTTCCAGCTTGATTTTCAGCACATGCTTCATTTCCATGCTCCGGCCCCTCTTTTCTCCGCAGATCACTACTTTATTCACAGGGAAATCTCCTGGTCATATACAACTGCTCTTGGCTCGCGGCTCGCGGATCCGGTTTATCCGGAAAAGTTCCCTCGATTTCGCGGCCCAATCCCGAACCGTTTCAAGGCTTTTGATAAAAAAAATTTGAAAAATAAAACAAAAAGAGGGCAGCCGCCCTCGACGACGACGCCCCTGCCGCATATAGTAGACCATACCTGCAAATTCAAATTGCCGGGAAGATTAATACAGCTACAGCCGCTTACAGTTCGTCGTCGAGGAGGTCCGGATCCAGATCCTCGTAATCCCCGAGCTCGGATCCAAAATCATAATCTTTGTCCCCGTCCTCACCGCCAGGCACGACAAGAACATTCAGCTTCGTTTCGGCCACAAGCTCAACGGCGAATTCCCGCTCCACGCGAATCGCCACCCGGCCGTCTCCCGATACGCTGGCTTCAACGGTGCTCGGTTCCTGCGTCGCCTCCGCAAAAACCTCCACTGTCGAAGCGCGGTGTCTGGAATCCAAGTAACTGAGCGGCACATTTTCCACATACGACACGGTCTCCTTGGCAACCTCGGTCTGCGAATTTCTGTCATAGGAGTACCAGATGTTGATATCGTAAGTACCAATAACTTCAATTCCGTCTCCCGCCGCTACCGCCTCGTACTGGTGGTTGATGATCCACGCCCCCAGTATGCTCGTCGGTTTGTGTGGCGGAGTCACGGTATGTGTTACGGTAGAGAACTTACGACCTTTTCCGCAGATCGCTTTCGTGATAATCTCTCTACTTTGATATTTCAATGACATGATCGAAACCTCCTCCATACATCATTCATTACATATGTATGCAGGAACTGGGCGAATGTTGATTAGCCCAAGAGAAATAAATATGTGAAAGAAGCCCGGCTCTTTCGCCAGGCTTCTTTTTTTACTGTTTATTCGCGCACCCGGCAGGATTTTCGCCGTGAATCCCCCCTAATCCGAAACTTCCTCAGCGTCCTCCGGCCACTTGACCCTTCTCTTTCCCCGTCGATTTGAGCGATGCGGGCGCCTTATCTTTTTTGGCGATATTCAGGTAATACGCCAGTTCCCGGCAAAGCTGCAATATCGCGGAACGGATTTCGAATTCTTCCCGGGTCGCCGGCAGTTCCATCCGCCTGAACTCCTTCTCCAACTCCGCAAGCATCAGTTCCGTTTGCCCCGTATATTCCTCGGTCAACACGTCCTGGCTCAGCCGATCGAACAATAAAGCCGTAATTTGTCCCTGCGGCATCCGCTGGTAAACAAAAGAGACCAACTCCAGCATGCTTTCGATCCGGCCAAGCTGCTCCTTCCGCATATAAAAATAAACGGACCAGGCATCGCTCGCCGAGATTAACTGATTCTCCAGAGCGCGCTTGGCCGAAGCCAGACCTTCGTCGACCCGCTGGCCCGCTTCAATGATTTCCTTCCCGTCCCAAAGGTGGTAAGGGTCGCGAAGAGACTGGGCGAGATGACTGAAAATCACCGAAAACAACCCGTCGACTTGCCGCCGGATCTCGATCAGCTTCTCCTCCGCTTTGGGCATATAAGCCAGGTTGACCACCATGGCCGCCCCCAGCCCGATCACAAGCAGTTCGATCTGCGTAAGCATGACATGAGCGCTCAGCTCCTCTCCCCCGAAGACGCGAAACACGACAACAGAGCTGGTGACGATACCTTCTTTGAAATGAGCCCTGGTTATGAGCGGAAACGCGATAAGGATATACACAACCAGCACCCAGATATGAAATCCGAATATGTAAAAAAGGCCGAAGGCCAGCAGCAGTCCGAGCACCGACGCAAAAAAACGGGAGGTAACGGTGGCGATGCTCCGCTTCCGGGTGACATCCACCCCGAGGATGGCCAATAGACCGGCGGATAACGCCCCTTCCACACCGGCCAAATCCGCGACAATGATTGCGATTAATGTGGCGATTGCTGTTTTAATGACGCGAAATCCCATGAAACCACCCTATCATTCTCATAAAATATAGAAAAAAACGGCCTATTTCTTCATCCTATCGTACTTGATTTCCTCCCTTCAAACAATGGGGGGCCAAGAAAGTCAAATCCACCGACCAAGGCGGCGGCTCCCGTCAGCCATGGCGCTGTCCAATTTCAGACTTATTCGCCGCCTTAGCGAACTGGAGCCGGCCCCCCCGCAAAATCCTCCTGGACAGCGCTCGCCTTAGCGGCCTTTTGGGCCGCTATTTCGGCCCAGCGGGAATAATAGCGGTCAGGAAGGGCCTTAATTCACGGGAGCGGGCTCCGAAATTAGGGTTTGGTCCGCTTTTTCCAAAAATAAGGCCCTAAACGGCACTAGCGATGCACTAACCTTAACATGAAAGAAGAGTGTGGTTAAAAATGGGGTCCTATCTTACGCATGGCGTAGTCTTCCTTTTTTTCGGGAAAATTTCCATTGCCCTCCAAGACTTACCTGCATTGATCGAGTATGAATTCCTGCAAAAGGTCAGGCTTTCCGGCTGGTACTAACGTCTGAGAGGACTCTAACGGCTGTAGCAGCCGCTATTTAACGAAAAGTAGCCCTTTCGAAATTCTAACGGTAGTGAGCGCCGTTATTCCCCTGGATTCTCGCCTTAAAAGCCTGTTTATGCGAAAACAAGCGCCGTGGCGGCCGTTAGAATGGGAAATCGGCGTTTTCAGGACAAATAACGGCTGTGGCAACCGTTAGTGTTAATTTTCGTCTTTCTTGCAAGGCTGCTCATGCGACGGCGGTTAGGGAAATGGGACACGCCGGATCCAACTCGCCACACCGAGGCGACAAGTTTCAAAATAAGAAGTACCCTGTCAGGTTTGATGCAACTTCAGTGCCTAAACGGCCTCTATTTCACACCAATGAGCCGAATTCGACAAAATAGCTGCGCATAAAGCCCCTATTCATCTGTCCGGCTTCAAAGGGAAGCTGGCCGCCAGCCACTCATCCCTTGAACTCAATGAGAGGGGTCAGTGCAAAAAAGCCGCAGCTCATCGCTTCGGCTCATGCTGAATAGGGAGATCAACGACGTTCCTTGAGCAATATCCGCTCCACATACACGACAAGCTGATACATTCCCGTGGCGACAACCGCGATTATGACGAGGCTCGCCAGCACCAAAGTGAAGTTGAACACTTGAAACCCGTAGACGATTAAATAGCCCAGCCCGATTTTGGCGACGAGGAACTCCCCGACGATAACGCCTACCCACGCCATCCCCACATTGACCTTTAATGTGGACACGATCGCGGGAAAAGAGGCCGGCAAGATCGCCTTCATGAATACATCCCGCCGGTCCCCGCCAAAGGTCCGAATCACTTTAACGAGATTGTCGTCCACTTCGTTAAAGCTGTTATAAACCACAAGCGTGGTGACGATCACGGTGATGGAAAGCGTCGTAATCACGATCGCCGTGAATCCCGCGCCGAACAAAACGATAAAAATCGGACCGAGGGCGACTTTGGGCATACTGTTGAACACGACCATATAAGGTTCAAGCACCCGCGACAGAAAAGGAGACCACCAGATCAAAACCGCCAGCAGCGTACCGATTAGTGTACCGAGAAGAAAGCCGACCGCGGTTTCCCCCACCGTTACGGCCAAATGCGGCCACAATTCCCCGTTAAGGACATCCTTGACGATCTGCCCGCCCACTTTGGAAGGATAACTGAAAATCAGAACATCGACCCACCCCAGCCGGCCGGCCAGCTCCCACAATCCGATCAGGACGGCCAGCAACAGAAGCTGGGTCGCCAACACCAGCCGGCTCCCCCGCCGTTTGTGCCTCAGATGGTCGCGCCATTTGTCCTCGATCCAGGCGGACTTAGGCCCGCCCTTCTTGTTCGACATAGCCTCAGCCAATCGCTATTCCCCCTTTCCTTCAAGCGATTCGAGGTCCCGCCAGATTTCGTGAAACAGCTCATTGAACCCGGCCTCCTCGCGCGCATAGAACGGTTGGGCCTGGCGGATATTCTCCGGGATCACATAGGTGCTGCGGATTCTTCCCGGCCGCGCCGCAAGCACGATGACCCTGTCGCTGACCGCGATGGCTTCGGACAAATCATGGGTGACCAGTACACCGGTTTTCCCTCGCTGCCTTAAAGTATCCACCACCAGGTCTTCCAGTTGCAGCTTCGTCAGATAATCCAGTGCGGAGAACGGCTCATCCAGCAGCAGCAGATCGGGATTCGTCGCCAACGTCCTTACCAGGGCCACACGCTGCCGCATTCCGCCGGAGAGCTGGTGGGGATACCGATCCGCCGTGCCCCCGAGGCCCATGCCTTCGAGCAGCTCAAGCACGAAAGCTTGGCTGTCCTCCGACAGCCGCTCCGTTAGTTCCAGCCCCAACAAGGCATTGCTCAAAATGGTGCGCCAAGGGAACAAATAGTCCTGCTGAAGCATATATCCGACTTCCGGGGACGCCCCGGTCACCGGCTTGCCGTGCAGCAGGACCTCCCCTCTCGACGGAGGTAACAGGCCGGCGATCACGGACAGAAGCGTGGTTTTGCCGCATCCGCTGGGACCAACCAGGCTGATAAACTCGCCGGGCATGACCGACAGGTTCATCCCTTCCAGAGCAAGCACGGCCTCGCGGTCCGTCACATACACCAGATCCAGGTCTTTCAATTCAACGACAGGGACTTGACTCACTAAAGTCTCACGCTCCTTTCCCGCCCTTGTTATCCGACATTACTTGTTTGTGGACTCCGCAAAAGAGTTATCGGCCAGTTCTCTGAGTTCCACCCGCGCTTTCAACTCGCCCGCGTTTTCCATAACATTCAGCAGATTGTTCCAGCCCGCTTCCTCCAGCAGGGGAGATTCGGCGTACGACCCCTGCTCCAGATAACGTTTCACGGAGCTCGCCAGTATTTCTTGATCCGTGTCTTTGAAATAAGGAGCTATCGTTTTTGCCGTCTCCTCCGGCGAGTGCTCCTGTACCCAGATCTGCGCCTTATGAATCGCGTTCGTAAATTTTTGAACAAGCTCTTTATTCCGGGCGATATAGCTTTGTTTCGTCATATAGACGGTATAGGGAAGCCGGCCGCTCTCCGTGCCGAAGGAGGCGACGACATGCCCTTTTCCCTCCCGCTCGAAGATGGAGGCCTGCGGCTCGAACAACTGGACGTATTGTCCCGTGCCTGAGGCAAAAGCCGCGGCGATATTGGCAAATTCGATATTTTGAATCAGTTCCAGATCCGAGCGGGGATCGATGCCGTGTTTTTTCAAGGTGAATTCTCCCGCCATTTGCGGCATTCCGCCCTTTCTTTGGCCTAGAAAAACGCTCCCTTTCAGGTCGTCCCAGGCAAAATCCAGCGCCTCCTCCCGGGAGACGAGGAAGGTACCGTCCGTTTGGGTGAGCTGAGCAAAATTGATCACCGGATCCTCAGCCCCCTGCTGATACACGTATATCGAGGTTTCCGCGCCGACCAGGGCTACATCGATCGCACCCGACAGCAGCGCGGTCATCGTTTTGTCACCCCCCGCCGTCGTCTGCAGCTCCACCTTAAGCCCTTCCTCCTTGAAAAAACCTTTTTCCAGCGCGACATACTGTGGAGCATAAAAGACGGAACGGGTCACTTCGCCGATCTTCACCGTCGTATTCCCCTTGCCCCCGCAGCCGGCCAAAGCCCCCGCAAAGAAAATAACGAGCGTCATGGCCAACATGGCATAGCGCTTCCCCTTCATCTCTATCACCTCTTTTCTTGAAACTAGGATGATATCTATAGTGTAGTGTATGCGGAGGTCAAACAAATGGTTATGGACCTATCTCGATCCCCGCTCCCGCCCTGATGATTGGCCCATGGCAAAAAACCGCACCCTCGCAGGATGCGGCTAGTTCCTATGTCGCCCGGTTAGGCCTTGTCCTGTTCCTGAATCATCACCGTACGGTTGCGCCCGCTTTCCTTGGCTAGGTACAAGGCGTTATCCGCAAGATGAAACAGCTCCGTGGCCGTTGAGGAATGCTGGGGGTAGAGAGCAACCCCGATAGAAATGGTTACGGGGTGATCGGCCACAAGAACCGCCTGTTCCACCGATTTGCGAATCTGCTCCGCTCTCAGAAAGGCTTCGGAACGATCATGATTGCGCAAAAGGACCACAAACTCCTCACCGCCGAAACGGGAGCTGACATCCTGCGGGGTTACCCCCGCCCGAATTATGCCGGCCACCTGCTTCAACACGGCGTCCCCCGTCTGGTGTCCGAAGGTATCGTTGATGGTCTTAAATTTGTCGATATCCAGAACCAGAATGGCAAAAGGCATCCTTTGATCGATCCAGCTCCGGATCGTGTCCTCGAACGTTCTGCGGTTCATCAATCCGGTTAGGGCATCCGTCATTGCCTCCTGGGTTAACTGTTCGTTCTGCCGCCGGAAATTGTGGAGCGCCCTCACAACCGTTCGTGTCAGCAAATCCGCTTCCCGATTCCAATGGACCCGCGGCTTGGGCAGTTCCACGCCATCTTGTTCAAACTTCTGGACCAGATTGGTCAGAAAAACGAATGGATTGGCGATTTGGCGGGCCGTCCACACAACAATAAAGATCAAAACGGTAAGCGGGAGCAGCATCTGTAAAAGAAGCAGAACGACATGGATATACAGCTGATCATAGATCATCTTTGTAGGCGACACTACGACGATGCCCCAGCCGGTAGACGGAATCCGGGTATATCCCGCCAACGAATCCACTCCGTCTAAATTGATATACTGCTGCTTTCCGCTTTTCCCTTTCTCGAGTTGCTGGACAATCAGATTGGCGCTGATATCCTTACCGATCCGGTTATTGTCGGGATGATACAACACCTGCCCTTTGGAATCCACAATATAAAAGTAAGAAGTTTCGTTCTTTTCAAACTGACCGCCAAAGATTTGATTGAGGATGTTTTTGTCCTGCAGATAGATGGTGCCGCTGATAAATCCTTTGTAATTCCCGTTTCGATCAAAGATGGGCTCGCTGATAAATACAATGATTCGTTTGGTTACGGAAGTCATATACACTTCGGATATAAAAGCTTTCCGCGACCGCAAGGCGGTTAGAGCAGCCTGTGAAGTAATATGTGAACCGGCGGTCCCGATGGATTTCGGGGAGATGGCTCGAACCAATCCGGTTTCATCCACCAGCACAATGGAGTTAAAATAACCGCTGCTGTTTCGGATAAGATCAAGCCTGGATTCAAGCTCTTTTTTTTGCAGGGATACTCCCGACTCGCCAAAGGTAACGGCCGCATTGGTTAAACCTGACTGCATGAACTGAAAAAGCGAATCCATGGTTTTACTCATTTGAACCGCGGTGGACAAATTCAGGGTTAATGTATTATGGACTAGGGACCTTTTCTGCGTCTGTGTGGATGAAAGGATGGAAACGGTTAGGGTCAGCAAAACCGAGAGACTTACAAAGCCGGTAAAAACGGCTGTCAAACTAATCTTTCTTCTCTTCTGTTGCGGTTTGTAATGTGGCTTATGGTGCGGCTTGAAAAGCGAAATCATCTTTTGCGTCTCCCCCGAAGCTGATGCAAGCATTTACGATGATATAACATTAATGAAAAAGAACCGACAAGGCCGGTTCTCTGAAATTACGAAATAATATAACAGGAGGTTTCATGTCCTCCCCAAATGGGAGCCACAAAAAAAGCGGCGGACTCATCCACCACTATATCGAAAATTGGACTTAAAATCAACGAAATCTACAGGATTTGAAATACGGGCCGCTCCTTGACGAAATGTACGGGAACTCCCGGGAAATGCACCGATTGCTTTTCCGCCAGCAACCTCATCACGGGATTGATTCAGCAGCGAACCCCATCACGCTCATCCTAGCATGTTCGGCGAGAAGGGGCCATTGTATTTCAAGCAAAAATTTACTCAAATCTGCCTGGAGCCATGAAAAGGATTTAGGCCTGCCTGAAAGGGATATACTTCTTACGAGGTGGTTAAATTGCTGTTAAATTGGATTGTCGGTTTTTTGATTCCGTGGATCCCCGGAATTTTCTTGGTCAAACGGGACAAGAACGCGATGCTTATTGCCTTTCCTTCGGCCGGACTTATCTCGCTTCTGTTTAACGATTACGGGGTCTATAGAGAGTGGTGGATATTGACTCCGAAAGACATGGAATCCGTCCTTACTATTCCTTTTAACTTGGGCATATATCCCGTGGTCGCGTGCCTGATGCTCTACTGTATCAGACATACGAGTATTCACCCTGTGGTGATCGTCGCCTTGTCTTCCGCCTTGCTGACCGGTATGGAGCTTATCTTAGTCTGCCTGGACAGACTTCATTATGGAAAAGGTTGGAACGTAGGCTTGACGTATATTTCCTACATTGTGGCCCTAGCGTTGGTTTACGGATATTACCGGTTACATGGGTATTTTTTTACATCGCGGTCCCGGAGCGACAATCATTGATCCAAAAGCCGCCTGATTTTATTGGCTGGCGAGCAGTTCCCTGACGTCACGACGCATCGTTTGCGGAACTTCCCGTGTGGGACGGCCTATGCGAACGAGCATCTGGATGACTTCTCCGTCAGGGGCATACTCGCGGTGAATGCCATCGTACAGCTCCTTCATCTCCGGGTACTCCTCAAGCGCCTGGCTCAGCGGTTGCATCACCAGGCCCCTGCGGTGCGCTTCCAAGATTAAATTACCGTAAGCCATGCCGCTTTCAATCTGGCTTTTGCGGCTATTATCTTTCGAAAGAATCATAACATAGGCCGGCGTGCTGCCGACTGACTTCTCGGCCGATTGCACAAACCTTTCGCTCGCGGCTTGGCCGGTGTTCATCGAGGGAAATAACGTAACCAGCCCCTGCACCAAATACCGCATGAGCCCGCCGGTGCCCTGACCCTCGACGGAAAAACCGGACCGGTATGCATTTTTTTCACGTTCATTAGCGCGGAAAATATCGTCTGATTCCTCCATGACGCGGCTTACGCCCGCCTCGACAATGGCGGCCCTGAGCGCGTAACTTCCCAGCTTGCTTACGTTTGGCTCGCCCTGAAACACCTTTACGGTTACGCCGTTGTCCCCGCTTATGTCTTCGAGTGCTTTGATTTCGTCCACCGTAAGCCTGTCCGACCGATAGGCCGCTCTGTTCGTATCCGGCAGAAATAGGAAGTCATACAAGGACTCGCCTTGCCGATCGCTTTGTTCCAGCGTGACTCGGGCCACCGGTTTGGCGTCCATGCTGGCCCGCAAGTTCCGTTCATCGAATGCCCCGCCCGGAAATAAAGCGATGTCCGTAAGGTAGCCCAGTTGCGATCCGGCAATCCGAACGTTCTCCAGAAACGTTCCCTGACTCACCATCGTCTGCCGGGAGAGCGGATCCACCATATCGGCCAAGCGTTCACTATCGGCGTACAGATAGAACACGTTCGGATTACTGCCGTCAAGCTTGATCTTCCACGGCTGCATGTTATGTCCGCTGGCGGCGAGCAGACCGTGAGCGGACAGACGAACGCGCGGGTCGCCAGATTGCTGGGCAACGTTTTTTTGCCAAGGCTCCAAATACTTGGGCGCCACGAACGCCCCGCCGATCAGCAGCAATGCCGCAACAGCGATCAGCGCCAATATCCCGATACCGCCTATCGCCATCATCACGATTTTCTTCCCCCTTCTTCGGTTCATTGGAAGTTTCCTCCATGCCCGGCCCGAATGGACGAAATCATCAACGCGAACGATTCCGAAATCAATCCCTCGGCCGTTAGCCCGTAATAGTTGTTAATATACTTTTCTTTCTTGCCCGCCGTATTAAAAACGCCGATGATACAGGCCCATAATACCAGCGCTGTATTCGCGGGATCCAGATCCGCGCGAACGGAACCCTCCGCAATTCCTTTTTTCAGCAAGCCGATTAAAACACCCATGACTTTTTCGCCAAGCGCATAGCATTCTTCCCTGGATTCGTCAGGAACCCCTTTTTGGAAATCGCGTTCTCCGGTCTCGTATTCCATGATGGCTTTGAAATAATCCGGAAACGTGCGGCTGAACCGGTATAGCGTCAAGGACATCCGCTTGATTTCCTCAATCGCGTCCGTAAAATCCCCGCTCTCCATATCTTCCTGCAGCATGGCGATAAGCCGCTTGTAACCCCGAATCATGATTTCGAAATAAATCTGCTCTTTGCTGTTAAAGTAGATGTATACCGTTCTTTTGCTAAATTCCGCTTCTTTGGCTACGTCGTCCATGGTGGCATATGGATACCCTTTGGCGAAAAATACCCGCTCCGCCGCTTCGATGATATCATTCCTGCGGATTTCCTGTTCCTTCTGTCTGCGTTCCCGGCTTCCCAATAGACTCCCTCCCTCGTTTTTTGCATTATCATGCAGTAAAGTAAACTGTGAGTTTACTTTATTATATCCTCTTGACTGCGCTTGTCAATGAACCTATTTAGGATGTTCATGCAAGCATATTCCCGCGTAAGCTGCTGCCCCCACTTTCAAACGCAAAAAAGCCGCCGTTGCATCACAATGGATGCCCCCGCGGCTTTTTTTCGCAGACCATTCGTCCGTGCTTACAGACCGTAGATAGCCTTGTACTTCCCTTCCAGATAGTCGGCCAAATATTCGGGATTCAATTCCTCTCCGGTCACGCTCAAAATAATTTCGGCCGGCTTCAACGCTTTGCCGTGCTTGTAGATTTTGTCGGTCAGCCATTCCTTGATCGGTTTGAAGTTGCCTTCCTTCACAAACCCCTCAAATTGCGGCAGCTCTTTCTGGAGCGTGCGGGCAATTTGCGCCGCGTACATATTGCCGAGCGCATAGGACGGGAAATAGCCGAAGCTGCCGCCGGACCAATGCACGTCCTGCAGGACGCCAAGACCGTCGTTCGGCGGCGTGAGTCCGAGATAGGTTTTATATTTCTCATTCCATACTTTAGGCAGCTCGCTGATCGGGAGATTTTCGTTAAAGATCATCTTCTCGATTTCATAACGAATGATGATATGGAGATTGTAAGTGAGCTCATCGGCCTCGATGCGAATCAACGAGTTCTCCACCCGGTTCACGGCGCGATAGAAGTCGTCGACCGTTACGTCCTTCAACTGATCGGGGAAATGTTGCTGCAGGTCGGCGTAGTAGCGTTCCCAAAAGGCGCGGCTGCGTCCGACGAAATTTTCCCAGAACCGCGACTGGGACTCATGAATCCCCATGGATGTCCCCTCGCTAAGCGGGGTTCCGTTCAGTTCCTTGGCGACATTTTGCTCATACAGCGCATGGCCGCCTTCATGGAGCACGCTGAAGATCGAGCTCGTTACATCATCCTGCAAGTAGTTTGTGGTAATCCGGACATCGCCCTGATTCAGCGTAATTTCAAAAGGGTGCACCGACTCGTCCAACCGTCCGGCCTCGAAATCGTATCCGATCTGTTCGAGCAAATACCGCCCGTATTTTTCCTGCTGTGCTTTATCATACAGCTGATTCAGAAACGGAGCCTGCGGTTTATGCGGCGCAGACGTGATCTTGTCCACCAGTGGAACCAACCGGTCGCGCAGCTCGCCGAACACCTGATCCAGCTTTTTCACGGTCAATTCAGGCTCGTACATATCCAGCAAGGTATCGTAACGCGTTTCCTTCGGACCCCAATAATCAATGAATTCCTGGGTGAGTGCGACAATCCGGGTTAAATAGGGTTCGAAGCCGGCAAAATCCCCGTTCTCCTTGAAATCTTCCCAGAGCGTCTCGGCATGCGCCGTTAGCTCCGCGTATTCTTTGAATTTGTCCGGGGGAATTTTCACATTGCGGTCATACTCCTCTTTCACCAGCTTCACCAGGCGGCGGCCGGTTTCATCCAGTTCACCGAGGACGGTTTCGTGATGCAGGTAGCTCAAATACTCTCCCATTTCCTGAGAGGTTTGCAGCTTGAAAGCTTCCGTTGAAAGCACGCCGATCGTTTCCGAACGGGCTTCCGCTCCCTTCCGCGGCGCTCCGGTCCGCAGATCCCAATGCATCATCGCCACCGCTTCATGATAGCTTTTAATTTTCCGCAGTAGCTCTAGAAAGGATTTCCATGTATTTGCCGTTTGCTGCTTCATAATGGATCCCACCTCTATCCTCTAATTTTTCCATTCCTCTTGATGATACTTTTTACAAAACGTATAATCAAATTTTAAGACGGCCTTTTTGGTTTTTTCAAATGTTTTTCAGCAAAAATAAAGGAGATGTCGCCGATGAGAATTGAATTGGACTCGCGTGCGGAACATATGATCCGGGAAGCGATCGGGGATCAACCCGGTTTGATGCGGCTGGTCTATGATACGGAAAATTGCGGCTGCGGAATGAGCGGCGTTCCCAGTCTGCAGATTGCCCAAGAGCCCGGGCCCTATGATATCCCCATGGAAAATGACACCTTTCCCTTTTCCATCGACCGGATGCAGGCTGTCTTTTTTGAAGAACAGTTGATGCTTACCGCCGAGGAAAGCGGAGGAACATTCCGTCTGGACGGTGTCTCGCAGTTTTATAAGTCAAATATCCGGCTCACAGATCGCCGGCAACTGTAAAGTCCAAAATCGCGAAGGAGGAAGATCGTTATGAGTCAGCTACAATCCATTCTGGAGTACAATCGCACATTTGTTGCTAACAAAGAATATGAGGCCTATATCACGGACAAGTTTCCGGAGAAAAAAATGGTCATTGTCACCTGCATGGACACCCGGCTGGTCGAGCTCCTTCCCAAAGCCATGAACCTGCGCAACGGCGACGCCAAGATCATTAAAAACGCGGGCGCCGTCATTTCCCAGCCGTTCGGGAGCGTTATGCGGAGTCTGCTCGTGGCCATTTACGAGCTGAAAGCCCAGGAGGTTTACATTATAGGCCACACGGGCTGCGGGATGGCCTCGCTGAATTCCGAGCGTATGATCGATTCCATAAAGGAACGCGGCATTTCCCAGGACGTGCTGAGCACGCTGGAAAACTCGGGGATCAAACTAAAGAAATGGCTGCGCGGGTTTAACAACGAAAAAGAGGGGGTAATTCATACTGTGGAGATTGTGAAAAATCATCCACTGCTTCCCCCCCAAGTACCTGTTCACGGCATGCTCATCGACTCCACTACGGGAGAGCTTGAGCTTGTCGTGGACGGTTACGCCTCTCGAGGGGATGAATAGCCGATGAGTCATGATTTTAACGAGCGCACCCAGCGCCGGGGAACACGGTCCTATAAATGGGACCAGGGCGAGAAACTGTTCGGGGACCCCGATGTCCTGCCGTTGTGGGTAGCCGACATGGATTTCAAATGCGCCCCGGCGATCGTTCAAGCGGTAAACGAACGGGCGGCTCAAGGGATCTACGGATATACGATCCGCACCGAAGATTATGTAAAGGCGATTACGGACTGGTTTCAGCGCCGGCATCATTGGACCATCGATGCCAATTGGCTGACCGATTCTCCGGGCGTTGTACCGTCGCTCAGCATCGCCGTTCAAACATTGACCGACCCGGGAGATGCCGTTATCCTGCAGTCTCCCGTGTACAACCCGTTTTATGACGTGATCCTGAAAAACGGGCGCAGACTGGCGGAGAGTCCGCTTCTCCTGAAGGAAGGCCGGTATGAAATGGATTACGGCCGGCTTGAAGGCCTGATGAAAGAAGGCGCCAAGCTGCTGCTGCTGTGCAGTCCGCAAAATCCGGGCGGCCGGGTCTGGACCAAGGAAGAGCTTGTACGTCTCGGTGACCTTTGCGTCAAATATGATGTCAAAGTAGTGGCCGACGAGATCCATTGCGATTTGGTATTTCCGGAGCACCGTCACTTTCCTTTCGCTTCCCTATCGGAAGCTTATGCCGAAAGAACGGTCACCTGTCTGGCCCCTTCGAAAACCTTCAACATTCCGGGGCTGCAAACGTCGTTTACCGTCATTTCCAACCGGGAGCTTAAGCGGAAGTTCGATCAAACGATCGAGGCTCTGGGGATCGGATCCGTCAACTTTTTCGGTCCGTCCGCCACGATTGCGGCGTACGATAAAAGCGAAGACTGGCTGGACGCGCTGCTCGGTTATGTAAAAGCAAATCAGGAATTTGCGGTTCGGTATTTGGCCGAGCATCTTCCCGACCTGATCCCCTTTCCGTCCGAAGGTACCTATCTGCTCTGGGTAGATTGCCGGAAGCTGCAGCTCTCGTCTACGGAACTCAAGCGGCTCATGTACAAGGAAGCCAAAATCGCCTTTACCGAGGGCTCGCTGTACGGCAAGAACGGCGAGGGCTTCCTGCGAATCAATCTGGCTTGTCCGCAGGATTTCCTGAAGGAAGCGCTCGACCGCTTTACTTCGGCAGTAACTGCCCACAAAGGTGTATAAAGTATAAATAAGCGGAATGCAGATCAATGCATTCCGCTTTTTTTTGCCAGTATCCCATTTTCGTTCCATCAACCCTATAATGTTCCGTATCCCTACGGATAAGCAGGGAGCCGCAGAACGCGGACTCCCTTTGCATTACTTCGCTTGCTGGTCCTTTTGAAACTCATTCAGCAACCGATCAAGCTTCTGACTCAAATTGACCAATTCCCGGTCGGCCAGGCGTTTGTACACAGCGAGTTTATTCAGTTCAGACCGGAGTTCCTCGATTTTGCGGATCAACTCCAAAGCGAACACTCCTGTAAATTCAAATATCTATGCGATACGTCCGCTGTGCACTGGCGACCGTTATGCGGATCCCACTCCGGCATTGTCCGCACCAACCCAAAAGTGGTATTACATTCTTTCGACAGTTTCACCTAAATAACCTCCTAAAAAGAGATTTTATGTAAAATTTAAAAGACACCCTCGACGTTCATTCTCGTCTATTCCTTGTTGTCCGAGCCGGGCGCTTGATCCCTGAGTTATACATCCATATAATAGATTAGACCTACACCAAATAATCCGGGAGGAATTGCCCATGGATGTCGATATTCGCGAAGAGCTCGATCCCATTTTCGAAACGATGGGTCTAATCTATGTAAGCTGCCACGCCGAAAAACAAAAAACGGAAACCATGCTTGAATTGCCCTTATCCGCAACAAGCCGATCCTCGTACTGGATGAGGGAACGTCCGCCATTGACATGCAGACCGCTTATGAAATTGAAAGCCGGCTGCTCACGTTGAAGGATCTGACGCTGATTACGATCACCCATAATATGAGCGAAGACCTCCTCAAACAATATGATGAAATTTTTTATATGGAAAACGGCCAAGTGGCCGAAAGAGGGACCTTGCAGGAATTGCTTCGCTTCGATGGCGGTTTCAAACGCTTTTACACGTTGGAACGAGAGCAAACGCCACCCTCAACCCGGGAGGAACAGTTGCCTTTACCAGTGGCTTCCCCTTCATAACGCACCTTGCTCTCCAACGACGAAACGTTGTCGGGCGGCATACAGCGTCGGCTGAGCATGGCGATGGCGTTGATTACGAACCCCCGCATCCTTTTCCTGGGCGAACCGACGCTCGGACTCGATGTGCTTGCCCGGCGTGAGCTGTGGAACGCGATTCTATGCAAAAAGCCAAAAAAGGCTGCCGATTGAGGCAGCCTTACTCTATCATCCTTCGATCTTCATCACCCGGTCCACCCATCCCCGATAAAAGGAATGCTCGTGCGATACGACCAGCACGCTGCCTTTAAACCGGACAAGGGCCGCCTGCAATGCCTCTTTGGTTTCCGCATCCAAATGGTTGGTCGGCTCATCCAGAATCAAGAAATTACATGGCGAAAGCATCAGCCGGCACAATTTCACCTTGGACTGCTCACCGCCGCTGAGCGTTCCGATCGCCTGGGCGGCGAGCGTGGCATTTAAGCCGCACTGCGCCAGACTGCGCCGGATTTCCTTCTCCTGCATCCGCGGATATTGCTCGGCCATGTAGCGAATTGGGGTAAGCTTAAGGTCTTCCCAAACGAGTTCCTGCTCAAAATAACCGACCCGGACGCTCTCCGCGAATTGAAAGCGTCCGCCAATCGCGGGGATGCGCCGAACCAGCGTATTCAGCAGCGTCGATTTCCCGATACCGTTAAAGCCGGTAATCCCCACCTTTTCTCCGCCTCCGACCGAAAAACTCAGCCCCGGCAGCAGCGGCCGGTCATAGCCGATCCGAAGCCCCTTGACTAAGAGCGACAGCTCCCCCGCAAGCGGGAGCTCCTTAAAGAAGAAAGAGGGCTTATGGACAAAAGCCGGCGGGGCCAGCCGCTCCATTCGCTCCAACTGCTTGCGGCGCCCTTGGGCGATACGGCTGTTGACCCCGGCGATATTTTTGCGGATGTACGCCTCGGTCTTTTCGATCTTCTTCTGCTGTGTGTGATATTGCCGCAGGTAATCCTTGCGCAGATGCTCCTTCTGACGAACAAAGTCGCTGTATTTGCCCGTATATTTCCGGATCGTTTCAAACTCGATGTCACAGATACAAGTCGTGACTTTGTCCAGGAAGTTGAAATCGTGGGAGACCAGGATAAACGCGCCGCCAAAACCGGACAAGAAGCCGGACAGCCAGTCCACATGCTCCTGATCCAGGAAATTGGTCGGTTCATCCAGCAGCAGTACATCCGGCTGCTCCAGCAGCAGCTTGGCGAGAATGACCCTCGCCCTTTGCCCTCCGCTCAGCTCCCGGATCGGCCGGTCAAGGCCCATAGCCTGAATGCCGAGCCCTTGGGCCACCTTATCAATCCGGCTGTCAATGGTGTAAAAGTCTCCTCCCTCCAGCTTCTCCTGAATCTTGGCCGCCTGCTCCAGCTTGTTATATTCGCCGGAAGCGGCCATCTCCGCATAGAGCTCGTTCATTTTATTCTCCAAGGCATACAGCTCGGCGAAAGCCGTTTTCAAATACGCCCGGATCGTATCCGTTCCCCGAATTTCGGCGTGCTGATCCAGATGACCTACCTTGAGGCCAGGCTGCCATTTCACCGTTCCGGAATCCGGAATCAGCGCCCCGGTCAAAATTTGAATCAGCGTGCTTTTTCCCGCTCCATTCTGGCCGACGATGCCCATATGCTCACCCTTGAACAACTGCAACCCGGCATTCCGGTACAGGGTTTTGTCCGCAAACCGGTGCGTCAAATCGTAAACTCCCAATAAGCTCATTCTTTATTCCTCTTTTCCATACATAATAAAAAAAGAGCAGAAAACCGCGCGTCATCAAGACGCCGGCCCTCTGCTCTTTCGGTTGGCTGCCACGGGAAAGATAGGCAAAGCCCCGAACCAAACACAAAGGGCCACGGACAAAGCATTGTCCATGGCCCTTTAATCAAGATAAGCACCGGGTTATAGCCGCACTGAAATAAGCGTAACGATTTCTACGCTTTTCGCGCTAAGCCATAACCCGATGAATACGGGAATCTAGGCGATTCCCCGATTAAGCTCCGCACAATGCTTCATCGTGAACAGTTGTACGGAGCGGAGTTTTCTAACCAGTTTGACAAGACGAATATACATCGCTTAAACACCTGCTTTTTCCAAAAATACGCCTTTATCATACCACAGAAGTTCCGATTTGGAAAAGAGAGCCCGAAAGGAACCTTGGGCCGGCCGCGGAGCGAGGCGGCGAAAAACGCCGTTTTTCAGGCGACGCTTGAGTTGATCGAACAGGCCGGTTCCCCCGGTTTGACGATCGATGCGGTTGCCGCCCACGCCGGGGTAAGCAAAGCAACCATTTACCGGTGGTGGCGGGACAAGACCATGCTGGTGCTAGAAGTGTTTCTGTCGCTGCTATCGCCTTGGGTGGATTTTGACGAAACCTTGCCGGTCCGGGACAACTTTATCCGCCAGTTAAAAGGGATGGCCGCTTTGTTCGATCAGCCGCTGGGCCGTTCCGTACTGTTCATGATCGCGGGCAGCGAAGCGGATTCGCAGGTGGTGGAGGGCTTTCATTCCTCCTATCTCAAGCCGAAGCGAAATGAAGCCAAGACATTCCTTGAAGCCGGAATCCGCAGCGGCGAGCTCCTCCCCGACATTGATTTGGACATTACGCTCGACCTGATCTATGCGCCTGTATATCATCGTTTCCTGGTGCACAAAAACACGCCGGACAGCACCTATATTGAGAAGCTGGTCGATTGCGTATTGAACCCTTTTACCTGCGATAGCAAAAAGCGGCAGCAGGGCTTATAACCCGGCCTCCGCTTTTATTTTCTTCAAGCCTATTAATTCAGTCTGTGCACCATCTCGTATTTGTTTCCGCAAGGATCTTCGAAATAGAAGGCATAATAGGTTGGACTGATGGGAAAAAGCTGCGGACCGGCATTAATCGTTCCCCCGCTCTGTTTGACCCGTTCGGCGATGCGATCCACTTCCTCCCGGTCGCTTGCCCAAAAGCCGATCAGGTTCCCGTTCGGCCGGTGTTCCGGGTCCTCGGTAATGGCAAAGTAGGGTACATCCGGTAGATTGCCCTCCCCGGCAAACACCTTCCAATCGGCACTATGATAAGTTTGCGTAAATCCCAACTCGGGCAGCAGACTTTCGTAAAAATGCGCAACCGCCTCCCAACGCTTAACCCTTAGATCGATATGACTGTATTTGTTCATCTCGTAACCCTCTCCTTTTTCGCTTTTATAACATATCGCGCTCCGGCTTCAATCCCCTGACAAACAAATCGGTGCTGGATTCAATAAACTCCGGAATGGAAAACCGGGACATCGCCGCTCCCCCTAGCAGCCGGGACATAAACGCCCCATAGTTCACCCACATGAAGTGAATAGCCTGGTCCTCCGCATCCGTTTGCATGATTTCTCCTTTATTCTGCATGTCCTGAAAATAATTCTTCAACAGCTCAAACAGTGCCAAAGGATGCTTCTGTGCGTTTTCGCGTATGTCCCTCAATTCTTCGTCCCTCAAAACAATCAGGAACAACTTGCGGTTTCGATCCATCATTTCATGATACACTCGACCGATCATCATCAGATCCGCTTTCAGATCCCAAAGGATGTTCTCTTCAAAAATTTTCGTCATCTCGACGGAATAATGGTAACGGTCAATTGCGCTTTCCAGCAGCTTCATCTTGCTGCCGAAATTCCGGAACAGGGTCATCTCGCTAAGCCCGGCGGCTGCGGCGATTTCCTTCGTCGACACGCCCTTGTACCCTTTTTCGGCCATCAGCTCAATGGCCTGGTTCATTAATTTGTCTTTCGTTTCGTTAACAGATGATTTGGTTGGCAAAGAGGATCCTTCCTTTAGTTTGGTTTGTTTTATTTGTCTGTTATCAATGTTTGTTAGTGCTCACTATCATAAAATATATGATCTGCATCCAAATGTCAATATATTCTTCCACGATGTCCCGCCGCATTTGGCTCGCTTTAAAATTCCTGCAAATCCGCAGGCTTTTTCCCGCGTTTCGGGCGAAAATTAAAAAAACCTGCAAATCTGCAGGTTTTTCCGGCATGACAAGCTAAATCGGCGAATTGTCCCGAAAATTGTTGCAGATTTGCAGGAATTTCCTGTCCCCAATCGTTCGGATTAAAAAATTCCTGCAGATCTGCATCTTTTACGTTCAGGCCACGCTTTTTTGTCAGCTCTCGGTTCAAGTCGTCACCCTTTTCGCCCCTCTACCTTTACACCTGTTCGCGCTTTACTCCTGATCATCTGCAACCTTTTCACGCATTACAAACCTATCCGTACTTTACTCCTGTTCACACCGGACTCCTGTCCGTCTTTCCTCCTGTTCGTACTACCCATGCCCGCTTTACGCCTGTCCGTTCTGCACCTGTTCGTACCTATACCAAAGCTCCCGGAAGTCCGCCCAGCCCCGCGAAGTGAACGCTACGCCTTCCAGCGACGAATCGTACGTAATATCGATGATTTTATGAACGAGGAACAGCATGGCTCCCTCATCGGCAAAGTACTGTTCCATCTCCTTGTACTCACGGAAACGCGCCGCCGGGTCTTCTTCGTTTTTGAGCCGGTTGACGTAGGCCTCCAGCCTGTGCCTGTGCTCGGGATCGAGGAACGGATAGATGAACCCCCATTCGAACAAAAACAAGTCAAACATCGAAATCACGCCTTCATGCGGTGTCGCCTCAAAGAGGAGCATATCGGTTTGCCGGAGGATTTCCGGATTCGGGACGTCGGCCCAATCCAGAATTTGCAGCTGAATCCGCACCCCATAGCGGAGCAAGGTCTCGCGAATGCATGCGGCATCCGGCTCATGCCGGTGATACGTCGTAAGCACCAGCGTTTCTCCCAGGTATCCCGCGTCCCGCAGCTCTTGTCCCCAATCTACCGCGGATGGCAAGGTACTCGCGTTCTCATGCCGCGCCCTGCCCGCCGTCTCGCTAAAAGGAAAGCCGCTGGCGATCCCATGCCGGATCCCGCCCAACGCCAGCAAGGCCTCGCGGTCGATCATCCGGTCGAGGATCCGGCGAAACGACTTGTTCTGAAGCGGGCCTTTCTTGCGCATGTTCAGCGTCAGCACATTCGTTCCGGAATACCGGGCTTCCGACTGGCCCAACCGGGTGGGAAACGGCGGAAGCTGCCCTTCCCCCAAATTCATAAACAACTGCCCCGATCCGTCCAAGCTCTCCTTGAAATATTCCGAGACCCGGACTACCTCGATCCGGTCCAAATGAGGCCGGTAACCGAAGTAGGCATCGAAGGCGGACAGAATACAGTGGTCCGGTGTTATTTTTTCGAGGACAAAGGGTCCCGTCCCCACCGAAAATCTCACGAAACCGTCGGAAATCCCGGATGTATCCACCACTGAAGCGGGAGTGAAGGCGACAAAATGCAAAAACAAGGCATTAGGACGTTTCAGCCGAAACAGCAGAGCATGCCTCGATTTCACTTCCATCACGTCAATATCGTCCACCACCCAGCGGTGCGGAGAGTCGAACAGCCTGGAGAAGGATTGCTTCACCGCTTCTGCCGTTAGAGGCCGGCCATTGTGGAAAACGACGCCTTTCCGCAAATGAAAAAGCCATTCGGTATACGATCCATTGGTTTCCCAGGCGTGGGCCAAAGCGCCCGAGAAGGCTTCGCGGTCCGCGTCGTATTTCACCAAAGTATCGAACGCTTGCATAATCAAATGCGCATCCGAATCAAAGATCACCCGGGTGGGATCCAGCGTCGTGATCGTCCGGTAAATCGGAATGACGAGCGCATCCTTGACTTCCTGATGGGGGGCTTGAAGTTTTTTGTAGCCGAAAAAAGAGTTCACCCAACCCACCAGGAAACGATCGGCTTCCGTCCCTTCACCAAACTCCTTCACCAGCTCAAGAGCTTCGCTAATCGCCTGCTCCTTCAGAAGCGCCTCGGTTTTCTGCAGCAAAAACGAATCGAATTCCCGGTAAAAAATCAGCTTCGACGTATTCCCGCGCCCCCTCCCCGGTCTGAAATCCAGCAATCCGTCTTCGACCAGCTTGTTCACAATAAGCTTGACGTTGCGGAGCGTACAAACAAAAATTCCGGCCAGTTCCTGGGAGGACACCGGGATCTCTTGATGATTGGGGCAGTGTCGATAGACCTGTCTTAATTTGAGAAAATAATAGTCGTTGGTTGAGAGCATCGAAAAAACCACCTCTACCCGATATTGTACCGGAAAGGGTAGAAAAAGTCGCCAAGACAGCCTTCAGAGAAACGCAGAAAACCGGACGTAAATACCTACGCCCGGTTTCTCCCCTCAGTCTGCGTTATTCCATGATGTCCAGCTCCGTGAATATGGCTTCCCCGTGCTCGACAAAGAGTCCCAAGCCACCGGGTTCGTAATCGTAAGCTCTCGCGGCCAACGCCGTATCGTTAATATAGATAATTACAATATTTCCGCTTGTGATTACCTTAATTTCCGCCTCATGCTCACCTGCTAGCGGAACATACCTTTCTTCGACAAACAGCTGATCCCCGTCAAACTTGTTGGAGCGGTCAAAAATCACTCTGTTCCTTGAAGGCTCCAGCCGAACCTGGCACCATTTCTCCAGCCGCTGCCCGTCGATATGCAACATGAGCCCGCAAGCAAGGGTCTCCGGCGTCCAACTTAACTTCGCTCTAACCAGACAATCTTCGGTCATTCTTGCGACTTCTGTCCAGCCGAAACCGAAAGGTTCATGGCCGCGTATCCCGTTTTCAACCGTCCAAGTCCCGCGGCGAGCCACGGTTGCTTGAGGCAGCGCTTTACGGTACGAATCCTCCAAAGCTTGTACCGGCTTTACGCCGAGTGTGCCGTCCGGACGCTGTACCAATTCGTGGACCAAGGTGCTTCCCCCCCACTGGTACGGCTTCCGATCGTCCATACCGGCGCGGAAGGCCTGCCAGCCGACCAGATAGCGGTTTTTGCCGTCAGAGACCGTTTTCGCGGCATAAAAGCCCCGGCCGTCAAACATATCGTCGACCGCCGGCGTGATCCACGGCCCCTTCGGGCTTTGAGCCATCCGATAACGCGTCTCCCACCAGCGCGAATAATTGGAGAAGACCATGTACCACCAATCGCCCATCCGGAATATATCGTGGCATTCATGTGTGGCAAAGGTTCCCGGGGCGTAGATCGCCGTTCCCGCACGCCAGCTCGCCAAATCGGATGATTTCATTATATGGGTGCATCCGCCGCGGTTGTGATCCGCGTCCTTCTCGGTCGCGGTCACGGCCATCCAATATTCCTGCTCCTGATCGTTCCAGAACACCTGGGGATCTCTCCAATGCAACCCGCCGTAATGCTCCGTATCCGGCATCACATGAAACGAGGCATCCTTCTCCCAATGGATGAGATCGGTGCTTATGGCCCGCATCAGCACCTGTTCATGCTTGCCCGGCGTGTCCCGGTAGCTCTCGTTGAATCCGGTATAGTAGAAGTGAAACACTCCTTGGCGCTCCACGACGCTCCCCGTGCCGATATGCCAGTCCTGATCCTCCGGACTTCCGCAGGGGATCGCCATCCGCGGCTCTCCGTAATGAACGAAATCCTGTGTGAGGACTTCATAAACGCAGTACTTGTGCAAATAAAACAAATGAAAGATTCCCTGATGATAGAACGGCATAAAATCACCGCAAGTATCCGGTCCCGGCATATTCTCGCGCTCGGCCTCGTGCAAATAAAATCGGTGTCTACTTCCCTGTTTCATCTATAGTCGGCCTCCTTCTATTTGGCTTCAAAAGTGGCGTTGTACCATTCATTCACTTCTTTGGTGATCTGATCTCCGCCAAGCTTCTTCCAATTCTCTACGAACGTATCGAAGTCGGAGACCGGAGCGCTGCCGGTGATGATCTTGATGAACGTCTCCTCCTGCAACTTGTCCAGCGTGGCGCCCTTCTGGCTCATCGTCGCCGTCGGCAAGCCGAACCAGGCCGACCGTTCGAGCAATTGGTTGTCGCGGTAATAGCCGATCACCTTCCAGGAGCTATCGGGACCGAGGAATTTATAGTAGTTCCAGCCCAGCGGATCGGCTCCCTTATCCATCCCGTTGTCCATATAATTTTTGATCGTGTTGTAGTAACGGATCGCTTCCGGATGGATGTTTTCCACCTTCTCCTTGCCCTGCAGCACGTCGTTGATCTGCTTGAAGTACTTATTCGGTTTGTCCTCGGACGGATCGAGTCCGCCAAAGGCGTAAGCGGCGAAATTAATCCCGCTTTTCGGATCCACGCCAAACGTATTCAGCGTTTCCATGGTCGTTTTCGGATTGTTGATTTTGTCCTGGAACAGGTTGATGATTTTCAAGAGCGCTTCCGGATGCTTGACATCGGCACGTACGGCAAAATAACGCTCCATCGTCACGGTCGTAACGGGCTTGGCCGGCTGGCCGTCGGCCGAGACGATCGGCACGCAAATCCAATCGGCCCGCGGATTGTTCACGATGGCGTCCTTGGCGCTCATCCACGGCAATCCTTCTCGTCCATAGAACAGGCCGATCTTCCCCGCCGCGATATCTTCGCCGACCTTCTTCCAATCCTTGACGCCGAACTCCACGTCAATCAAATCCTCCGCAAACAGCTCTCTCAACTTCGCCAAAGCCTCTTTCATCCCCGGCTTGATGGCCCCGTACGAAATCACCCCGTCTTCGCCGCGAATCCAAGCCTTGCCGTAAGCATGATAGGCGGCAAAGAAGCCTTCAAAGCTGGCGGTCGAACTGACCAGGTCCTTCTGAAAACCGATGCCGAACGTGTCCTTGATCCCGTTGCCGTCAGGGTCTTCATTACGGAACGCTTTGGCGATCTTTACGACATCATCCAACGTTTTGGGGACCGGGAGCTTCAGCTTTTCGAGCCAGTCCTGGCGAATCCAGATCATATCCGCCGTCGCGTCGAAGCCGCCCGTCTGCGGAATCCCGTAAAGCTTGCCGTCCACGTAGGCGGTCTTCATTTGATTTCCGCCGTCCGCGTTTAAGGTGGCCTTCAACGTGTCCGAAGCGTATTTGTCAAAATACGGCGTTAAGTCGGCCAGCTTTCCCGCCTTGGCAAGCGTAAAGTAATCCTTTGCCGGAAGCGTCATAAGCTCGGGCAAATCATCGGAGGCTACCGCCATCGTCACCTTTTGCTGAAAGCCTTCCCCGGCTACCGCCCATTGATAATTGATTTTGATGCCTAGTTCGTTCTCGTAGGCCCGGGTCCAAACATTGTTATTCAGATCGTCGCCGGGAAGGTACCTCTCATCCCCGTACAGGTTCTTCATCGCGGACAGCTCGATGACCGGCTCGTACTTTACCAGCGGACCGTCGTTTGCCGGCGTCGAAACGGCCCCGGTATCAGGCTGCTCCGGCTGGCTCGATTTTGTCGCGCCTCCGCATGCCGTCATGGCAGCCATCGTCAGCACAAGCAGTATAATCAATGATCCTCTCAGCGCCATCGTTTTCCGTTTTTTCAAATTTCTCTCCCCCTTGATTAAACGTTGTTGTGACACGAATACCGACTTTTCTATCCTTTGACGCTCCCCAAGAGCATCCCCTTGACGAAAAATCTCTGCAAGAACGGGTAGACCAGCAAAATCGGCAGCGTGCATGCCAGAATCATCGCCGATCGCAGCGACCTGCCGGTGATTTCCAAAAGCTGCGGATTGTTCGCGAGCGCCGTCGACGAAAGCTGCGACAGATCCAGGTTCAGGACCATCGTTTGCAGAAAGGTCATCAGCGGATAACGGTCCGGCATGTTCATGAAAATCAGCCCGTCGAACCAGCTGTTCCAATGGCGAACGAGAATGAACAGTGTGATCGTTGCCAGTGAAGGCAGACTGAGCGGCAAATAGACCCTTACCATCGTAACCAGCCACCCGGCTCCGTCGATCAGAGCCGCCTCCTCCAACTCGCCGGGAATCGTCCGGAAGAAATTCAACATCAGCAGCACATTGAACATCACCACCGCTTCCGGCAAAATCAGCGCCCAAACGGAATTGACCAGATGAAGCTCGTTGACCACGAGGTACGTGGGAATCAGGCCTCCGTTGAACACCATGGTCACCATGAAAAACCAAACGTAGAACCCTCTCAGGCGAAACACCTTTTTGGACTTGGACAGAGGATAGGCGACCAGAATGGTCAGCACGAGTTCCATGCCCCAGCCCAGGAAGGTCCGTTCCACCGTGATCCACAGCGATTTGAAAAATTGCGGATTTGCAAAAATGTATTGAAACGAGCTGGTATTAAAGCCTTTTGGCCAAAGTCCGACCTGATTCGCCTCGACCACCGAGCGAGAGCTGAACGAGACCGCGATCAAATTCAGGATCGGCAGCAGGCAGATAAAGGCCATAAACGACAAGAGCAGAGCGTTAAAAACCACAAATACTTTTCTGGATGCGGAATTTTCCATAGCCGTAGCCCCCTTTCGTATAAGCGGCTAGAAAACCTTATATCCTGCCCATTTGTTGGCCAGCTTATAGCCGATCACGATCAACACGAAGGACACGACCGATTTGAAAAAGCCGACGGCGGTGGCAGGGCCGAACTGCACATCCACGATCCCGATGCGGTACACAAGGGTGTCGATAATATCTCCTGTGCTGTAGACCTGCGGACTGTACAAGTTGTAGACCTGGTCAAAGCCGGCCTGCAGCACATTACCGATACCGAGCACCATCAGCAGCAGCATGACCGGCGCCAGGGCAGGCAGTGTGACGTGAAGGGTCTGTTTCCATCTGCCCGCCCCGTCGATAATAGCGGCCTCGTATTGCGTCGGGTCGATCGTGGTGATCGATGCCAGGTAAATGATCGTCCCCCAACCGAATTCTTTCCAGACATCGGTGAAGACGAGCGTGTACGGAAAGGTTGCCGGGTCCCCGAGAAAAAAGATCGGCTTCATCCCCAGCCCGGTCAGCAGATTGTTGATGATGCCCGACGACGGAGACAAAATATCGATGAGCACGCCGGCCAGCGCCACCCACGACAGAAAATGCGGCAAATACAGCATCGTCTGTACCGACTGCTTGAACCACCGGTTACGGACTTCATTAAGCAGCAGGGCGAACACGACCGGCACGATCAGATTGCCGACGATTTTCATCACGGCGATAAACAAGGTGTTCCACAGCACGTTGAAAAATCCGGGCAAATTGAAAACGTATTCAAAATTATCCCAGCCTACCCACCTCTGGTCGGAAAGACCGAAAACCGGTTGGTAATCCATAAAGGCGATGGATAAACCCGCGATGGGAACATAACGGAAAATGAGGGTCAGGATGACCGCCGGCAAAAGCATGACATGGAACGGAAGCTCTGCCAGAAACCATTTTCTCTTCGGTTTGCCGGATACTGCGATTCTAATCTCCCCCTTTTTAAAGCGCTTACTTTGCGATCGCAATTTCATTATCCGGCTTTTCGCGTTCCATTCCCATGCTAATCTTTGGACTTTTATCTCCATCCCTTTACTTGTTTTGGCGCTCCCCCTTTAAGCGTGGCGATTCCTGTATTCCTGCGGCGTAACGCCTTCTAGTATTTTGAAGTTCCGGATAAAATAGTTGGTATTGTCATATCCGCATTTTTGGGAAATCTCGTAAATTTTCATTTTCGTGTGGGTCAGCAGCGACCGGGCCAGATCGATCCTGCAGCGGGTGATATAATCGTGAACCCCAATTCCCACCTCTCGCTTGAACATCCGCGAAAGATAACTGGGGTTGAAGCCTGTCGCCCGCCCGAGCGCGTTCAAGGAGAGATCCGCCGCCAAATGCTGGTTGATATATTCTTTGATCCGGCTTATGGTCGTCTCCGCATTGGCCCGCCGCTCCGTGTCCGCCGCTTCGCACAGCGCGCGGCCCAGCTTGTTCAGATACGAGGCCCGCTCCACCCAGCTCGGCATTTGCGTGGGCGTGTACAGCAGCGTCAAATCGATGTCCTCCGGCAACGCCGAGTACAGCCGGGTTTCGTTCAAATGGCCGAGCAGCGTTTTGCCGGCCGCAAGATAAAGCTCCATCGTGTGCAGCGGGTAGGCGTTGCGAAGCCGGGACAACACCCGGCACACCTCGTCCAGAAGACTCCGGAACGAATCCAGATTGCCGCTTTGCAGATGAGTCCTGAGCATTTCCACACGCGGCAGCAAACGTAAGACAACGGCGCACTCTTCGTCCTCCGAAGTGAACGACTCTCCGGGATATCTGTCTCCTTCCGTGGCGATTCCTTCCTGGCTGCACAGATCAAAGAGCGCCAGCGTTCTTTGAAGCGACCGGTAAACGCGGCCGATTTCCATCCAGCTTCCTGGTTGTTTCGCTAGCACAAAAGAAAGCTTGCATCCCGTGCGTTCCGCCAGAATCGCCTGAATATCCTCCAGGAGCGGCATCGGCACGGTAGGCGGGCCAAGTTCACTGTCCCGGCCGACCAAAAACCAGAGAATATCTTCCCGATGGCTTGTGCTGAGAATTTGCAGGGGTGAAGGTTGCAACTGGGCCTTGAGGATTTCCTCCACGGTCAATTGAACGAGCCCTTTCCTCGTGAAGGACAACTGCTCGGAGCAGTTTCGCCCGAGGAGAACCAACACGGGGTGGCCCGGCATAAATGAATCCCCCAACTCATTCATCGCCCGGAACATCGCGTCCGTGTCGGGCGAAGATTCGGCAAGCAGCGCCGACAGCATATGCTCCCTGAACACCGGAAGCATGGTGGCAAGGCGAGCTTGGGCCTCAACATACTGGCCCTCCAGTCCTTGCTCATAGGCGATCCGGTCCAGGGCCGCCATGACCGCCGCGATCACTTTGTCGTCTCCCTCGGTTTTCAGAATATAGTCGTAAGCGTCTTGCTTGATCGCCTTGTAGGCGTACTCGAAATAATCGTAACCGGTCAGAAAAATAATTTTGACGGCGGGGAGAATTTCGCGCATCCGTCCCGCCAATTCGAGCCCGGATATACCCGGGATGTGAATGTCAAGCAGAACCACATCCGGGCGAAAAGCCGTAAATAGAAAAAGTGCATCTTTCGAAGAATAAGCGGCCTCCACTGTCAGCCCGAGGTCCTCCCGCTCCCGAAACATCATCCGTAATCCGTCGGCAATGGTGGGCTCATCGTCCACGATCAGCAGTTTTTGACCCGAATTGTTCATGATTTCCCCTCGCTTTCTCCGTTCGGTATAACAATCTCGACACAAAGTCCGCCAAGCCGTGATTGCGATATGCTCAGTCCGGCACGTTCATCGAAATAAATTTGCATTCGTTTATGAATATTCCTTAATGCCGTGGTCTGTCCGGCCTTACTCCCCGGCTCGATCAAGGTTCGGATATGCTCTAACGCGCTCCTGTCGAGGTCTCCGCTGTTTTCGACTCGGATGACCAGTTCCTCGCCATGTTCCCGGAAGGAGACGCTTAAGATGCCGGCCGTGTCCGAAGACACTTTTTCAAACACGTACTGAAAGGCGTTTTCCAACAAGGGCTGGAGAATCAGACGGGGAACCGGTTTGTGGGTCCACCGGGCAGGCAGCTCGGAAAATTCGATGTTCACGCGATTTTTGAAGCGAAAACTTTGAATGGACGCGTAGTTCCGCGCGTGCGCCACCTCTTCCGCAAGCGTTTTTTCATCCTCGCCGTCGCGGGTAATGTACTCATAAAATTTACCGAGATGCTCGCAGAATACGACGCTGTTATCGTAATCTCTCATTTTGATCATGCGATAAAGAAGATAATAGCTGTTATACATGAAATGAGGATTGATCTGCGCCTGCAGGTGCTTCAACTGAGCATGGCTGATCAGAAGCTGCTGCTTTAAATCTTTTTCAATCAAGAAATCGATCTGGCCGACCATTTCATTAAAGCTGTCGTACAGCTTGGCAAAATACGTCTGTTCGTAGTGGAGTATCCTGTACTTGAAATTACCGGATCGCACTTGCTCGAAGGCATCCTCCAGCAGAAGCTTCAGCGGGTGGTAGACGCGGCGGTAGGAGTCGAGAAAGCCGGACAGTACGATGATCGCGATGATTGCGATAAATAACAGCAAAAGCGTAAGTCCGATTCCGATCAGAACCTGATTCGAGTTATCGACATACAGCCATAGAAGCCGGGTCCCGAGAACTTCGGACTCGCTTCGGATCACGTCGAATTTCTTGTCGGCGAGTTTCACGCGCTGCCCGGAAATCACCTCATCCATAGGCAAGGTGTAGCCCTCGTGCCCGCTGGCAACGATAAACGGCCGCTTGCCTCCGGTGAGCACGATCATATCCTCGTCGGTCAGCAGAGCGTTCTTTAACTGTTCTTCGATCGCCCGCTTGTCCAGTTCCACGATCAGGACGCAATCCAGAGACGGGTTGTCCTGCGCATTAGTAACCCCTTCTATAATGATTAAGCGATTATGGTAGGTCATCAGCGTGGAAGAGTTTGGAAATAAAACCTGCTCCATCTCCATCCAGGTGTTGGGTTCCATATCGTTAATTTCCTCGCCGCCGATCACTTTGCCGATAGATTTAAAGTAAATGGCCGCGTCCGATACCAAGCGGCTGCTGTTTTTCAACGATTTCATTTGATCCATCATCGAATGGATCATTTGATAGCGCAGGAAGTAAGGGCTGGATGAATAGAGATAGCGCAAATTATCCACACTTTCGTCCATCAAGACTCCGTACTGAATGCGTTTGATCGTTTCGATTTCGCTTTCGATATCGCGATGAACGAATTTTAGCCGTTCGACCTGTTTGTTATAAATGATCTCCGAATAATACCGCTGACTGCGCAAAAACAAGGCGACGCCGAAAATAATGGCGATGATCAGGATGGAAGCGATCACCAGAAGAAAACGTTTATAAAGCATGTTGAAAACGAGATTGTTTTTTTTGTGCGGTTTGCTTTTCATAGAAGACAATCCCTCCCTTGATGTCGCTTGGTTTACCGTGTCTGTCGTCGCCGAGAGCCGATGCTATTTGGGACTTTTGGAGTGAGAAATGGCGCTTGAACGCCAATTAGGAAGCGCTATCATAAATAAGTGAAACGTTTCTACTTTTGAGTAAAACTTCCGGTCGAAACGCCGGTCGATGCTGACCATCGGAATTTCCGGGCCGACGCTATTCTCAATATCGTTATAAGTAATTCCCACAATCCCCGCCACCTTGTTCTGCCGGAGCATATCCAGGTAGTACAGCTCCTTCTCCGGTTTGCCCCCGCTGTTGCAGAGCATCAGCTTGAATCCGCTTTGATCGAGCTCATCCTCGATATAGTAAGCTAATTCGGAAAAAAACGGATGCCAAATACTGGGCAGCAGCAGCGCAACCATCTTGGACTTCTGCATTTTAAAATTCCGGGCTACTTCATTAGGCACATAGTTCATCTGCCGGATGACCTCTTCCACCTTCCGGCGCGTTTCCAATTTGACCGGTCCCGAGTTGTTGATCACCCGGGAGACCGTTCCTACAGCCACACCGGCTATTTGCGCGATATCCTTGATACTCGTCATAAAACTCCCCCGTTATTACCTTCTCTGAACATCAGCATAACATTGGAATGGAAACGTTTCAATATATAGGATAGCCGGATTAAAGTCTGTCTATAAAACGAAGAGCAGGAGATCTCCATGATCTCCTGCTCTCAGGTTTAAGTTTAAATTTTCTTTTAAGCCAACGCCTCGTTTTCATAGATCCGATACATCGTCATGTTTTCTTCATCCATGGACCTGGCAAGTCGGTAAGCCTCTTTCAATGGTTTCAGGTTTTGGCACATCTCGTAAAAAAGACGCAGCATAAACATCAGAGCCGCATTGCCCTCCGGGTAATCGTCCGGTCCGATGTAAATCCGGCAGCCGCCGTCCAGAAAAGCCCGGGCCAAAGCCGGGTCCCCCAGCGTGCATCCGTTGCCGAACACGGTTTTCCCTTCAAGCTTCGCATACCGCCGAATCTCGTCCGGGCCAAAATCGCCCCTGGGCTCCCCGTCTTCGTAAACGTCCTCGCCCAGTTCGGGCATGATCATTTTGCCTTCGTCCCCGTGGAAATGAAGCACGATCAGATCGGTACCCGGATAAAGGTCCTCCCCGTTCAAGACGGAAATCAAGTCATCAGGCCGGCCGATCCAATACGTAAATACTCTTACGCCGAATAACTCCAAGGCAGCACGCATGGCCTGCATCTCCATATCATTATCGGGGCCGCATACCAAAGCCACATTCATTAAGGGTTTGCTCATTTCCCATTCCTCCACATTTTGGATTTGTTGCGTCGAGTCCTCATACAACCAATCGAATCATGGAGGCGCCCGGGCCCTAGATCCAACCGCAACCGCTAGGCGTTAATGTTTGAACTTCATGGGTAAATCCTCCCTGTATCGTCGTCCTTCTTTTAAAACCAACACCTCAATCCCTTCTAGAAAAGTCTATGATAATTAACGGGAATAGAGATTGCCACCACCATTTTACCCAATTATTCCCTGGGGGACAAGCTGCCTGCCCTTTTGTTTTGACCGTTTAATCTAATCAAATAATATGAAGGGAAGAACAACGATGAGGGGTCGACCGTAAGAAAATTTCTTTGGAAAACGGATGACCATTGCCGGCTGTACTCATGCCTTGGGCCTCAAGAGCCCACTCAATCCGTCGAGCCTTTTTCCATAAAATCCTCCATCCATATAACCAAAAAGGCTGCCCGGAAGGCAGCCTAGGTTTTATTTACTCACCGAGAGAATAAACTTCTCCAGGGATCCGGTATCGGTAATACTCTGGTTACACCCTTGGTTGTCCATACATACGTAGTGACCAACGGCGGAGATATTATCCGGTGAAGCATGGGGGGACTTGGTTCGGACCGAGAAGAAGGCAAGCTCATGCTGTCGGTTGCAGAACAGGCAATACCCCTTCTTGTTGATCGGTGTAATTCTCCCCTCCACGCCGATGAACCGGTCTTCAAACGGATAAACGATAAATAACCGGCTCGTGGCGATATCCACCCAACTCAGATAGGTCACATACCGGAAGTCGACGGAGTTTAAATCCGGTACTTTCAGCTTTTTATTTTTAGGGAATAGCTTCTGAATCTGTTTCAGCGTAATGGGCGGATACGGTTCCAGATAAGGTTCCAACTCGTTAAGATATCGCTGGAATTCGAAGGCCGTCTCGAAGGTCGATATCTGTTCAAGCCTCTTCTTCTGTTCCTCGGACAAATAGGGAAATGCTTCAACAATATTCGCCGCGGCCCGATATCTTACCGTTTCCAGAACACGCCGATCCGCAACCGTCCGCAACGTATTCTGAAGAAATTCCGCTTGTTTCTTAATGATGTTAAATTGGTGGTTTCTAATAAATGGTGTACTCATAGCTTTCAGCCCCTTATTTGATATGAACGTAATTCTCAATAAGGTGCAAAGCCTGTTATTAGAAACGATAAAATGAAGAGTTTGGGCGATCGAATTCATCCTATCGCACCTCACGCAAAGTATCGCCCCAGATCAGGCTTTGCATGAGGACTTCCTAGCAAATGAGCAATCCAGCATTGCCATCTCCACAACCCCCTATCACAGATCATGCGCAAAAGTATAGCACCAATCTCCAGTTAGCGCAATTCATAGCGTTCTCCCTGCCCCCATACTGCACGGTGGACCGGTTGGAGCACGAATCGGCAAACACGCTACCCTGCCGGAGCGTCTTGGGGAACCCGAGCATCACGGCGAATAAAAAAGCCCCCTTACAAAAGGGGGGCCGGATTATGCCGCTACGTCTGGAGATTTCTTTTTACTAAGAACACCCATGAATCCTGCAACTACGAACAGAACCCCGGATAGTATGTAGAACATCGAAATGCTTATAAAACCGCCAACACCACTTACCAACATAAACCAACCGGCCAGTTTAGGTTTGGACTTCGAGAGAGACGCCCCCACAATACCCAAGATGCTTAATAAGAGTGCAGCGATACCCAATCCTGTAACACTGGACGATCCACTGACCGATAAAGCCGACCCGAGGCCTCCGACAAACATTGCGATAAGGGACGCAATAATACCGAAAATTCCCGCAATTAATCCCATTGCAAACATACTTGTTTTCCCTCCTACATTTTATAGTTCAAATATACCAGATGTCATTCCGCACGACTACCTATTTTCCTATTTTTTCGAAAATAACCGGTTCGTAGCGATATCCACCCCAATTTTTCCCGATATCACGCCAGATTGGTGCCCATCGGATGCCCGGGAGATTCACAGCCCACTCCGCTCAGCCTCTAAACTTCTCGGGGAGGAACGAATCGTTGGCCGCTTGCTTCGGGACGACAAAAGAGACGATCGTGCCCTGTCCGGGCGCCCCCTGCACTTGCAAGCCTTTCCCGAACAGCTGCTTTAAACGCCGGTCGGTATTGGCCAGGCCGACCCCCGTTTTTTTGCCGAAGTCATCCACCGGGGACAGAACCCGCCGCAGCGTGTCGGGGTCGATCCCGACTCCGTCGTCTTCAACAGAAATTTCCGTGCAATCCTCCCTGTCGATAACCCGAATCCGGACGGTGCCTCCCCGGCTGCGACGAAGCAGGCCATGACGGACCGCATTCTCCGCTAAAGGCTGGATGGACAACGGCGGAACCAGCAACTCGAGACGGTCGTCCACCTCCCACTCCACCTGAAGGCGGTCTCCGAAGCGCTCTTTCTCAATGTACAAATAAGCTCGTACCAAATCCAGCTCCTTCCGCAGGGGCACCAACCGTTCCAGGTTCGCGAAGTCAAAGCTGGCCCGCAGGTAATCTCCGAACGCCAGCAGTAAGCGCTGCATGCGGTCGGGATCAATTTCGACGAGCGCGGCAACGGAATTCAGCGTATTAAACAGAAAATGCGGCTGAATTTGAGCCTGCAGCCACGCCGCTTCCAAACGCGATTGTTCGCGCGCGGCTCTGGCGACGTCCGTGAGCGCCTTCACCCGAGCTTTCAACTCATGGACGTCGACGGGTTTGACCAGGTAATCGTTGGCCCCTGCTCGAAAACCCGCCTCTATATCTTCTGTCCGGTGCCGGGCCGTGAGCAGCAGGATCGGCAATTCGGAGTGCGAGAAAAGAGTCCGGACGTTCCGGGCTACTTCATAGCCGGACATGCCCGGCATCATGACGTCCACGACAAGCAAATCCCAGGCACTCGAATTCATAATCGACAGGGCCTCGGAACCTCTGGTGGCCGTCCTGAGCTCATATTGATCCGGGGCGAGCGCGTTGGTCAGGACGCGCAGGTTCACCGCGTCATCGTCGACGGCGAGAATGCGGGGCCGGTCTCCGCGTACCGGGTTTTCCGAAGCGGCAGCGATATCCGCCTCGACGCGGGAAATCCCTGCCTGCGCTTCTAACGGGGGTTGTGCGATGGCCTCATTTTCCGCCGTTTCGGCTTCGTCTGGCTTAGCTATGGGCAACGTAAACCGAAAGACCGAGCCTGCGTTCGGCGTCGAACTGACCGTCAGCTCGCCCCCATGAAGCCCCACCAGTTGCTTGGTGATCGCAAGGCCCAGACCAAACCCCGACGCGTTCGTTGCCGTCCGCTCCCCGCCTTGTTCGTAAGGCTGGAATATCCGGCTCAAGGAGGCTTCGTCCATCCCGATCCCGGTATCCGTAATGCGGACAACGACCGTATCCCCAACGGTTTCCGCTTCGATCGCGACTCGCCCTTCATTCGTAAACTTGACCGCGTTATGCAGAAGGTTGAAGAGAATTTGCAGCAGCCGGTTCTCATCCGCAAGCACTGGCGGCAACGAAATCGGAATATGGTTCTCAAGGCGGATCGCCTTCCCTTCCGTCATAAACCGGACCATATCGAGCGCCCCCGTCACCTGCGCTTGAAGGCGCAGCGGCTCCGGATTCAGCCGAATGCGGTTCTCCCGCAGCCGGGTCAAGTCGATCAGGTCGTTGAGCAGAAAAGACATCCGTTTGCCCACCGAAACCAGCAGTTTCAGACGATCGCGATTGACTTCCACATCCGATCCGCCGCCGCTGTCGAGCACGGTCTGGGCCATGTTCAACATGCCGTGCAGCGGATTTCTCAGCTCGTGCGAGGTTTGGACCAGGAACTCGTCCTTGCGTTTGTCGGCTTCCTGCAACTGCTCCGCCAGTCTCGCGCTCTCCTCGGCATTGCGGAAATACTGCTTAAACCAGTACGACGCAAAGGCGATAAACAAAGCCAGAAAATCAAGTGGGTAAAAGCCCATATCGAGAAAGAACGAATAACTTAGGAGGCCCCAGATCAGATTCGAGGCGACGGCTACCATGCCGAGCAACAAATAAATCGCATCCGGGACACCTCTCCGTACCGCCAGATAAAGGAAAACCGGAGCTGCTCCGAAAGGAATCAGCATCAGCACCGTATGCAATCCGTCCGCATAGGTAATCAACCTGACCGGCAGCGCCAAAATAAACAACCCGAAAACGCCGCAGGCGATCAAGTGCCACCGGGAGAAACGGAGGATCCGGAACTCCGGGAGCAGCCCTTTTATAAATTGCAGCAGCAGCGCGGCCGCCCCCAGGTACGAAAGGTAGTAAACTTTATGGGCCGATTCATAATCAACCGCGAACCAGGCAGACAAAATTTGGTCCTGGTCGACGGAGAGAGCGGCCGCCCCGCATAGCGCCAGCAGGGAGAAAATCAGGAGCGTCTTTTGTCGGGCGCCGATGAAATAAAGAATGAGGGCGTACAGGGCATGCATGAGCATCAGCAAAAACATCGCCGCCTGCGACCCTGCGGAGAGCCAATAGACCCGTTCCATCACTTTCTCCGTCCCGAACATGACGGGCTCCGTCAGACCGCCCATGACGCGGTTGTCATAATTGGCGACGTGCAGCGCGATATCCAGCACATCGCGGTCGGCCGCGAACGTGACGGAATAGGGCACAATGCCGGCTTTATAGGACGAAGGAAGATCCGCCGGATGGCCGGAGCTTCCCAGCAACCGTCCGTTCACGTACAAAGCCGAAGAGGCCGAAAGCCTCGGCACGCGAACCGTTAAACTCGGCAAGCCTTCGCCTTCGGTCGGCAGTAAAATACGCAGACGGTATGTTCCGTATCCGAAGGTGGAACGGCGCGGCGGCGAAAAATCCCGCTGCCAGCTCCCGGGAATCGCCACCGTTTTGACGGCGCCGCCTTTGGGCTCAATAGAACCTCCCGAATCGGGCCCGAGCCACTGCGAAGGATAGAATTGCCATTGTCCCTCCAGCGAAAGAACCGGCTTGGAAGAGAAGGTCCATTGGCGCAAGTCCAACAGCCCCTCTTCGGCTTCAACCCGTGTCGTAGTCGTTTGTACATTCATCCATACGAGACGAACCACCGTCAGCACAAGCAGGAACAAGCCGACGATAGCCGCAATTTTTCTTTTTCTCATCATAGATAGGCAGATTCGACAGTTACCCTCGAAACTCCTTCATTTTTTGGTTATGGTGCAATCGTCGTATCATCCGTTAAGAATCGTTTGAAACAGCTATCCGCAAGTCTTAGGCAACAAGGCCCGAAACAGTCGGCGGATCGACAAAATTTTGCATAGACCTCTTGACGGCATAGTCTTTCGGACTTATTCTAAAGCTAGATTTATAGATTCAGATGTTTCGGCCATTCGACTCATTTAGTTCTCTATCTTCATATTGATAAAGGCAAATCCATCGAAAGATGGGGACGCAAAGCTATAGGGGCTACCACGGGGAACCGTTATGCCAGCCAGTTGCCGATATGGAAGCCAAACGCAATTTCGCGGAATTTCGTTACTTCCTGATTCGGTCAGAACGCATTGCTTGCGATGCTGTTTAGGGAGGAACCGGGATGAAGCGTATTTTGTATTTGGCGATTGCCCTCATTTTTTCTATGAATCTAGCGGCTATTCCCGCGTATGCGGAAGACAGCAGCAGAAGTCTGGTTAGCGACATTGTCGTGCTGCCTCAAGGTGACTACAGCAAGAACGAAGCCGACATAATGATGAGCCGTCTATCCGCGATTCCCGCTTCCCTGCTAATAGGCCTGCAAGACAACGGCGTCAAAATCAAACTGGTGAACGGCAAAATTACGGATGAGCCGGAGTTTGCGGAGTACAAAGGCGTTACTCCCAGAGGATGGGAGAACACCGGGTTAACCTGGGACGATGTGCCTGGAGTAAGTTCCAATGTGGTCATCGTTAGAATCGGTTACAGCAACAAAGGCAACGGCCATAATGGACAAAATCTGGAGCTGCACGAAACCTTCCATGCGATTGACAGAATCGTTTTGAACAACGTCAGTTCGTCGCCCGAATTTGTCGAGATTTGGAAGAAAGAAGCAGGCAACGATTACGGCGGCGATGGCTACGTTTCGGTTTACTCGACTGAATATTTCGCGGAAACCGCAACCTTGTACTTTTACAGCGACAAAACCCGGCAACAGTTGAAAGAAGACATGCCTTTGACTTACGCATTTTTGGACAAGCTGTTCGCCAATAAATAGATTAATAACAGAAGGCACCCTTTCGGTCATGAAAGGGTGCCTGTTCGCTCATTAAGGATAAATCCGGTTAGGTTTTATTTCTTTCCAAACCTCGGCAGCGGATTGTTCCCTGGTGTATTCATGATGGTTCGTCGCTTCCATAATTTCGTAGTAATACCAGGTTCCGTAAATATTGTCCGGCCATTTTTTGGCATCCTTATGAATGCCGTTGTTTTCAACTTTTCTGTTCAGTACACTGTTGATGAACTTGGCGGCTTCAGCCCGGGTAATGAATTGATCCGGTTTGAACGTTCCGTCCGCATAGCCTTTAATCCAGCCTTTGTTGGCTGCGGAAACGATATATTTCTCCGCCCAGTGCCCCGTGATGTCCGTGAACTTATCGTTTCGCCGCTCGTCCAGTTTGTCAAAACGGGAAGCGATCGCCGCAAACTCGGCTCGGGTAATATGTTGCTCCGGCTTAAAGGTTCCGTCCGGATATCCCGTAATGACGCCGGCATTCTCCATGGTGGAAATATGCTTATTGGACCAACGTCCGGCTTCCACGTCGGATAGTACAGTGCCGGTTTTCAAGAAGGCGGAACGGCTCTCATCATTCAGCAACCGATAGAAAATCGCCGCGACTTCTTCCCGGGTAATGTTGTTCAGCGGCTTAACCGTGCCGTCCGGGTATCCGTTAATGTAGTCGTAGTGGTTTTCCGTTTCAAGCTTCGGCGGAACGGCTGGCAGCGGCGGCAATGCCGGCAGCGGAGTTATGCCCGAAGAGCTTGAGGAACGTGAAGAGCCCGATGAACTTGAGCCACCCGAGTTGGACTTATTTCTAGTGTAGTAGAAAATGTACTCTTGGCCTTCTTGATCCTTAAAAGTGTAGGTACCGGTTGATTTCACCGGAGTGTAGCCGGATACCGATAGGGCCGTCAGCGTCTTCGTCTCCCCCGGTTTCCCCGTAATAACGGTCGGGCTTGCCACCTGCTCCGTCGTGCCGTTCAGCAAATACTTGACGGTGAGCTGCCGGTCGGCCGGAGCCTTTTTCGTGTAATAAAACACATAGCTTTGATTCGGATCACTGCCTAAAATGTAAACGCTGCTCGCAACTTCCGGTGTATACCCCTCTATTTGCTTGGCGGTGAGCTTGATCTCGGATGCAATCCTGCCTTTGATGATGTCTTGCCCGGCAAGCTCGGCGCCCGTTTCTTTATCGCGATAGGAAACGGTGAGCTGTACTAGATCGACCGGTTCGCCTTTCAAATAGTAGATGGTAAATTCCTGTTCCGGATCCGGCGTAATTTCGAAGGCGTACTCGGGTTGTTCCGGGTAATAAACGGCATCGGTCACCGTTATCGGCTCGGGATACAGCACCAGAGTTTTCCCGGCAATGCCTGTCGTGGCCGTTGGGGCCTTAATTTCCTCATTTGTCTCCCTGTCGACATGATGAATCAGAACGAAACGTTCCGGGCCGGATTCGTCCAGGGTATACCGGAACTCAAATTGCTGCACCTGTTCTTCGGTAAAAGTGTACGAAGTTTCATAGGTATGCGGCTTGTACACCGCCCCCGTAACGGTATCCGTATAATCGGCGGCGGCAAGCGTGATAGCTTCACCGACTTTACCCGTGCGTTCGGTCGGAGCCAGCAGATCTTTGCCCGTAAGCTGATCCACATATCTGACGGTCAAAATTCTGTTGTCATCCGGTTTGTTTGCTGTATAGTAGAAGATGTACTCGTTACCTTCGGGCAGAATCGTATACTCATAAGACTCGTGTTCCGGGGTGTAGCCCGGAATCTCCACGGCCTTCAGGGTAACGGTTTTGCCCGTAAGTCCCATTATCGTTTGCGCTTCGCTCAGTTCTTTCCCCGATTCCTTATCAACGAACTTCACGATGACGCTTTGATCGTTCGCCGTATAGTAAAACACATGTGCCGGATTTTCCACGTCGAACGTGTAGCTGCGGCTTGCTTCGACCGGGGTGTAGCCCGGAATGCTCAAAGCCTTCAACTCGACTGTTTCCCCGGTCACACCGGATACTGTGGTCGATTTGGCAAGTTCTTTTTCCGTGTCCAGCTCGAGGTACCGCACCTCCACATTTTGCTCCCCGGCAGTGTAATAGAAGGTGTACTCGTTGGCTTCGGCTTTCACCGTATATTCGACCGTATCGTTTTCCGGGGTGTAGCCCGGAACGTCAGCGGCCTCAAGGGTTATCTTTTGCCCGATAACGCCCTTTACGGTTTGCGCCGGAGCAATTTCCTTTTGCGAAACTTTGTCCATAAACTTGACATTGACGGTTTGTTCCGCCACTTCCGCATAACCAAACCAGATCGTTGGCGTCGGATGGATTGCGGAAAGTTTAACGCTTACAGGGCTGTCGCCCGCTTTAAGCTGGTAACCCGCAATCTCTTTGGCCGTTACGGAGTACTCCGCTCCGCCAACAGGCAAAGCCTCATTCCCGTTTTGATCTTTGTAATACTCGCTGTAAAGGGCTTCCGCGAATTCCGGCCCCGTCACTTGAACGCCTTCGGCATTGACGGGTTTGCCGTCCGCATTGACTTTGTAGCCCTTGATGAGAATGGAACCGTTGCCGATGCTTACCTTCGGCACCTCAAAATCCTTCGAAGTTTTCCGGTGGTTTACGTCCTTATATTCCAAGGTCGTCTTCCCGTTCGTCGGATAGAGGACATCAGAAACCGGGTTTTTGGATGGGTCCATGACCACTTTGTAAATAAATGTGGCGGGCTCGCCCTCGGCGATATTGCCGACGTCCCAAGTAAAGGTCTCGGACGCGGCGTTCCAGGTGACCGTCCCCTGCGATACGGAATAATCTTGCGGGCCGACTTGCGCGCCCTGCTGCTTGAGATTGAACATCTCTCCCATAGGGTCGACCACCTTGGCTTCTTGAGCCGCGTAAGCGATTTTTCCGGCCAATTCGCCGAAAATTTTGCTCAAATCCTCATTGCTGGCGGAATAGTAGCCTTCGCTCTTCACATTCTTCAGTACTTTTTCCGCTGTGCTGTTGTTGGAGACGTCCAGCCCGACCGAGAAAATTTTGAACCCCGCTTCTTTGGCGAATTTCGCCTCGGAGAAAGTGCCGATGCCGTTGTCTTCAACTTCGTATTTGTATTCGCCGAAAAGTCCGCCGACCCAATTCATTCCGTAGGAATCGAATTTGAGATTATAGCTGTTGCCAGTGCCGACAACACTGCCATAATCGAACGAGGCGATCGCGAACTTATGATGGCTGTCCGGCCAGTTGTAATCGATACCATGAGTTCCTTTGTAACTGAAGGTTGGCTCCCCGTCGCTCAGCAGGACAATAAATTTTTGATCGGCATGAGATGAATTGCCGGCCAATAGATCCCGGGCCCGTTTCAGTCCGGCCTGGATGTTCGTCCCCCCGTTGGTACTGATTTTTTTGATGGCATTCTTCAAGGTGTCTTTTTGGCCGGGACTTTTAAAGTCGGACACAAGCTCGGGGGTTTGGCTAAAAGCAACAACGGCAATTCGCGTGTCCGCTCCCTCCAGCAGCAAATGGTCCACGAACTGGCTTGCCGCTTCTTTGGCTTTATCCATCTTCTTATGCTTGTTGATGGTATCGTCCATACTGTCGGACTTGTCAATCACCAGCACCACGTCGGAGCTTGTTCTGACGTTTTTCCCCTCAGCCTTGAGCGTAATTTCCCACTCCCCCGGCTTCCCCGTTGGTGTGGCGGTTTTGCTGAGCTGAATCGCTCCGGGGCTTGGCCAGACGGGATCGCCTGAGCTCGAACTCTCGCCGAATACGGACATCGGACTAACGAAAAGAGAAAATAGGCATAGCCAGGATACTGCAATTTTTAACCCGCGTTTCATAGGTTCCTCCTCATTTTTTCATGGAATTCCTCCCTTTCAAGCACTATTCTTCTACCCTCCTTACTGCTTGGGTATGTTTATATCTCACGGAAAAAATCCGCTGAGAACACAGGTAAAAACAAAAAACCGGCTGCATCAAACAACGAAAAATCCATTGCTGTGCAGCCGGACGATCATTAATCCGCTTACGGATTGGCAGACTCCAAGGCTTTGCGACCTAATCTTTCGATTAGTGTGCCGAATATGTAGTTTTCGATCAGTAAATTAATACCAATTCGCTAATGACAAATTCAATATATTTCAAAAAAATTCCCCTGTCAACTTGTAAAAATGAGAAAAATCTCATAGTTGATAAAAATACCTATAAAGTGGTAGACCACAAAACAAAGTTCAACAAAAGGCGGCAAATAGCGTCAGGATTAGAAAAAGTCCCCTGTGGCTATGGCGGACTGTGCCCCTCCCCGTACCCCGGAAGAGGTATTCATGATTTTGAAGAAAAAAAAGAGCCCGCCACGCACGCGGACCCTTTGATCAAGCTAAATAGTGTTCTCTTGTCACTCTCGCATAATGCTTTCCGCAATCGCGACGAGTTCTTCTTTCGTCAGAGGGCTATTTTTATAGACGGAAATCCGGTACTCCAGCTGGGTTGCGTTATCCTCCCCTGCATTTATTGGGAGCTGATCCGGATCACGGAAATACGTTGCCGACATCCACAATTGTAGATATAAAGCTCCAGCGTCGGAATTTACAAGTAACGGGAAAACCTCCCGTTAATGTACCACTCCTGGCTCTTCGTTCGGATTTAGCTGGAAAAGCTCCATCTATTTCGCGGCCCTATTGCCGATACACACCATTTCAGGCGAAATAACGGGAGGTTTTCCAGTTAATTCGCCTCTGCAGCCGCATACGCACCAAATTAACGGGAAGAATTCCCTTTAATTCGAAACAAAGAACCCTTTACCCCGCTGTATTGTGCCCCATCAGACAGCGTAGTAGGAGAAAATAAGACTCCGCTGCTTCAACTATGATTTGGAGTGAGGTGCTCGATAATTAAGTAGTCTCACGCCCACAGACATCCAAATCCGTATTAAGCCCACGGCTAGGTTATCAAGGTGCCTAGCGCACTTCCAGCTCCAACTCCAAAAGATGCAAATCTGCAGGTATTACTAGCGATTTTAGAGGAACGGGCCTATTTCGTCGGAAATTCCTGCAGAATTGCAGGAATTCTATGTTAATCAAGGTTGTCTAACGGGTTACTGGTATGCAAATCAATAGTTCAAACTATATAGCGTAATAGGTTTTACCTTTTGCCTCTGCTTTGAGTTCTTTTAGCATAGTTTGATATGTTTGGCTAAGAAAATGAGGGTATGGCGGCATGATTTCGCTAGACTGAAAAGCATATCCTTCCGGTATCCTATCAGGCTGTTTTAACGCCGGGGCTTGTTATTTCTCTTATCCGGAGTTCAGCGAAGATCGAAATCTTCCGTTTTATCAATCAGAACGGGATCCGTCTCCCGTTTCATGCGAATTTCATAGGTATCCTGTTTGGGAACCAGGAAGGCCAATTCGTATTCCTCTTTCCCTTCGGACGGAATAATCAGTTCCTTTCTCAAGTCCGCTTTTTCCCCATAATACTCCTCCCAAAGCTCCGGGGATTTCTCCTTGTCGGGACGCAAGGATGGAATATCAAAACGGACGCTCATGCGGTCTTTCGCCCGCTGTAACACCTTCAGCTTTAAAAACCCATCCTCATACCGCGCTTCCGTAATCGTCATTTCCTTGGTTTTAAAAGTGATCGGTTTCGGCAGTTCTCCGTTGAGGTCGAGCGTAAAGTAAGCGCTCTTTGCCCAGTCCGTCACTTCCACGGCGCCGACGTGAAGCGTGAGACGGTTCACCGTTTCGTCAAAAAACGGAGAGGAATTGAACGTCAATTTGATCACGCCCGGCTGAAACCGGTCATTCACCGGCTGATACTTCGTCCCGTAGGAATCCAGCGGATACACCTTGCCGTTGTTGTCGGTTAGTGTAATCGCATCCCGCATCCCGTCCTCGCTCAACCCAAGATCCAGCATATAATCGGCGCTGTTGTCCAACCGAAGCTCGGCGTAGGTATTCAGCGGAGTAATCTGGATGTTATCCAGCACCACGGCCCCGATATCCGGGTCGCCCGCAACCTCGATCCGGCGGTTGGCCTGAATGATCCGGTCTTCCACCCGCTGAGCGGGCGAAAACGGTACATTCATGGCATACTTCCGGTCCGCCTGGCCGGATGCATGATTACCCACAAAAATTTCAAAACGCAAGGTATCGGGGTTTCCCTTCAGAAACGCTTGAACTGCCTCCGAATCCAAGTCAATAATGTCGGAAATCACGAAAATCGGCTTTCCCGTCTCCTGGTCGGTAATCACCTCCTCGCTACCGTCCCCTTTAACCATGTCAAAATCCAGGCTCTCCACGGCGTAAAAGTTGGCTGTTCGGTCGAGGCTCAGGCTTCCGTCGGGATCTTTAGCAATATGGCCCTGAAGTTCATCCGTCTGAATGAAGGCTTTGTACATCAATTTGTCGCCGGTCAGGTAAACATCCGCCAAGCTCACCTTCATCTCGCCAAACTGCTGCACCACCGGTTCAAAAGGCATGTACTTATGGGCGGCGGCGTTCTCGACCCCGTCCCGGCTGCGGATGGAATCCAGCCATTCGGCGGCGACCGAAACGCCGGGAATTTGCTTGAGCATGCTGGCAAACGCCGGGGACAGCTCGGCCGTAACGAACAGGAGCGAAACGGCGGCGACCCCCGCGGCTACCCCGGTGATCCAGGGCCTTCTCACCGTCCTACGGCTGTCTACCTTTTTGTTTTCACTGTACAGCGCGATATTCCGGGCGAAATCCCGCAGCGACTCGGGAGCGGCCAACTGGTCCAGCGACTGTCCGATCTCTTTTTTTATATCCGCTTCATTCCTTACATCCAACACGTTTCATCCCCCTCTTATTCTCATCTGATTGATAAAGCTTCAGCAGCTTATGCCGCGCGCGGTGCAACCGCGATTTTACCGTTCCCTCCTTCACGCCCAGCACGGTCGAGATCTCCTCCACGGACATCTCTTGATAGTAAAAAAGCAGCACCACAGAACGATGTTGGAAGTCCAGCGACATGACTTGGGAAAGCAGGCTGTCCTGCTCTTCTTTTTGCAAAAGTGCCTCCATCGGCTGCGCCTGCTGGTCCACCGGTTCCGATTGTTCCAGATCCCCCGCCGTCATCCGGTGAATCTTCGACCGCTTTCTAGCCAAATCGATCGCCCTCATTGCGGCCATTTGTTTAAACCAGGGAGCAAAATGGCGGATTTCCTTTCCGTTCATAATTGCCTGATAGGCTTCAATCAGCGCGTTCTGTACGGCGTCCTCCGCCAAATGCGTCGAGCGTAAAATCACTGCCGCCGTGCTGTAAACCCGATCCAGCAGCGGTTCCACCAGAACGTAAAAGGCCTCGCGGTCGCCCTCCCTGCAGCGCTGAATCCACGCTTGTTTCTCTTGCATTATCATCACTTCCTAAGTTGATCTTCAATATATAGGCGAAGCATATCGTTGAAAGGTTCCCTTTCGGTGGTTTTTTATTTAAAAACACTTTGACAACACCTTGTCATTTTGTTAATATGTTGTCATTATGAGCCATAACCTAACCCCTGAAAGCAGCGCTTTTTCCGACCTGATCATCGAAATATTCCGCCTCAACCGCCAATTGCTGGATGCCGGGGATCAACTGACTCAACCCGTTGGACTCAGCAGTGCCCGCTGGCAAGTGCTTGGTGTTGTTGAGCACGGACCTGTTACCGTACCGAATGTGGCCCGTGAAATGGGGCTGACGCGGCAAGCGATACAACAGGTAGCCGATTCCTTGGTGGCTGAAGGGTATATGCGGTATGAGGACAATCCCCATCACCGCCGGGCCAAGCTTATGGTGATCACGCCAAAAGGTCGAACTGCGCTGGATGAAATTCAACGTCGTCATGCCGTCTGGACCAACCACATCACCGAGCAGCTCTCCAGCGAAAGATTAACTCACCTGCTGGATGAAATTCGCTGCATTCGAGAACTCCTTGATCAAAGCAACTCCCTTTTTGAGTCACCGGATATGTAACGGTCATATTCAATTTCACTGTGGAGGTGTTCTATTTGTCGATGGAACGGAGTCAAAATGTCATCCCCCTGCTTCCTTGCAAGTCTATTGACGAGCAGCTGGATTTCTATGAAACGTTGGGTTTCGAAATCACCTATCGTCAAGCCAAACCGAATATATATGCCTGTGTCCGGCATTCCATCGCGGAACTTCATTTTTTCGGCCTAAAGCAGCTTGTCCCCGCAGAATCCTACGCCATGTGCTATATTCATGTTCCTAACGTGGATGAAGTCTATGAGGATTTTTGTGCCCGCTTTAAACGGACGTACAATAAAATCCCGCGGTCCGGAATCCCGAGAATCACCCGCCTATCCGATTTATCGGAAGACCGCCGATTTAATCTGATTGATCCTGCCGGAAACCATCTGTTAATCGGACAAAGACACGACAGTTCCAAATTGAAACAGCACGACGAATCCATCTGGGATACTCCAAACCAACCGCTGAATACCTATGAAATTGCGTACCGGTTGGCCTATTCGAAAGACGATCACGCGGCGGCCAGCAAAGTGCTCGATAAAATGTTGGCGAGCGATAAGGAAGTTTCGAACGAACTCCGCTATAAAGCCCTGATCCTGCGGGCGGACTTGGCTTTTTCCAACGACGATCCAGATCTTGCAGAACAATTACTTACCCAAGCAAAACAGCTGACCCTCACGGATCAAGAGTTTGATCGGGTTAGCGAGGATACGGATAAAATGAATGAGTTGCTGGAGTCTTTAGGGAGCAGCATGTGAAGGGTTCGTTAAATTTCAAAAAGGTGAATAAAAGCCTCACTCTATGAGTGGAGGTTTTTATTCACCTTTTTGCTTTCTTTATCGAGGCAAAATAATAGTAAATTTAAAGATGTTATTTATATGATTGAGGGTTAAGGTTCCCCCATGCATCTCAATAATGTTTCTGGCAATAGATAGGCCTAATCCGGACCCCGTTTGAATGCCTTCGCTGCTTCGTGAATGGTCGACTTTATAAAAACGATCAAAGAGTTTATTTTCTTGTTCAAGCGTTAGTGGATACCCTTTATTTTCGACCTCAATATGAATTTGCTTAGGATTCGATTTCATGAAAATACGAACGGCTCCCGGTTTTACAGAGTACTTAAGGGCGTTCATAAGCAGGTTATCGATGGCCCTGGCAATTTTTTCACTGTCGATAAGGGTTATAATAGGTGAGTCCCCTATTTCTTTTACAATATGGATCCCGTTCTCTTGGGCGATCGGTTCAAATTCAAACAGCAACTGATCGAGAAGTTGGAATACATCGATCTTCTTTAGGTCCAGTCGGGTTTCGATCGAAGTAAGTCGAGTATATTCAAATAAATCATCGAGCAATTTTTTCAAATGAAGGGCTTTGTTATAGGTGTTTTGAACAAATCGCGTATATTCTTCCTTATCTTGAAATGAGTCTGTTCTTAAAAGCTCAATGTAGCCGATAATACTTGTTAGAGGCGTACGCAAGTCATGTGAAATGCCTGTGATCATCTCCATCTTGGATTTTTCTGCTTCACGCTCCTTTACAATCTGCTGTTGCAAACGCTCTGTCATTCGATTAATGTTAAACGCGACCCGCCCGAGTTCATCTTGCCGATGAACTGATACCCGATAATTCAAATCCCCCTCCGAAATAATTTGAAGCCCATATTCCAAATTGATTAAGTCTTTCACAATTCGTCGTGTTAAAACTAAAAAAGTAAGAATAAAGCTAACAATAAACAAGGGCGTAAGAAGATAGGGAAAGAAATGGAGAAACCCATCCCACCCCATTTCATTACCAACCTTTGAGAATAGTAAAATGAGCAAATCATTACTAGCGATTGCAATAATTAAACTTAGAACTGTTCTGATTAATATGTTGACCTGGATCTTTTTTTTCCTTATCGGCTTTTGTACATGTTCAGTCAATTTTATAGCCAACTCCCCAAACCGTTTTGATATAGCGGGGCTCTCTTGGAGATTCCTCTATTTTTTCCCGCAAATTTCGAATGTGCACCATTACTGTATTATCTGAATATCCATACGGTTCTTTCCAAACGCTTTCGTAAATCTTCTCAGAGCTAAATACTTGTCCAGGGTGGCTTGCAAGCAGCTCTAGAATTGAGAACTCAAGCGGGGTCAGCGGGATCTGGTTTCCTTTCAACAAAACGGAATGTTTAGTCTTATCAATAACAAGGTCTTTGATGAGGATCAGAGAGTTAAATTCTTCTTTTCCTATTAATGCTTGTCGTCGCAGTTGAGCTTTTACCCGAGCGAGCAATTCTAACGGATTAAAGGGTTTTATCATGTAATCGTCCGCTCCGGTAGTAAGACCTGTGATTTTGTCGATATCTTCTTCCTTGGCCGATAACATGATAATGGGAGTGTTCGAAATTTCCCTTATTTTAATGCAAGCTTTAATTCCATCCATTCGCGGCATCATGACATCCAGGATAACGAGTTGGATCGAGGTCGTTTTTATGATATCCAGCGCTTCCAGACCGTCTACAGCTTCTATGATATGGTATCCTTCATTACGCAAATATACATGAATGACATCTCTAATTTCCGAGTCGTCATCTACGATAAGCACGGTATTCATTTCATGCTGCTCCTGTTCTGTTTTATAGTATGGCTACTAAAATCGCTCCAAGCTATTACTCTATTTCATTTTGAATTATTCCCCTCTTGCGACAAGTATAAACAAAAGCCGGGGGGAAATTGAAGGGCACGAACTCGATTTTTTCAATAATTAGTTCTTCGGCAAATTTTTTTTTCATTTGAAGAGAGTACTGATAAGCGACAAAAATCCCTCCTGGTTTTAGTGCCTCTATAATCTGGCGAAGTAAAGTTTCTCGCATTTCACTCGTAAAATTAAAGAATGGCAATCCACTAATAATACAATCAAGGTGACTGATGTCCTCTTGATTCATTTTTTTAACTAGTTGGCATGCATTCGAATAACATACGAAATCGGGATATTCTGTCTTCAGATTATTTCTCATCTTCTTATCTCTTTCAAACAATATCACTTTAGTTGCTCCGGTTAGCTGTGTTTTCATGAAACGTGTGATAGCACCTGTACCTGACCCGAGCTCCGCTACCGACTTTACCTCATTCCATGGTACAGACTGAAGCATTTTAGCGGCTAAAAATCGAGAACTCGGTATAACACTTCCCACTCGCTGTGGATTTTTGAGAAAACCTTGCAAAAAAAGCAGACATTCACGGATATTCAACAGTTACTCCCCCAATATGATAATTTTTTTCTCGTTGTTGATGGGCTAGAATTGGCGATAGAATCAATTATGTGAATTTAAAATAGGATTCCCCCCAAGCACCTGCCAGCCGTAAAAAATGTGACCGTCCATAATAAAGCGCTTAATGATGATACCAGGGCAAATTTTCTGAATCTAACCCCGCTTAATCCAACAAATAAAGGGATGATATACCGAATAACTGGAATAAAAAATCCAATACATATGGCCCTATCTCCTTGTTGTTTTAAAATCTTTTCAGCTTTCTGGAAGTGGCGATGATGTTGAAATCTTATTTTTAATTTTTTCCCAAAAATTCTGCCTGCAAAATAAGAACTCGTAATGGATGTCAACAGGCCAACTAAGATGAAAACATATGTTTTCCACGGGTCTAAAACACCGGCGTTACTCAGAATACCGCCAGTTAGTATTGTTATTTCATTGGGGACCGGGACTCCGAATGGACCTAGCGAGAAGGCTAAGAAAAAAGCAAGATAGCCATAGTGCTCAACGAACTGTATGATGGTATTACTGATCATGTTTCTGCTCCTCGTTGTGTTTTAGACAGAAACATAATACCGAAAAATTCTAAGGAATTTGCGAGGATAAATCTAAAGAAAAGCTGAAGGAGTCTTTAAAGAGCAACTTGTATTGGTATAGTTTAAAAAAGAAAAAGCCTTCACTCATATGGAGTGAGGCTTTCTTGTCTATGTTGCAAATCGCTTACGTTAAACCTTTCGAAAGATCTCACGTTCCAACTCCCGGAATATTCCCTCTTCCATCCTCTTACTCAGTTGCAGATACTTATCCGCTAGCGGATGATCATGTCCAAAATAATAGCCGATTCGCCCGGTTAGCGAGTCATCCTGATGCTCGGTGCTCCATTCGAACAATTGCGTGTACAATTCCATTAAGTCCTCTTGGACTTCCTGGACAAACCGAAGCGAACTCAACGGGTGACTCAGCTTAAGGTCAAGCAAATCGTGAAGTACGTCCAGCTTATGTTCTATGAGCTGCTTATCCACTTCTCCCGAATCGCGGTTCTCCTGTTCCAATGGGGTATCATTCTTAATATCCGAAATAAGTTCGCGGAAAGATAACTTTACCATCTGCATGCCAAAGTAAGCCCACCAGTGACTTCCGGTTCCTATGCTGTACAACTCCCACCCCGGATTCCAGAGGAGCTGCTTCATCCTCTCCCGCTGACTTTCCCCATAAGCGGCGATACCCAAAAGAATCCCGGCGTTGCAATCCGTGGAAGCCTGATCCCCCCAAGCCTGAAGCCGCGGAACGATCTCAGGACCGCTGAATTTAAAAGAAAGCGCCGGCAAAAACTCGGAAAAAAGCGGCTGCCCGTACACCTTTTCCATTTCCGCCCTCAACCGGTCCTCATGATGCGGTCCGATCGGAAGGTGCATAAGCCCGAGACACGCATCCTTGGATAGATACCAGTCATCCATTCCGATGCAATCTACCATATAGTCCGTGTATTTTTCATAGCCCATATAGCCCAATACATGTAAAATATCGCTCGGCATATCGTCCTTTAGTCTACTTTGCTCAAAGCAATCACGATCGATCTCTTCCGCAAGCGCCGGATCCCCGCATCGCATTACAGGGTTAAGCACCATAACATGTCTATAATCCCCAGGCTGCTCCAGAAAAAGCCTAAAAAGTGCCGCAGCGTCTTCACGTTCTCCATATAACGCAATAACTTGACAATAGGATGACAGGATAGCTGCGGGAAGCCTCGGCTGACTCCTGAGAAGACGAATTAGTCGTTCCGTGTGTTGAAGCATTGTGTTCTCCTTTTTTCCCTATATAGGTTGAACTAAAGATGCTCCGTCAACATCCACCATTGTAGATATAAAGCGCCACCGTTGGAGCTTACACACTTAACCGCGATATATTAACGGGAAAACCTCCCGTTAATATATTGCTCTAGGCCCTTGGATCCAATTTAGCTGGAAAAGCTCCATCTATTTCGCGATTAAATTGCCGGTACACGCAATTTCAAGCGAATTAGCGGGAGGTTTTCCAGCTAATGTGCCCTGCAGCCGCATAGGCACCCTATTAACGTGAGGAATTCCCGTTAATTTGATTTAAATCATTGGCGTCGAGCAAGATTGTGATAAGAACAGAGCTCACACTGCTGTCTTTTATGCAAAATCAATAGTTCAGCCTATATAGTACGAAATAATTTCATATATGTTAATTAATAGTACCGGCGCTGAGAGCTGTCAGCCATTAACGTGCGCGTCCGGAAACGCATCACTCACAAGATTCAGCATAATCCCATGTTCAAGCAGAGCTTTCAGACCGCAAACCACAATCGTGTATCCTCCTTTTGCGTCGATGGCTTGCTTTACAATTTCTTCCTGACCCCCCGTGTACCCCGCGTTTTTAATCGTGACCAGGGTTTCATGGTCCGCTCGCGGCGTAAAAGTCCATTCGACTGTAGTGCGATCGTCGAATTCAATGAAGATTCGTTTATTCTCTTCGATTTCTTTGACCTCAAGGTCGGCTCCAACCCCGTACATCTCCCAATCCCAACGGACACGCTTTCCCTGTTCCAATCTTCCGCTGCTTTGGGTGAACCAGAATTTGGTGGTGATCGCAGGATCGGCAAAGGCCTCAAATACTACATGAATCGGCCTTTTGATTAGCATTTCTACCTGAACTGTCGATAAATCATCGATGGATTGAAGCTTCTCTTGCATGATTCCCGCATCCCCTTCCGCACTTGTTGGATTGCCTGCAACGGCATTCTTCCGGTCCGTTTCATCTCCTGTAGTATTCCCCGTTAAGAGTAAAACTTGTCCTGCTCAAACGCTCCCCTTCTCGCCAGTCTTGGCAGCTAACGTATCCCATACGCTAATCAGTAGAGAGATGGCCGCGTCAATAACCTCGTAGGGAACCCCGTCCCGGGCTTGCATTGAAATTCCCCCACCGCCCCGTCACGGTTAAATGCGCGAGGGCGTCCCGTTCGTGGCATAAGAAGACCTCCATTATTAATTCTATACTAATCGTTCCAGAAGTCCTTGACAAGGCAGGAGCATTCCAATCAATATATAGAACGATCAATCCATAAGCGTCGTATTCGGATGTGGAAAGTGCCGGATTACCTCGGGCAGCCTGCAAATCAAAGCGAAAAACTGCTCTTCTTCAACTCCTCGGTACTGAACAAGGTATCGTAAAGGACAACGGCTTCGTTCCGGACAAAATCGTCAACGATCCGGAGTACATGTTCCTCCGACGTACCGTGTATCATCGCGTACAGGTTGTATGGCCACTCCGGGTATGGCGTCCGCCGGTAACAGTGGCTGACTTCACGAACTGCGGCGAGCCTTTGGCCGGCTTCATCAACATGCTCCACCGGAAGGAGGCCGACGAACATACCGTTCGCGATAAACCCGGTGTTCCGGTGCTTCAGGACGGCCCCGACCCGTTTGAGCGCACCGGATTCCCGCATTCTTTGCAGCCGCAGCAGAACCTCTTCGACCGCGCATCCCGTTCTGCGGGCGATATCGCCATAGGGGTCAGGCGAAACTCGAAGCTCCCCTTGCAGCTCGCGGACAAGCCTCAGATCAATATCGTCCAAAGTCTCCCTCGCCTCCCCTTTCCTGTTCCTCCATATTAAAAAATACCTTCAGCTTATACATCCGCTCCGCCGGAAATTCAAATATTTTAGCCTGACCCGCAGCCTCCCGGATCTCCCCCAGGATGCCCGCCCGTTCCTCTTCCGTCCGCGCCGATAACGTAAACCACATATTTAACCGGCTGCGGCGGCGGTAATTATGCGTCACGCCCTTGAAACTGTTCACTACCGCGGCTACATCATAGAAAAGCTCTTCCTTGACTTCCATCGCGTATAATCTTCCCGAAAATCCAAGCTTTGTCGGATTAAAAATCCCCCCGACCCGGCGGATCATCCCCTCCTCCGTTAGCCTCCCCATCCTTTGCAGCACCTCCTGCACCGGCATGTTCAGCTCTTCGGCGATATTCTCCCAGGGCAGCTTTACGAGCGGAAGCCCCTCCTGCACCCGGTTTAGCAAGACCCTGTCTTTCGCATCCAGTTCCACCTCTCATCCCTCCATAACTTTCCGCGCTGGCGGTCTTTTGTGACACCACGGTTCCTCGGCCAGAAAATTGCCGCCGCTATAGTAAAATGACCGGGCCCGGCACCCTCCGCAAGTCCCGACATCGGGGCAGGAGCCGCAGGACCCTTCATATTTTTGGAAGTTCCGCAAATCCTGAAAGACGGGATGGTTGCGCCAAATGTCCGCAAACGAGGTTTCACGGACATTCCCCACTTTCACGGGCAGATACGGGCAAATGTGCACATCCCCGTCCGGCAGCACCGAGCAGTAAGCCACGCCGGCGAGGCAGCCCCTGGTATAGCGCATTTCCATATTCATGGTTTTGGCAAGCGGCATGAATTGCGGCGCGCAGGTCGGCTTGATCTCGATCCGGGTTCCCTGCTGTTTCTGCAGCACCTTGCGGAGCACCATATAATAACGTTCATGTTTGAGCGCTTCTTCTTCCATGTGCACGGCACGTCCCGTCGGAACGAGAAAAAAGGGGTGCAGCGACGCCACGTTCAACTCCTCCGCGAGCTGCGCCACCTGTTCAAAGTCGTCCACATTGTCTTCTTTCAACGTCATGTTGATCTGAACCTTTAATCCGGCGGCCTGGGCATGCCGGATTCCTTCCACCGCCTTTTCCCAACCCTCCGCCGCATGTCTGAACCGGTTATGGGCCGCGGGATCAGCGCTGTCGATGCTGATGGCGATGCCGCCGAGTCCGGCATCCCTTAGCTCCCGGGCTTTCGCGGCGGTCAGCAGCGTGCCGTTGCTGCCGATCGCCGGCTTCAGCCCGATCGAGGCCGCATAGGCGACCAGCTCCGTCAGGTCGCCCCGGATCAGCGGTTCGCCGCCGCTGAAGATCAGGAGCCGGAATCCGGCCTCCTTGATCTGGTCCATGAGACGGCGTCCTTCCTCGGTCGTGAGCTGACCTTCGAGGGATGCCTCCGGACCCGAATCACGGTAACAGTGCTCACAGTACAGATTGCATCGTTTGGTCACATTCCAGGATACAAGCATCTTCGGCCTCCTTTTTGACTTTCTACACCAACTTGATTTCCCGGTCGCTTAAATAGCAGGCCGGATCGGCATCCCAGTAATCGCCTCTGACCGATGCGGCACGGGCGCGGAAATTTCCGTTGCAGATATCGAGCCAGCCGCAATTTTTGCAGCGCCCCTTCAGCAGCAGCTGCCTGTCCCTCAGGCCGGCAAGGACGGGATGAGACGCTTCGCTCCAGAGGTCGCTGAATTTCCGCTCCCGGATATTGCCGATTTCCACGTCCCGCATGAATTGATCGGGGTACACGCGCCCTTGCCAGTCGACGCAGCCGATCGCCAGACCGGAGCGGTTGCCGCCGTTGCGCCGCAGCAGCTCAAGCAGCGCGGCGGCCCGTTCGGGATCGCGCTCCTTCATCCACCGGTACAAATATACGCCGTCCGCATGGTTGTCTACCGTAAGCAGCTCGACGGCCTTGCCTTTTTGGTGGAGTTCCAGCGTCTTGGCAATGATCTTCTCCATCGCCAGCCGGGACTGCTCGCGGGAAACGTCCTCTTTCCTGAGAGCGCTGCCGCGTCCGGAATAGACCAGATGATAAAAACAGGCGCGCGTTATATTTTCTTCCTCGATCAATTCAAGAATTCCGTCCAGATCGTCATAGGTATTGCTGCTGATCGTAAACCGCAGGCCGACCTTCAAGCCGGTGGTCTGGCAGTTGCGTATGCCGCTAAGCGCCCGCCCGAACGAACCTTCGCGCCCCCGAAACCGGTCGTGCTTGCCTTTCAGCCCGTCGAGGCTGATGCCCGCATATTTGACTCCCGCCTCTTTGAGCAGCCTGGCTTTGCCGCTGGTAATCAGCGTGCCATTGGTTGACAAGACCGGGCGCAGCCCTTTGCTTGAGGCATAGGCGATCAGTTCAGGCAGATCTTTGCGCATCAGCGGTTCCCCGCCGGATAACAGCAGCACCGGCACGCGGAAAGCGGCCAGATCATCGATAAAGTCCAGCGCTTCCGCCGTGGTCAGTTCTCCCTCATCTTTGGAGGGGCAAGCATCGGCATAGCAATGGCGGCAGCTCAGATTGCAGGCGCGCGTGGCATTCCAAACGACGACCGGACCTTTCTCGGCCGTTGTCCCTAGCGGTCTTGACCCGGCCGGAAGCGAATACCGCAGATGATCTCCTTCTCCGTCCACACCGGTCAGCAGTTTCGTTACATTAATCATGCCTGTCCCTCTTTTCGCGATTGATAGTATCTATTCTTTTCACTATTTGTGAAAAAATACACATTACAGAGTTTCAAAACATTCGGTGATAAATACCTTTCTCGCAGCGTCTATTCTATATAGGTCAGAGAGGAGATAACCCGTATATGAAAAAATGGATCATTGCGACGATGCTGACATCCCTGTTGACGTCGCTGACCCTAGGCTGTTCCAATCAGGGCGGTGACTCGGGGACCGGGAAGGAAGAAGAAGCAAAGCCTCCGGCGGAATCCCAGTTAACAAGTAATTCGAAAAAAGATGCAAGTACAAACGCTCCGACGAATGCACCTGATGATCACCTCGATGAGAAAAAACATTTCGCGGACATCAAAAACCTAAGTCCCTTATTCGGGTTCGCGAATGCGGACGGCAGCCAAATCATCGTCACCGGGCAGAAAGCCGGGTTGGAAGCGTCCCTCTCGAAATACGGCAACATGATCGGAGAAGGCGGAAAAACGTACGGCGTCCGATTTGCGAAACGGCAAAAAGGCTCCGAGCAAAGCAACGGCCGGGACACCGCCAACAATTTCGCTAACCTGGAAGGTTATATTTTCGATGTGATTGACGGGAAGACCGCTCCCAACGAGACCTATTATGTGGTGAATCAACAGGACTTTGACCTCCAATCCTTGCTTGAGATCACTTCCCCGGTGCAGACGGGAGCGGATGCGGAACATGAGGCGGAGGAAGAAACACTCATGGAAAACATCTCCCTCATGAGAGACCGCGATGTGGCTCAAATGTGGACGCTTGCCGGCATCGGCTCGGGACGTAAGCTTTATCTTGTCAGATTTGAGGACAAGGGGAAGGACCGGCTTTTCAGCATCGCCTTGTTTAATGGGGAGAATTTCTTATTTCGGGATTATCCTGCGGTAGCTGAGGACGATACATCCGTCTGGCGCGTGGATGACGGCGGTGAGGTGTCGCCGGACATGTTCCCGCTGCTGCTGGCCGCCGAAACGAAGCAAGGTCTCCTGCTGGGGATGTCGTGGTGGGGAGCGGAAGGCGTTGATTCCTTTTTCCTGCTGGAAGACGGGGAGAACCTCGGAGAGTTGGACATAAAGTATGGGCGGTATACATCGCCTTGACCATTACAATAGAGCAAACGGACGGTGATACCTATCAAATTGGAGCGATTGATCTCCATCATCTTCAAGCTGCTGAATCACGAAGTTTTGTCCGCCTCCAAGCTGGCTGAAGAGTTTCAAGTTTCGCAAAGAACCATCTATCGGGATATCGACGCGATTTGTGCGGCGGGGTTTCCGGTGGTATCGCATCAGGGAATGAACGGCGGATATGGCATTATGGACGGATACAAAATGGATAAGAGCCTGCTCGGTTCATACGATGTCAATTCCTTGATTACCATACTCCAAAGTCTCTCCACCGTGTTTGAAGACGAGCGTGCGCAGGGCACCATCGAGCGGCTGCAGACGATCGGACCGGAGCATCGGACTACGAATTTGTCCGTCGATTTGGAAACCCGCCGCACGGATCTGGGCGCGCTTCCTCTTTTACGCATGGCCATCATGCAGCGAAATATCATCCGTTTTGATTACGTCAGTGCGCAGAATGAACGGACAACCCGCGTGATGGAACCGGTGCGGCTTCATTTTAAATTCGGCAACTGGTACATCTATGGGTATTGCCGAACACGACGGGATTATCGGGAGTTCCGGCTATCCCGGATGCTGCATCTGACGCTGACGCAGGATACCTTTAATCCGCATCACGAGGTACCGGAGGACGCGGGGGCTGCAAAAAAGGCCTGGGATGGCCAGGTTGAAGAAGTCGTAATCCGGGTAAAGCCTGAGGCTTTGGCCGAAGTGATGGATCAGTTCCACCAGGCGGAGAAGCAATTTCACGCCGATGGGAGCATGACCGTGCGGATTCCCGTTTATCGGCCGCTCGAGGCACGTTGGCTTTGGTCCATTCTGCTCAGTTTCGGCAGCGGGGCCGAAGTCCTCGAGCCTCCCCCGCTTCGGGACATTCTCAAAGAACAGCTTCAGCATGCGCTCAAGCTTTATGAAGAAGTATGACAGACTGTTGTCATACTTCTTTTTTTATAATCCGGACAGAAGCAAAAAAACAAATCCATGACAAGTTGAAGGAGACGATACGAATGACGAATCATCCCGTAGAAATGTACCAATACCACACCTGGGCCAACCAAACGATCCTGGGGAGAATCAAGGAACTCCCGCCCTCCGTGCTGAGCCAGGAAGTGAACAGCTCATTTCCCACCATCGCCCACGCCCTGAGTCATATCTACTCTGTAGATACGATGTGGTATCTGGTTTTAACGGGCATGGAGATGCCTGAGGCTTTTCAATCAGCGAAACCGCTAAATGAGAATGTCCTGGGTTCCGTGGATGAGTACGCCAACGCCTTTGAGCAGTTAGCCGAACAATACGGACAATGGTTCCGAAGCCAAGCCGATCTGGAGCAAACCATTCTGCTTGACAATCCGTTCGCCGGAATCCGCCAAACCCGCTTATCGGAAATGGTGCTGCATGTGGTTAATCACGGGACCTACCACCGGGGCAATATTTCTACGATGCTCCGGCAATTGGGCCACGCATCCACTATGAACGACTACGCGCTTTTTTGGTATATGAAACCGGCTGCAACCATGAACTAAATCTATGGAAATTGAAAATCTCCTTCCCGTCAAATCGAGAGAAGAATTAAGGATTTGGCTTTACGAGCACAGCAAGACCGAAAAAGCTTGTTGGGTGGTAGTCGGCATGAAGCCGACTCCGGGTACGCTCTTATATTTGGACGCGGTCGAAGAAGCTTTGTGTTTTGGCTGGATCGACAGCATCAAAAAGAGAATATCCGAAACGGAGACGGCGCAAAGACTGTCACCCAGAAGCAAAAAAAGTTCATGGACCGAACTCAACAAAGAACGTGTCCGCCGCCTCGAAAAGCTGGGGTTCATGACAGACGAAGGAAGAAAGGTACTTCCCGACATGGACCCCGATTCTTTTGAAATGGATAGGGTGATAGAGCAAAGACTGCGAGAGGAACCGCAAGTTTATGAGAATTTCTTGGCTTTTCCGGCGCTGTATCAAAGAGTTCGGATCGACACCATCCAAAGCGTCATAAACCAACCCGGATTGTTTAAAAGCAGATTAGACAAATTTATAACAAACACGAGAGAAAATAAAATGTACGGGCAATGGCATGATGATGGTCGCCTGCTGGATGATTAAGTTGTTAAGTGGATTAAGGATTGACAACGCGCCAAGAATGCTTTTATACTGTTTACCGGAACGGAATACGATCTAAAACCTAATCAGGATGATGTGGACTTTTCTGGAGACTATCTCTATTTTCGCCACACGGAAGGCCTTACCGGTCTTTTGTGTGGCTTTTTTGCGTCCACCGAAGGAGGAGAATCATGAAATTTTGGCACTATGCACTGATTGTGTTTTTGGGAGGCTGCTGTTACGGGATTTTATCCACTTTCGTTAAATTGGCCTATGCCGCAGGTTTCACCGTGTCGGCCGTGACCGGAGCGCAGTATTTCTTCGGGGTTGTGTTGGCCTGGATTGCCGTCCTATTGACCAAAAAGAAAAAACTGACTCGCAGGCAAATTACCAAGCTGATCTTATCGGGGATTCCGTTCGGGTTAACCGGTATCTTTTATTATCAAGCCTTACAAACCCTAAACGCTTCCCTCGCTATTGTATTTTTGTTCCAGTTTGTTTGGATCGGGGCCCTGCTGGAGTGGGTGTTCCATAAGAGAAAGCCTACAAAGCGTAAGCTTGTTTCGATTGGGTTGCTTCTGGTCGGTTCCATTCTGGCAGCCAATATCCTCTTTCAGGAAAGCCTCACGTTGTCATGGCAGGGAACCATATGGGGAATGCTTGCGGCATGCAGCTTTTCCACCTTTGTTTTTTTGAGCAGTTCTGTCGAAAAAGCGGCACCGCCCATTTTAAAAAGCGCTCTGCTGTCCACGGGAGGCGTAATCACTGTCTTTCTCGTATTTCCGCCAACGTTTTTATTCGACATGGATGGTTTAGCGGGGGTGCTTCCTTATGGATTAGCGCTGGGTGTGTTCGGGGTCGTCCTTCCTCCCCTCTTGTTTTCCATTGGAATGCCGCATGTCGGCTCAGGATTGGGGACCATTCTTACCTCCTCCGAATTGCCAGTGGTTCTGATCATGTCCTCTTTGGTACTGGCGGAACCGATCAGCTTGCCGCAGTGGATTGGGGTAATCATTATTCTGCTAGGGATTGTTAGCAGCAATCTCCGGGCGGGAAGCTCGAATCCTAACTCTTTAAACGTTCAGAAGTCTGCCGGTTAGAGTAACAAATCATAACCACCCGTCAAACGGGTAGTTTGCTCTTAGGTTATAAGCCTTTATTACCAGCTCGCGTCTAAAGGCGCTAGCTTTCACTTCGTTCAAGCTACTATACCGCTGCCGCTTTTGACTACCCCATGAAGGGGTGCGATTATTACTAGCACCCCGTCAAACAACCTCGATAACATAAAATTCCTGCATATCTGCATGCTTTTTTCCTGTTTGGACTCAAAATTTCTAATTACCTGCAAATCTGCAGGAATTTTCGACGAAACCGGCTCGTTTCTCTAAAAACGCTGGAAATTCTTGCAGATTTGCATCTTTTTTCGCATCCCCTCGGAAATCGGCTTAAATACCTGCAGATTTGCATCTTTTTGAAGTTGGAAGTTTGGAAGCACTCTAGGCGCCAACTTTTTTGGTTTATTCATCAGGGGTAACTTCAATTCGGTCTACAATAAACTCATTTAGGGTTTGATTATACTTATAGGTTACTTGAACAGTGCATACGTGATCTGGAAGCACCCCATTCACGGGGCTCCGTTTAATACATGAGCTTCATTCGTATCTAAATTAGTACCCGTCCGGTAACAAGAATAACGACCACTTCTTCTCTACCATCCCTTGTAAGATCAACATAGGACATCCATGGATTAGACACTCCGCCAAGTATTTTCCAATGGATGATAGTAAGCCTCCTACAGAAATGCCGCTAACTTCCGAGAGGTCACCCGATATGTGGTCGGCGATAGTCCTCTCTTGGACGTGAATTGTTTGATGAAGTAGGTGTCGTATTCAAATCCGGTGGCACGTGCGATATCGTTCAGGTTCATATCCGTATGCGTTAAAAGATCGCCCGCTACCTTCAAGCGATGCGAAAGCAAGTAACCCATGGCGGTAGTTCCGCACCTTTCCTGAAACATCTTATTCAGACTCACCCGGTTCAAATGGGCACATTTCGTCAGATCTTCCAAAGCAATTTTTCTGAAATAATTCGTATGGATATATTCCAGAACCAAATCCACCGGCGATTGTTCGCTGCTCCGATTTAAATCCTCCAGCATCCCCAAAATCTGAATCAGGTATTTCTTGATTCGGCACCTCCACCGTTCATCGCTTTGCGCCCGCACTTCCGTACCGAGCACAAAGAACCATTCAAACAATAGCGGATAGGCTTTTTCGGTTATACGGGGCACACCTGTATGGGCTCCATCTCTTTGAAAAAGGGAAAGGCCCGTGCGAATTCTCGGAGCCATCCGAAGGTCGCGCTGCGTTTCGGAATCCGTTACGGAGTTCAGAAATTCGCGTTGAAAATGAAAGGATTGGGCGGCCACGTTCTGCTTCTCCGTGATTTCCAGCTCATCCTCTTCCGCCAGGCACAGGATACAGGGAGCGGCAATCGATAGGGGACGTTCGTTCAACATCCCCCTCATACTCCCGGACGTAACGAAAACGAGAGAGAGCCGATCGGGGTAAGGAAGATGACTCAGATCCTCCACGGCGGCAAATTCAATGTTCACCAGGCGGTTTTTGTAACGGTCGAATTGCGGCATAGCGTTCACCTATCAAATAGTATAGTCAGATCCTTCATTTATGCCAGTGTACCACACCAGGGGGAGGGATATAATGACGTTGTAGCAACAAAAGGAGGAGTCAAACATGGCTGTTGAACGTTTTCATATTCACGTTTCCGATGAGATCCTGGACGATCTGCAATACAGACTGCGGCACATCCGTTGGCCGGATCAAGTCGAAAACACGGGTTGGGAACGCGGCACGGAATTAAACACATTAAAATCGCTGGTTTCGTATTGGAGAGACCAATATGATTGGCGCGTACAAGAATCCGCCTTGAACCGCTTTTCCCAGTTCCGCTGTCATATCGACGGCTTCGACGTACATTTTGTACATGAGCGCGGGAAGGGATCTAACCCGTTGCCCCTGATTCTTACCCACGGGTGGCCAGACAGTTACCTTCGGTACCAAAAAATCATTCCGCTTCTGACGGATCCGGCCAGCTATGGCGGTAACCCCGAGGATTCTTTTGACGTGATCATCCCTTCCGTACCCGGATTCGGGTTCTCCAGCCGCCCTAAGCAGCCCGGCGTTAACAATTTGCGTGTCGCCGACATGTGGGCCAAGCTTATGACCGAAGAATTAGGCTACCCCAAATTTGGCGCCGCTGGCGGGGATATCGGCTCCGGCGTGACCAGATACCTGGCGGCAAATCATCCCGAACTGTTATACGGAATTCATCTTACCGATATCGGAATTATAAGGGATCTGATGTCCGCTGCCGATGAGGCCAAGCTTTCAGAGGAAGAACGGCGTTACAAGCAAGCGGCTTCGGCATGGGTGGCTCAAGAGGGAGGCTACATGTCCATTCAATCGACACGCCCCCAAACGCTGGCTTATGGACTTTCCGACTCCCCGTCAGGATTGGCGGGTTGGCTAATGGAGAAATTCCGGGCTTGGAGTGATTGCCAAGGTGACCTCAAGCAAAGATTCAGTGAAGACGAACTCATCACGCATATCATGGTCTATTGGGTGACCAACACCATCGGATCGACAGCGCATCTATACTATGAAAACGCGCATTCTTTGCCGCCGCTCGGCTACATCGAGGTTCCAACAGCCCTTGCCTTATTCCCGGCGGATGTCTTGCTGCCGCCTAAAGCGTGGGCTGCGCGCCACCTGAATGTAACCCGTATGGCTTCGATGCCCCGCGGCGGGCATTTTACCGCATGGGAAGAACCGGAGGCTTTGGCCGTTGATATTCGGGAGTTCTATAGGCCTTTTAGGGTGAAGAATTGAGAAAGAATTTAAAGAGGCTAACCGCTCGGGTTAGCCTCTTTAAATTGGATGAGGGCAAAATTTATTTGGGATTCGAATAAATCTCAAGGCGATATAAATCGACAATAAACCCGCCAGGAATTAATATATCCAGCCCTATCAAGCCATCTATTTTGTTATCTGTATCGATGCGGCCAAAATCAATAGAAAAATTAACCACACGGAATGAATGAAACCCAACTTCATGTATCTTCCTGCGCACGGCAGCCTCTCTGCCGCCGATACCATTCATGAATCGAATCTGATCCCCTGGCTCATAGGCATCGAACAGTTCTTGTGCTACATCAATGGAGAGAATGGATTCTGCCGCTCCAGTATCAATAACGACATTTGGGAATTGAAGTGTCTTCCCGTTATGGGTAATTTCTATATTCGAGAACAACAAACCGTCTTTATATTCAAGATTCATTTTTAGTCCTTCTTCTGATCATCGGCTTGTCCCGTACTTCTATAACAATAGCTTCGTTGGAAGTATGGTAAACAAAACGCTCATTCTTGGCGGCAAACAATTCCTTCATCGCTTCCTCCGAATCAGAAATAGGCTTGATGATAGCTACTTCTTCTACATGAAGCTTATTTTCTTCATAATGAGACTTCAGTTCTTCAACCAGTACAAATTGATCTGGAAAAAGTTCCCTAACTTCCGCCCATAACAACAGGATCGCCTCCTCTTTAATCATATTTTACCATGTTGAATGATCGAGAAAAACAAATTTGAGGCTAAAGCACAACTTCCGGCCCTCCACTTATTTACGCTTACCGAAGAATAACCCGCTCACTCGCTTAGCGAAGTCTTCGATCCCAAAGCTTGCCGTATCGATCCGGTTGTACCAGTTGGTCACGGTTTCCAGCATCCATAACGGAACCTTTGTCCCTTTGACCAGCGGATAAACGTGCTGATATGCCCAGACCAAATGCTCCCAACGATTGTCGTTCCCCTCTTGGATGTATTCCGAAACATCGAGGACTTTTCCTCTCCCCTCCTGCAGGAGAACGTTCTTAAGATGAATGTCCCTGGGATTCAACCCTCGACTTCGGACGAACTGACGCGCTTCCTCCACGTCCAGGATGGCTTGCTCGGGAACCGGCACACCCTGCAGAAGACAATCGTAAAACGTCATTCCCTGTTCCAAACTTAAAACCAAATAGTTAGGACCCACACCATAGCACCTGGCAAAATAACGCGATCCTTCTAACCGATCATAAATCCCTGCCTCAACATCCTTCTTTTCTAATGCCTGCGCGGTATACACTTTATACGCGTATTCAGGAGTGGCCGGATCATAAAAAACAGCAGCATCCGTACCGATCCCGATACAGCGTAAATTTTCCGGGACATGAATGACCGAAACCGGCTTATTGTTTTCATGACCTGTCACCTCAACAAGCTTTAAGGCTTCCTCCGCCCGCATCCATTCCGATTCCATGGTCACCTGCTCCTTTTGTTTCGCCAACGGTCCATTGTTTATTTTCGAGTAATTGTGTATAACGTTACCCTATTTACGACGTTCCATCGACTTAAGTTTCGTCAGGAGGCCAGCTGTGATGCGTCTAATGGAGCTTTTTTTCCCAGAGTCTTGTTGTACTTACTAATTTCTGTCCTTGAAAAACTACTTTATATATGTCCGGCATCGTTGTAGTGCGCCAGAAGGAATAATCATATTGGGGGTCAAAATGATTCATCATTAACGTCATGATATCTCCGTGAGTCCCGATTACAATATTCTTGCCTTCGTATTTATTGAAAATCTCCAGTATAACCTTTACAGCTCTTTTCTGAGCTTCTTCACTCGATTCGCCTTCCGGGAATGCAAATGAAAGGTTCTCAAATAACATCTGCTTTGCTTCTATAAATGAGTGGGGCGAAAAATCGCCAACCCTCCTTTCTTTTAAATTTTCCTCTAGCTTGATTTCTTCTTCGTAACTCTGTGCTGTCGGCGCTATTGTTTCGATGGCTCTTGCACACGGACTGGAAATGAAATGATCTATGTTTTCCGCTTTTAATATTTCTTTGACAGTGAGTGCATCAAGCTTCCCCTTATCGGATAATCCTCTGTTTCTTTCCTGTCCTTCAACAAAGATGGACTCACCATGTCTCACAAAATAAAGGGTAGTCTCCATTTGTCGGATCCCGCCTTTCTCGCAAACCAGGGTGTGGATATACAGCGTAACTGGCTTCTCTTATTTACCTTATAAAATGTGCCCTTTCCTCTTGTTTTGAACTGAATAAATCTCCCCCGCCCATACAACCAGGTATCAAAATACTGTCCAGACTCTCAATATCGGCATCATATATTGTACAATCGGCAACACACTTTAAATCTGACTCCCCTCTAATCATATCTGAGGTGATTCCAATGGTTGCTATTGGATGGTTTCCTTGTTTCAAAATAGATAAGGCAACAGTTAATTCATACTCGCTAAAAAGAGGAAATAGGATTACCCCTGTTTTTTTCATACTCATCTTTGTATTTTCATCCTTTTTAATATGACTTACTCCCATGTTGTATTACCTTGTGACTTCGGGTACAGAACAATCTTCATGCATGTCTTCAATATCTAAGTAAGTGATGGGCCTCAACAAGATCCGCTTCGTTTCAAGAATCGGGAAGTTTTCTAAATGTCTAAGTTACTTCATCCCTCGTCTATAGTTAAAGTAGAATCGTTTTAATGATAACCCAAGCCAAAATATAAAACTGGGTACGAGATTCAAAAGCAACATGATTACATAATAATATTCAAATTCGGATTGTCTTATCATAACAATCATACTGAGGTTATTAAAGTACGCATATAAAACCCAAATCAAATCAGGCATAAATCCGCTAGAATCCGATATATAGGAAAAAAAGAACAGCAACCATATTGAGATTCCTACAATAGCTATTGTTGAGACGGAAAAGTAATCAGAAAGATAGGTTTTGTTATTTTTTAACACTGTGAAACCTATAATAAGATAAATGATTAACGACACACCAGTGACCAAATAAAACACTACTGATTGGTTATTATAATAGAATAAGATGACGTCTCCAGCGACTTGTATAATTATGTATGCGAGAACGGACAGTGCATTATTCGTTACTATGTCTTCAGAACGTTCCATATGAATTCCTTTCATATTAACTGGTTATTATATATTCGTTTCAAAAGACTTCTTCCATACTCTCTAACTGTCGGTGAGTTATTTCGAGTTCCCCAATAAATATCGCCGATGGCCATCTTAATGCAGCATATTTTGATTTGCCTACTTTTCTCCTTAAGCACTTCAGGCCCATAGCCTTTAAAAAAAGCCCTCTTCGCGATTTCATCGCCTGCAAAATACCTCTCAAATAAAATTGAGAAATTATCGACATCTAAGCCCCATAACATATTTTCAAAATCAATCATTCCGGTAAAAACACCATTTCCATCCACTAGCCAATTCCCGGGAGTTGAATCCCAACTAATCGGTACCGGTTTTGTGTGTTCAAAAACCTCCACATTCCGAAATGCCCATTCCAGCAATTCAATTTCCGAAGAGTCCAATAATTGTTCCTGTACGGCTCGATCTGCTAAATCCCTAATTGAGCGGTGAACGTAGTTAACGGGATCACGATCATGGTACAACTCAATCGGTGTTCCATTTTGATCGGGACGTCCAAACCATTCCCCAACCTGCGAATCATGCAATAATTTTGTAAGTTCACCAGCTTTACAGTAAGCACCTTCAATAGCATCGGGATCCAATCTCGTATCTCTCATGATCGTACCCTCAACAGAAGTAATTAGGATGCCTTGCCAACCATCCCCCTCAAAAGCCCTGATCATTTCAGGGACATAGGGCTTCAGGTGGCCGACCCAATTTTGATAAGCATAGACCTCAGGGTGCCATCTCTGCTTTCTGCTAAAAGTCTTCAAGTAGTAATATTTATGATCAACATTCGAGCTTAGCTTCCAAACCCCGGTTCTCGAGCTCTTTGGCCTACAATTGGTTATGATTTGGAAAGGGCCGATAAGGGATTGCACGAATCCATACAATTCACTCGGATAGATATCAAATTGTTCCATGGGATCCCCCTATGTACTTGTATATACGAAACGCCCCAACCTTAGATAGCTCTTATCTAGGTTGGGGCGTTTGTTGTCTGTACTGGATGTAACTGCCCACATGAATTGCCTGCACTTCCACTATTCCAACTGCCTTAAATGGATAATCAAGCTGCTTGAACCCCGCGGCCTTAGGTTAATACAAACTAACCCCTTTGAAATCCGCCCTCCGAGTGAATAATTTGTCCTGTTACCCATTCAGCTTCTTCACTTGCAAGGAAGGAAACTAAACGTGCTGCATCTTGAGGTAATCCAACTCTTCCCGTCGGAGATTTAGTCAAAATATACGCTTTGACCTCATCATTCATCCACCCCGTATCAGTGGGACCAGGATTCACCGCGTTTACAGTAATACCTTTAGATGCAACTTCAGCAGATAGGGTTAAAGTAAACGCATCTATTGCACCTTTTGTGGAGGCATACGCTATGTTTCCTGCCATCGGCCCAAGCGATTGTCCCGACGTTAGATTTATGATTCTACCTCCTCTGGAGCGGTCGAAACGACGGGCAAATTCTGCACTTAATAACATCGTTCCCTGGATATTAACCTGATAATGTTTAGCAAGTATCTCAACGGATAAATCTTCATAACTGACATCAACGGAATAGGTCGCATTATTGATTAAAATAGAAGGCTTCCCAAGCCTTTCTTCAACGGAATTCATCAAATTCACAGGTGTATTTGAGTCGGAAAGGTCCATTTCAAGTTTCTCGCAACGTACTCCGTATTTTTGTATCACTTCTTGTAAAATGCCCGGTTCATGCGAGTTCATCCCCCATGGCATTTCCAAATCGTAGGCACTCCAATATGTAAAGAATACATCAACACCTTTGCTCGCGAGTTCTTTACATATCGCTGCTCCAATCCCATTCAACCTTGAAGCTCCAGTGACTACAGCTATTTTATGGTTACTAGACAATTCTGACATCGATGTAGACACTCCTTTTTAATGTTACGAGTAATTGCGTATAACGATTATGTGTTCACGAAACTGAAAACAACTTCCCCGAAATGCCTCTTGCGGAAAGGACGGCAGCAGCCGGTCAATGCATGAATGCGTTGTTATACAATGTGCTTGGCATCTTCAAATTAAGTTTCAAACAACTCGCTTCTATGCCCATAAAACTTTTTCACCAACGGATGTTCACGCTCTTCTAATTGCATTTTATAAAATCTTCTTCTTCGCAATCTCCTATCTACTATACCAAATGCCTTATATATTGGGTTATTAGATTCTATTATTTCTTGAAAAAATAACTTCATCTTGTCCCATGGATATCTATTCGTTTTCCCTTTCATGTTTTCCCTGCGTTTCGTATAACGTTCTTGTATCCACGAAATGACCCAGCCTTAGATAGCTCTTATCCTTGGCTGGGCTGTTTATTGCCTTCGCTTCTTCCATGATTACACATCCGAGAACGCTTGATTATTTGCTCACAAGTTTAACAGGGATACAGCTCTCCATCAGAGCATATCCGGTTGCCTTAATCACTTCCGGCGGCGTGATGATATGCCCCATCGCATAATGATTCGCTCTTTGGTCCAGCTCAAAAACATCCGAATTCTCAATCCATGACAGAGCTTCATGATACAACCGTTCATTCTCCTCATGATCTCCGTCTTTGTAATGATAAGTCACATAATACCCGCCATCAAAATCTATAATCTCGTACCCTTCAGAATCCATATAGTCAGTCAAGGCATAGATCCATACCAATCCCTCTTGCTCCGCATCATAATACAAGAAATCTCTTGGTACAAAACTGTCTTGCGGCCCTGGTTTCAGCTTTGAAAAATAAGCGTCAAACTTGCCAAGCACACCATTTTCCGAAAAATCAAAGTGCTTATCAACACCAGAGGATACCGCCTTAAACGGTGGGATCGAGATGACTCTAAATTTCATAGTCTTCACGCTCCTTCTTCAAATCTTTATAGTTCTTGCACAGGCATCCAAAAATCAAAGTATGGAGGATTTTGGGTGCAGGAAATGGGTTGAAATTCCATGATCGGCTTGTTACTTTCAAAATCCAGTCTATATCCAACGTCCTCTATGCAAAGATCTACTAATGTACGTTCATGTACATTCTCAAACTCCTCGTGAGACGAAACCCGAACGGGACTTGAAGTATAGATATTCCACTCTCCGACATTTTCTTTTTGGGAAGAAAACAGTTTATGGTACCTTCCGTCCTGAACAATACCATCAAAAAATTTGTAAAGCTCTGCCTTATTCCCCTCAGGCATAACTTGTTTAATACCCAATAAAATCATTTCATCTCTTTCAACAATGGAATAATTGAACTCCTTTTTCCTCCGCTCCACGTAAACTCCTTCTCTGTTACAATGGAAAAATCTTGTTCCACTACATACGCGAGCCTTGTTTTGTCATATAGCGATCCACCAAAAAACGCCGAAGCGGTCGATCAAGTTTGAACAATACGGATTCCAGTCACACGGACCGAGCGGGTCGATGACGGTACCGCCGTCTTTCAGGATATCGTAGGCCTGCCGGACAGCTTCCTCACTCCCCATGTCGTATACATTAAAGGCCATGGTCTGCCATGCCGTTTTTGGACGGGTATCGCATTCCTTAGGCGCTTCACTGACGGCCATGAACAGCTTGCCGTTTAGCGTCAACTCGCAGTGCGCATATTCATTTTTTGCCTCGTCCTTGATTTCAAGGCCTTTCTCCAAACCGAATGCCCGGCAATATAGACCGGCAGCTTCCATACTGCCTTTAACATAAACCTGTGAGCTGATGTTCATAAGGAGCCCTCCTTTGCACTTGAAAGCCCTTTCGTTTTTTTCTATACCATGCGTACTTATTCGGACCGTCATCATTGTAAAAATGAACCAACGCGCCGAAACTTTTGATCATTACAATCTCCTCCATTACAAATTAATAATAGATCCGGTTTTTATAATCCAGTCCTGCTTGATAAGATCGATGGCTCTTGGGCTGAGTATGCTTTCATCCGGCACTGCGATTTCTCTGACATCGTCCTCAAACCATTCCATGGCTTGCAGGAGGTTCTTTCTGACCATCACCAATTCTTCTGTACAGCCATATTTCATCAAATGCTTTTGTTTTGTTTCATCTATATAATGTAGCTTGCTGGCAGCGCCGCCCCAGGTGATTTGATCATATGACGTCAACAGCAAAGAGCTATGCGTATCCATCAATATGCGCAGGACCCCGTTTAACTTAAAAAAGTCTTTGCGTGCAAAATATTTGGCTGACATCTGCACATGAAACCAGTAAGTCGTGATGAGCTTATGCAGGTCATCCTGCCATAGCCCCCCTTTAATACCTTCGTTTATCAACGCTTGCACACTACCATCCCGATCAAAGACGATATCCTTTGCTTGCAACTCGGTGTAATGAATCCGGCACATATCGTCGTCTATTTTCCCTTTGTTTAATAGGAACACATCATACTGAAACAGATGCTCCTTCTGCCGTAAAATATAGCCATAGTTTTTGATGGCCTGGCTGTTAAAATCCTCCGGCCAACAAAGGATAACTTCATCACATACGTCTTCAAGCATAACTGTGAGTTTTTCATCCACCAACGAATAAGCGCCTTCTTCCACGAGAAAAACAATGTCGATATCGGAATGAACGTCCATTGTCCCATGAGCGGTAGAGCCAAAATACCATGCCCCCAGCACACCTTGTTCTACTTTCATGACTGTTATAAAGTCGTTATGTACGGATTGAAGTTCGTTTAACATCGTATATCCTCCTTGTATAGTTGAATTGCCTGTTTACATCGAACCTTAAAATGAAGATTAGGTGTAATCTGCATCAAACCCGCCTCCTCCTCAGCCAAGGGATGCCTTTTTCAACTCTGTATATTTCTCGCGTAGCAAGGCTGTCGCCTAGTCATATGAGTCCGCCGGACTCCAAGCGAATTTCGAAAGAATCGATGATATTGGTTACCTAGTTTTGTATCTGCAAGTTCTAAATTTGCTTTATTAGAGTCTTTAAAGTAACACACCGAAGCTTTGGAATTGTTTTCAAAATGTGTTGCCTTGTGATTGAAGTAAGTGTAGCGACCTTAATCTCTTTAATCATCAAATCCGCCTGATTTTCAATCTCAGCTATTCTTGCCTTCTGAATCTCTGATGCTTTCATGGATCGCACCCTTCTTTTCTTTGACTGGAATTAATAGATCTTCAAGCTAGCCGAACATATTTCCGGCATCCCAGTTGCCAGCATTTAAATTGCTCATGCCTGATCTCCTTTCTCATACAGATCATAAAGTGCAACACGACGTCAATGTCAAGGGATTCAAATATGCCTCTTGTCGTACAATACAACGGTTACAATTGAAACAAGAACAATCAGAGCATTTGCGGCAATGGTCCCCGCCCAAGTCATAGTCGTCGTGCCGAAGATGGGAGATGCGGCATTGAACATGGTGTGGAATAATACGCACATAAACACACGGCCTTTTCCTGATATTGTGTAGATTGCTCCGTAAAAAAAACGAAACGCCATAACTTGAACGGCAAACATCCAAAAGTTAATGAGTCCCTCTCCGTGATTCGTCCCCGGAATGAAGAAAAGAGGGATGTGCCATGCAGTCCAAATAATTCCGGTAAAAATACAAGATAAAACAAAGCCGTATTTTTTGCTGAGTTTAGGCTGCAATATGTACATCCAGCCAGCTTCCTCCAAGCCGCCGATTATAAGATTACCTGGCAGTGAAAGAAAAAGCGTATAGAATGGAAGCGCCATTTCCGTGCGGCCTGAAACCGCGATATGTATTACGAAGTATAAAACAAGCCCTGCAACAACGAACAAATAGGGAAATAGGTTGTTTTTGACATAGAAAACCGTTTTCAACCATTCCATAAAATCCACTACTTTTTTGTTTTTCTTCAGAACGATATACGAAGCAATAGCGGGCGACAAAATATAGATTGCAAAAGGAATATTCATCATGAATTGCTGGAATGTGTGAACCCAATTGTGAACCGAATATCCGAATGGCCCAAGAGCAATCAAAGCACCGGATACAAGAAATGCTATGAAAAATGTCAGCATAGTAAATTGTACTATGATCTTTTTGTCCGTCATGGTTTCTTCACCCTCACGTTTTATTGAACTATATATTAATTTTAGCTTATGGGCGCTTTGACTTTTATCACTTGGTTGAGGAGCGGTGTCATCAGGACTTAATCGTATGTAGTAAAGCACCTGCCGCATTGGGCAGGTGCTTTACTACATACGATTATGACTTCCGCACCGGTCTGATATACTTAAAAAACCGCTCCGGATCATGATACATGTAAATGATTCTGCCGGGGGAAGCATCCAGACAGTAACCGGTGCCTGCAAAATCAAAAGTTGCCATTGCTTGTTCCAGCTTTTCCTCCACACTGCGATTTTCCTGTTCATAATCGAACGGCCCATGTTCAAAGACAAGATAATCGGCTTCGGGAACATCAATCAATAGCATTTGTGGGGGGACTTCGCCTTGATAATCCAAAGGAAGTCGCACACCATAACACTCTGTACGTGGAATCCCCCAACCGCAGAGTCTGCCGCCCGGGTCAATGATGTACGCCATAATCTGACCGCTGCCGCTGTTCGTTACGCTCCCGCCATCGTCATCCAATTTACCCTTGATGCTATCGAGCAAGCCGCATATGGTTTCGCAGTCCTGGCCGGGAATAAGACTTTGCTTTTGCCAAAAATCCCAATACCCATTACTCTCATCGTTTTTGATATGCAAAAATTTGTGCGCGGGAATGGTTACAAAATAAACGTTAACCCCATCTGCCGATTTGATCATACCGATCTCTCCCAATCCGAAAAAGTAGCGGTCGAAAGGGGTGATTTTTGTACGAAGGGCAACAGGCATAGGCTGTTTTCGGTATTCACTTGGAGTTACACCATAGGTTCCCTTAAAGGCTCGGGTAAAAGCTTCATGTGATGAAAAACCATATTCAAACGCAATATCCAACAGGCTTTTGTCACTATCCCGTACCTCTTTTAGGGCAAAGGCCAATTTTCTATGCCGCAGATAATCCCTAAATTGCATACCTGATATTTCCTTAAATTTTCTCGTCGTATGAAATTCGGAATAACCTAACTTGCGGGAAAGAAATCCAAGAGATATCGCTTCACCGTTACGATGTTGAATACACTCGTCAATTTCGTCAACGATGATTTGGATTTGCTTGTGCCACTCGTACATTCGTCTGTTCACCTCGTTTCAACGACTCTATACCCATTATAGAGTGATGGAATTTTCATTGTTTGATTTTACTTGCTGAAAGCGAGGATATAGCTTCTTCCCTAACTCGCCCAATATAAATTTCAGTTGACATATTTTCTTTCACTTTTAAAATACAGAGCTAACGCCCGCCCATATTGCAGAAGCCGGTTTCCATTATAGGGAGCCGGCTTTTGCCTTCAGTATGTTATTTATCAATATATTCTTCAAGCTTTCATCTGAGAAAATAAAGAGTGTGGACTCACCATTTTTTATTGATTTAATCTTTACAAATTTTTCGTTGGAGGGGTCGTTGTTTACTCCGGTTACATGAATTTTCTCTGTGCTGCTTTGATCGCTTGGGTCGTAAATCAATGAAACCTCATAATCGGAAGAACCTTTTCGGTACACATACGAATACATGTAGCCTTCCTCTTCATCGGGATCTTGAAGAATAAAATATCGGTCTTCATCCCCGGTAGAACGGACCTGGTCTAACCATTGCTTTATTTCATCGGGGTGTTCTGCCTCTACTTCATATTGCTTGTATTCAAGAACAGCTTTCATACGGTCTTCAAAATTTACTTTTTCTTGTGTTGAGCATCCGCAAATCACAATAAGAAAAGAAACCATAAAAATCCGAAAGAAAATTCGCATCCCCTACTCCCTCCACTTATTTATTATATACACGAACGCCCCAACCTTAGATAGCTTTTATCTAGGTTGGGGCGTTTGTTGTCCGGGCCCTCTTCCATGATTATACATTTTACGAGCAAGGGGCGAAAGACCCAATATACAAACACGGTTTTGCAGGATTCAACGGTCCACATAAATTGCCTACACTTCCACAATTCCAACTGCCGTATATGGATAATCCAACTGCTTCTTCACCACATGGGCCGCTTCCGCTCCAGCAAACAATCGAATTATTAAAAGGCCTAAATCAATGGATGTCGCTACTCCTCCTGCGGTGATTACGTTCCCATCCTTCACAATCCGGGATGGAATAACCTCTGAACAATAAGGCTCCAACAATTCATAGACATTGGGGTGAGTTGTTGCTTTTTTATCTTTCAAAAACCCCGCCACTCCCCACAACAATGAACCCGTACATACCGATACCTTAAACTTAACCGGCCCCGCCGTCTTGATCCAATCGATGAAGTCCGCATCATCTTTGAGCTTCCTCGTCCCCAAATCAATGCGATCCTTATGAAAACAATCCTTTTTCTGTATCAGTTGTATTTTCATATAGGAGATATCTATTATTACAAATAAATAGAAAAATAGATATAAATGGTTCACAAAACCGCCCTTTTGATCTATTATTAGGGAAGGGATATTTTGGTATATAAAGTAAAATACCCCTTTAAAATTCGAAAGGGAGGGATGACTATAAGTTCATTTTTTTCTGTTAACATTACCATGAAACAGCCAGAGGTATAAGTATGGAGGAAGTCAATGGGTATTCTTAAAAAGAAGGATCTGACAAGTCATGATGTATTTGAGTTTATGCAAGGGCGCTTGAGTGGCACTCATTGGCTGGAAGATTCAATTTATTTAACTGAAGAAACTATAGCTGAAACACAATTAGTAGATTATTTGACCCTTACTCTTAGGGATTTCAATTACTATGGTCCTACTGAGGTTACTCAAGAAGAGTGGAACCAGATTATGCAGAACGTAAACGCATCTAATTCTGAGATTGCTAAACAGTTAGTTAATGAGATTGATGAATGGGCTAAAAATTGTTTTAAGTCTCATTCCTGCTTCACTATCTGCGGCATATAATCTAAGAAATAGGAGTGTGTTTTCGATGAAGAAAAAAATCCTTAGCTCGTTATTAACTTTTCTATTGTTGTTTTCTTTGAGCTCAACTGTATTTGCAGAAAAAAGCCCTGCTGTATCTGATAAGTATGCTCCTACAGCTACCTTCCAGGTAGGTGATGGTAGAGTACATCCTATGGTACCAAATGGGATTCCTATAACTGTTACTCCTAGCTATAATGTACTTTCTGTGTGGGTAGGTAATATTGGAGTTGACGCCTTAGATAATGTAACAGTAACTGGTTCTGCAACTGATTATGGTAGGTTACCTGCAAAATCGGGCAAGGTACCGGCTGTTGTTGGAAAAACATTCACATGGAATATTCCAATGACAAAGACTACCATGAATTATTACGTCACAATTACAGTTGTTGACGGGAGTGGGACACGGGTATTAAATGGCGATGCTAAATTAGAATATGATGACACAAAACTTGCTTCCATAGGTTGGCATAAAGGGACATTTTCTACTCGGGCAGCATCGTTACAATATCACTTTGACAAACATAAATCTGAAGTCAGCGTAAACAATATTTACGACTACTTGGTAAAAGCAGGTGAATGCAGGGATGATGTCGCAAATAATCCGTCGAACTATACAAAAACAGTGAACTCTGGTGCAACACCAGCCCATAAGTACAAGAACAAGTACGATGGCAGATTTATCATCTTATCTGATGCTGGCAATGAGATCCTTAGTTTTGGAAGATAGATGCACACGGGAAGCAGCCAAAATAGCTGCTTCCCATTTTGTTATGAGACTCATTATCCGACAAAACAAAAAAAGTTTCTAATAATAATCAGCGGAGTGATACCATAGAATCACCTTGAATAGATAACGGATATTCAAATTTTATTAGAGGCAATATCATTATATTTTAAGTTCCGCAGTTAATAAGGGGAGTTTAGTGTCAATCAAAATCTTTCTATTTATTGGTGGATAAGAACATAGTCCCACCAGAGCCCGTATCCAGCGGGGGGTTCTAAGCCAATTTCTTGTCATATTCTTGAAACTAAAACTTGGTCCCTTTGCGCAATATGGTGAAAAACCAGGCATCTAGGTCTTAATGATCTTTGAATAATATCTTTTGAACATATTTCCGCTACTTTCATCGGTAACTTCTTCTGCTGCCCCCTCTTCGATATGTAATCCATTATATAATGCGTTCTCAGCAAACCATTTCACCAGATCGTTCAACTCATAACGCCCTTCATCATCTTGATTCTCATAAAAAGACGTCACCGTTAATGTAAATCCAGGGATTCCAACGTCCCCGTAAATGATGAATTTGAAGTCTTTATTCTTATATATATTCTTTAAATATTCCTCTATCTTGCCTTCTAAAAAAATGAATGATTGCGTGACATCATCTAAACTTATAGTTCCTTTTCTTAATAAACGAGTAAAACCATGAATATATCTATAATTAGTTAGCGCTTCTAAAGGTGTTAGAGTTCTGTCATTTGAAAAGAGAAAGTTCGGTTCCTCTATAATTCGCAGAATTTCTTTATAGGCTTTTTGCGCATGTTTGCTTAAATAAGTAAGCGTGTCGATCACATCCTTTGCTGCTAGACAATTAATACTTCCTTATTATTTCTGAACGGGGAACTCCCGTTATTTCTTCTATTTGCTTTGGATCTATTTTAAGTTGTCTCATTTTTCTTATCAGGTTATCTCTTTCAGTCCAACTTCCAAATAACTTTCCATTAATAAATCCATCTGCTCGAGCTTCCTCAATTTCTTTTGGAATCGTTATTACTTCAGAAATGATTTCCCCGCACCAAGAATCCTGCTCTTCATCAAACATGATTCTTGCATTTACTTGAATATCTTCTGTGTATATGATTACTTCTTCTCCCTCAGAGAGTTTAAAATAATCCATTTCCTCTTTTGATATTCTCAGTCTATTGGGATTAGGGCCATTAAAATCAGTCCAGATTTTTTTCATCTTCATTTTTTTCTCCTTGGTTTTTCAACAATTACACAACGTTCTAGGGATTAAACGAAACGACCCAGCGTTAGATAACTCTATCTTCGGCCGGGTCGTTTGTTGTCTGAGCAGCTTATTTCCATGATTATACATCCACAGTCAAAGCTCGCAAAATCGATATTTTGCTTACATAGACAGATTTAAAGCTGCGCCAAAGGCCGACCACAGCTAAGCTTTAACCATTTCTCTTCTTCCAACTTTCAATTTGCTTAATAAATTCCTTTGAACTAAATGTGCTTTCCAATTTATTTATCTGACTAAGGTCAATTTCATCTGATTTTATTGCACTTATTACTCTGCTTTCTAGTGCAAGATAACGTTCCTCTTTATATATGTTGATCAGTTTATCAAGCATCTCATCCGACCAAGATAATTTATAAAAATGCAACCAAATGATGTGCTCTTTTACACTTGAAGCAATATCGATATTGTCCTTATTTTCAGTAATTACTTCAATTGTGGATTCATTTAATAAGCTATGTATTTCATGTTGAACACGGATGTCCATTACATTTATTAGCTTTTCTATTTCTTTATAATTCTTTTGGTTTGCTGCTATATCAATCAGTTTAATGATAGAACTGATGTCAGACATTCAGATTCACCTTCAATAATTAATCATACGCTGAGATTACTTATAAAGTTTGAAAAAATCCCGGCTAACCAAGGGGGGGATGGCCTGCCTCCTTCGAGAAAAACTTTTAGAACGTTATTGGATCCCTGCAGTTCCAAATGTCTTATTATCGCACTTTCATAGTCTCGCCACCTAAAATAAAATGGCCCTAATGAATAGGTTTATTATCTTATCAGGAGGTGAAGTTGGAGCCTTTCTAGAGTACTAATAGGTCTTTAATCCCCAACAATCTGCAAAAATATAAAGCGAATCGGATGATTCACGTTGCGTTCCGAAGATACAGAACAATCTTTTTTCTTGATGATTTTTACTTAATGCAGTATCGGGTATCTTTAAATGCCTAATACAATACTCTATATTTGGCGCTTCACAATCGGACAAAATAGTAAAATTAGAAATGCCTTTCAGATGATCCACTACTATTTCGTCATTAACTAGATGATAGGAAGATATAACATTGTAAAACGTAAGTTCTGCTCTTTCATATTCCCACGAATCAAGCTCTATGAACATTCTAATATCTTCATTTTCTCTTGAAACTGAAACTAACTTTGAATCATGAAATCCTAATAATCTATTGAAATCAGAAGGCAGAGCTCCGTAATTTAAACCAAGCGGCATTCCATCATGCCCAAATAAAATAGGTGTTTTTCTTGGATAACCCAAACATTCAAGCCAAAATAATTGATAGTTTGCTTCTGGATTATCTAACTTTTCCAGCTCATTTAATAGTTCTCTGTAATGACTATTCCAAACTTCCTCTGTAAGTTTTCTTATAGTATTAAATGTCCTATTATACTGGTTATCAGCGATATCATAACAGGAGACTTTATACACAAGCTCAACAATTTTCTCGATCTTTTTCTTCATAAAAATACCCCTTGTATAATTTAATTCGCCCAATTGCATCCACGTCGTCTTAGAGATCTCAAAACATAAAATCGGTTATCTGTAGTTCATTAGTTTGAATCTTAATCCACTTCCCTGCCTCATACTTTGAGGAGTCATCTACTTCAATCAACAAAATACTGTGACCTAGACGAACAGCTATAATATTATCGTATTCAATTTGTTCCACTCGACCAATGAGATTTACTTTATCCATACTTATAAAAAGCTTCGGTTCTTCATCCATAGATTCGACGATATCTTTACCAAAGCACAGTGTTCCCGGAATATCTAACTCAACTACTACCTCCATGCCCTCTTTAACATGATTACTTGAATTCCAATAACCAAAACCTATACCTAAATCAGAAGAAAAAGTAACATTTATCTTATTTTCCTTCAGAAAACGCAATTCTAGAAGCTTTATCTTCATAGTGATCACCACCAAAGTGCTGATTTTCTTATATTCGCCTTTTCAGAGAAATTCAATTAGTCCATTCAAATCCGTTATGTATTTTATTTAAACTTATATTTTTCGAACCCCACTCCAACTTGTTATAGAGGATGTCATTTATAATGATCTGTTTAAAAGCATTCATTCTACGGGTTATTCGACTCGAAGTGATATTCTCCACTGAATAACTAGAATCAGGCCAGCATACATCCGTATCAAAGAAAGCTTTTACATCTTCTTCAAAAGCACACCCACCCACAATAAAATGGATCTCATTAAAAATATCTCGCAGCAAATTATAAAATTCTTGCATCTCGTCTTCTCGGATTCCAGGTTGTCCCCATTCGTGCGCATCAACCTCTGAACCATAGAAGCAAATCGAGAAGCAGAGAAGATCGGTGTTTATTCTCTCAACAAAGAGTAGGGATTGGCGAACTCTATGGGTACAAACCGTTAAGTTCAGACAAACTTGATGAACAGTTTTCCCTTCCGGATCGTCTTCATCAAACGGATACCCTTCGTAAAACCCATCAATCTTTTCAGGCGGATGATGCAGCACTATTTTTACTGCTAAAGAATTTGTTATTTTGTTTATCGTTTGCAGTAGTGTTTCAGATTCTTCAATTAAAAAACTGAGTTCTAAGAATGGGCCACCCTGTAACCAACTCATTAAGATTCTCCTTCCTCAGTAACGGTAGATAAAAAGCTGCGGATGGGTTTCAGCCGCAGCTCTTTTGTAAAAGGTTGATGATGAGACTGTTGTCCTTTACCGTCCATTAAGGAAGTGTTACTTTCTCCGCCTTATTTTGGTAATCACTGTATGACCACGTCCACTCACCGTCCTTCTGAAACGGAGCCAAGTACTCAAAATTCGCTTCGCCGTTCTCATCCGTATCCATCGCGACGACGATATCGGGTGGAAGGCGATCTTCCTTGCTGAACGCTTCGTAATAAGACGCCAACACTTCAGTCTCGAAGTTTTCCGTACGCAAATAGCTATCCGTCCGCTTGACGATGTCTTGTTGAACCGAGAGATCCGGCTTCGTCTCAAATGTATACCGGAATGTGACCCGTGTCGGTAAGGCTACCGTCTTCAAGGACTTGATCTCCGGGAACGCCTGGCTAACTTGTTCCTGGAATGCCTTCAATGAAGGACTGTTCAGCTCCTTGTGGGAAGTACAGCCGCCTAGGAGAACGATCCAGACAAGCAACATCATGATTCCGATTTTCTTCATGGAAATTACGCTCCGCTCGTTATTTGAAATACCTGAACCCTCCCCCTAGGCTCAAGAATGAGGTGATGGCGTCGAAATGGGTCCGATAGTTGATGCTGCGCCGGTCACCCATGTCGAAACAGCGATCCAACGGTTATCGTTCGTGTCGCGGTAATATTTCGTAATTGTCATCCAGTGCCATTCATACTCATAGCTTGAAAACTTGGACAGATTGATTGAGTGTGGCGACCGGGGAGTCAATCATAAGGCCTGCTTTCACTTATTCGGCCGTATTGTCCAGCGTGAACGAGGCATTACTGATACCGGCGCTCACCGTTACCTTCTTGTCTGATGCGTATTTCTCAATAGCGGAGGAGAATGACGATGTCGAGGTTTCCCCGAACGGCCTCGGGCTGATATAGCTGTACTTGGTATCCATGTGTCCGAGGAAATCATTGTAGTTATTAATTGATTTCGTGAACAGATTACCGTATTTGCTCGGATTTGTAATTTTGGCTAAGTAGGCCGTGATATTGGCGGCAGCCACAGGACCGCATCCTCTGTTTTCTTTCTGTCCGCCGTCCGACCACCACATTTGTTGCCTCCGTAACTATATTTGCCTGTGCTGTATTCAACCGGTACAAATAAATTATAGTTTCGTTCGGTGGAAAGGGCGACATCTTCCTTCGTGACGGCCATAGCAGATACCCCTGAGGTATTCAGTTGGATACGCGCACGATTCTCGTCGCTGCGGATATGTGTATAGACGCGTTCAATTTCTGCATAGTTGCGCTGAAATCTGGTCGGTGACATCAACCGGCGGCCGGTTATCATCGAATGTAATTTCTGCAAAAGATTTCAGACCAGCATTGTTCGATTTGATCAAGTAGAGCACTCATGGATTAATACCTATCTCCTGAGGTTTTATATGTGCTTGCAGTTTTTGGATTCCATAATGTGACCCATGGAATCTATAGTGGTCATCATGATTATAATTCTGGACTAAGTCTCTTAATTGCATAATATCAGTAACATTAAACAAAGAAAATGCTTGTTCAGCCCTTCTTTTAGATCTTAACTTTGCTAAAAATCTTATTGGAGATTGTTTGTATTCTCTGTAAATGTAAGTAATCGGAAACCATCTATAGCCACTCTTAATTAGAATTCCAGACAAATAAAATAAAAGAATGTCGCAGTCAATCAACTCTTGTTTACTAATAATTTTTTCATTTACTCTTTCGACTAAAATTTGTGCATGTAAACTAATTTTTCTTAAGCCAAGACGGTTATTTCTACTTTCCAATGAGGCAAGATGAAATCTAAAAGCCTCAAAACTCATTTCACTTTCTCTATACTTACTAATTGGTAAATAGTCTGTTAAAAGCAATACTGATAACGATTGGTATTGCTCATACTTGATCAAGATGGCACAGGTATATAGAAATAATTCGTGTAATATAAATTTATATTGATCGAATTGAACTTCATAATATGAACCACTACTACTTAATTCTGTAAATGAATACAACCGCTCAAACAACTCTACAATCCATTCGGTGTTAATCAAATCGCTTTCAGCTAGTTGTTTTATTGCATCTAAGTAGTTGTCTCTCAAAGGAGTGGAAGCATTAATTTTTTCTACTATTGTTTCATCGATCTCGGTTCCCTTGAGATCTTCATACATTAACTCTAATTCCTTCATATCTTCAATAAAAATGTCAGCAAAACTTCTCATTAAACCTTTAACTCTAGTAGGATTTGATTCAAGTGTTCTGCTTATTTGCCTGACAGTATTGGTTGATTTAAAATAGTTTAAACTTTCTTCATCTAAAAAAACTGGTCTTTTACCTAAAGACGGTTTTCTATACAAAGGGGCATTATATATATTCCTCACCAATTTCTCATAATTGTTCTCGAACGAATTGGCATCTGATAAGTCTATATAAATCCTCGATTTTATAAAATTTGGCATATACTCTTTACCGTTCTCATCTCGTTCAGCAATTATTGGTATGATTTTGGTTTGTTCTACATTTTCCAAAATCTCAGGAGTTATTAATAATTTTTCCGTGCCTACCCCACCTGTATTTGCATTAGCTTTTTCCTTGTAGCCTTCATCACATATTATTAATACTTTATCAATTTCGGGAGAAGTAACCATGCTTTCCATAAAGGCATATTTATCGTAACCCTCTTTTAGGTCCCATTTGTCTAGCTTAATATCTACTCCATCGCTTGACCGTAATCTTTCAGCTAAATTATACACCCATTGTTCGTGTTCAGGGGTAGTCCAACTATAAGACACGAAGACTTTAGGTGGTGCATTATTAGGATTTGGCTTCATAAATCGTTCCTCCAAGATTTTGAATATTTTTCCTGTATTTCATTTTAACATTTACATATTAGAAGCAACTATTCAAATGATCATTCTCAGAAAAGGGTATGGATTACTTCATACTATATCCATACTAAGTAGTTTTTAAAAGCGATCGATAATGAAGTTAATCTTTCATCATTCAATTTTTAATCAATCCCAACGCCTATCTATTTCTTTCCCCAAAAAAAGTTTCTGCAAAAAATCTACTACTTTAATCCCGTTTTTATAGGTCTTATGTACTTTTAATAACCCACATGTTAATATTATCCTGTTTACAAAAAACTAGGAGGCAATTTCATGAACAAGAAAATTAAAGTACTACTATCATTAGTTCTTGTTTTATCTTTTGTTTTACCCTTATTAATTATCGTTCCAAACCCAGTTCAAGCTAAGTATGTAAACGGATATTACCGTAAAGACGGTACTTATGTACGAGGGTATTATCGAAGCGATCACAATAGTAACTACACTTATACACCTTCTTATGATACATCTTCCCGAAGATCCAATACAGATTATACGATTTATCTCTATAAGGGAAACTCCTATTATAAAACAGTTCCGAAAAGCAATTTAATCTTTGTACAAGGGTATTATCGAGCAGATGGTACTTATGTAAGACCACATTTTAGAACTCATCCGAACGATTTTTTAACGGATAACTTTAGTTATCTAGGAATCTCATCATTAAAACCACTTCAGAGGTACACAAATTTCAAGTACAGTGACAATTTAAGTATTGCAGAAATTGAAAATTACTTGGCTTATGAAGTCAGTGATATTAGTTTAAATGTTGACCAGTTAAACAGTCTGAAGAATTATGCAAGTTTTATTCATGCTTCTACATCTGACAGTAGCAAGACCCTTAGCGCCGTAACTACCGGTATTGAGTTCTACACAAAACTAGGAGTATCAAAGGAACTCGCATTAGAACTGGTTGCATTTGATATTAGTGGTAAGTTGACCCCATCATCTTATTTAAGTCAGATTTTATATCAAAACAATATATATTCCTTATCAGAAGAAAATTATTATCTTTTTAAAGCTTACGCATTTGCGTTAGCAGGCAGTAAAGATTCTCAATATGGAGAATTCTACGCCAAGCAAACTAAAAAAATCGGAGAATTTTTATATACTAAAATCGGATTAAGTAATCCAACAATACAAGTTGAGATGGATATTATGCAAAATTTCTTATATAGCGACGAGCATCTTCAAAATTTTTCCATGGATGTAGATGATATGTTTCTAATCAACAAATCAGGCTATTCTACAGATGAAGTGAACTACTATTTAAACACGATTATTAAGAGTTATTCGGGGACTGGAGTAGATTATTCGCGATATGAAGCTTCGCTATGGATACTATCAAATGATAAGTCTATGCCTAGATATTTAGTTAAAAATGGTTTTGATCTGTATAGTAAAGTTGGTTTAAGTACCGAACAAACAATATGTCAAATTTCAAAAGATATTGTGATGTTCTTTTAATTTTTGAATAGGCTATCAAAAAAATGATAGCCTATTTTTTCGTTCAAATTTTAACTTCACGTAATACAACATTTTTAATTACGTTTTTGTTTGCAAGAATAAACCCAACCTTAAATAGCACTTAGGCTGGAACTATTGTTGTCTGAGCTTCTTTCATAATAATATATCTGTAAATAGACCAAGGGGAATCCTTGTATATTGTTGATTACTGTATTGTCTCTTTGTTGTCTATACTTCAACTATTTCTTCGTCATTGTATCTAAAATCGACTTCATTATTCTCTAATCGAAAAACGAGTTTTCGGTTATATTAAACAACACGTCCTTCTAACCATCGAATTTCAATAGCCCCTTGTACATAATGTATTTATGGTTTGGAAGTTGTTTTGAATATTATAATGTTCTACTACTCACTCAATTATCCTCTCTAATACTCATCTTATTGCATACCATAACACAGCTATACCATATTTTTATTCTCCATTTATATCATATAATCTGACTGTAATTCTTTTTCACTACTCTTAATATTCTCATCACTAAATTTCCATAAATTCACCAACAATATAGACTTAATAATCTCCCATTTGCTGTGTTCTTCACAGTAACCAAACCTCAGATATTTTGTTTTCCTTCTAGTTTTATTACATGCTCTACAGATATATAGCCCAGACTGCGGTACCTTATCTTCGATTGTAAAATAGCCCTTTGATTTACCTATCTTTTTGAGTATTGGTTCTAAATACTTGGCAGGAATCATTCCTATTCCAATAAATGTTGTCGGTAAAGAAATAAATACTGTAAAGAGAAATAATACATTCAAAATGGGATTTTTTATGATTGCAGAATCCTTGTTGAAATAATAGTATAAACAACTCATTATTATGCACATATAAAAAAATATGGTTATTATAATAAAAGACTTCCCTATTACTTTTAGAATTTTTTCATAGATCTTCTCAGTATACTTCTTTTTATAGCTTTCGAAATGATTATTATATAGTTCTTGAAGCTCTGTAAATTCTTTATTAAAACGATTTTTAACACTTTCTCTCAACGCTTGATACTCTTCACTCTCAAAAAAAATATTGCTTCTTTGTTCGAAAAGAATTAAATCTGTAATTTCATTTAATGTATCCGGATTTAAAAGATAACCATACTTATTAACTATATCTGCTACTTCTCCGTTAGTTAACGTACTATTATTGCTTTTTGAATAGAAGGTTACTTTTAATGGAAGATAGATATTTTCAAGCTTTTCCCTAAGATTTCTTTCAAAATAAATTCTCTCCTCATTTTTATTTTTGTTCGTTGTAACCATAGTAGTGACTATCAATGCAGCTATTGCTATAGCCCCAGATATTATTGAAGAAATAATTGTGGGTGAAAGATTAATCATAAAGCTAGTTTCCCCTTCGGAACCTTTAAATATATTGAATTCTTTACATTTAATTGCCTTAATTCAAAACTTAATCTTGTAGGATAGCTTGTCTGGTTTTACTTTTTTACCTAACACGGGCAAAGAACTATAACGCCCTCCATAACGCTAACGTCTCTCTATAACTCAAAGGGCTGTCTGAAGATACCGCGCCACCACAAACGTATTTTTGCATAACCAAAGGCCAGCCCGCTGGGACTCTATCATAAATAACGGAAGTTGTCATCAATCATCTATCTCCAGCTATTATTGTTCCGTAATATGTTTAATTGGACTCCGATGATAATAAGAATTAGAAAGGAAGTAATAGAGATTGATCATCATAATACATCAATAATAGATTTGAAATGAGTTATTACAAAATATACATTAGTGCCTTAGTTAATTTTGTTAACATTCCTGTGTCACGACGTCACACCGGCTCCGTCAGGAACCGCCCGCGATACGTTAGTCGGTGCAGCACATATCCGGTGATTCACTTCTATACCAATCGCTCCTTGCTGACGAGAAGCCGTTTAGAATCAAGGCGTGAATATGGATAGGCAAATTTGTGCTGACTTCGTTAAATTACCTTCCAAAATAAGTTAAAGTCGGAATAATAGGCTAGCCTTGGAGGTTTTCTATTGCCTAAGCTACTATTAAATATTTCATAATATTTTGATTTTATTGAATCAGGAAGACTATCCCAATAATCAGGTGATATATGAATATTCTCAATATAAGTTGCAATTAAATTTGATACGATAATCTTTTGTTGTTCTATCGGAACATTGACTATTTGCGAATTAATAAATGTATATCTATTCTTATCTTTAGTTAAGTAACTTAGTAAAACAAATGTAAATCCCTGTTGTGGAAATATAGTGAAAAAAATTGGGGTCATATATGAGTCTGGAGAATTAATAATGTTTCCAATATTATCTCTTCCTAAGAAAAACATTGATGTTGAAGCAATTCCATATTCACTTGGCCAAATTAATAAATCTGTAGTAATTCTATCAAACCTTCCATTCCGCAGGTTCGAGTTCAGTGTGTTCTTTAAACGCTCTATTAATTTGAGGTGCTCTTCATAATCTTTAACTCGACTTTCCAATTTATTAATTGAATTCAACTTTTGTTCTATTGCTTCTTGCAACCGAAACCTATACATTTGATACGAACTATAACGTTCATAATATCCTAACGCAAATGCTCGATAGGCAAATAAATAGTTTTGATGTAAATTTCCTCTAGTGTATTCATTGGCTTCAATTGGTTTAAAGACTTTGCTATCATGATTATTACAAAACCCTGTGAAAGTGGATGCCTTTGATATAGCTACTTCATGTAACCTTACCTTTCCCTTATCCGCTATAGACTTACTAAAATCTATTGTAAGTACCATACTATTTCTTGCTAATCTGTTTAGTATACCATTCTCTTGAAGGGAGTGAGCATGGCTAACTCCGTTGCAAGTATCATCTTGCAGGATACAACCCGAAAAAATCGACTGATTTCTTATTTTTCTATACTTTCTGATTTTTTCTAAGTTATTGTTCAAAATAGTCACACTCCTTAAGAATGAAATTCAAAACTATTCTCGCCAGCACTTTTTACACGACTGTTCCCACGATCGTAACCTCACCGACATGAAACCCGAAGGATTGACCGCGCTGCGGCTAGCGGTGCAAATGTGTCATCTACTATCTTAGGTTGGACGTTTGTTGTGGGGACTTTCTTCGAGAAAATTATAATCTTACAACAAATAGCGATACCTTTGGAGCATGAATACAGTATAAGGTAAAATAATTGTTATCTTAGAGCTATCCAATCTTTCTAAACAAGTCAAGTTTAAGTAATAAATTCTTAAGGTCCTCTGGTATTTCGCTCACTGAAAATTCATCGATGATTTTAAAATCAGTCAAACTAATATTATAAATTTTTTGAAGCTCTGCTCTTAATTGTTTTAAAACTTCCTTGCCGGGAACTATCTCCATTCTAGTTTTAAGATCCCTCCACTTATCTTCAAATATCCCCATAGAATCTCTATTTATTGTTGCTTGATCAAGCCCTGAACTCCTTAAGTATTCTGCTCTTCTAGCTAAGTATTGTGATTGAATGTCTATCTTCATTGAGGTTGTAATGTTATCGAGAATCCGAAAAACAGATTCAGATTCAGCTATTTCATTTCCGGTTCTTTTCTCTCTATCACGTATAGCCTTTTTTATTGCTTTATCAAGAACATCCGGTTCTAATAGATAATTTTCAATTTCCTTTCTTTCATGTATATGAGAAAATTCAAGATGTTTATTTAGTTCAACTAGTATACTATTTATCTCTTCACTACACCTGTAATCTTTATCAAAGACTGCCCCGATATGCAGTGAAGAATTCAATGTTTCTTTAAAGCCCCAAGCAAATGAACGAATAGTATCCCAATATGAAAATCCACCGCATTCAAATGCAGTTATATCATTTCCTGTTGCTAATTCAACTAATCCTAAGTTCTTAGCAAACCTCCTTAATATCTTATAATCATCCAACCCCTCTACGAATAATAATCTTCCTGTCCTTGCTAAATGTGTTAGGGTAATATTTTGAATTGATCCAACAGCATCCATTGCTTTCTGAATATCTTCAATATCTTTTAGTCTTTCTGCCGATCGCAACGATTTATTTATCAAAAGAATTTCGGATGCGTCTGCTTCACCCATAATTTCAGTAGAATGTGATGCTATTATTATATCTGGACCACAGTCTCTAAGTATTCCCAATAGTTGTCTCTGAACATCTGGATGTAAATACACTTCTGGCTCATCTACAATCAAAATTGAAGACTCTCTACAACGTGAAATATGTGTTAAAAGCTGGCACCAAATTTGAAATCCAAAACCCGACCAATAAAGTTCACGTGCTATACGATTTTCATTACAAAACATTATAAGTTCAGAGGACATAACGTTTGTTTGTTTTGGAGGCTCTATGGTCATTCCCGGCCAAGTTTTACTAACTAGTTCAGAAAATTCTTCAAAGCCTTGTGGATAATACCTCCAATAATTCCGGAAATGTCTAGAGGCTCTGTGGGTAGTTAGTCCTTTCCTCACAGTTTCTTCTGAAATTATTTGTTCATTTTGCTCGATTGGGCCTAACACTGGAACTATTTCTAACGAAATAGGGAATTGTTCCTTAAACTGCTTTGGGCCGGTGACAATTTTACCTTTAGTTTCCGTTAACAAGTAACACCCACCTGAAAAGGGGAAAAATAAAATTAGACGATTTCCATTTGATAAACGGAAATTTACTATAGAATCAATTTCAGCATAGTCGGTATGAACATTTTCTAGAGACATTGGCAATGCTTCTTCAGAGATTGGATAGCCGAACTTATCACCTTCGGGAGTGTTAACAATTGATGCTTTTTTTGAAAGAGCTTGTCTAATACCTACTCCTAATGCCCGAAACGCACTTATTATTGTAGATTTCCCACTATTATTTGGTCCCACCAAAATATTCATTCGTTGTAGCTTGACAGAAAAATTTTTAAGAGCTTTAAAATTTTTAAATTCTACAGAGGTTATACTTGCTTTGCTAGTCATATATATTTGTTCCTCCTTAATTTGGTTATTTAAATCCACCTAACGTTTCTCCCATTTACGTAACTCCTCAGGAATAGCAATAATTCCACTTTATGACTGAGGTCCCTGTTTGATATTCAAAATATACCTATCGACTTTTATTATTTTTACTCTTTTAGCTAAACTGCCCAAGTTTCAATTTTTTCCTCTTAGCACCAATTTCAAATAACGCTCTGTCTACGAATTCAGAAATTACAAGAATACGAATAAAATAAAATGCCTATTAGAAATAGTATTTATGGCCTATAGTCCTATTCTACAATATAATTGGAATAATATGCCGAACAAATAACTATTTTCTCGAAAATAAAAAACTTCCGCTAAAATTAGCGAAAGCATTGAATCTATATTTTATTTATACGCCAAAAAGTACTTACAGCTTCCCAATTTTATTTATCAAGCCCCAGCTCCGCCTTCCATCAATCTCACTTCCCCTCCCCACAAAACACCTCGACCATCACCAAAGCCCCCATCCTAAACCCCTGAACAAAAGCCTCACTTACTACCATAGAACTAGATTCCCCGTTCAAATCCAAGATCTCCTCAAGGGTTTTGAAATCGCCCTCCGAAAATCTTTGCTTGGCTTCCACCATCAAATCAGATAGTTTTCTATTGAGCTGGCGATATTCGGGATCGGTAGGGATCATTCGCTCTTCTGGGTTTAGATTGCCTCTGTAAAGCTCCTCCAAAATACTCTTCATTCGACTCACCCTTTAGGAATTATGTAAACGGTATAGTTTAGAATCTTTAAAACGGCCAACAATTCAAGTATAAATAGATTTTATGCGAAAAATGCATAAAACTCAATATGCAGTTTTCGCATAAATTAAACTTAGCTTGGGTGATGAACGATGTACAAGAGAATACGCGATTTGCGTGAGGACAGGGATATGACGCAACAACAATTGGCAGAGTATCTAAACATCTCTCAAGCAACCTATTCCCGATACGAAAACGGGAATTTGGACGTACCGAGTTCTGTGTTGATTAAGTTATCCGGATTTTACAACGTAAGTATCGACTACATTCTGGGTCAGACAAATATCTCTAAGCGACCTACGGAAAAATAGTTTGGTTAAATAAAAAATAAACAAGCCCAAGTTAATATACAACTGAGCTTGTCTTTTTTCCTCCCCCTACTTCTCCACCAACGCCCCCTGCAAATTCACCGTGTTAAACTCGGATCCGCTCCAATCGTGGTGTCTCCCGCCGCTTTGGCCTTCTCCAGCGCGGCATTATATCGCGCGTTCAAATCGCTCAATACCTTGTCCAAATTCTGGCCGTCGAAGATGATAGCCAAGCGATCCGGCGATACCCTCCACCTGCATTCCCCTCCAAGCACACTCCTTGATCGAGCCATTTACAACAAAAGAACGTGCATGGGCCGATCAAGGCTTCCCATGCACGTCTCATATTTGTCATTACAACACGATTATCAAGGACTACTTTTTATTTACTCTATTGTAGTCTTCTTATTTACTCTATTGTAGTCCTCCAAAGCTTTGTTGGAGGCGGCGGCCATATCTTTAATGGCTTGGTCGATATCTTTTTTGCCTGTAACATAGGCCAGGGTTTCATCCTTTATCGCGCGGTTGAATTCACCGGAGACCGGGTTCATGGGTTCCTGAGTTTCCGGAGACGACGCGTGCAGTTGCTCGATTGCGGTTTTAAATAAAGGATTGTCCTCCAAATGCTGCTTCATTTCAGGCAAATCATAGGTTTTTTTGTTGACCGGGAAATAACCGGTGCCTGTATGCCATGTAAATTGGGTTTTTGGAGAAGTGCTGTATTTCATATATTCCCATGCGGCATCGATGTTCGATGGTTCGCCTCTGTCCACCAGGTACAGCGCCGAACCGCCGACAGCTACTCCGCCTTTGTCACTTTCATGGACCTTAGGCAAGAACGCGGTGCCTACTTCAAATTTATCGCCCACCGCGGTTAACGTTCCTTTTACTCCTGCTGTAGAATTAAGGAACATACCCAGCTTTCCTGCAGCAAAAACCTCGTTCGTTTTTACTTCGGGGCCCGTTTGGATGCCGCCGTATTCCACAGCCTTTTTCCAAGTGGTTAGGAATTCTTTCATCGTACCTGTCGAATCAAATTCTACTTGGGTCATGGTGTCTTCACGACCGTTTTTGTTATTGCCGATATAGCCTCCCTGCATCCCGATCCAGCTCGACAAGTGGTATTGGTCCGGCGTTACGGAAAGACCCCATTGCGTCACTTGATCTCCGTTTCTCTTCGTCATCTTGGCGGCGTATTGGCCCATTTCATCAATGGTTTGAGGAGGTTTATTCGGGTCCAACCCCGCTTCTTTAAACATGTTTTTATTGTAGTACAACAAAACTGTAGAGTTGGCAAACGGAACTCCCGCCAATTTGCCTTTGAAGCTGAAGGAAGAAACGGTATTTGGCTCTAAATCCGCTATATTGAAAGACGGGTCTTTATCGATCATCGATTGCGCCCAGATAATACTAGGCACATCCTTGATATATGCCGTGTCCGATGCGGGAACTTGTACGATATCCGGCAAGTTTTTGGTATCCTTCGCCTGGACGGCCGCTTTTACTTTTTTCAGCAAGTCCTGGTAACTGCCTTGAAATACCGGCGTAACTACGATCCCCTTTTCCTTACCTATCGTATCGTTGAAATTTTGGACGACTTCTTTAACCACACCTTCATTCGTGCCCCCCATGGCATGCCAAAATGTTAAATTAACCGTTCCGGATTGGCTGGCTTTAGCCATCGCGCTGCTGCTGGCGTCCATGTGAGATGCGGTTGTGTCGGTTTTCGTCCCGCACCCGGTAAGTAGTATGATCGATGCGGCTAGTACTGCAATGGTTTTCCTCATTCCCAAATCCTCCTAATGGTTATGTGTGTTTTTTATATTAACTACCTATCAGTGCGCTGGGTCTGCGTCTGAATGGGCAGATTAATCTGCTTGCATTTCCATATGGGCCACGATCGGATAATGATCCGACGGGTACCCCTCTTCAACCTTGTCTCTCACAATCGCACTGGATTTAAAGTCAATCCCTTGACTGCTCATAATGTAATCGATAGGGCTGCCTTCTGTGCCCCCCTGATAGCCGTGAAACGTTCTGCTATGTTTCTTCTCTTCCTCGGACATGAGGTCGAAGCAGCTTGTCATAGGCTCGAATTCATGGATCACATCGAGCAATCCGCTCTCCGGAGTATCGTTGAAATCGCCGGTTAGTATGACCGGTAAGGGGATGCCCAGATTCTGTTCCCGCATGTTTTTCAAAATCAGTCTCAACCCATCTGTTCTAGCCACCTTGCCTATATGATCCAAATGAGTATTAAAAAACCTTATCGCGGGCTTTGTCTCGCCATGAAAAGCAAGCTCTACCCATGAACAAATTCTTTCGCATTGGGCATCCCAGCCAAAACTGCCGATCACATCCGGAGTTTCCGACAACATAAACGAACCGCTTCCCAAGATGGAAAAGCTGTCCCTTTTAACAAAAATAGCGCTGAATTCCCCCGCCTCTTCCGCACGGGTTCGGTTAACCCCATATACATCATAGGTTCCGTGGAACCGGTCTTTTAGCCAATCCAGCATAGGAACCGTCGCTTCCTGCGTACCGATCAAATCCGGCTTGCGGTCCTCGATGATTTTGGCTACCCAATGCTTTCTTTTTCCCCATACATAAGGGTCTGTAGCTACTGCCGTACGCAAATTGAATGTCATCACGGTAAATGCTCTGCTCACTTCAACGCCTCCTATCCTTTAATTGCGGAAAATGTAATCCCTTGTACCAACTGCCTCTGGAATACGAGGAAAATAAATACCGATGGAATCAGAATGACCGTAACCCCCGCCATTACCGGACCATACACCATGCTTTCTTCGAATTGGAGCATAGTAATTCCAACCTGCACGGTTCTCATATGCTCGGTGTTGGTAACCAATAAAGGCCACAGGTAAGCATTCCACAGCCCGATAAAAGAAGCGATAAATATGGACGACAATACGGATCTGGACATCGGCAACAGGATATTCAGAAAAAAACGCAGATCCCCGCAGCCATCGACAAACGCGGCATCCCTGAAATCCCTCGGCATCGTTTTGAAATGCTGCCGCAGCATAAACATAAATGTAGCCGAGGCGACCATGACAATCATAATGCCTGCGTAGGTGTTGATTAATTTCATATTCGCTACGGTGATGTAATTGGTAATAATGAGCATATCGCCCGGAATCATCATCGTTCCAAGAATAATCAGAAACCAAAAATGTTTGCCCTTAAAATCGAAGAAAGCAAAGGAGTACGCCGCTAAGCTGCTTGTAATCAATCTTCCGATCGTTCCGATCGACGCGATCAAAAAGGAGTTCCACATAAATAGGAGAATAGGCGTGGACGTAAACACCGTCTTGTAATTCTCCCAATATAAGGTGCTTGGAAATAATTTGGGAGGATAGGAGCTTAGGTCAGACGCGCTCATAAAGCTTACTCCCACGCAATAAATAACCGGAAAGGAGACAATCAGTCCTACAAGAAGACCAAGAATGCTCATGAACAGCTTGTGTACATACCTGGATCTCATCATGTGTAATGAACCCCTTTTTTCTCATATACAAAGCTCAGCAAAGTAACCAGCATAACAATGACGAAGATTAAGACGGCTACGGCGGATCCGTATCCGTATTTCGCATTCTCAAACGCCTCGATATACATCCAGTACATCATCGTTTCCGTAGATCCCATAGGACCCCCTTTCGTAATAATCCATACGGGACCGAAAACCATCAATGAACCGATCAAATCCGTACAAATCAAGAAAAAAATCGTGGGAGAGATTAAGGGCATTTTTATGCTTACCAGCTTCTGAAAATAGTTGCAGCCTTCCATATCCGCCGCTTCCAACAACTCTGACGGCACATTTCGGAGCGCCGCAAGCAAAAACAAAAAGCTGAATCCGAGTCCCATCCACACGCTAAGGATCGAAATGCCTACCATCGCATATTTTTCATCGCCAAACCAGTCGATGCCTAAGCCCGTCAAATAGTTAAACATACCGATTGTCGGATTCATAAGCAGTTGGAATATCATGACTGCCGAAGACATGGATACCGCCATGGGCAGTGCGAACATAATTTGATAGATGTGATTTCCTTTTCTCTTCTTTTCCGCCAAAAGCGCCAAAGCCAAACTGATCAAAAATGTAGCGGGAATCGTTATCGCCGTATATTCCAACGTATTTAACAAGGTATTGACCAACATCTTATCTTTGAAAAGATTAATAAAGTTTTCGAACCCAACAAACTCAACCGGGTTTCCATTCAGATCAACCAAAGTAAATCCCAAGTAGACCGTCTTGGCGAACGGATAATAGGTGAACAAAATAACAAACAGCAAACATGGCAACATAAACAAATAAGGTTTGATTATTTTTTTTATCCAGCCCATACAGGACTCCCTTCCCATTTTTCAAGAGGTATAGACATCTTTGCCAATATCGTAACGTAAAAGTATTCGCCGACTGTCAAATCGATTTATATGTTTTGTAAAGCAAAAGAACCCGCTCTGTAGAAACAGAACGGGCTCCTCGCGGTCAAATCGGCTAGATCGTGCGTCTTATACGGAACGTGAAGACATCGTTGCGCAAATAATCCAGCGAGTACAGGACTGGCTGATTGACTTCGTCATAATGAGTCTGCTTCAGCAGCAGCACGGTCGTTTGCGGGTGCAGCAGAAGCCGCTGGCAATTGCGGTCGATATGCAGCGGTACGCTGATTTCCGAATCGGCCGTCACGATCTTGCGGCCAAGCTGCTTCTCGAAAAATTCCAGCAGCGAGCCTTCGAACTGATCGTTATCGAAGCGATCCCCCGCGATCTGCCGGGGGATGACGTTGATCGAATAGGAAACCGGCTCTCCGTTGGCCGAACGAAACCGCTCCAGCATAATGACCGGATCATCCGGCTGAATGCCCAGCGCTTGGGCAGCTTCCGGCGCGCATCGCTCCGTCTTGAGCCGAACGCGTTCCTCGCCCTCATCCAACCGGGCGGCCTGAATCATCGAGCCGATGCTCGACAGCTTCTCAAGCGAACTTGAGATGAGCGGCAGCGGCTGGATCACGAACGTTCCCACTCCGTGCTTGATGAGAAGCCTTCCTTCCTGCTCCAGCGCACGAACAGCCGAACGAAAGGTTTCGCGGCTGACGCCGAACTCCTTGGCCATCACCAGCTCCGAAGGCATCCGTTCGCCGATTCGCAGTTCCCCGTTGTCAATCATTTCCGTTAACCGCTGCTTGACTTGATAGTGTTTGGCCTGCATAACTACGTCTACTCCTCTAGACAACTTTATTCAATTCTGCTGGATATCCGTATCCGTTGTCAAGTAGGACATGACAGCCTTCAATCTTGACAGCGTCAAGATTTAAAGTTATCTTTACATTGTAAAGTTAAAGAAGGAGCGATATTTTTGAAACCTAAACCCTATCATCATGGAGATTTACGTAACACCTTAATCGAAACCGGCATTGAGCTGATTAGCGAGGAAGGGTTGGGAGGTTTCTCCTTGCGTAAGGTTGCAGCCAAATGCGGTGTCAGTCACGCTGCTCCTTACAGTCATTTCAAGGATATGCAGGAGCTGTTGGCGGCCATGGCAGATCATGTCACCGAGCAGTTTACGGCTTCCCTACAAGCCTCCATTGAAGGGCAAAACGACCCCATGTCGGCCATGGAAAAGCTTGGAACGGCCTATATTACTTTTTTCGAGCAGCATCCCACTTACCTGCCGTTCTTATTTTTTCAGTCGGGCATCATCATTCAGGTAGACGAAGGAGCGGAAGATGTTCCCCCTTATCCACCGTTTGCGGTATTCCGGGAAACCGGCTACCGGCTGTTCCGCAGTTTGGGTCTTCCACCTGAGCTGGACGGCACAATGCTGATGGCTTACTGGTCGCTTGTACACGGCGTGGCATCACTACTATCCAGCAGCGGCATTCGATATTCAGGCAATTGGCAAAAGGTATGGCAAATCATTCTTCAATCGGGAGGAACAGCAAATGAGACTGATTGTCCATGATCTAGCGAACCATGATTATGATGCTTGGCTAAGCGGCTTCAGCAGGGATACGGATGAAGTCATTGGAGAGTCCGGTACCATTCGTCATTGTGTAGGCTGCTTTGGTTGTTGGGTTCGCACTCCGGGAACCTGCGTGCTTAAAGACTCCTATAAGCACATGGGCGAACGGTTCGCCGCCTGCGATGAATTGGTGCTGATCAGCCGCAACGTGTATGGAGGATACAGCCCGTTCGTCAGCAATGTGTTGAACAGGTCATTACCCTATGTCCTACCCTATTTTGTAATCCAAGACGGTGAGACACATCACCAGCAGCGCTACAAGCAGCGATTCAAGTTCTCGGTCCATTTCTATGGAGAAGGAATAACGGAGGCGGAACGCCACACGGCACAAGCATTGACCCGGGCCAATGCAATAAATCTGGATGCGTCCCATTATAGTGTTTCTTTTCACAACACACTTCACGAGTTGGCGGAGGTACAACCATGAAAATTGCATTGATTAATGGCAGCCCAAAGGGTGGACCAAGCAACTCCGGATTTCTGCTGGAAAAGCTCAAGCCACTCATCACCGAAGGCAACGAGCTCCACTCGTACCGAGTTAATGCAAAGCAGTTGAAACCTGAGCAATATCGGGAGCTTAACGAAGCCGATGTCATCGTGCTGGCATTTCCGCTTTATTTTGATGCCATCCCTTCGCATCTGCTGCGGATGATGGTCGAATTGGAGAATTACCGGCAGAGTGAGCCAGGGAACCCGAACCTCATCGTTTATGCGCTAATTAATAATGGATTTTTCGAAGGGCGTCAGTGCACCCTTGCAGCAGATATGGTGAGTAACTGGTGCATACGCTGCGGCTTCCGTTTTGGAATGGCCGTTGGCCACGGAGCAGGAGAGATGTTCCACAACTTAAAACAGGTGCCGCTGGGTAAAGGCCCACTGAAGAATCTCGGCAAGGCGATGACCCGGCTCTCCACGGCCATCCTCACCCGCAGCAGTGCAGAATCGCTGTTTATTCAGCCAAACTTCCCGCGTATTCTATGGCGTTTGTCCGCTACCCATTTCTTCTGGCACCGCAAAGCAAAGCAGAATGGACTCCGGCCGAAGGATCTGAGGAAGCAGCCGTTTCAGGAAAACCGGTAACGAGGATAGATCATGCGTTTCAATGATATGGAGATGCTACTTGTCCCAGATCCACCCCATGCCCCTCGCTGACGGACAAAGCAATCAAATGCAGGAAAGGCGGAGCTGGGCAAGGATGTGATAGGGTTTCGAATGTACGTTGCCAACAGTAGATATAAAGTCCCGCCGTCGGAGTCTGCATCATTAACGGGAAAATTTCCCGTTAATGTACCTCTCTTGGCTCTTCGATCAGATTTAGCTGGAAAAGCTCCATCTATTTCGCGGCCCGATTGCCGATATACACAATTTCAGGCGAATTAACGGGAGGTTTTCCAGCTAATTCGCCTCTGCAGCCGCATACGCACCAAATTAACGGGAAGAATTCCCTTTAATTCGAACCAAACCCTTAGTTGCGGGTCAAGCGTGTGAAGAGAACTCTTTGCACTGCTGTCTAATATCAAATCAATGTACAGAAAATATCAAACCCCGCGGGGATTTCCGCGGGGTTTGTCTTCGTCATTCAAAACTGTTTATTATTGTCACAGAAAGAGCGGCAGCTTGTCCTTTAGCTTCAACGCCCCGCCGCCCGCAAGCAACGGTTCCGGTTAAAGTAAAAAAATCATAAGAAAGCTAAAGAAAAATTAAGAAAATCGAGTTTTCATTTAAAACCTTCCTTCTGCAAATATAATCCCTCAAAATATTGTATAACATGATGCTGAAAAACAGTTCCGTTCTTAATTTATAATGAATCTGTAGCGCTACAAAAAAAATGAAAGCGTATTCAAATAACTGAAGGAGGAGATTACAATGAGACAAAAAAGTCTAATTATACTTCCCTTTGTGATGATCGTTTCATTATGGCTATCAAGTTTGACAAATGCAGAGGTAACATCTAGTTATACGAACCCACTGATGGGCGGCGCCGACCCTACCATTGCCAGGGCTGCCGATGGTTACTACTATTCTGCTTCTTCCGGTGACAACAATATCACTTTAAAAAGACATGAAACCATTCTTGGAGTGGCCACTGCCAAGAGCAAAGTAGTCTGGAAAAAGCCGGATAACTTCGGATATGTATGGGGGCCATACATTTATAGACTGGAAGGCAAATGGTATCTTTATTTCTCTTCCGGTCCAGAGAACAGCTTCGGTTACGGACATCCCAGCTCTTACGTCCTGGAGAACGCTTCTCCCGATCCTTTTGAAGGAACTTGGGAACTCAAGGGGGAATCGGCGAATGCCGACAGCGACGGACAGATTACCACCAAGAAGGGGCTGCTAAATACGGAAAGCTACGGCCTGGCTTGTGGCATTGTAACGATCAAGGGGGAAAGCTATTTCACCTATACCAAATACTACTATTACCCTGACCCTAATGATCCTGCCAAGACGAAATTCGACGAAAGTCCAACTATCGTTAAGATGGAGAACCCATGGACATTGGAAGGCTCAGAAGTTACCATCGCCATGCCGCAATATGACTGGGAGAAGCACGGTGACAACATCAATGAGGGGGCTGCTGTAGTTGAGCGAAACGGCAAAACCTATTTTGCCTACTCGGTGAGCAGCTTTATGAATGATAATTATGCCGTTGGCGTCTCCGTAGCTGACGCAACAGCGGACGTGATGAATGCCTACTCTTGGCTGAAGCATCCCGAGCCTATCATGAAGCGCTCCGATGAGAATAGCTCTTACGGGCCAGGATCGCCTCTGTTCCTGAAGTCTGAAGACGGTACAGAGGACTGGATCATGTACCACGGAATTCCGACTCATGGCCAAGGTGGAGGGAACCGGGGCATCCGGGCCCAAAGAATCCATTGGGACGATCAGGACTTCATCAATCTCGGGATTCCTTCCAATCCGGGTACGGTGCTGAACAGACCTTCGGGTGAGGAAAACAGCGAAACCTATGAAGCTGAAGACGCCTTGCTGTCGGGAGTTTCCAAGGTTATTGGCAAAAGCGCGTACGCTTCGGACGGTGTCTATGTCAAATACAATAAAGGCAGCAACAATGACTATGTGGAGTTTACGGTTAATACAAAAGCTCCAGGAAAGTACTCTCTGGATTTCAGATACAACAATAATACGCCAGATTTAATTAATATGAGGCTGGGAGTGAATCAAGAGCAACCGCGAGTTGTTAGCTTTGCGTCCAATGCAGGTTTTAATGCCAACTTCGATATTCAATCCGTTCATCAAATCCAGCTTCATGCCGGAAGCAACAAGATTCGTCTGGCTGGCAAGAGCGCTCTGGCTCTGGACGCCTTAATTATTAAAAGAAGCAACTTATATGAGGCAGAACAGGCCGAACTATCCGGCAACGCCAAGGTAGACACGGACCATGCAGGCTATAGCGGCACTGGATTTGTAGGCGGATTATGGGTGCCGAATTCAGCCGTTACCTTCAAGGTCAATGCCCCTTATGCAGGCAATTACTCTGTTAACCTGGGCTACAGTTTAGGGTTTAGTGGGGATAGGAATCTAAGCATGTATGTGAATGGTCAGAAAATCAAACAGGTTGATTTCTTTAGCTTAGGAAGCTGGGATAAGTGGGCCGACCGTTATGACAATGTGTTCCTTAACGCAGGGGAAAATACGATAATGTACAAATATGATGACGGCGACACCGGCAATGTCAATCTGGACTATATCACCGTTACCGAGGCAGCGACCTGGCATTACGGAGCAGAATATGCTCAAACCACCGGTGCGCCAGATACCCATGTCGTTTACGAGCAAGTTGGAAATCAGGGAATCGGTTATGTAACGGGGTTGTCCCAAGCCAATTCATCCGTTGAATTCTCCGTGCATATAGAGAATGCGGCGTCCTATGATGTTAAACTGAGATACGCCCATGAAGCAGCCGGCAAAACCCTAGCACTGTATTTGAATGGCACCTTTGTTAAACATGTAACTCTCCCTGCTACCGGAGGGCTCACTGTCTGGAAGGAACAGCTTGATTCCCTAAACCTGCAAGAGGGAAATAACACGATTACCTATAAGAATGAAAACAATCATTCTGGCATCATTAACCTGGACAGCATTCATCTGAACAAACGGACGCCTTGGAGGTATCAGGCAGAAGAAGCTGGTCGGAAAGGCAGCTTAAAAGTTGCCCAGGATCATCTAAGATATGAAAATAACGGATTTGTCGCAGGGTTTGAGCAAAAAGGGGATGCCATTACCTTTGAAGTCAACGTGCCCAATACAGCTTCCTATACTTCTACATTGAGGTATTCCGGTGCACAATCATCCCATGTAACCATGACCCTGTATGTGAATGAAGAGCGCATCAAACAAGTCTCCTTGCCACCAACGGCGAATTGGGATACCTGGGCGGATGCTACCGAATCCATTCATCTAAGAGCAGGGAAAAATACGATTCGACTCGCCCGTGAAGCAGGAGATACCGGGAGATTCAATATTGATAGCCTCACCATTGATAAATTCAGTGGCGGAAGCATAAGCTCCAATGCCAAGAAGATTATTCCGGAAAAGATGGTAAAGATCCAGCCCAAGCATAGCGGGAAAGCCCTGGATGTGGACCGGGTATCAAGCGAACCTCAAGCGGTCATTAACCAGTGGGCCAATGGCGACGGAAATAATCAATTATGGCGCTTCCTGGACCTTGGCACAGGGTACTATCAGATTCAATCGGTTCAAAGCGGTCATGTCATGGATATCCTTCCTGGTTCAGCCATTCAGCAAATCTGCCAAAACACCAGAGCCACCGGGGCCAACATCCCCGATACGCAACAATGGAAGTTAGAACAAGACGGGGACTACTATAAAATCATCAACAAAAGTAATGGAAAAGTCATTACTGTAGAAAGGGCCTCCTATACCAACGGTGCCACGGTAAGGTTGGCTGTTGACCAGGGCAACGACAATCAACGCATGAAGGTTGAAATTCGCAATCTAAGCGACAGTGAATTTTAATTGAGGAAGTCCGTGAGATAGATTTAAGAGAATAGCTGCAAGGTGAAGCCGCCAGTCGCCCGGAAATCTCCCGGTGACTGGCTATTTTTAAGGCAAAAAAACACCCCCAAGGCTCTCTCGTCTATCCTGCAACAAGACAGAATTTCAGCCTTTTGAAGGTGTCTTTGCTTGGTTCACGTTAGGAGATAATAAACTTCTCTATGACTACTTACTTCGCAGCTTGTTCAATCAAGCTCGCAAGGGTGGCAATCTCTCCGGGATTACGTGTCGCCCCCAAGATGATCCAACCCGTGCACTGGTCCCGGGCGCCAACATAGACAGTCTCACCGTCTATCGTCTTTTGCTTCAAGGAATTGGGTCTTGTCTTGCAAGGCTCCAGGGCATACATTGGGTCCGTCATCGCCCGCTTGGCGATTAAGGAACGAGGATAACACGCCAGTGAACGGATGACATAGGCTGCTGCGTCTTTGTCTGCATTCACCAGCATCTCGGCCGTCAGTTCTTCATCAGTGCTGGCGGCCGTGTGGTAGTCTCGAACCTGCGGCAGTGCCGACAGTCCCTCTACTGGCCCTGGGATATATTGATAGCAACGAATTGGGTCCAGCTTAGTCCGCGAATCGTAAATCATAAGCGGATCTTCCTCCGGAGGGGCAGCATCGCGTAACAGCAGGTGTTTGCTCAATACTGGCAGAACATACCTGCCACCGCCGCTCATATACTGCCCCGCCAGTTGAATGTGATAACCATCGTCTACGGGTTGCGCACTATCCGTTAGATTACGTACGGTATCCTCACGATACAGCACTTCTGCTCCATAATTCGTTACCATCCGAATTGATTTCTCATAAATAGGCAGTGCCCCATACCCTCTTACCGGTACTGTTCCCTCTAGACAAATCCCCCGATCATCCCAAATCAATCGAATCGATTCCAGGCGTGCCGGGGAGTAAGAACCTGTCCCGTGGACGGTTCTCACTTCATCCGGAGTGCCAAAGACTTCAGGGCCAATAGCCGCCACCGCCGCATAGAAGCCTGCATCCCAACCTGAATGCTCATTGTCGGAGAGGTCTACATGATCAGGGTGCAGTAAATACCTTATGTCCCGCTCCCAACTGATCTTTTCCGACTCAAGCCTGAGTTCCCCTATATCCATTCCCCGTTCAAGAATTACGGTAAAAACAAGCCTGCCATTGGATACGGTAAGCAAATGCAGGCGCGAGTCAAAACGGTCTGTAAACAGCTTCAAGGTAACGAACCCGCCGTCAGGCAGCATATAAGGAACATCCGGTTGAAATTGCGACAACATCAACTCACCTGTGGGTTTACTGTTCATACGGACGATCTCCCATTACGCCAAGATCGGATACGCCAATTCGGCTTAGCAAAAAAACAGGCTCTAGCTGCTCAAAACTCGTGACAGTCACATGGGCGCGGGCAAGCAATGACTCTGTTCCAACCCCAACCACTCGCATGCCTGCCCGGATTGCTCCCTCAACACCAGCGGCCGCATCTTCAAACACATAACATGCGGACGGAGCCACGTTTAGAAGTAAGGCTGCCTGCAAGAACACCTCCGGGTCCGGCTTGGCTTTGACAATACTATTCCCGTCAACCACGGCATCGAACAACGGCCCAATGTTCACTTTGTCCAAAATCAGCGGTGCATTTTTGCTAGCCGATGCGATGGCTGTCTTGATGCCATTTACGCGCAAGTGCTGAAGAAAGCGGGCTACGCCCGGCAATACATCTGCGGGCGTAAGCGTAGCGAGATACTCCTTGTACCACTCATTTTTCCGGGATGCCAACCTCTCCTTCTGCTCCCTTGTCAGATTCGTTATTCCTCCCGCCCCGAAGCAGGAGCTCAAGCGAATCCATACGGCTGACACCCTTCAATTGCTCATTCTCTTTCTCACTGAAAGCAAACCCCAATTCCTCAGCAAGGCGCTTCCAGGCTTGATAGTGAAATTTAGCGGTATCGACAATAACGCCGTCCAAATCAAAGATGGCTGCTTCAAATGGTTTGACTGGCAACAGATTTCCCCCCGTCCAGTTTGTTTATCTCATAAGCATCCGGACGAACTGTTATTCGATAGCGTTCCCCTCGCCAAGCGATCCGAAAGCTCAGTTCCTTCCAGTCCGCAGGCAGTCGGGGCTCAAGATGAAGCTCCTCACTCCACATCGCGGTGCCTATACCGGCAAAGCCGTAAACAATAAGCTGCCACAGTCCGCCACAATTGGCAATGTGAATCCCCTCGGCAGCCCCTTTCTTCTCCACAGAGAGATCGATCGCCATCACTCGCTGCAGAAATTTGGCCGCTTCCTCCTTCTGGCCCAGCCAAGAAGCCACAATGCCATGAACCGCTGCGGATAAGGAAGAATCATGAGTCGTGATCGGCTCATAATACGCATAAGCCGCCTTCATCTGCTCCCGGGTGAACTCCTGTGGAAAGAGCAACATTAATTCAAGCACATCAGCTTGCTTGAGCGCCTTGGAGCGATAATTTCGTTCCTGGGAAATGAAATGACCAAACGGTCTGGAGCGGTCCGTCCAGAGCTTATCAAATTCGACGTCAGCATACTGGGCGAAATCGTCGGATTGTGGGACAATTTCCGTCTGGCTGTCGTACGGCAATCTCAGCTTCTCCGCTGTGTGCCGGAAGCGCTCCTGTTCATCCTGACAGATGTTCAGCCGCTTTACCGCAGCCGCATAACCATCCGGCTTACTATGTTGCAGGTTGTCGAGGCATAGAACGGTCTGCTCCAGACTGAATTTGACCATTCGATTGGTGAAGGCATTGTTGCGGGTGAACGGCAGATACTCATCCGGCCCCATCACGCCAAGCAGCTCCCCGTACCCCTCCGGGTTCCAATCCACTCGATCACACCAATAACGAGCCGTTTCTACTAAAATGTCAATGCCGTAACGCTCCAGAAATTCATCGTCTCCGGTCGCGTTCACATAATGGTACAAGGCATACACTACATCCGCTGTAATGTGAATTTCGTGATCCGCATACTGCCAGTTTGCACATTGCTCCTCGCCGCTTAACGAGGACTCCCAGGCATATCGGGCTCCCCGGTAGCCGTACTTCCGGGCATTGCGCCGCGCCCCCTCCAAGGTATGGTAGCGGAACAGCAGCAGATTGCGGGCAGCCTGGGGGTTCGTGTGCAGGAAGAAGGGTAGCAGGTTGACCTCCGTATCCCAGAAGTATCTGCCAAAATAAGCCTCACCTGCATAACCCTTCGCACAGATCGCCACCCGGTCATCCTGCTCCACATTGGAGCGAATCAGGTGATAGAGAGAAGCCCGGACGTTGACTTGTGCCGTGTCATCTCCCTTGATTCGAATATCCGCATTCTGCCACTTGCTTTTCCATTTAGCCGCATGGCGATGATATAGCTCTTCCCAGCCCAACTCGCGAGCATGACCCAAATACATCAGCGCCCGGTCACGGACTGTCCCCTCCTCCAAATCCCGATCTGTCGTTACCGCAGTCAGCTTGGAGATCGTCAATCGGTCACCAGCCTTCAACGGGCACTCAACTTGGAGCGATGCTATCATCTCGGTATGTTCAGCTTGCCAGGTTACCGCTTCCGACACTTCCAGCACAGACTGCATGAAGATTTGATTGCCTTCCTCCGTCAGGATGTCGAGGGACAAGCTGCCCCCGGACTCCGCCCCAGGAACAACGCGGGCAAAATGATTCATTCCATTGGTGCGCACATTAGCCCGGAGCGTTGGCTTCACCTCCAGGCTCCCTTCACCTGACAAGACTTCCATTTGCACACGCTGGACACAGAGATGGGAGTCTGCCATGCTGATGTACCGGTGATAGGTACAGTACAGACGTATGCCCTTTACCGTTTCCCATATAAATGAGCGATGCAGGCTTCCATCACGCAAATCCAGCCAGCGTTGGTAGCTGCCAATATGGCACCGGTCCATGTCCAGACTTTCCCCATCGGACTTGAATTCAAGCCCCAGATAATAAGGGAGATTGACGATTTCCTCCTTCAGCAGCGGATGGTGGCCGACAATCCCCGGAATGAAGGTGCCCTGCTTCGATTTGGGATGCCTTGGCTTCTCCAGTGTGACATTATCGGGAAAACGCAGATACTCCTCATTCTGGGGTGCATCACTACACCCTTCCTCAAAGCTGCCACGCACATGCATATACCCATTCCCTTGGGTAAAGAGCCCCTCATAATATTTGTGCAGTTCGGCGTGATACCCTTCTTCCTTCAGACGCCACAGCTTTTCCTCATTCATCTGCCATCCCTCAATTCTTCGGTCTTTTCCCTTCGTTTCTCTTCCAGCAGGTCAACCTTTAACCGCACCTGCAGCAAGTCCGGACACCACTTGCTTCTGTAGCAGGATATATACCAGAATACTTGGGATGATCACGACCATCGTAGCCGCAAACATCACACCGTAATCACTGGCGAATTGGCTCTTGAAATAGTAAAGTGCCAGCGGCAGCGTTCGGCTCTGATTGCCCGTTGTCAGAATAATAGCGAACTGGAATTCGTTCCAGCAGAGCAAAAATTGCATGACACCAGCCGTACCGAAGCCCGGCTTCGAGATCGGCAAGATGATTTTGAAGAATGTCTTGATGAAGCCGGCACCATCCAGATAAGCCGATTCCTCCATCTCCTTAGGAATCGTCAAGAAATAGCTTGTTAGAATATAGAGCGAAACTGGCAAACCGAAGCCAGCATATACAATAATGAGTCCAATCAGCTTGTCATAAAGGCCCAATGTATTGACGGTCAGATAGAGCGGTTGTAGCATGGCAGCACCCGGAATTAAGAGAGATAAGGAGAACGCTGCCATCAGCAGCTTCTTCCCCCGGAACTGAAAACGTGCCAGAGCATAGGCCGCCATTCCAAGCAGAAGCAAATTCAATACGGTTCCAAAAATCCCTACGATTACGCTGTTAATATAGAACCTGGAAATCGGCGCAATTTTGAAGGCCATTAAATAATTGGAGAAGCTGAAGCTGCTTGGCCAGCCCAGCGAATTGGTCAAAATCTCGGCATTCGTCTTGAAGGAGGCCAGGAATACCCATAGGAACGGACCGAGCGACAGCAATATAATCAGAAGTACAAATCCATACTTAAGCACATTCAAACCTATTTTCATCATTCTCACCCCAGTCGCTCCATTCAGTTATGGGAGCTGCCTATTCTGAACAGATTTCGGCACAGCAGAACAAAAATCAAGCCAAAGCCGATGAGGAAAACACCCACCGAATTGGAATAGCCAAAGTTGTTATCCATCAGTGCGGTCTTGTATATATAAATGGGTAAATTCATCGTTTCATTGCCAGGTCCCCCACCAGTAGTCATCATAATGATATCCATTTTCTGCAGCATGCTGGTTCCCGCCAAAATCACGCAGGTGCCGATAATATTGCGGAGCATAGGAAGGAGGATATACAGATTGATCTTCATCTCGCTAGCCCCGTCGATACGCGCTGATTCGAACAAGCTTTCCGGAATGGCGGCAATTTCAGCCAGAATCAGAATCGTAACCACAGCCGCATAAGGCAGCCAGGTCATCGTAACCGAGAGAAAGGCCGTTGCGTAATCCATGAACCAGTTCTGAGCGTAATCCGCATTGCCAAACAAGCGGACTATGCTGTTCACCGCCCCAAAGTCAGGGTTGAGCAAGCACAGGAACAGCATACCTACGGCTGCGCCTGAGATGATGTTAGGTAACATGTAGACAGTTCGCGCAAACTTCCAATAGAATTCCTTCAAATTGAGAATGATGGCGAATAGCGTACCAATGGCGACGTGAATCGTGGACTGAAGGAATACCCAGATCACGGTATTCAGAAAGCTCTTGCCGAAATTGGAATCATTGGTGAATAGTTCAATGTAGTTGGCCAGACCAATAAAAATCGGCTTGCGTCCGGCCGACCACTCGGTAAACGATGTGCCGAACAAAATAATCAGCGAAACGGCATAAACGACAATAAACAATGCAACGGTCGGCAACAAGAACAGCGTAATATACCTTCTATTTTTTCTTACCATACATATGGTCCTCCCCAATCGAATCTCCAGCAGGCAGGCCCGCCGGAGATCCAATTACATTTCGTACACTCAATCATCAGCTAGTGTTTATTTACTCTTAGCGGCAATATCGGTCAGTTCTTGTGTAATATCCTCTGCTGCCGAGCGGCCGAAGACCAGCTTCGGATAAAGTGTCTTCCAAGCGTCGGTAACGTTGGGATAGACGATAGCATCGAAGTTCCGGTAATGAACCTCGGTCTGTTGGGCCACCGCTATGGATTCAACAAACAACGGATACTTCTGTCTAAGCGCCTCGGAAGGCTGTACTTCATCGGATACGGGCATAACATTGCCATATTCCAGCGCGATGGTCTGTCCCTCAATGCCCGTCTTGAAACGGATAAATTTTTCGGCCGCATCCCGGGTCTCTTGCGTTTTGGCCCCAATCATATACCCCACTTCATAGGTCGAGACCATGCTGTTGTTCGGGAACGCCGCGACTCCTACCTTTTGATCAAAGCCTTCACTGCATTTGGTTGGGTCGCTAAAATCTCCGATCATCCACGGCCCATTAGCAATGATTGCCGCTTTGTTCTGACAGAAGTTATTCGCCGCATTCGCGTATCCGGCACCAAGCGCATCCTTGGTCGCATACTTCTCGAGCATCGTCTTCATGAGGTTGAGAGCTTCAATCATTTCAGGCGTATTGAAGTCGGTGGGATGCAGCGTATTCATAAATGAATTGCCTGCCTCGCCGCTGGTACCAACAATCGCCGCAAGAATCAGGTTGGTCGTCCAGGCGTTCTCCCCGGTCATTAACGAGAGGGGGATGAAGCCTGCTGCCTTGAGCTTCTCATTGTTGCTCATAAATTCATCCCAGGTCTGCGCCGGCTTGATCCCTGCCTGCTCAAACATTTCCTTGTTGTAGAAATAGCCGATATTTTGCTTCTGATCACTGATAGACCAGACCTTCCCATCCCGGGTATTGGCCGTGATGGCGGCCTCACCAATGGCTGCTTTCCACTCCGGGTCCTTGTCCAGATACTCATTGAAAGGGGTTGCAAGATTACTTTTGATTAATAGGTCATTAATCCCGTTCTTACCCATGACCACATCCGGAACATCCCCGGAGGCAGCCAGAATTTTCAGTTTATCCTCGTAGGCGGAATCACTTGGAATCTCTTCAACCACAACCTCCACTTCCTCGCCATACTTGGCATTGAACTGTTTGATCTGTTCTTCCTCCATTTTGGCTGATGCATGGGTCCCTACCCGGAAGGTCAAGTAAGAGATTTTCACCGGTGCCTTGGTGGTTGGAGCGGCATCGGCCTGATTCGATTCGGAAGGTGTAGAGTTAGCAGGTGCCCCCTTGTGCTCTGATGCATTTGGTGATCCACATGCCGAGATAGACATGGCTAACATGAGTGTGCTTGCTAGAATAAAACTCGATTTGTAGAATGACTTTCTCAAATCAAATCCCCCTTTAGGATATTGCGATTCGTTACAGCCCTCATTGTAGAACAAAGGATAGGGCAAATGAATTGGTTTTTCGGCAGGATCTTTTATAATATTTTGAGCAAATAGAGAAAAGAGGTCCGTCTTTTGAAAGGGCTTTCAGTTTTCTTTAACTCTTTGTTGATTTCTTTACCAAATGGCTAGGGAAGGCCCTGTTCGGCTATTCGACATAAAGAAAAGATTATATAATAAAGGTTGTCCGAACCTTCTACTATAGCGTCATTAGCCAAGGAGCAGATAGCATGTCCAATGAACATCTCAGTTTTATCTCCCGCATTCCGGTAAGGAATAAGATTGTCATTATCATTTTTTTGCTTATTCTTCTGCCTATGACCTTCGCCGGCTACTATTTCTATTGGAGCCTCTCCGGAGTTCTAACAAGGAATGCCAATGACAATCTGTCGCTTCTGATCGGCCAGACCAACGACAATATCGAGAAATCCTTCCAGGTGATTGATAATACCTCACTGCATTTCCTTGCCAACAAAACGGTAAGAGCGTGGTCCATTGAAGACGTGTCGATGGGAGATGACTATTACAAACTATTTATCAATAAGCTCGAAATGGAAGAGGACCTGAAGTATAGCCTGATGTTCAATAACGCTTGGAATATCAGCCTATTATCAACCGCTTATGTTTTCTTTGATGCCGACAATTATGTATCTGTTATAAAGTCTCAGCCTAACATCGAACAAATTAACAAGAACAACCTCGCCATCTACCATTCGTTGCATGATATAGAGCGCGGCAAGGAGATTGTCCCGCCAAGCGATGAGGATCGTACGATCTACTTCACCCGAATTGTGTCCAATGTTAACCTTCCCCAGCACCGCCTTGTGCTGATCTTCGGGACGAAGGAGTCCGATTTAGCGGATAAGTATGCCGAACTACTCGCCTTCCCGGGCGCTATCGCCTACATTATCGATAATCAGGGAACCGTCTATTCCACGGCAGATAAGCAGGCGCTGGGTTCTATCGTTTCACCCGCCGTCTATGCATTGAAGGATCATGATGAAGTAGGTGAAGTAAAGATTAACCAGGAGAGCTATCTGGCGGTCTCCCGCAGCATCGGTACAACCGGTTTGACCTTCGTCGCAGGTATTCCCAAGAAGCAAATTCTATCTACCTTGTCCGAGAGTATGCGAAGATATATCTGGATTATCGCTCTAATCGCTTTCGTGTCCCTCGCCGCAGGCGTCCTGTTATCCCTTCGCTTTACGCGAGTTGTGCGTGATTTGCTACGGAGCTTCCGCAAGGTCAAGAAGGGCGATTATAATGTCAGAATGCCGGCCTACAAGGATGTAGAGCTCAACCAGGTAAGCAGCACCTTCAATAATATGACGGAAGAGATCAATTATCTGATCAAGGAAGTTTACGAGAAGCACCTGTTAGTCAAAGAATCTGAAATCAAATTTTTGCAAGCTCAAATGAACCCTCACTTTTTATTTAATACGTTGATAACCATCGGTTACAAAGCCAAGTTATCCAAAGATGAGACCGTTTACAAGATGGTTACGTCTCTGACGGAGCTGCTACAGGCAAGCATCTATTCCAACAGTATGGCCAAGGTTCCGATTCGTCAGGAACTGGACTTCATTCAATTTTACCTTTATCTGCAGAAGGAAAGATTTGAGGATAAAATCGAGTATACAATTGAGATTGAAGACGAGGCTATACTCGATCTGCTGCTTCCCAAGCTGAGCCTTGAGCCCTTGGTAGAGAATGCTGTAGTGCATGGTGTGGAGAAGAAGCTGGGCAAGGGGCTCATTCATATTCACATCTATCGCCGCAACGACTCCATCTATTTTGAGATTACGGACAACGGGAGCGGGTTCGAATATGTTCCGCGAGATTGGAATGAATTTGAAAGCAAAGCTAGGCGCAAACAAGGGCACAACAACATTGGCTTGATCAACACACAAAAACGGGTCAAGCTAATCTATGGCGAGCCTTATGGAATTCATGTCGAGAGCGAATTTGGAGCGGGGGCCAAAGTTACTTTACATATCCCCGCTGATCAGGGGGAACTAGCGCATGTATAACGTCATGATTGTGGATAATGAGCCTGTTATCAAAAAAGGGCTGCAATGCTTTATCGATTGGGAAGCTTTGCAATGTGAGGTGGTGTGCGAAGCCTCTAATGGTATGGAGGCCGTTGAATTGCTGAGCCAATACAATATCCATATTATCGTCACCGATATCCGTATGCCAGGGATGGACGGTCTGGCGTTGTCAGATTATGTACACCGGACTTTCCCGCAAATTAAAGTCATCATCCTTACCGCCTTCGCCGACTTCTCTTATGCCCAATCGGCCATACAGTATGAGGTAGTCGATTTTGTGGTCAAGATCAACCCTACAGAGAACCTTCCTGTGGCCATTGAGAAGGCCACGCGATTGTTGGAGAAGGAGAAAGAGCAAAAGGAGAAATTAAGACAGCTAGAGAACAAAATCAATGATCATCTCTCAGAAATCAGTGAAAAATTTCTGAAAGAAGCCGTTGAGGGCTTAATTAGTGAGGAAGCAAGCTTGTTCAGCCGCTCCACTGAACTTGGGTTACAGCTAGAGGACTATTTCGCCGTCTATTTGGAGTTTGAGGATACGCATAGCTCTCCCTCAACCCATGAATATCAACGGTTCCTCGTTTCCATTCGCCAATTCCTTGCACTAGCCTTTGAGGAACGTCCCTCATATATGATGGCCATGGAGCAGAACACCTTGCTCGCCATCGTCTCTATGGACAGCGATCATGCTGCGATCCCAACACAGGCCTTGCTTACGATTTGTAACGAGCTTCTCTCCATGGCCAAGAAATTTAGAAGGTACCACTTGAATATCGGGATCAGTTCGATGCACCGGGATGTGCTGACATTGTCAACAGCTTACCGTGAAGCGAAGGAAGCACTGCAAGGCAATTTCTATAGCGATAATCATGTTGCTATTTATAGGCCATATACCCACCAAACGCTCACTCCCGGAGCGCCTCCTCATCATGACGCAGAGCAAATTGCCGAATATCTGCAACATGGGCAAAGCGAGCTGGCCATTCAGCAACTGGATCAATTACTCGAAAGCTACAGAAGCACGCAGGAGCCCATCGAAAATGTGAAAGTCGCTTGTCTGCTGATTGGTTCGTATTGCTTTCGCTTGTTGAGCGCCAGCCAGCCCTTTGCCCCCGAGCCCACCGAAAGCCAAACTACGATATATAAGCAAATTCAGGAGAGCAAGGGCATTCAGCAGTTAACAGACATTCTCAAGCGTTTGATTGAGAGCTGTTTAAGGGCCTTGACGTTTAATGACAAGCAACCTAATTACATTGTGATTGAATGTCAGAAATATATCCGGGAGCATTACAACCAGAACCTGAATTTGCAAATTATTGCCGACCATATCCATATCAACAGCAGCTATTTAAGCCGCCTTTACAAAAAGGTAACCGGTGAATCCATTATCGACGCTATTAACAAGTACCGGATTGAAAAGGCTAAGAAATTGCTCAGGAACCCGGCAAGCAAAGTATTTGAAGTCGCGGAAGCGGTCGGGATCGAGACACCTGCTTATTTCACCCATGTGTTCTCTAAATATACCGGAATGAGTCCCAAGGAATACAAGCTGAATTATTCCCAGACTGAATTGAGATAAAAGCCTTCGCGGCACCCAGGCAGGGACGGACTCCCTCCGCATCAAAATCTATCTGCAACTCCCTCCGGCGCCCTCGCCGCCCGCTTGCGGTATTCCTTCGGCGAGAGCCCTTCTATTTTGTTGAATGTATTCGTGAAGTAATTGGAATCGTTGAAGCCGATGGCCTGGGCGATTTCGAAAATTTTCATGTCAGTGCTTTTGAGCAGGATCTTCGCTTTCTGCACGCGCAGGTTTTGGATATAGCCGGTGACGCTTTCGCCGGTTGCTTTCTTGAACAGGTTGCTGAAGTAGCTGGGGTTGAGATGAACATGGGCCGCCACCTCGGCCAATCCGCATTCGTCCATATATTTCTCTTCAATAAACCGGATGGCTTGCTTGACCGGATTGTCTTTCTTGCCGGCAAGCCAGTGGTTATGGGAACGCAGGAATTCATGGATATACACCTGCAGCCAAGCCGCAATCTCTTCGGGCGTCTCGCATTTGTAGACGGAACCCCACTCGATGGAACGTGCGGCCATCCGCCATTCGGGAAACTGTACTTGCACCAGCCGGAGCAGGGCCGCGGCCAGGAGCAGGGCTTCGATTTTGGCGGTTTGCGGGGGCATACTGCCGATCCGCACCACTTGATCCAGAAGCTCCTTGTTCAACCGGCCGTTGTCTTCCGACATCAGCCAGGATACGATTTCCTTCTCCTTTTCGAAAAGCGCCGTCTGGTTAAGTAAAGATTCATAGGCTGTGCTGCGCTCACCGGCCGCCTCCCGGCCCGGTCCGCTGCAATATCTCTCGTAAGCCTGGCGCAAGTCCTCCGCCGTGCGGCATCGTCCTTGTCCGCAGCAGGCAAGCGCCAGTTTCAAATAATGCTGAATCGAATCGGTGAGGGTCTCCAGCCAGGAAGAATGCATTTCCGGCCGGGAAGCCGTCCGGTCCACCAATAAAGCCCATTCCGATGAACTCAAGGAGAAAAGCCGGAAGCCGCCGCCATACCATTTATGCAAATGCTCCCTGACAATGTTGCCGAGAGCAAATTGCAATAGCGGCATATCCTGGGTGGAATAGTGTTTTTCCGCGGAAATATAGGTAGGGATGCTCAGAAAGTAAAGCTCGAATTCCTTCATCTGCCCAAGCAAGGCCTTCACCTCCCCTTTGTTGCAGGACATGCCCATAATCGCCGAGCGAAGCTGGCTGTCCTCATGCTGGCGCTTCCAATCCTCCACCAGCCGCCCGGATTGATTCTCTTCGATCAGCCGTACATAGGTCCGGTCGAGCATGCTTAATATATCCGCTTCTACGCAAGGTTTCGTGATAAAGTCCAGCACTCCGAACTTGAGGGCGGACTGGGCGTAAGCAAAATCCTTAAAGCCCGTGATGATCACAATCTTGGTCCCCCAGCCGCGGGCCTTGATTTCCTCGGCCAGCTCCAGCCCATCCATATGGGGCATGCGGATATCGGTTAATAGCAAATCAGGGACGTTTTGCTCCATCGAAGACAGGGCCGCCCGGCCATTTGCCGCTTCTCCCGCCACCACCCACTCGGCGGACCGTTTCCCGGCCAGCTTGAGCAGTCCTTTGCGAAAATTCGGCTGATCCTCGGCAATAAACAGCTTGCCTTTCATCTGTTTCCCTCCTCAAAGTTTTGTTAGCGTTACCTCCTGAATCGACCTCGAGCAAAACTCGCTTCGGAAGCATGGGCTTAGTACTCTTGCGGCATCGTCTGAATGGGAAGCCTGATGTGAACGGTCGTTCCTTTTCCCTTGACGCTGGAAATCTCTACTCCGTAAGGAGCCCCGTACACCAGTTCAATGCGCCGCAGCACGCTTTTAAAGCCGATTCCCGTTTTGTTGTTCTCCGGCAGCGCATCCTTAACTTCCTTCAAAGCATATAAAGTGCTGTCATCCATGCCGCAGCCGTTGTCAGCCACCTCGATATACAGCGCTCCATCCCGTAAAGCAGCCTTCACCCTGAGCACCCGGTCTTCGTCCATATTGCGGAAGGCATGCACAAAAACATTCTCCACCACCGGCAACAGCAGACATCTCATCATCCGCAGACCCAGCAACGATTCTTCGGCCTGAATGATCGTTTCCATCTCGCCGGTAAACAATTCGGTCTGAATCTTAATGTAATTCCGTACCTGCTGCAGCTCTTCTCCCAGCGTCGTATCGGTCTTTACGGATTGAAGCGAATACTTCAGCATCTCCGAGATGGCGTTGATCAGAAGAGCCGCCTCCGCCTGGTCGTCGTTGTACAGCTTCCAATACAGTTCATTGAACAGGTTATGCAGATAATGAGGGTTCAACTGCGCCTGAATGGCTTTTAATTCCGATTCCCGCTGGCTGATCTGGGCCAGGTACACTTTGCTGATCAGGGTGCTTACTTGCTCCGCCATGCTGTTGAAGCTCTCGCTGATAAACCCGAGCTCATCGCCGGAACGGACGCTGATCCGGGCCGAGAAATCCCCCGAACGCAATTTGCGCAGCCCCCGCATCAGATCGGCCAGAGGCTTCAGCAGGGTTCTGGTAGAAATCGTAATCAGCAGCGCGCTGAGAAGCACAACGCCAATTCCGGCAACAACAAAGATATGGATGATGTCTTTGTTTTTGCGCTGAATCTCCTCCAGAGAAACCCCTCCGTATAGGGTAAAGCCTGCCGGTTCCAGACGATGGCGGACAAATAAATAGGTGACCCCATTCATCTTGGCATATTGGGGATCGCCGGCATCGATCAAGCGCATGAGTTGCTCCGTCTCCTCCTGATTCGTATTGGAGTAGAGCAGTCCCCCCATAGGCTCCAGCAGCAGCACCTTGCCGTTGCCGTTCGCCGTAAGATCCCGCAGCACTTTGGATACCAGGCTTTCCTCCATCACCACCACCATGGTTCCGTACGGGATCAGCTTGTCATTGAGCATCCGTCTGGCGGCGATCAGCACCGTCCGGCGTCCGCCGGGATCGACGGCACTGGGCAGACTGGCCCGACCCCAGACCAAGTTCCCCCGATGCGACTCCAGCTTTCCCATCAACATGGCCATTTCTTCAGGTCCGGGTTCGCCTGACGCCCCATTTTGGGAGAGAATAGCCAAATCTCCGTTTTCATTGAACAGAAAGATGGAACGGATCGACGGCGCATCCACTTGCAGCGTGATCAGTTGCTCCTCCACGTACTTACGGTTCTTGAATTGAGTATAGAGATCCCCTCCGGGATCCAGGCTCTCTGTGACGAACAATTCTATAGAAGGATTCAGGATAATGGATTGGGATACCCGGCTTACCTCCTGGAAGGTGAGTTCCAATCTGGCTAAAGCCTGTTCATTGGCGATGGAGAACTGCTTGCTGATCTCGTCCTCCATCAATTGGACATTTAAGCGGTAGACCAGCCACCCCGCTAAGGTGAAGGCTAGTGTGACCATACACGAGAGCAGTACAATCAGCTTCAACTTGAAGCTGCCCTTCATTTTTCCGGCAATCCTCCCCGGCCAGCTCATCGGATTCAGTCTGGCTCCCTCCCCGAAACGATGATGTAATCCGTTTGTAAACCCTTTCATCGTATTTTAAAACAAACTTGGCCCGGCTGCTACCGGACCAAGTCCTTATTTGCTTTATCCTCTTCATGAACGGCTTCGTCATGGAAAGATGACTTTTTGAACTACCTCTCTAATTGAGACCGGACCATTTCCAGTACATCATCGCCCAGGAAGGCCGTGTCTTTGTTTTCTTGATACCATGTATTCATGTATTCCTCGATCTGCTTGCCGCCGCCTTTCTCCCAGGCCGCTTTGGCATCCGCAATCGCTTGCTCGGACGTATATTTGGATCCGCCGATGATTCCTTTGACAATGATGTCTTTCACTTCTTTGTCCACGTTGGTATTGATAACGACCAGGTCGCTTGGCAGAACCGGCATATGCTCGTAGTGACTCAGAGCGGGATATTTGGCGTCCGGATTGAGCAAGAACTGGTCGGCTTGCTTCATCATCTCCAGCCCCGCCTTCTGATCCGGATCCTCCACATTAAATGCCGATACGGAGGTCAAAAATTCGTTCTGCGGGAGGGAATAGAACATGGTGTAGTCCGCAGCCCAATCCACTTCCTTCATGTTCTTTTCGAGATCATTCACGACGGGCGCGCCGTCCGCCCCCTTATTCCAATGCTCTCCCTCCAGTCCCTTTCTCAGCGTCAACGCCGTATCCGGTTGGAGCATAAAGTTGATATATTCCATCACAGCCTTGGGATCTTTGGCCGCGGCGTTAACCACGGTCGTCATCTGAATCGGGTTGGTCACGTGATGGGTGAACTGTCCCATTGGCGACTTGGGCTGCATCATCGGGGCAATTTCCGCTTCCGGGACCACTCTTCTGATCGTCTTGAGATCGGTGACCGTACTCTCAAACCAGTTATTGATTTGCGGAGGCAGAAAAACGCCCACCTTGCCGTTCAAATAATCCTGCTTTGCTTTGGAGCCGTTCGTGTCGGCCAGGTAGTCCGGGTCGATCAGCCCTTCCTCGAACAGTCTCTTCTTGAATTTCGTCGCCTCCAGTGTATTATCCCAGCTGCGGATGATTTTGTCGTCAGCCGAGATGGCCCAGCCGCCTGCGCCGAACATGGAATCTATCATACCGCCGGAGGTATAGCTGATATTCGTTCCGTACGTATCCTTCTTGCCGTTGCCGTCCGGATCTTGCTCTACAAAAGCCTTCAGGACGGTAATCAGCTCATCGGTCGTCTTCGGCACTTCCAGGTTCAGCTTTTTCAACCAATCCACCCGGATGAGCGCCACGCTTTGCAGATGGGGCTCGTTAATTTTGCCGATTTCATATAACTTGCCGTCCGGCTTGGTGCCCACCTCACGCAGCCCAGGATACTTCTCCAGCAATTTTTCGTATTCAGGGGCATACTGCAAGTAATCGTCCAGAGGCAGCAGCTGCTTCTGCTGGTACAGGGAATCCCGGAAGCCCGTATCATAATCATTGACCATATCCGGCGCACTGCCGGATGCGAACATCACATTCAACTTCTGGACCGCCTCCGACCGAAGCACAGGCACAAACTTGGCCTCAACCGGAGAATGTTCGTTGATCCATTTGGTCCAGCGGTTCTCCTCCACGGTTCCCTCCGCGGCCGGGATATTGCCTCTGTCATAGTTGGACACAGTAATGACGGGTTTATCTCCGCTTCCCCCCCCTTCTTTTGGCTGGCTGCAGCCGGCAACCCCCGCCGTCAACACGATAGCCAGTAATGCGGATGACCAGACCCTTTTATTCCACTTGGATGTTTGCTCAATCATTTGCAAGCTCCTCTCGATCTATGATCTAAAATGAATGGATGTGTGCCGCTAACCTTTAATGGAACCGAGCATGATTCCTTGAACGAAATACTTTTGCAGAAACGGATAGACCACCAGCATCGGCACCACCATCACCATAACACCTACCGCCTTCAGCTTCTCGGAGATCAGTTCCTGCTGCTGCATGATATCCATTGCCATCATGTTGTCCATGCTCTGAATCTGCAGCATGCTCTGGACGACTACCGTGAGATTCTGCAGTTCCGTCCGATTAATGTAAAGAATGACGTTCATGAACATGTTCCAGTAACCAACTCCGTAGAATAACGTCAATGTGGCCAGCATGGGCAGGGATAAAGGCAAAATAATACGCAAAAGCAGTTGCATCTCTCCGCAGCCGTCAATCTGAGCCGATTCCGTCACTTCACCCGGAATGTTTTCAAAGAAGCTTTTCATGATTAACATGTTATAGGTACTGATCAGCCCAACGAACCATAAGGACCAATACGTGTTCGTCAAGTTCAGATTGTTCATCACCAGATAAGTGGGAATCATGCCGCCGCTGAATAACATCGTAAACAGCGCGGCTGTTGTAAGCGGCTTGCGGGCATACAGATAGCGGCGGGACAAGGGGTACGCCGTCAGCACCGTCGTCAGCATGCTAAGCGCCGTTCCGCCCAGGGTGATGAGGACGCTGTTGTTAAATGCCCGCAAGGCCGGGGTGTTCTGAAAAAAATACTCATAGGCTGTAAAATCAAGGCCCACCGGCCAGAACCAGACTTGTCCCAGATCCACCGCATGCCCTTCGCTTAAGGACAAAGCGATCAAATGCAGGAAAGGCAGAATGCAGGTGAGTGCGATGATAATCAATACCGTGTGAACGAAGACCGAAAAAACCTTTCCGCTAGCCGACTCTCTCAATGCAGTTCCCCTCCTAAAAGTTTTGTGAGCTTTACTTCCTGAATAAGCTTCGAACAAAACACGCTTCGAAAGCATAGGCTAGAATAATCCCTGGTCGAATTTCCTGGCCAGCGCGTTAGCCGACAACAGCAGCACCAGGCCGACAAAGGACTCGAATAGACCCATGGCCGTGGTCAGACTGAATTGGGCCTTCTGCAGCCCCACTTTGTACACATAGGTGCTGATGACCTCGGCTTTTTCCAGGACGGTGGGATTCTGCAAGTTGTAAACCTGGTCGAACCCTACCTCCATCAGGCGGCCCATGCCCAGGATCAACAGAAGGATAATCGTAGGACGGAGGCCCGGCAGCGTAATATGCCAGATCTGTCTTAGCTTGCCCGCGCCGTCCAGGGCGGCGGATTCGTACAAGCTGGGATCAATGGACGAAAGAGCGGCGAGATAGATAATGGCGCCGAACCCCATCTCTTTCCACATCCCGGAGCCGATAAAGATCGTGACCCAGGATTCGATGCGGTACAGAAACGGCACCGGCTCCATTCCCCATTGCTCCAGCAGCTTGTTGACGGTGCCGCCGTCGATCGAAAACAAGGTGAGAACCAGCCCCGCTATGATGACCCAGGACAGAAAATGGGGCAGATAAATAATCGTTTGAATCCAGCGCTTCAGCCATCTTTTTCGAACCTCATTCAGCGCGATGGCGATAATGATCGGCGCGGGAAAACCGAAGATCAGATTCAGAATACTTAAGGAGAGGGTATTCCAGATGATCTGCAGCGTAGCGTCGGACTGAAATAAAATCTTGAAATACTTGAGTCCCACCCAAGGGCTGGACAAAATGCCATCGTGGAAGTTGTAATCCTTGAAAGCGATCACAAGCCCTCCCATAGGAAAATACCGGAATATCACGTAATACAGGATCCCCGGTACGAGCATGAGGAACAGCGGAATATTCTGCCGAAACCTCTTGGTCTCGTGAAAGGCTTGTTTGGCCTTCGGCACGCTGTCCGTTCCGGCGGTCGCAGGTGTTGTTGGCATGTTCTAACCTTCTTTCTTGGTTGATTGCTTTTCGGGTGATGTTTATACTGTACCGCAGTCCCTCCAGTGCATTCCTTAAGAATCTCTAGGTTTTTCTATAGATTTTTTGTTTTTCGCGTACAGAAAAAGGACGCGAATTCGCTCGCATCCTTTTTTGCGTTTCACTTTCCCGTTTGCGTTAGCTTTTCATTTAGCCGCCATGGCTTGATTGAACCGATGCAGGCCTACAACGAGGCCCGGCCCATTTCCATACACATAAGAATAAAGGCCCCAGCGCCATGCAAATCGTTCTCGCTGGTAGGGCGGGCAATATAGTGGGCGTAATCGCCGATGTTCGTCCCGACGCAAATACGGCCGATGATCACGTTGCCGTTCTCGTCGAATTTTAAAGTATCAATCACGCCTTGATAGCCCTTTCGAGCAACATTCAAGTACTTGGCGTCAAGATAACCAAGGCGCACGGCTTTGGCAATAGACAGGACGTACATAGCAGAGCAGGAGACTTCCAGCCAATTATCCGCCCGGTCGCCTTTGTCGACAACCTGGTACCATAAGCCGGTGGTTGCATCCTGGTATTTGGACAGAGAGACGAGCAAATCCCGAAGGATGTCGATCAGCTTGGCCTTGTCCTTGTGACCTTCAGGAAGGAATTCGAACATTTCGAGTAGAGCCACAGGGTACCACCCCATCGCGCGGCCCCAGAACTCGGGAGCAAAGCCGGTAACCGGATCCGCCCATTCAGCCGCTCTGGTCTCGTCCCATCCATGGTACAGCAAGCCGGTCTCGGGATCCCTAGTACGCTCAGCCATCAAAATGGCCTGATAAGTCATCATCCCGAAATATTCGCTTGCACCGAAAGTCTTGCCGTACTGGGTGGCAATCGGCCCGGCCATATACAATCCGTCCAGCCACATTTGATTCGGAAAATGATTCTTATGCCAGAACCCTCCCGAGGGGTTGGTCGGCCAGGATTTCAGCAAGGGGACCAGCTGATCCAAGGCCTTTTTATAACGTTCGTCTCCCGTTTGCTCATACAAGTTAAACAGCAGCACGCCCGGCTGAATATCGTCCAATTCACCGGTGTGGTACTTCTTGATGCTGCCGTCTTCGAGAACCTGGCTATCCACCCAACGCTTGATATAATCGAAGTATTTTTGCTTCCCAGTCTCCCGCCAGCATTTCTCCATGCCGGACAGAAAAACCCCCTGATGATAATGGAACCAGTCCGGCGGAAGCTGTTCCGGCTCGTATTTGGCCATCAACGCTTCGCAGGCTTTCTCCGCCCATTGAAGGGGAGTCGGCGCTTCTTGCAGCCTTTTCTCGAAATCGGTTTGTGCTGAATTCAATCCTCTCATTCCTCCTTGTTATGTTCTCAAGCCACATACTAGCACAGGAATATGTACATTATTTGCTGCAAAGCATAGATTCTTCTTATATCTTGCGTTAATTAAAGGTATAATGAATAAGACAATCGGATTTAAGGCGGTGCGCAGCTTGGGAGATATCCTGTACGATAACGATAAAAGAACCTTCTCGGTATCCCACCGGAAGGCATTGAGTATTCATATGCCGAGCAGCCATTTTCATAGTACGTACGAAATCTATTATTTGCTGGCCGGCAAACGGGATATTTTTATTAAGGACCGGACAATCGTGATTGAGGCGGGGGATATCGTCATCATCCCTCCGAATATTCTGCATCGGACCACCAATGCGAAAATACCCGAACACGAACGGCTTATCGTAAATATTCATGAAAAGGAAATGATTCCGGCGAAAAACTCTTCTCCGGACATCCTGCAGCCGTTGTTTGAGAAGGAATATATCCTTATAAGAAGCTCACAGCTTGACCAAGTATCCATCCAGACGCTGGCGCAGCAAATCATACTGGAAATGCGCGAGGCGAAACCCGGCTTCGAGATGTATGCGCTAACTTTAACGCTGCAGTTCCTCATCATTTGCTGCCGGCATGTGAAACAAAACAGTCCGGAGCCGCCGGTATTTCCTAGCCCTATGCATGAACGGATTTCGGAGATTGTTCGTTACATTAACGACCATTATTCAGAGAAGTTGTCGCTTCACTTGCTAGCGGAGAAGTTTTACGTTAGTCCCTATTATTTAAGCCGCTGTTTTAAAGAAGCGACGGGTTTTACCTTTGTGGAATATTTGAACAGCATTAGGGTCAAGGAAGCCAAGAAACTTTTGGTACACTCCTCCCTGAAGGTCAACCTGATTGCTAAAAAGGTAGGTTTCGGTAGCGTCACGCATTTTGGCCGAGTATTCAAGCAAGTCACCGGGCACGCTCCGTTATTTTATAAAATGGACAAATAACTGTTTCTATATATAAATTGGTTTCCGTCGGCTTGTAGGTGGCGTCCTTCCAATCCACAAACTCCCCAAGCTGATAGGCGGCGAAATCACGGGGCACATTGATATGCCAGGCAGCGGTCGCGATCCCGGCCCGGTTATTCACCCAATCGATCATCCGATCGGTGGTGCCGTCCTCCCAACCGTAGAGCGGATTATAGTTCATAAAATCGAAGCCGCGGATGGCCGGAACTTTTCCGGTTAAATTGTAGATCCAGTCAAATTCCAACTCATAATTGCCGTTATTTCCGCCTCCGTAAATCTCCTGCTGGCCTGAGATAATATGGTTGCCGTAAACCTCCGTTAAAAGCTCCTTGTTCAACCGGCCGGAGTCTTCCGACATCAGCCAGGATACGATTTCCTTCTCCTTTTCGGGAGGAATAGTGTTTTCAGGACATGCCCATAATCGCCGAGCGAAGCTGGGTGTCCTCATGCTGGCGCTTCCAATCCTCCACCAGCCGCCCGGATTGATTCTCTTCGATCAGCCGTACATAGGTCCGGTCGAGCATGCTTAATATATCCGCTTCTACGCAAGGTTTCGTGATAAAGTCCAGCACTCCGAACTTAAGGGCGGACTGGGCGTAGGCAAAATCTTTTAAATCCCGTGATGATCACATACCGTTTCCCTATGAAACCTAACATCTGTATCTGGTTTCATCAAAATAATGTTCGAATCATATCGAAAGTCAACACATCGATTTAGGCCGTGAATCCGCCCTCCCGGAGGTATAACTGTTTACAAAAGAGATATCCTAACGCCGTCGAGACATTTAAGTAAAGGAGAAGGAATTAAATGAAAATTAAGGAAACGACGGAGCGAATATCCCCAAACATCGATCCAAGAATCCAAAGGGTACTTTCTTGGAATCAAAATAACGAGGAACGGGCCCACCCTGCCGAATCATTTACTGAGGAGGCGATCCGTGAAAGTATTGAAATTGCTGTAATCGCCAAAGTAAACGATATTGAAAAGTGGAAGCAACTGGCCGGAGTACGCCAGATTGCCGACCTGGGCAATGTCCCCGACGAAAATGAAAATGTAAGATTGGTTACGGCCCGGGTTGCTTCCAATCGGATCGAGGAAGTACGCAAATCTCCCATTGTCCTTAGTCTTAAGGCCTCGCAAATACTGAATCCGCAGCTTAAACGAACCGTCGAAGAAATCAAGGCCCTGCCGGATCTGCTGCCGCCGGATTCCCAAAGTGACGGCGGAAAAGGCGTTGTCGTTGGTATTGTTGACTATGGCTGTGATTTTGCGCATCAAAATTTTATAAATCCGGACGGGACAACCCGGCTATTATGTTATTGGGATCAGAGTGCTATTGGCTACACGGACACCGATTTCGGATATGGGAGATTAATTAGCCGCCAAGAAATCAATGCTGCTCTGAAAACTCCAGATCCCTATGCCGCATTGAATATCCCTGACCCGCGTAAGGATACGGATCCGCAAACAGGGGAAATCGATCATTGGCATGGAACGCATGTAATGGATATTGCTTGTGGTAATGGCAGAGCAGGAGCATCGGGTGTAGCCCTAAAGCGGATATCATCTTTGTACAAATTAATGCTGATGACGTTCCATGGATGGGAGCAAAAGTTGTCGAAGGTAACTTCGCGGGCTCTGCCCATATGCTCGAGGCCTTGCAATTTATCAGTCAAACGGCAGGCGATTCACCTTGCGTGATGAATGTCAGCTTGGGGACAAACGGTGGCGCTCACGACGGCAAATCGCTTGTGGAAACAGGGATCGACACGATTGTGCATGCGAAATCCAACCGGGCCATTGTATTGGCAGCCAGCAATTCTTATGCCGACGGTATTCATGCCAGCGGTACCGTCAAGCAAGGCGAAACTTTTGATCTGAATTGGATTGTGGAAAGCCATGATTTCACCTTTAATGAGCTTGAGCTTTGGTATGACAAAAAGGATGAATTTTCATGCGAAATCATTACGCCTCAAGGAAAAAGTTTAGGGGAGCTCAAGCTTGGAACCAATCATCAAATACTTGGTCCGCACAATGAAATTCTCGCGTTTATGGCCCATAGAAAAAATGATCCCAATAATGGCGATCATGTTATCAACATTTTTATGGAACGCTCCCAAATGAACAGCTTAGACCCGGAACACAACTGGGTAACTGTAGGGAAGTGGATGATCAGGTTGAAAGGCCTAAGAATCGAATCCGGAAAATTCCATGCCTGGATTGAAAGAGACGATGCGGCGCAGTCCCATTTTGATGCTCCTTTGGACAATTCGCATACCATCGGGTCGATAAGTTGCGGGATGAAAAGCGTAGTGGTGGGTTCTTATGACGCTAAAGCTCCGGACACTCCCCTTTCGTTCTTCAGCAGTTCAGGACCGACGCGCGACGGCAGACAAAAACCGGAGATCAGCGCTCCCGGGCATCGGGTGAGCGCAGCCGCATCCGGTACGGAAACTGGACATATTCAGATGTCAGGGACCAGTATGGCCGCCCCTGCGGTAACAGGAGTGATTGCATTAATGCTTGCTGAGGCTCATGCCCACGGACTGAAATTGTCCAGCGATGAAATTCATGAAATATTGAGAGCATCCGCAAGACCCATGGCCAACGGTTGGCACGACAGATACGGTTACGGCCGCATTGATGCCAGCGAAGCGATCAAAAAGGTGGAGGCTTTATTGCCCGTACGTTAATCAAATTGAAAACTAAGGGTTGGCTCGGCCATACAAACAGCCCGTAAGCAGGAGACAAGCTGCCTTACGGGCATTCTTTAAACATAGCCATTCTCAGGGGTAAAGTCCATTCCAATAAACCGCGTAAAAAGTAACTGTAAGAGTTTCTATTAGTACTCTCAATTATGGTATTCCATTTATCGTTATACCACATCCGCCCCTGTTTTATAACAAATTAGGCGATTTATCCCCAGTCGAATACCGGGAACAAATCGCCGCTTTAAACTTTTTTTACTGTCTACTTGACCAGCCCAAGCTGATGCAATGGGCTTGTCTTTTGTATTGTCTCCCCCTACTTCTCCACCAACGACCCCTGCAAATTCGCCGCGTTAAATCCCGAATCCGCTCCAATCGTGGTTTCCCCCGCCGCTTTGGCTTTCTCCAACGCGGCATTGTATCGCGTGTTCAGATCGCTCAATACCTTGTCCAAGTCCTGGCCGTCGAAGATGAATTTGTTGAAAACGTCGACTTTCTTCGTGCCTTCGACGCGGCCTTCGGTGGCGACCAGCGGGGTGGCGGGGTAGATGCCGTCCATCGCGGTCGGCAGGAAGTTCTCGATGCCGGCGATGTCCGGGGCTTTGGCTTTGGCCGCCACGGACGGGATGACGGAGACGCCGTAGCCGCCTTCCTGGTATGCGACCTGTACGTCGTCGCTGTACATCCACTCGATGAACTTCCAGGCTTCTTGTTTGTGCTCGGAATTTTTGCTCATAGCCAGATAGCTGCCTGCGATAACCTGGTCGGCCCCGTTTTGCTTGCCGTCAATCGTCGGCGGCATGGCCACGGCCCAGTTGATGTCCGTCGGGAACTGCGTCTTATACACGCTCGGCTCTACCGAGTGGTTGAAGTACATGCCGATCTTCCCTTGTGCGAACTGGGCGCGGAGCGGGTCGATGTCGAGCGATTCCGAGCCGGGCAGCATGCTGCCGTCCGCACGGATTTGATGCAACGCCTGCAGCACTTCTTTATACACGGTAAAATCGAACTGCCCGGTTTGGAAGTTAAAGCCTTCGTTCCCCGTGTTCTTGCTCAGCGAGACAATCGGGTAGGCGATCCGCTCAAAGCCGCTGGCGCTCTTGAAGTTGCCGGCAAAGCCGTAGGCCCCGCTGTCCTTGCCCGCTGCCGTGATCTTCTTGGCGTCCTCGACCATTTCGGCAATCGTCGTCGGCGGCCCGTCGATCCCCGCTTTTTCAAACAGATCGACGTTGTAGATCAATCTCCAGAACTGGCCGATATTCGGCAGCGTGTAGATTTTTCCGCCGACCATGTTCTTCTCTTCGATCAGCACGTTTTTGAAGTTCTCTTTCATTTCGGGCGTTATGTAGTCATCGAACGGCTCCATGTAACCGCGCTTCACCCAGGTCGGCACATTCCCCGTATCCACCCGGAATATATCCGGTCCCTGGTTGCTGGCAAAAGCGATTTCCACGGACTGCGCATAGTTATCCGCCATGACCTTCATCTCGATGTCGATGTTGGGGTTCTTTTCCTCGTACTCCTTCACTTTTTGCTCGATAAAATCAGTATCGTGCCGGTCGATCGTCCAGTAGGTCAGTTTCGTCTTGCTGGCTTCGGCATCGGCTGCTGCCGTGTCGGTTTCCGCCTTGTCGCCGCCCGATGAACAGGCCGCCAAAGAGCATGCCATCAGCAGCGCCAGTCCAGCCAAGCCCCACTTGTTAAACTTCATTGAACCTTGCCCCCTTAGGATGATGTAATCGCATTCATTTTTCACTAAAAATATAAATCATCCGCCCTTCCGCGCGTGAAGGAAAAAACAACTATTCAGGGGAGAGGAAACCACTCTTTAATTAAGATCTCTTCTAATTAACTGCAAATAGTTGATGAATAAGATTTTACGAAGAAGATCAACAAAATTCAACAATTTTATCCTTCTCTACACTTGCGTAAAAACTTCATCATCTCAATCAATATTCAAGAGGTGTTCTTTTCCTTATCTAGAGGGAAAAAGTTGACTATGTCGAAAATCATAAAAGAAGGGGGAATTATGATGAATGATAAAGTAAAAGGTTTAGCACTTGGGATTTGTATCGGGGTTCTTTTGACGGGAGGAACAGCGTATGCAGCGAGTAATACAAACCATAAAGGTAGCATTTCAAAAACTAGGAATTTATGTGGATGGGACAAAGAAAGCATCAACAGAAGCATTAATCTATAAGGGTACAACATATGTACCGATAAGATCCGTTGGGAACTCAATAGGTAAGCAGGTAGGTCTAATCCATGGCGGACTTTACATAGGAAAGCAGCCAAAATTAAAATACACCGAAGATCAGGCCATAGATCTGCTTTATAAGAAAATCAAAAACGATGCGAATAAATATAAGCTGCATTACACGATGGATGGTACTGACGGTTCTCGATACATTATTCGTGCATATGAAGACTTTCCTGATCATATAGCCACCTATGGATTCTTCTATGTCGATATGTATACTGGTAAAGTGACTATGCTGGACACGGTAACTGCCGAAGAAAAGAGTTTGTAAATCTAAGTAAGGAGGGGACAAACCAATGTCTCCTCCTTTAGATATTGATCTGTAGCTGCCATTAAACTATATACTAAATCCAACCAAGAACGCTCAGTTACTCGAACTGTCGGGGGTTGTCCTTGATATCTATAATCTATACTTCCTTCATCATCAAAAGTAAATAAAGGACAACGTGAATTATCTGTAGACAACAAAATGTACCAAGTTGTTATATAAAGTCCCACCGTCGGAGTCATTAACGGGAAAATATCCTGTTAATTTACCGCTCTTGGCTTTTCGATCAGATTTAGCTGGAAAAGTTCCATCTATTTCGCGGCCCTATTGCCGAAATACACAATTTCAGGCGAATTAACGGGAGGTTTTCCAGCTAATTCGCCTCTGCAGCCGCATACGTACCAAATTAACGGGAAGAATTCCCTTTAATTCGAACCAAACCCTTAGTTGCAGGTCGAGAGTGTGAAAAGAACCCTTTGCATCGCTGTCTAATATGATGACCTTTTCGCTTTTGCCACTACTCACCTCACACCCATACAGCTTGGAAAATGTCTTACGACAAGTTGCATAAATTTTTGAATTTCAGTTATTCTCATATCTTTTCCATTTTCGCCGCATACTGCGTCCTGAACTCCGTCGGCGTCATCCCCGTATGCTTCTTGAACAATTCGGTGAAATACGGGCGATCCTCATAGCCGAGCGATCCGGCGATATCCTGCACCTGCATCCCTTCGAGCACGAGTTCCTTCGCCTTCTCCATCCGGCAGTGGGTGATGTATTGGGCCAAGGTCACTCCCATTTCTTTTTTGAACAAGTTGGAAAAATAACTCGGACTTAAATGCACCGCTTTGGCGCAGTCCGCCACGGACAAGTTCTCGTGCAGATGCCGCTGGATATGCGCAACCCCCCGCTCGACCAGCACCCTGGACTCGCTAACCTGGCGCTTCCGCAAATAGCCGCAGCCCTGCCGGCAAAATTCCCGGATCAAGCCGCACAGTTCCTCAAACGTGGCCGCTTTGTTCATATCCGCCAGCTTGCCCTCCAGCTCCTGGATCTCCTCGACCGTGCCTTTTTCCGCAAACGTCCGGTGGATCGCATGGGCCAGCTCCAGGCATAGCGTCTTCAGAACCGAAGGATTAGGATTCTTCCCGGCGGAAATCCACCCGTCCCAGATTCCTTGCAGCTGCTCCTCCGCCTTGTCGAGGTTCGCGGAACGCAGGCAGAACAACAGCTCTTTCTCCTGCTCGTAAGAGTATTGCGGCTCGTCCGCCCCCCGGAATTCCCCCTCTTTGTACAGATAAACGCTGTTTCCCCCCGACAAAAACGTGTTGGCCAACGCGGCCAACGCCTGCGCGTACGAAGCGGCCAATTGCGACGTATCCTTCACCTCCTGGCCCACGCCGAGCGATACGGTTTGGTACGTGTGCTTGCAAACGTGTTCGCGGCATTTCTCCGCAAGCTGCCCCGCGTCCATCGCGGCGGCCGGATTGGCGACGATCACGAACTGGTTGATATGTTCGCGAAACACGATGCCGCTGGTATAGGACGACAAGGTCTCCTCCAATATGTTCTGCACGGCAAAGCGGATCAGCTCCACCTCGCCGACCGGCAAATCCGCCGTCCGTTCCGGGAAATGATCCATCTCCGCGACCATGACCCAAAAGTCGTTCTTCTCCATCGCGATCCCGTAGAAATCCCACTGCCGGCTCTGGCTCTGCTGCCGGGTGCCGTACCGGATAAGCAGGCGCATAAATTCCTGCCGCAGATAGGGCAGGCTTTCCCGCAGCTTCCGCTCCATCCCCTGCATATACGCGGCCTTGCTGCGCTCCCGCTCGATCGACGCCTTCGCTTTCAGCGCCACATCCAGCACGTTGCCGGGAGTGAAGGGCTTGACGATAAAATCGAACGCGCCCAATTTGACCGCTTCCTGGGCATACGAGAAATCGGTATACGCCGTAAAAAAGATCACCTTCATCTCCGGCTGCTCCGGCAAAATCGTCCGCATCATCTCCAGCCCGTCCATCAGCGGCATGCGGATATCCGTCAGCACGATGTCGGGGCGGACGCGGCGCAGGCATTCAAGCCCCTCTTGCCCGTTGGAAGCCGTGGCCGCGACGGTCATCCCGTGCTCCTCCCAGGCAATCCGTTGGGACAGTCCGCGCACCACCGCCGGAATATCGTCGATAATACAAATTTTTATCGGTTCATGACGTTCCATGGTTCATCCATCTCGCTTTCCATTGGAATGGTAAGGACGGCAACCGTTTCACCGGGGCGGCTGAAAAAGCGCAGTCCCGCCCCCTTGCCGTAGTACAAAGCCAGGCGGTTGCAAATGTTGGACAAGGCGTACCCTTTGCCGTCGGCGGACTGCCGCAGTTTTTCGTTCATCATTTCCGCATCCAGCCCGACCCCGTTGTCCGTCACCGAAAGGACCAGGTTGCCGCCCGCGAACTCCGCCGCGACCCGGATCAATCCGGCCTCCCGTTTGTCCTTCAAGCCGTGAAGGATGGAGTTCTCCACCAAAGGCTGAATAATGATTTTCAGGACGGGCAGCTCCATCAGTTCGGACGGCGCATGGATCGAAAATTCGAACAACCCCTCATAACATTGCTGCTGCAGGTTTAAATACTGGCGGGCATGCTCCAGTTCTTTACCTAGTGTCGTGATCTCTTTGCCCTGATTCAGTCCCAGGCGGAATAACGCCGATAAGGACAGGACCATCTCTTTGACATCCTCATACTCGTCCATCTCGCATTTCCAGTAAATCGTATTTAACGTGTTGTACAAAAAATGCGGATCGATCTGCGCCTGCAGCGCCTTGATTTCCGCTTTGCGTTTCTCGTTCTCCGACGCCTTCACCTCGACGATAAGCTGCCCGATGCGGTCCAGCATCTGATTGAATTTCCGTCCCGCTTCCCCGATCTCATCCTGGAAGGGACTTGCGAAGCGCGCCTGCAAATCCTCATGTTCGACGCGTTTCATCGTTTGTTGCAGCCGGAGTAGCGGGGAGAGCAGCAGGTCCGACAAGAACCGGGCCAGCAGCAGCGCCATCAGGATACAGAACGCCATGATCGCCAGCACCAGCCATTGAATCTGATGAACGGGAGCCAGCAGATCCGCTTTCGACAGATAGCTGACCAAGATCCAATCGGAGGCAAACGCGGAGGAGGCATAACTGACCAACATCGTGCCGTCCGAGCTTTTATACTCGAAATTCCCGCTTCGGTTCGCCGTCAGCTTTTGCATAAATTCCGGGGACTTCGTCCATTCGGGCCGTCCTTGATCCCCGAGTACGCTCGCTCCGGAGGTATTGATGAGCAAAAAGTGGGCCGAGCCCGGGTTAAGCCCTTCACTGACCGCCTCACCCAGCATCTTCGCATCGATATTGACGATGAGGAACACGTCGGGAACATATGTATCTGTAAGCGATTGCAAAACTAGTGTAACAACCTGTTCTTTTCCGGTAAACAGCTCATCCTCATGACCTTCGATCCAACGCGTTTCGGGCTCTTCCTTAATCCGCTGATAAATGGCCGTGGAGTTAAAAGGAACATCGAATTTTCGCGTCTTGCCGCTGGAATAGAAATCGCCGCACGGCGTGCTGATCAAGATCGAGTCAATGGCATTCTCCGTCAACTCGGCCTGCGTAAACAACCCTTGAAGCAGCGAAAAATTCGCGAAATACCGGCCCCGATTGTCGGCCTGAATATCGCGAATCGTTTGTTTGTAAGTTTCGCTTAGGGTCATCGTGGACGAAGCCACGACAATCTGCTTCAGCTTCTGGTCCAGCACGTTGACGGACTGGTTGAGCACGCTGTGGTTCAATTGGGTGGAATTGCGCTCCATGGCGCGGGCGGCGATTACGTAGGAACATAAGCCGGTGACCGCGATACATAGTACCGTGAGGCCGGCAAAGGAGACCCACATTCTTTTTTTCAAGGAAGTCCGGTAAATCCATGTCTTCAAACGCTCTCACGCTCCTCGTCATCCCTGCCCGCGACCCCTTCTCCATAGAACGCCGTCGTCTACCCTTTGACCGAACCCGCCGTCATCTGCATAAACGATTTATTGGCGAACACATACACCAACAGCATCGGCAAAATGGACAGGCACGCCCCGGCCAGCATCAGTTGCGGCTGCGCGGCATCGCCCACGCCGTATTTGAGGCTGGCCAGTCCGACGGTCAGCGTCTGCAGATCGGGCTGGGTCATCGTAAAGACCAGGGGCAGGATATATTCGTTCCACGCGCCGCGGAAGGACCAGAGTCCGGCCACGCCCAGGGCCGGGGCCAGCAAAGGCAGGATAATTCTGGAATAGGTACTGTAAAAATTGCAGCCGTCAATATACGCGGCCTCGTCCAGCTCCTTCGGGATGGCGCGGACAAACCCGATCAGCATGAAGAAGACCGTGGCATGGGCGCTGATCAACAGCAGAATCACGCCCCAGAGGGATTTTTGCAGATTCAAGGCCACCATCAAATCGAACTGGGGTCTTAAGACGACGGCGCCGATCGAGATAAACAAGGTGCTCGATTGCAGAAACACATAGAACTTTTTGCCGATAAAATCAATCCGCGCCACGGCGTAGGCGGCCATCGTTCCGATCAGCAGCGTGCCCACGGTTGTAAAGAAACTGATAAACAAGCTGTTCCAGGTAAAGCGGGCGAAATTGGCCACTTCCCAAGCCTGCGCGTAATTGCTGAATTTCCACTCTTTCGGTAACAAGCCGGAACCAGTCGTGATCTCCAGATTGGACTTCAGCGAGCCGAAAAATGCCAGCAGAATCGGAAATAACGTAAACACGGCGACGATCAGCAGAAACAACCACAACAAGGTGCTCGATGCCAATTTGCGCCAGGGGAGCGCTTTTTTTTCGGAAGCGGTGATGGACGGATATAGAGTATTCATCGGTTGATCTCCTTTCGTTCAATAGAGTTCGTTCAGTTTTTTGGACATCCGGAAATAGATCAGCGTGATCACCCCGACGATGACCGCCGTCGCAAAACCGACCGCGCTGCCGTAGCCGAACTGCTGGGCGCTCATTCCCCCGCTCGATACCGGGAAGAACAGCTTGTACAAATAGAGATACATCACATTCGTTTTGCCGTAAGGCCCGCCTTCCGTCAGCACCATAATGCTCTCGTACCCTTTGAGCGAAACGGTGATCGCCAGCATGATGATCATCTGCAGGACCGGCCCCAGCATCGGCACCGTAATGCTCCACATTTTGCGGACAGGTCCGGCCCCGTCCAGGGAAGCCGCTTCGTACAGATCTTCGGGAATATTTTGCAGCCCGGCGATAAACAGCAGCATGTAGTTGCCCACCGCCCCCCAAATCGCGATGATGATCGAAGTAAGCAGGGCGTATTTCGGTCCCAGCCAATCGATCGGAGCCGACACGATGCCGGATTTCATCAGCAGTTGATTGATCATCCCGTTGTAGGAGTTGAACACGACATAGAACACGATCGCCATCACGGAGGCGCTGACGATGGTCGGTAAGAAATACACCGCCCGCAGCAAATGCCGCCCCTTGAAAGCCCGGTTCAGGATGACCGCCAGCACGAACGACAAAGGAATCGTCACCAGCAATTTCCCGCCCGCATACACCAGCGTGTTCAGGACCGACTGCCAGAACTCCGTATCCCGGAACAGCCTCGAAAAGTTATCCAATCCGATAAATAAAGGTTCTCCATATCCCTGGTAATCGTAAAACATGTACTTGAGCGCCCAAACAATCGGGTACACCCCAAACACCAGCGTTAAAAAGAAACTCGGCGCGACGAACGTCCAGGCATGGATTTGGCGTTTTGTACGATTCACAAGTTTTTTCCTCCCGTCATGAAGCGTTGCCTTTCTTAATCCTAAGATAAAAGTTCGCGGGCCGAAGCGGTTATGGAAAAACCCACTGTGTGCAGGGGGGAAAATCACTTTTCGGCCGATTCAGTCGATTTGTCCCCTCTCCATCGCTCGATTCTCCATCCCGAAAAGCACTTCGTGCTTGTTAAAATAAGGAAAGAAATCGTTAGGAGGTGCACGAGATCGATGAAGCTACGGAGCGGCGAGGATCCGGGATTTTATGGCGGATTGATTTCAGCGGAGGAATTGGAGGCGATGCGAGAACGTGTCGGTCGTCATCCGGCGCTGCGGCAAGAGTATGCGCGGCAAAAGGAGCTTTCGGAGCAATTTGCCGTGGAGGCCATGAAGGCCCCGCTGGCGGAACAAGCGAATGAGCGGACGCAGCCGTTTGTGTTTCGGGTACCGGAGGGGGCAGGGTACCTTAAGATCTCGATACATATCGCGGGACAGGGGTCCGCCCGAATCCGGGAAATGCGGATGACGCATTCCCAGCGGGGGCTGCCCGTTCAGCTCAGCAACGCGAACTTCGCGCAGGATCTGGCCCATTGGCGGGTGGAGGTCAAAGAAGGCAGCCGGCTCGAGCTTCAGCCCGTTCCCACGAACGCAGCGGCCATGCAGCCATCCGGCGTCACACCGGCAAACGGAACGGATCCTGTTCATTTGGGCAACGCTCAAATGGTTCGTATCGTCAATACGCTCGAAGAAGCCGACACGGTACTACATTACGAGACGCCGATTCCCGTCCGGGAGGAGGACCATTACAGCGTCCAGGTCACGCTGGGTCTGGAGGCCCCTTTAACTGTAGGGGTCTATACGAAGGTTGGTTTTTGTGATGTTGAAGGCAACCCGCTACGCGCTGCTTCCCTCTGTTCGCCTCCCTTCAACCGGGCGACGCCGACGCCCTGGGCCTATTTTCTCGAAGCGGCCGGCGCGGAGGCCAATCGCTTTATGCTGGAAGGCGATGCCGCGAGCGCGGAACGCTGCAAGCAAAAATTGCTGTACATGCTCTACGATATCATCCCGGGGATGGGGATTTTTAAAGAAACGGGCTGGCATGCTGACGATATTTACGGGGCGGTCCATATCGGCCGGGGGCTGGCCGTCCTCTCGGTCATTTACCGTCAGATCGCTCCTTCCGGCGTTATTGACGAGGAGGAGACCGCGATGCTGCTCGCGTACTTCCGCTATATCGCCAAGCTGATGATGGATACGGGGTATTACCGCTTCGACCTTGAGGAGTTCCCCGATGAAAAAGGCGGCAAGCGCAGCAACTGGAACGCGGACCGGGCCACGGGTCTGGGAGTCTACGCCCTCCTGTTCCCGGAGGAAAGGAATGCGGAGGCCTACCTGAAGCATGCCTTGTCGGTCGTGGACTGGCAGCTTGAGCAAGTCGTGGACGACACGGGGGCCTGGCCGGAAAATATCAGGTACCATGGCGCGGTGCTCCACCGTTATTTTCTTTTCTTTGCCCTGCTTAAACGGTTTAAGGGGTTGGATTATTTCCGGCATGGGAAGGTCGAAGCCATGTACCGCTTCCTGATCGGCACCGCGGTGTCCCCGGATCGGATTCAGGCCGGACCGGACGGTGGCCCCGTCATGCTGACGCCCGCCGTGGGAGACGCCAATGTGCAGGAACACTGGTTCCGGCTGCTGGTGTATGCGGCTCCCTTCTACCGGGAAACCGATCCGAAACTGGCCGGGGAAATGATGTGGATTTGGCGGCGCGGCGGATCGCCAGTCCGGGACAGCGGCGCTTTCCCCTATCCTTTGGCGCCTTTGTGGTTTGCCGAGCCAGATTTGCCGGAAGAAGCGCCTGAGTTGCATTCGATTCACTATCCCGGGATGGGCTATGTGATCTTCCGCAATCCTCAGAGCCCGAATCGCTTTGAGCATTACGCCATCTACGAGGCCTCGCCGCTCACCTACCATGCCCATTATGACGAGGGCCATTTCTCGATCTGGTGCGATCAAGTGCCGCTGGCGCTCGATTCGGGAACGGGCGGTTACTACAATGGCGACCGGCATTGGTATGTATCCAGCGCGGCCCATAATGTCATGCAATTTGCCGAGTCTTCCGGAGCATGGAGGGAAGTCCCGCTTCGCAGTCAATGGGAGAAAGTCCATTTCTCCGCCGAGCTGGATGTGGTCGTGAGCCGCATTCCCGATCCGACCGTGAAGGCGTATCGTCGGCACTTTGCCTTCATCAAAGCCGGATTGGAGGTTTATCTGATCTGGGATCACATTCAAGGGGATGCCGAGCGGGTGTGGAACCTGCATACGCTGAGCACGGATGCGGAGATCGGGGAGCAGCACATTGAGGCGCGTTGTCTGGGTGAGATGCGCTTAAGCACCCTGATCGCCGAGCCCCGGCAGCCTTTGATCGAGGCGGATCTAGGCGCCTTGGCCGGCAACTATCCGTTGTCGGTGCAGCAACATTTCAGGGTGCAAGGTCATGCCACCGAAGACTTTCTGATTCTGCTGCATCCCCATCGGGACGGGGAGCCGCCGGTGCACCTCGAAAACGTCCCATTGGAGCATTCATCGCCGGAAGTACGCTGCTATAAAATCGTTCATGCTGCCGGTGCGTGGTGTGCTGTTGTCGTGAACGGTTCCCCCGGTGTTATAACCATAAATACAGGAGACGCTTTGGGTCCGATGAGAATGCCCGGCGGACGGGATCGGACGATCGGCGGCAAGCTGGACGGAACTTTTTTGGAGATGGAAGCCGGAAGTTTTTGCATCCTGCTGCCTCAAGATTAAGTAGGAAGATTCAATTTACGGAAAACAGAAGGAGGTTCATTTATGAGCAATATCGGAGTATGGGAAAATGCCGAACCGGGCGTAAAACGCTGTATCTTAAACGCCGACGACAGCCTGATGATGATGGAAGTCCGTTTTGCCAAAGGCGCGGAAGGCTACGAGCACAGCCACCCCCATCAACAAATGAGCTACTGCCTGCGCGGAAGCTTCACTTTTCGCATCGATGGCCGGGAATACCCGCTTAAAGCCGGGGAAACGATTCATATTCCCCGAAATGCGGTCCACGGGGTGACCGCGCTGGAGGAAGATTCGGCCTTGCTGGATGTGTTTACGCCGATTCGTGAGGACTTGGTGAAGCGTTAGAATTTATTAAACCAAAAACGCCCGGGACCGATGAGATTTGGCCCGGGTTTTTGCTCGATATAACTTCATCGTTCCACTACCGACAAATCCGCTCTGCCGGTGCCGTTGTTATCTGCATATGTGCCGTCTTCAAAAGCAAAGCCCAGATGAGACTGCAAGGTAACTTGCTGTATTGGAGAGTCGCCCGAAAAGGCGACCAGCTTCTTCAGATTCTGGGGATATCCGCCCAATTCATCAATCAGAACCTTCTTCCCGCTCACAACCTCCACAAAATAATTACAGACCGGCTGCCCCCCAGTTTGCTTGGAAGGAATAGCAAGGATGCTGTCCCGAAACCAAATACTCCTGCATTCTGTCGTTGCCCCCAGCTTTACATAGCTTGGTACCGTAATTCCCAGAGCTCCCATCCCTTCAAACCAACACCCCGCAAACCTGATGGAATTGCATCCGTCTAACTGAATAGGGCTCACCGTTGCGCCGCCTTCTTTTACAAATTGGCAATCATTCAATCGCGCTCCTGAGATCCCGCTAAAGTTCAAAGTAATGTCATTTCCAAAAGAGTATAGACCATCCACTTTCAATTGATCAGAGCCTGCTTCTAAATGAATAGCTTCCTTATTGTAGTGAAAATTACAGTTTACAAAACGGTTTATATCACTCTGTGTTCCCCATATTCCCCATTGAAAATGCTCAATCTGCACGTTCTCAAAAACCATACCGCCGCCTCTCCATTCCCTTACAGCACAAGAATTCTTGCCGTAATGGCGCTTTACATCCCCTGACATGGGGTTCGAAAGAGGCGCCTGATCCGGTGACTTATTCACCAGCGAAATGTTCTTCAGCTTGAAGCCTTGGTAGCCGCCGTAATAGCCTATACTGCTATCCCCTATCTCAAATAAATCTCCCAAACCGTGATATTCTATAATCGTCGCATGATCTTCTTCCCGTCCATAATTATAGCCTATAAAACAGACTCCCCTCTTTCTTACCCTCAGTGTTCTTGAAATCTTGAATCTGCCGCTGGGTAAAATAAACACTGTACTCGGATCCGAGTCCAACATCGCTTGAAATAGATCCGTGTTATCGGTTATCCCATCACCTATTGCACCAACTGAAGATAAAAATAATCCGCTATCCCTGCTCGTGTCTACCATTTCAAATCCTCCTCTAATGTGGTTTGATTACAGCGAAGCAACACAACCTGCCTTACATCGTATATCTAATTATAGAACATACGTTCGTATATTACTATGACAAATTGCGTTGCTTTTGACCAAATTCCTTGATATTAGCATTCGTTCTTTTTTGTTGCAGTCTACTTGATATCAACTCGTCGGTTTTGACCGTTTTGCCAGACTTTTTTCATCATTTTCTATAAAATAAAGCCCAAAATGCCGACATGATAGAGGGAGTGGATGGCGGAGCCGCCAAACTCAACGGAATAGATTTGTCTATATAAAAGGGATACTGGAGTGAAACTACCATGAAAAGATTGTTGGGAATAGGCGGCGCATTACTTTTAATCGGCATGCTGCTTGGCGCGTGCGGCGGCGGGACAGAATTGAGTAAGGACAAAACCCGGGCGGACGTAGATGTTGCGCAGGAGGCAGCGATTGAAGATACGAAAGAGAAATGCGAGTCTTTTTATCCGCATGGCGGTGGGGCATTGGATGCCGATATCGTTGTGGATGACGAGGGGCCTACGGTTGTATTGAAGGCCGGGGACGGCACCCGTACGGAATACGGGATATCCGGCGCGGCGATGAACGCAAAGGCGGAAGCGTTAAAGAAGCTTAAGGCCTGCGGAGTAGACCTGAATAAACCGGATGATCGAGGTGAGACGGCCTTGCTGCTGGTTGTCGAAAGCAAAGCGTCCGCATCGAATACTGAGGAAGCGGCCAAGTACGACGAGGTTGTCGATTATTTGCTGGAGCAGAAGGTTAACGTAAATGCAAAATCGCAAGCCGGCAAAACCGCCTATACGGTCGCTTATGTAAATCAGGATCACCGAAACGCCGAGAGATTGGAACCCTTTGCAACGAGTGAAGAACGCGCCACGGCAAAATTGTATACGGAACTCGATAAGCTTACCCTGAAAGAAGTGAAGCGGTTGGTGGAGCAGGATCGCGCCGATGTGAATGCGGGTTTCGGCCAGCAGGAATATCCGGCCTTCTTCGTTGCCGTGGAACTTGGAAGGACGGATATTGCCGCCTATCTGATCCGGCATGGAGCCGATTTGTCTCTGCGGCCGGGGGAAGAGGGCGGAATATCGCTGCTGCAATATGCGGTGTCGTCTGGAAACCTGCCGATAACCGAGCTGCTGCTGGAAGGGAATTACGGCTTTGATGTCAATGATGCGGATGATGAGGGATCTACCTTGTTATCCAGGGCTGTAAGTCAATCGGATTATGAGATGGCCAATTACCTGATAGAGCAAGGGGCCGAGGTTAACGTGACGTATTGGGATTCTGGTGAAGAGCTTACGATTCTTCAAAGTGTCGACGAAGAAAATCCGAACGGTCGCAAAATCAAGCAGTTGTTGCTTGCCCATGGCGCCAAATAAATGGACGCCGCCAGCAAACAAACTCCCGCTCCATCATTTCATGACGGAAGCGGGAGTTTGTTTTATTTCTTTACCGGTAAAGATTCAGCTCGACGCTGGCCGTGCGACCTTTTCAGTCCCGTCTGTTCCGGCTGCGGCCGGGCCAGGCGCGATTTCAACAAGTCGCCCAGCGTTTTGGCGCGAGTGCTGTTCGTGCCGGGGCTTTCGTTTTTACCGTTACCATTGGAAATCACCTCCTTTGGCCGGTTTTTATAACGAAACCCGCCAGAGGATATCCTGGCTAATTCTTTGGTTCAAATTTACGGGAATTCTTCCCGTTAAATTGGTGCCTATACGGCTACAGAGGCGATTAGCTGGAAAACCTCCCGTTAATTCGCCTGAAATTGCATAGATCGGCGGTTGGACCGCGAAATAGATGGAGTTTTTCCAGCTAAATCGGATTCAAGGGCCAAGGGCGGTATATTAACGGGAGGTTTTCCCGTTAAATATATGGTTAAGCGTGTAGACTCCGACGGAAGGCGCCTTTCTTTTCATCCACTCTCCTTTTTATTTCACAATTTCTTCGACTCATCTATTGTTGAGTTTGCCTTTGCCGTTTCCTAACAAGCGCTTCCTTCACGGTATATGTGCATAATAAATAAATCATGATCGGAGCGCCGACAATAGAAGGGATAAAATTCCATGGAAGCTCCATAGGCGCTATTAATGTACGGTCGACTACACCGATCACTACCATTAGAATAGCTCCGAGAATAACTGAAACAGGCAGTACCCAACGATCCTCCCCGCCTACCCAGCGTCGTACCAACAGCGGCACCACTGTCCCTACAAAAGCAATTGCGCCAAAAGCCAGAGCCACACCTACAGATAATTCCATTGCCACGATTAACGATAGAATCATCAGCCGTTTTCTCCCAGGCTCGGTAGCGGGCCGCGCGAAAATAATCCAGAAAGCGCCGATTAAACCTACTGCGAACCAAGGAATTAGCCATTCCAACATGTACAACCCTAAACCAGAGGCTGAAAAATTCCATCCAATCCTAAATTGATCGGTATTTTTTGCAATTACCCTCACACAAACAGTCATAATCAATAGGATTAGCACGCCCGTAAACATACTTCGAATCGCCATACTGCCCCTTTTCACTCTTGAAGCAAGAAGCCATACCATTCCGCTTGTCGCAATGGACCCTACCGTTGAAACCGCAAAGAGCTGAAATATAGTTAGATCGGTTAAATAGAGGGCCGCCAGTTTTACAGCAAAAGCCCCGCCTCCCGTCATTCCCATTGTTCCCGGATCCGGCAGCGGATGTCGCATTATGCGTTGGAGAATGACGCCTGCCGCGGCTAACCCCATCCCCCCAAAAATGGCAATAAGGACGTTAGGTAATCTCATTTCATAAAGAAATTTACGCATATTGCTTTCTTCAAGGCCTTGAAGGCTATTCCATACTTCCTTTAGCGATACCGTAATAGCCCCGCGGGTCAAGGACCATACCGATATTAACAACAATAGTATAATTAAAACCATTAGTAAGAGCATTCGATTAAGATGTTTATGATCGGTGTGCGGGTCACCTTCATAAGTAAGTTGAGCGTCCTTTTTCAATATACTTCCCTCTCTCCATTTATTTTCAAGGATTTTATACAAAGTTCTCTGCCATGAGTGATTTATCCTCTATGCCGTGAACTTCATGCTAAGTTGTCCGCTCCTATAGAGAACCCCACAGAGCAGTTAGCGAAACTCTGAACCTGCCTGCACAAAAAGCCGCTACGCAAGTCTGCTTTCGGCTTGCGTAGCGGCTTTCCTAATAAAACTGTTCCGTTGATCATCCTTCAATCCGACTGGCATCAAACCTGCAAACAAAGCCGATGCCGCCGAGCTCGCGTAGTACGGGCAGCACCTCGTCCTCCACTTCGCGGCTCCAGAGAGAGTATTCCGTTTCCACCGCCGCCAGAGGATAGCGCCGCCCCGTCCGAAAGGTCTCATCATCCCGGTCGGACGTTTTCGCGGAAAAAAAATGCCGAGTCGATGCCTTGAACTGCCTCAATCCATTTGCCCGCCCACTTATTAACGGGAAAATCTCCCGTTAATTTTCCGATCTTGGCCCTTCGATCCGATATAGCTGGAAAAACTCCATCTATTTCGCGGCCCTACCCGCCGATATGCATAATATCAGGTGAATTAGTGGGAGGTTTTCCAGCTAATTCACTTCCGCAGCCGCATAGGCACCGAATTAACGGGAGGAATTCCCGTTAATTCGGCGTTTCCCCTTTATCATCCACCAAGCTCCTGCTCAGGCGGCAGTAAATTTCGCTCCAACAGCACTAGCAATTGCTCCACCATTTCCTCCGGAGCATAAGGCATCGATTGGACGATCCACCATTCCACTAAACCGGCCATAGCGCTGGACAAAAACTTGACGAGAACTTCGGGCCTCACTCCCGCATGGATGTTGCAGCTTAGTATATGTTCCCCGATTCCCTGCTCCACCATCGCCATCATCCGGTTTCGGAAAGCAGGCACGCCTTTACTCGTCAGCAGAATGAAATAGACGGCGGCGTGCCGCTCCATAAATTCGAAGGTGCGGAGCAGCAGCGCTTTCGTCGGCACCCTGCTTGCCTCCCCATCCGGCATACAACTCTCGTGCAGGAGCTGCAAATAAGTTTCGACGCACTGCTCCAGCAAGTCGAACTTGTCCGAGAAATGCAAATAGACGGTCCCCCGGTTCACGTTCGCCCGATCCGCGATTTCGTGAATCGTCACTTTTTCAAACCCTTTTTCCCCCAGCAAGCCGACAAAAGCTTCCATAATCGCCTGCCGCGTTTTAATAATTCTTCTGTCCATAATCTCTCCTTCGCGCTTTCCTCAACATTTCGGGCCCATCCGTTGAATATTCAACGAAAGCGGCCGTTTTACCGATTGCTCCGGCTTTCCACAAGATGCTAAGATCATTGTAATCAACAATCGTCATTTATACAACAAATGTTCATTATACAAAAAAGCGAGGGATTCTCATGAAAGTTTTGATTTACGGTGCAGGGGTGTTGGGCAGTTATCTGGCCCATGCTTTGATCCGCGGAGGCAACGACGTATCCGTGTTGGCGCGCGGCCGACGTGCGGACGAATTGGAGAAAGACGGCCTCGTCATCCGCCACTACTTCCAGCTTAAAACATCGGTCGATTCCGTGCGGGTAGTCCGGACGCTGGAGCCGGACGATATCTACGACCTCATCTTTGTGGTGATGAAATTTAACGATTTCCCGAGCGTCCTGCCGGTACTGGCCAGGAGCCGGAGCGGCAACATTGTGATAGTAGGCAATAATCCCGGCGCACGGGATATGCAGATCTACCTTGCGGAGCACAGCTCTACCCGCAAAAATGTCGCCTTCGGATTCCAACTTAGCGCCGGCCGCAGGGAACCCGGCGGCCTCGTCGTCAGCGTTCGCGGCGGCGTTCAGCTGGTGATTGGCGGATTGGACGGCCCCATTCCCTTTCGTGCGATGTTGGATCAAGCTTTTGCCAAAACCAATTATAAACCGGTATACCATGACGATATCGACGCTTGGCTGAAAAATCATATCATTCCGATTTTGGCCATCAACTACGGTACCCTCATTCATGACGGCAAAATGAAAAAAATCGCCGGGGACAACAAGCTGCTGCGCCAAATGGTCGCGGCCATGGATGAAGGCTTTAGCGTGCTGGAAGCGCTCGGTTACCCCCTGGTGCCGGCCGGACAAGCGAAATGGATCCGGAACCATCCTGCGCTGCTTCGTTTACTCCTTAAAATTTTTCATCTTCTCCCGGTCAGCCGAATGATCGACGGTTCTCCCCATGAAATCGTCGCATTAAGCCGCGTATTTGGCGAATGGAAAAATCGGGCCGGCATTCCTACTCCTAACTGGGATATGCTGGAGGAGCGAATAAGCGCAGCCAAGCAGTAGCCCTGCTTAGTGTTCGGAATTAGCTAATTTTAATTGAAATTCACTAATATATTAGCTAAAATATAATAAAATAGCTAATCCGAGGTGAATCCTATGCGAGTTTCTTCCACCGATATGCAGAACAATTTCGGGAAGTACTTAAAGTTTGCGGAGGCAAGCGAAGAGATTATCGTAACGAGGAACGGCAAGGATGTGGCCAAATTGACCGCTCTTTCCGGGGAGGATGAAACCTTCTTTAGGGAGGCTGCGGCGAACTATGAATTAAGCCGTGGCTCTGTGACCTATGAAGAATTCCTTGAGCTGACGAAAACGTCGGAACAACGTTTTGAGCTGATTGACGGTATCGTGTATAACCTTTCCTCACCTTCGTACAAACACCAACATGCCGTGCAGGAACTGCTTGGTACTTTTTACAATTGGTTCAAAGGAAAACCCTGTAAACCGCTGACCTCCCCATTCGACATTACGCTGGAGAAGGAAGCAAATAATATTTGCGTCGTTCAGCCTGATGTGGTGGTCATTTGTGACAAGGATCGAATCGATGCAAACGGCAAATACAAGGGCACGCCGACAATGGTCGTTGAGGTGCTGTCCCCATCCACGCGAAGCAAGGATTTGATCCGAAAACTCGAACTGTACCGAGCATGCGGTGTCATGGAATACTGGATCGTCGATCCGATGAAGGAGCAAGCGGCGGTTCACGTTTTGACCGATGGCGAGATTGCGGATGTCACTTATTATTCCAATGGCAAAGACCTTTACGTGGAATCGGTGTGGTTTAAGGGCTTGTGCGTTTCGACCCGCGATCTGTTCGCCGATTTTTAAGTGACACCGAACAAACGGAAACAACAAGAAGATCGCCGTTATCCTGGCCGAAATGGCTGCAGAACAGGCGATCTTTTGCTTTCATTTTTAGGCGTTTGCCGTCGTTAGGGGAAACAAAAAACTGCCATAGCCCGCAATTGTGGGTTATGTTACACGATTACAGCCGTTCCGCTTACGGAAACCATCAGCATGCCTTCGCGGACGACTTCATAATCGATATCGACTCCAATAATGGCCGTTGCTCCCAGGCGGGAAGCCTGCTGCCTCATTTCTCCGAACGCGGTATCCCTCGCTTCATGAAGCTTGCCCTCGTATGCGCCGGAACGCCCCCCTACAACGTCTGTAATCGAGGCCAGAAAATCCCTGAATACATTGGCGCCCATAATCACCTCGCCGGTTACAATACCCAGATACTGCCTTACGGGATATCCTTCAATCGTTGATGTGGTGGTCATAATCATACCTTTCATCCTCCTTGTGCCTATCTATCAGTATGTTACGCAGAACGGTCAAGTCGGTTTCATTATAAACCGGACTCTGGTTGTGCTAGTCGATGATCATGGAGAAATTAGCCTTTATCGCTTGTCCACCCCACACTTGCCGCGATTTAAGTCCGGTCCGGATGGATTAGCTCGCCAACGCTTCCTGCGTGATCCGTTTGATATCGATCGGCGACAGCGTCTCCTCATTGACCATGTCGGTTAAAATTTCGGCCAGAAAATAATCGACGCATTTTAAGGGAATGTTTTTGATTTTCACCAGCGCGTCGCGATACATTTTGACGAACTCTTTCTCCGTATTCCCTCTTTGCATCTCGGCGAACGCCTCGTAGACTTGATCCAGCTTGTCGGCCACCTCAAGAATCAGTCCCTCGATGGAATCGTCCTTGCCTTCGCGCAATTGGTTGCGAAAAATGCTCTTAAACTCTTCGGGAATATGTTCTTCAATGAAGTGATGAACCATGCCCTCTTCAACTTGCAAAATCAAATTTCGCAGCTCCACTGAAGAATGTTTAACCGGTGTTTTGATATCGCCGATAAAAATCTCTCCATAATCATGGCTGCTCGTGATCTCATAGAGTTTCTTCCAATCGATTTGCGCGCCATGGCGTTCTTCGATATCGGCCAGCGTTTTGGCGTACTGCACGACTTTCCAGGAGTGTGCGGCGACGCTATGTTCCTCGAATTTGAATTTTCCCGGACAGCGATAAATTCGCTCCAATTCGTTCAGCGATCTAAAATAAGTATGAATGCCCATCAGTATCAGCCATCCTTCTTAGAGATATACTCCGAGTATAGACGGCGAATGTTAACGAAGGATCAAGTCCGACAAACAACCATAAAAAGGAGCCATGCCCGGGGAGAGCACTCCCCGAAACACAGCTCCGTTTTTTAAGGACGGATCGATTATGGCCGCTGCCACCGCAAATAAGGATAGCCGTCCGTTTGGATTGCCCAAATGGATGTGAAATCCCAACCCGCGAAGGTGGACTGCTGCCGCATTTCCGCTGCCGTTTTCGGCGTGCCTTTGCCTGTGTCGGTTTGCCCGGTGGCGTCCGAGTCATAATACGAGCCGGTTACCGTACCGCCGTCGTCCAACCCGATAAGTCCCCCAAGCTCTAATCCACGGCTGTTGATGTTTCCGGCGGCAAAAGAATGGATCACCGCGCCTCTGTTAATGCCAAGTAGACCGCCGGCCGCGGTACTCGCTCCCGTAATGTTGGCTAGCGTATAAGAGTCGGTGATCCTACCGTAATGAGTGCCAACCAGCCCGCCTAAATTGGCGCCGTTTACGAACACTTCCCCGCTGGAATACGATTCCGTTATGGAGGAAGCGGCGCCGGTCGCACCAACAAGTCCACCCAAATAGTAAGTGGCACTGAGGTTCACATCGGTGGCCGAGGACCCGTTGAGCGTCCCCGCTTCCATTGTTCCAAGGAGGCCGCCGGCATACAGGAGATTATTGGCGGCTCCGGCAATGGATACATTATCCGCATGAACTCCGCTTACAGACCCGGATTTCATAAAACCGGCCAAACCTCCAACGTACATAGAACCTGAAATGGTTACGTCGCTGAGGTGCAGATTCTTGATATTAGCCCCGTCGATGTAACCGAACAACCCGATCAACCCGCCGCCGGGACGAAGAGAGGTCAAGTGGCGGATCGTATATCCTTGACCGTCTATGGTCCCCGTGAACCCGGCCTTATCCGTGCCGATCGGCACCCATCCCTGACCGCTGCCGTAGCCGCTCAGATCGATATCGCCACCCAGGACGAAATGGCCGTTCAGATGGTTCCTTACGTTATTCAGTTGGGCAGCCGAGTTTATGACATACGGTGCAGCGGCTGATCCATCCCCCGACGAAAACGGAAGGACGCGGATCGGAGATACGGGCACAGGGGGGAGCGAACCCGCGCTAAATTTCAGCTCCACGTCATCGGCTTCGCCGATCAATCCAAGGCCGGCAAATGCCGCGACTCCGTTTACCGTATGGACGGACGACGTCCCTTTAAGCGCCGCCGCGCCTTTGCCTACGCTGGCCGTGACGGTCAGGGACTCGTTCGCCAAATTACGGTAAGCATCCAGCACATGGATGACAGGCTGAATCGCGAAGGTCTCCCCGCTAACGACAGAATTGCTTGGCTCAGTCGCGATTTGAAGCTTGGCCGGAGCGGCGGGGACAAGCGCGATCGCGAGGTCCGCCGTCGGATGTGCCACACCGTCCACCGCAAGCGTCAACGATTGCGCCTCCGCTTTATTCAGGGTGAAGGCGACCACGGCTTGGCCGGCCACAAACGGCACTTCCGCTTCACCCGAGGCGGTTAGCAGCGGTATGCCGGCCAGGCTGCCGTAACTGCTGTCCGGCGCTTGCCGGGCGCCCGTGAGCGTCATCCTTTTCGTCCCGGTGAAGCTCGTATCCAGGTTGCCATCGGAATTCTCCACGCGAACGGTCACGTTGATATCGGACCCGGCAACCGCGCCGGAGGGCACGCCGCTCAGCGTCACCCGATAAGCCGGAATGGCTGCCGGTACGACCGTGACCCGGACCGGTATCCGCATCGTTAACCCGCCGTACTCGGCGCCGATCCAAGTTTCCCCTTCGCCTTGCGAAGTGACGGTCCCGCTAACCGCGGTCGCCACCGCTTCATCCTCGGTGAACCACACGGCCGCTTCGGTTACATCGATTTCCCTGCCGTCGCTCAGCAGCGCCTTCAGTATGACGCCGGCTTTTTTGCCGACCCCATCAAAGCCGAGCTCGCCGGGACTGTACACCAGCTCCGTCACCGTCGGCGTTAACGCTGCCTCGACCTTGACTGGTATCCGTATCGTTCGCCCGCCATATACGGCACCGATCCGGGTTTCCCCCTCGCCTTGCGAGGTGACGATCCCGTTCGTTACGGTCGCCACCGTTTCATCCTCGGTGAACCAATCAGCCGCTTTGGTCGCGTCGATCTCCGTGCCATCGCTCAGCAGCGCCTTCAAAGTAACGTGGGCATCGACCCGGACGTCATTAAATTTCAACGCTTCAGGGCTGTACACCAGCTCCGTCACCGATGGCTCCGGATGAGACGGATTCGTCGGAGTCGTCGGCGCGGCAGAACCACCGCCGCTACGCGACCGGACGCCGCTCCCTTGCGTTTCGTTATTCCATTGTTTTTGCAGAACCTGGCCCGGACCTTCGAAAGTGACCGCGCTGCCTAGCGCGGCAACGATCACCTTCGTACCTTGCTCCAAATAAACCACGTTGCCAATGGCTCCGCGTTCCACTTCAAGCCTTTCGATTTGCCCGGACAACAGTTCGAAACGCATCCCGGACGCCGCGATCCGAACGGTTTCGGCTTCGCCGCGGAGCCGCGCCACAGAAAGCTTCGGCACTTGTTTAGCGACATCGATGAGCACGAACCCTTGCCCTTCCCCGGTCAGCCCGTTCTCTTCAAGAAGAGCTCCCGAAGACAGCACCACTGTTTCCAAGGTCGTACGGCCGGAAGCAACGATCCGGACTTGATCGTCTTGCCTGTCCACGGTCAGCCGTTTGGCGACGGTATCCCGCAAATCAACGCCGTTCGGTCCACCGCCGTTTACGCGAAGTTCCCCCTCGACGGTGACTCCGGCCAAATGGATTTCCCCGGAGCCTATCGCTTCCGTTAAGGTCAAATTGCCTTTTATAACGGTATTTTGCAGCGTAATCCCGCCCGCTTTAATAAACGCATCGCCGGCGATTTCCGCGGTTTCTTTCGCGGGACCGTAAACGCCGGGGCGGTCAAATTCGCCAGAGCCCGATAAACTTTCGCTTCCTCCGGCGTTAATCGCCTCGAATGCCCGATCCAGCGTAACCACGGCCTCCGCCCGAGTGAGCTTCCCTACACCATGGAATGTACCGTCGGGATAGCCGGTCATCCAACCGGCATCGACTACGGAGCCGACCGCTTCCTTGCTCCAGGCGGGGAGCGCATCCTTAAAAGAAGCCGTCCCGGCAGCCGGTCCAAGCTTGCCCAACCGGCCGAGCATCGCAGCCGCTTCCGCTCTCGTTACCGGCGCGTTAGGCCGGAGGGTTCCGTCGGCATAGCCGGTGATATATCCTTGCCGGACCGCGGTGGCGGTGTGGGCGGAATACCACGCCGCCGGCTGCACATCGGAGAAGGACGCCGACCGCTCTTTGACGGAGAAGCCGAACCGCGCGTTCACCATGGCCATCCACTCCGCCCGCGTGACCGGCTGATCGGGTCTAATCTTCCCGTCCGCATACCCGGAGATCATCCCCTGTTCAACCCAGCGGGACAGGGCCTCTCCGGCCCAATGGCCCTTAAGATCCTCCGGGAATTCCGATGCCGCAAACGCTCGCCCGGGAATGGACAGCGGACTCGCCGGGATCGCCAGCAGCACGATAAGCAGAATCAATGCCGCTTTTTGCTTTATACCAATACTCATCACTTCTCTCCTTCTAGACAACTAGTATCTATTAATAATGACTATCAAATAAGAGTATAAAAAAGGAGGCTGGAAAAGTAAACCAGCCCCTATTTCGGTTGGAACAGGTTGGGCGGAAAAAACCGTTAGGAAGTCTCTTCCTCTTCCCGGATCAACGGAACAAAGCTTCCCTTCACTTGCCCGGCCAAATCTTGCGGCGAGAGTTCCATCTGCAGCCCGACTTTTCCGGCACTGACCGCAATCGTGTCCAGGTCCTCCGCACTGCTGTCTATAAACGTCGGATACAGCTTTTTCATCCCGACCGGAGAACATCCGCCGCGTATATAGCCCGTCCGGTTCAGCAAATCCTTCAGCGGCAGCATCTCCACCTTCTTGGCCCCAGCGGCTTTGGCCGCCTTTTTCAAGTCCAGTTCCGCGGCAACGGGAATGACGAACACGAAGATGGCCGCCCCCTGATGAGCGACCAGTGTTTTATATACTTTCTCCGGCGGTTTGCCGATCTTCTCCGCGACCGCGGTGCCGTGAATCTGACCGTCCTCCGGATCGTAGCTGTGAATTTCGTACGGCGTTTTCGTTTTGTCGAGCATTCGCATGGCATTCGTTTTGACTTCGGCCATTTCTTTGTCCTCTCTTTCTCTATCACCGGCCCATTCCTTGGGGAATCACCGGGAATAACGGGACAAGTTCCCGTTAATTTACCCTCCCTGGCGCTTTGATCCGAATTAGCCGGAAAAGCTCCATCTATTTCGCGGCCCAACACTCGAAATCGGCGAATTGAGGCGAATTAGCGGGAGGTTTTCCAGGTAATTCGCCTTCCCATCCGCAAAGGCGCCAAATTAACGGGAACAATACCCGTTAATTTGAACTCAGGAGCGGCTTTACTGTTATATCTATAGTAGCACCACCGCCGGCAATGCAACAGCCCTGGCCCACCTCTCCCCTTGCTGCGCTTCGTATTCCAGAGTTCCACCATCCGCGTCTTTTCCCGGGATCTTACCGGGCTGCCGTTCTACATCGCCGGCAGTATCTTCTCTTTAATCAATGTCCAGCGATCCCGGGGGTTCATCATGAACCCGGAAGCGATGGCGACTACCATGTCTTGTCCGGGGATACAGCAGATGATATTTCCTCCGTCGCCCATGGCCATGTACGCAAACACGCCGTCCTCTTCCCGCAGCCACCAACAGTATCCGTAGTGGTGGGGGTTCATCGCCGTGGACTCCCGCATCCAGGCCTCGGAAACCAGCGTATGCCCGTCCCACCTGCCGCGGTTCAAGCACAGCAATCCAAACCGCGCCATATCGCGCGGCGTCAGCGTCAACCCCCAGCCCCCCGTGGAGTTTCCGTTCGGATCATGGACCCATCCTTTCACTTTTGCGCCAAACAGCTCCTCAAACCCGAAGTCTTCCATCGCATGATCCGGAATCACCTTCATGCCGAGAGGCCCGAACAAGCGTTCATTGGCAAATTCACGGGCGCTTTGGCCCGTAGCGCGGGAGAGGATAGCCGACAGCAGGTGCGCCCCCGCCGTCGAATATTTGAATGCTCCCAGCTCCCCCTTTTGTCCCAGGATATTCAGCGTATATTCAACCCAGTCGGGCTGCATACACAGCTTGTCGAGCGGTTCCTGCCAGTCCTCGAAAGGATAGGGAGCCGTCATCGTAAGCAGGTGGCGCAGCGTGATTTCTTTTTTCACCGGGTGATCCCGTTCCAGTTTATATTCCGGGAAAAAATCCAGCACTTTCCGCTCCAGACTCGGAATTAATCCGGCATCGACGGCCATCCCGACAAGGACGGAAATGATCGTTTTGGTCACCGACGCCACATGATGCGCATCGTCCGGTCCATAGCCGTTGAAGTATTTTTCATAAGTCAAAAATCCGTTCTTCACGATCAAGATGCCGTTGATATTGCCGTAATTCGCCGCAATCTCGGGTTCCAGCCCCGAAAGCCTTTCCGTATCTATCCCCAGGCTTGCGGGATCGGCAGTCTGCCATGTTTCAGTCGGCCACACATTTCTTGTCACCTTGCATTCCTCCTCATTAAACTTGCTATTTTTTCGCGACGGGAAAATACACTTCGGTCACCAGGTCACCGTCATCCTTGGTTTGTACGGGATCGGTCAGGTAGAGTTCAAAAGGCGCTTCCGTTAATGCGTAACCCTCCCGCTCCACCCATTCCCTTAACCTGGCATAAACCGAGGTCAGCTCGTGGTACGCGCCTTTTAATACCGACTTAGCGCAGAGTCCACCGGGAAAATCTCTCGTCCCCTTCACCGCCTCCTTAACGGGAATGGCAAATTCCGTATCATTGCCGGCCGGATTATACTCGGGACTGTGGTAGATCGTCATCGGCGTCCCTTGCAGGGTGAGTTGTCCGGTGGCGATCCTTTCGTAGAGTTCGGCAAAATAAATCCCATAGCCTGCGGCATAATCCTCGCCGCTCAGACTGCGGCGGATGGACAGGATATTCCGCGGGCGCGTTTCCACCAGCTCCACTTCGATCCGGTCAAGAAAGGACATCAAGGGCCGCCCTAGCTCCAGGCTGGCGATATCCCGTTTCATTTGTTCCAGGATCGATGCGTAAGCCTGGATTTGCTCTTCGATGTGCTTTTTTTTGCGCTGCAGACGGAAGCACAGCTTTTCTTCGGACAGATCCTTCTCCCACGCCAACACCTCTCTGATTTCATCCAGGGAAAAATGATACGATTTTAGCCGTTGGATCAGGAGCATCTTTTCCAGTTGGGTCATTGAATAATATCTGTACCCGTTCTCGGGATGGATCTGGTCCGGGTGAATCAGTCCGATCTCGTCATAATAGCGCAGCGTTTTCGTCGAAACTCGGCATATTTTCGAGAATTCTCCAATCGATAACATGAGTCGCCTCCTCTGTGTTTTCCAGTGTGCACCTTCCCCTAAGGGCAAGGTCAACCCCAATTTATAAAGGTCATATGCCCCGCGGTGCAGAAACGAGTATAATTAGGAAGGTAGCGGTATGAAACATTCTAACTTAATATAAAGACTTTTACCGAGGAGTACTTATGACGAAAACTATAGCGGATATCGCCAAGCTGGCGGGTGTGGCCAAAAGCACGGTTTCCCGTTACTTGAACGGCGGCCCGGTCAGCGACCGGACCCGGGAAAAGATCGAGCTGATTATAAAAGAGCAGAATTACGTCCCCAACACCTTTGCCCAAAGCTTAAAAGCAAAGCGGACCAACTTTATCGGCACGGTGGTTCCCCGCCTCGATTCCTATGCGACTTCGCAAACCTTGATCGGCATCGACGAAGAACTGCGGAAGAACCACTACCAAATGCTGATTTCCAATACAAGCCAGGATTTGGGTCGGGAAATCGAAGCGATCTATGATTTTGCCAGACAGAAAATTTCCGGCATTATTTTGCTGGCCGCCCAGGTGACGGAAGCCCATTTAGCGGCCATACACAAGATCAATATCCCCGTCATTCTGGTGGGGCAGCAACATGATCAAGTTCACAGTCTGGTACATGACGACAAGCGGGCCGGATGGCTGATAGGACGCCATGTTCTGGACAAAGGCCATCGTGACATCGTTTATTTGGGAGTCACGGAAAAAGACAAGGCCGTCGGCATACACCGGAAAGAAGGTGTCAAGCAGGCCTTGGAGGCTTATCCCGATTGTACCGTACGTTATTTCGAGACAAGCTTTAAAATGACCGACGCCATGGAGGCGGCATCGCGGATTCTGGAAGAAGGCAAGCCTTCCATCATCGTATGCGCCACCGACAATATCGCTCTTGGCGTGATTAAAGCGGCCCATTTGAAAGGCATCCGCGTCCCGGAGGATTTATCGGTGACCGGGTTCGGAGGTTACGATATCACGGAGATGATTCACCCCGCCCTGACGACGGTAAAATATCATTATTTTCAGGCGGGCGAGCATGCGGCCCACAACATTATCAAGCTCGTGCTTGAACAACCCGTAGACCGACTCTCCGTCATGGATGTGGAGCTTGTCCAGCGAGAAAGCGTTGACAATTTATAAGCGGATCGATTATGATGTTTTATACAGGAACCGGTTCCACCCTAATAAAGGCGGAACCGGATATATTTCTTTTCTACTGGAACCGGTTCCGGTTTATTTTTTTCTCTTGATTGGAACCGGTTCCCGACATAAATCGTTTCGAGATGGAGAACAACATGCATATGATGACGCGAGAAGAAAAATACAGGCTAATCGAACAAGCCCGGCCCGGCGAGCTGGCGCAACTCCGGGAACAAGTCGAGCGTTCCCCCTGGAGACAAAGCTACCACATCCAGGCGCTGACCGGACTGCTCAATGATCCGAACGGCTTTTCTTACTATCAGGGCGAGTACCATTTGTTCTACCAATGGTTCCCCTTGGGGACCGAGCATGGGATGAAATATTGGTATCACACGAAATCATCCGATTTGGCGGTTTGGGAAGGCTTGGGCATCGGAATTGCCCCGGGCGGTCCTTATGATTCTCACGGCGCTTATTCCGGCAGTGCCATCGAGAAAGACGGTCAGTTGTACATGATTTATACCGGCAATACGCGGGATGAGGCGTGGACAAGACATCCGTATCAATGTCTGGCCTCCATGGATGCAGACGGCCGAATCGCCAAACTCAACCGGCCGGTAATCTCCTCCGTGCCCCCGGGATACACCGATCATTTCAGGGATCCGAAGGTTTGGAAATCCGGGAAGGAATATTACTGCGTGATCGGCGCTCAAAGAACCGACTTAACAGGCTGCGCTGTGCTGTACCGGTCTGAAGATCTGCTGAACTGGACGTTTATGGGCGAAATGAAATCCGGCCTCTCCCCGTTCGGCTACATGTGGGAATGTCCGGATTATTTCGAGCTGGATGAATCGGGAGTGCTGATCTTCTCTCCGCAAGGTCTCCAGGCGGATGGCGATCTATACAACAACATTTATCAAACCGGTTATGTGATCGGCCAACCGCTGGATCTGTCCACGGGGGAATTTCGGCACGGCGCTTTTCGGGAGCTGGATCGGGGCTTTGATTTCTATGCGGCCCAGACCACGCAAGGACCGGATGGACGGCGTATTTTGGTCGCCTGGATGGGGCTGCCGGATGTAGCATACCCGACGGACACCCATGGCTGGTCCGGCTGCTTGACGATCCCCCGCCAACTTACGATCCAGGGCGGCAATAAGCTGATTCAGCAACCGGTCCCCGAGCTGGCCAAGCTCCGTAAAACCCAAAGCGGCGCCACGCTTACCCTGAAAGACGAAGTGAAACATCTAAACGGGTTTGACGGAACTTCCTATGAGCTGATATGCGAAATTTCAATGTTCGACGCGGAAGAATTGGGGCTCGAATTCCGGGCTTCCGACCATGAGAAAACGGTGCTCAAATACGACACCGGCCAGAAAAAAATCATCCTCGACCGCACGTTCTCGGGTCAGGCTATGGATGAAATCAATGGAAACATCCGCCGCTGCGGCTTCAACGCGGACAGGCTCAAATTTCATCTGTTCGTGGACACATCCTCCGTGGAGATCTTTATCAACGATGGAGAAGAAGTGTTTACAAGCCGCATTTTCCCGGATCCTGCGAGCAAGGAGATTCGATTGTTTTGTTCCGGCGGAACGGCGGAATTCCGTGTCAGCAAATGGGATATCTAAACCAATTTTATGTTTGAAGGTGAGTACGTGGGAACATTATATGCAATTGGAGAAGTGTTGATTGACTTTATCCCCCGGCAGGCGGGTCAAGCGCTTAAAGATGTCGTTTCATTCGAACGCGCCGCGGGGGGCGCTCCGGCCAATGTAGCCGCGACGGCGGCCAAGTTGGGCGGCACCGCCTCGATCATTACCAAACTGGGCAATGATGCCTTTGGCGACTTTCTGCTGGAACAGTTGACGGAGGCCGGAGTAAGGATCGATTTGGTCAAAAGAACCGGCGAGGCCAACACCGGTCTGGCCTTCGTATCTTTGCGCGCCGACGGGGAACGGGACTTTTCGTTTTACCGTAACCCGTCCGCCGACCTGCTCTTGGCCGGGGAGGAGATCGACCCGGACGTCTTTCAAGCGGGCGACCTTTTACACTTCGGTTCGGTGGATTTAGTGGAAAGTCCGATGAAGCAGGCTCATGTCAAAGCGATTGACGCGATCAAAAGCCGAGGCGGAATAGTAAGCTTCGACCCCAATGTGCGCTTGCCCTTGTGGAACGATCATGAAGCCTATCGCCAAACCATACAGACGTTTCTCCCCAAAGCCCATCTTTTAAAAATATCGGAGGATGAATTGGGCTTCATTACAGGGATTCCGGACGAGGAACAAGCGCTGGCTTCCTTATTTACCGGCGACGTTCAGGCTGTAATCTATACAAAAGGCTCGCAAGGTGCGGATCTAATCCTGTCGCAGCAAAGATTTAAATCGGATGGCTTTAAAGTGAAGGCGCAGGATACGACCGGTGCCGGGGACGCTTTTATCGGCGGGTTCCTGCATCAACTGCTGGAGCGTAAAGCCACGCCGCAAAATTTAAGCTCCATTTTATCGGAGGAGCATGCAGCTTTGCTACGTTTTGCCAATGCCTGCGGAGCCATCACCACAACCGGAAAGGGAGCTATCCCCTCCCTGCCGACCGTTGAGCAAGTCGAAGAAATCATAGCGAAGGAGAACGAAAGCCATGTCTGAAAATCAACAAATCGCTAAAGCGGTAATCGAAGCAGTCGGAGGAAAGGAAAATATCGCTTCCTTCGCCCATTGTGCGACCCGCCTTCGCATCATGGTGCTGGATAAAGATAAAATCAACCAGAAGCAAGTCGAAAATATCGATAAAGTCAAGGGTGCGTTCTTCAACTCCGGCCAGTATCAAATTATTTTCGGCACGGGTACGGTGAACCGTATCTTTGAGGAAGTCGAGAAGCTTGGTATTGAAAGCACGTCGACCGATGAGTTGAAGAAGCAGGGAAAGAAACAGGGCAATGCCTTTCAACGGGCGATCCGTACGTTCGGTGATGTGTTCGTTCCGATTATTCCCGTGCTGGTGGCGACCGGTCTTTTTATGGGCCTGCGGGGCTTGTTGACCCAGGAACTGGTTCTTTCCTGGTTTGGAGCTACTCCTGGAGATATCTCGCCTAATTTCCTGTTGTTTACTCAGGTATTGACGGACACCGCGTTTGCGTTCCTCCCTGCCTTGGTGGCCTGGTCCGCTTTCAGAGTATTCGGAGGAAGTCCGGTGCTGGGGATTGTGCTCGGCCTTATGCTGGTCAACCCCGCCCTTCCCAACGCTTACAGCGTTGCCGACGGTTCCGCGGAGGCGCTGACCATGTTTGGCTTCATTCCGGTTGTAGGATATCAAGGGTCCGTATTGCCCGCGTTCTTTGTGGGCCTGATCGGCGCGAAGCTGGAGAAGTTTTTGCGCAAACGCATCCCTGAAGCCCTTGATCTGATTCTGACTCCTTTTATTACTTTGTTGATCATGATTACCCTTGGGTTGTTTGCGATCGGCCCGGTTTTCCACTCTTTGGAAGAGTGGGTGCTTCACGGAACGGTCGCTGTATTGGAGCTGCCCTTCGGCATCGCCGGTCTGGTTATCGGCTTTTTCCATCAAATTATTGTGGTTTCAGGCGTTCATCATATCTTTAACTTCCTGGAAATTCAGCTGCTTGAACAAAAGGGCAACAATCCGTTTAACGCGATTATCACCACCGCCATGGCGGCACAAGCCGCAGCGTGTCTCGCGGTAGGAATGAAGACGAAGAATATGAAGTTGAGAGCGCTGGCTCTCCCTTCCTCCCTGTCGGCATTTCTTGGGATCACGGAGCCGGCCATTTTCGGGGTCAACTTAAGATACGTGAAACCCTTTGTTATGGGATTGATCGGCGGAGCGGTCGGCGGTTTCCTCGCTTCCCTTTTCCAAATGGCCGGTACGGGCATGTCGATTACGGTCATCCCGGGCACTCTGCTGTATCTGAACAGTCAACTGCCTTTGTACATTTTGACGAATGTGGTTGCTATGGTCATCGCTTTCACGTTGACCTGGTTCTTCGGTTACAAGAACGAAGCGGTTTCCGCGGAAGCCGAAGGATCAGTCAAGACCGATGCGCCAGCGCAAGCAGTCCAAACGGTGAGCCCACCGGCTCAAGGTAAAGTTGAGAAGCTGGAGATCCCTTCCCCGATTACCGGAGAAGCGGTGCCTCTCTCCGAGGTGCCGGACCCCGCTTTTGCGGAAAAGCACATGGGTGAAGGTATAGCGATCCAACCGGCGGAAGGTAAAGCGTTCGCCCCGTTCGACGGAACTGTGGCCCATGTCATGGACAAGAGCAAACACGCTGTCATCCTCGAGCATGAGAGCGGAGTGCAGCTGTTGATTCATATCGGCATCAATACGGTCGGACTCAAAGGGAACGGATTTACCACCCATGTCAACACCGGAGACAAAGTTGCAAAAGGTCAACTCCTTATTGAGTTTGACATGGATCTGATCCGGCAGGCGGGACTTCCCCTGGTTACTCCCGTGCTGATTCCTTCCGGCCTGGATGCCGTTAAGCAGGTCGTTCCTTCTTTTGAAGGTGAGGTTAAGGCTAACGATGAAACGGTAATTTCCGTCCAATTGTAAAAAAAGCAAACAGGCAACCTGAAGAGCGGTCGTTCTTCAAGGTTGCCTGTTTTTTTCGCTTCACCTGCTTGGCTGCATACGGCACATAACGCGGCCGCCCATACTCTCCGTCTCTCACTTCTCTGCCGATAAGAATGTGCCCATCGGATGTTTCGATAACTTCGAAGGCTCCGTTCGGCATGTAGCCGTAATTGTCGGCATAGGCAACCTACCACTCATTAACGGGAAAACTTCCCGGTAATTTTTCGGCGCTTACCCGTTACATCCGATTTAGCTGGAAAAGCTCCATGTAATTCGCGGCTCTAACCGCTGAATGACGCAATTCCGGACGAATTAATGTGAAGTTCTCCAGCTATTTTGCCTCTGCGGCTGTACATGAGCCAATTACCGGGAACAATTCCCGTTAATTGCTTATTAACCGGCCGGCCTGTCACAGCGGAGTTACGGGGCGGGAATCCCCAATTTCACCGCATAATACCGATAAGCGGTTTCCGCAATCCCGTCCGGATCCTCCCAAAATCGCTGGTCCAGTTCATCGAGCCGCGCCTCCTCCTCCGTGGTCAAAAACTTCGGAATGTCCCATAACTGCGTAAGACGGTCGTCTTGTTCCAATCGCTCGATGCAGGCGTAGCCCGAAACGACAAGCTCCAGCGCCCGCTCCGCTCCAATCGCTTGAAGGGCCCGGACCGCATAGAGATACGCCTCTTCGCCCCAGTTGCAAAAAAACTGGATAAATCCGCCGTTATACATATCGGCTTCAAGAAGCCACAACGCGGCGATTTCTTGTTCGTCCGAAGTCAAAGCCTGCCACCGCAAGGTTGACTCGTTCTTTTTATGCACAAATGCCCCGGCAAAATCGTACCAAGCGTCATTTAAATTCGTCTCGCTCATTTCTGCTTGCCTTCTCTCTTCATTTGGATGAGTTGCACCTATATCCGTTGATAGATTAATCTTAAACTATCCCTTGTTAACCCGGTAGACGACTTTAGGAGGAATAGCGAATGGATTGGAAGTCGATCTTTGAGGTGTGTTATACGAAACGGCCCGGTCTGCGGGAGGATCAACTGGAGGAATTCCTGTCCCGCTGGCATGCGCCGCTGACGGAATTGGAAATTTCGGAGTATGGACCTGCGGACTCCAAATTATGGCGGATCCCCGCCAAGCCATTGCCTGCTAGTTATACGAGTTTCCTTCGGTTTTCCGATGGGGGCGAGTTTGCGAACGGGGAACGTTATTTTCAGTTTTTCGGCTCGGCGGAAATCCGTTCCATGTTGCTGGCTTATGAATTTCCGCAGTATATGCCCGGTGCGGTTCCTTTTGCTATGGATGGTAACGGGAATCATTACGTCTGGGATATGCGCGCGGACCCTCATGATCAGGAGTACCCCATCCTGATAGCCAGTTCGGGCAATCTCGGCTTTGCGGATACCGTAACGATAGCGCAAACCTTTGCGGAGCTGTGCCGGGGAACGACCGCGGCGGAAGATCTCTTATTCGGATAACGAGATGTCCCAAGGATTTAACATTGTCCTCATTCTGAAAAAAACCGCAGACCCCTTCCATTTGAAAGGCCTGCGGTTCTGTTGTTTAACAAGAAAATGCCTATTTCTCTTACAAACCCGCCAAATACTCTCTGACCTGGCCGGGCGTCTTGGCAAATTTACTGTGCAGATGAGCGACTTTCTCCCCGTTTTTGAATACGAGCAAGCTCGGGATGCCGCGTACCTCATTGGCCTCCGCGATCGGCTGAAATTGTTCCGCATCCATCGCATAAAAATCTTTGTCCGCATGCTCGGCGACGATATCACCGATAAAACGGTCCAGGTTTTTGCAGTCCGGGCACCAGTTCGTCTCGAATTTGATCACGGTATATTTGTCGCTCTGAATCGCCTGTTGATATTGTTCTTTCGATTGAATTTTTTCCAAGTTAGCTCTCTCCCTTATTTTAAATCTATATATTTATATATTAAATATTCAAACCGTTGAAATGCAAGCGTCTTTTAAGATATGATACCTGAAAAGAGGAGGAGTTAACATGAGCAAATTCGGAATGACCGCCAAACTTGTCGCTCATCCGGGTCAGCGGGACACACTGCTGGATATTATGCTGGAAGCGGCTCAAGCGATGGAAGCGGTGGATGGGTGCGAACTGTACGCGATCAATGTGGACGAGGCGGATCCCGACTCGATCTGGATTATGGAAATTTGGCGGGATGCGGATGCCCACGCGGCTTCGCTTAAACTGGAGTCCACGATGGCCGTAATTTCCAAAGGGAGGCCCTTCATTGCAAATATGGTAGGTACCAAATTAAAGGTCGTAGGCGGGTTTGGTGTCTAAGGCCCGTAAATCAGCTCGCGAACTCCCATGCCCCCACCCGTTGGCAACCGAAAGGATGCAAAAATGCAGGAATTTGGGGCCGTCCCTTAAGGACAGAAGCAAAAAGATGCGAGGATGCAGGAATTTTTGGAAATTTCGGAGTTTGAAGCATCTTTCGGCTTACATAAATGCAGATTTGCATCAATTTTATTAAATAGAGCGCCTATGCAAAAAAAGCCTGCAGATTTGCAGGTTTTTTCGCATCCGCCTTTGGGCTGCCGTTGTCGACCAGGTTCTCCCAACGTCAACGCCTTGGTCACTCGACAGCCTCCCGCTCCTCCGGCTTGCCCGCCTCAAGCAGCACCCGATTCCGCCCCAGAAGCACGGCGAGAAGCATAAGCATGACGCCAGTGCCAGCAAGGAGCCATTCGATTCGGACGACATCCGCCAGCGGACCGAAAATCAGCATGCCGATCGGCATCATCGACGTGGAAATCATGCCGAGGACCCCGAATACCCTTCCCATGAAGTTTTCGTCGACTTTTTCTTGAAGCAGCACCGTTGAAGGCGTATTGAACATCGGCATAGCGATGCCGAAGACAGCCATGAACAGCAGGTATGTCCAGAATACCGGAACAACTCCGAGCGCCAACGTACAGCCCCCCATCACCACGCCGGCGAGCATGACCGTCCGGATTTTATTTTTGAAGCCGCCCCAGGCCGCGATCAGCCCCCCGCCCGCCATCATCCCGATGGAGAAGGCAATTTCGATGGCGGTTAACCGCCAGACATCGTCGCCGAAGCTGCGCGTAACTTGCAGCGGCGTCAAAAATGCGGCCGGCGCCATCAGCACGAACAGGACCGCGAAAAACAGAAAGAAGATTTTTAGGAAGCGATGGTTTTTTATGTAGAGCAGCCCCTCTTTCAAGTCGCTGAAATAACCTGTCGTTTGCTTTTCGGTGGCCTTCTTGTGAGCAGGGATATTAAAGAACAAAAGCAGCGTGAGAATGGCGATGGCCGCGGTGATGACATCGATAAAGAAAATGCTTACGATCGACGCTTTCGTCAGCAAGGCCGCGCTGACCATCGGGGAGACAAACATGATCACCGCTTGCAGCGTGCCGTTCGTTCCGTTAACCTTCGTCAGCTTGTCTTGCGGCACGATTTGCGGCAGAATGGCACCGACTGCCGGTGTCTGGATTCCTGTCCCTAAAGCGCGGATCGCCGATATCACGAACAGAAGCCAGGTCGCCTCGTAACCGAGCAAAAAGACAGCGGCAAGAATCAGCGTCGCGGTGGCGATCATGCCGTCCGACAAAATAATCAGCCATTTTCGGTTAAAACGGTCCGCCCACACCCCCGCAAAAGGAGACAGGATAAAGGTCGGAATAAAGCCGCACAAAATGAACAGCGTCATCATAACCCCGGATTGGGTAGTCAGCGTAATGTGCCACATGATGGCATATTGGACCAAGGACGAGCCAAACAGCGAAATGGTCTGGCTGCTCAAAAACAGCACAATATTTCGTTTCCAGTTGTTCACGGTCATCTCCTTTTTTCATCGGAAGAATGGTTTAATATCGCCAATATTGTATCATGACTGGGGGCGGATTCAAACGCCGAGCCAATGAATGAAAGAAAAAAGCCGGGGAATCCTCCCCGACTTTTACCGGACAAAACCTTTTTCCTTTAACGCCTCGTACGCGGCACTTTCCTGCTCATCTTTGATCTGATATTCCAGCGTTCCGTCGACTACCTTCGCGCAGCGCCCTCCGAACGGTTTAAGGGCCTCCTTGATCGCGCTAAGCTCAGGGCTGGCTTGTAAAGGGTATTGAACTTTCATGGGCTTACCCACCTCCTAAGGTAGGATTACAATAAAAGCTCAGCCTGTACAGTGAGAAAAATCACACCAACGCCCTTTCCGCCTTAAGTAAAATACTCCAGCTTCGCCTGCGGGAAAAACGTCTCCATATATGAAAAAAGGCGGGATTTGATATCCTCCTCTTCTTCCTTTTGATAGATGTATTTGCCGATCCCGTATTTGCCCCATTTGTACCTCCGCTTCTCTTCGTCCAGCTCGAGCTTGGTCATGGGGTAATTTTTCTCGATGATCCGCTTGGCCGGCTTGGTGAACCGGTGCTGAATAAATTCAAAGGTGATATCGTCTCTCGCATCGGCGGGCAATTCGGCGTCAAGTCGTTCGAACATGTGGCGATACCCATCCTCCCATCCCTCATGAAGATAGATCGGAGCGACGATAAAACCGAGCGGATAGCCGGCCCGCGCCACCTTTCCGGCGGCCTCGATTCTCTTGTCCAAAGGCGATGTCCCCGGTTCAAAGTTTTTGATCACATAGTCCGCGTTTATGCTAAAGCGAAAACGGGTTTTGCCGTTATGCCGGGCATCCAGCAGATGATCGACATGATGGAATTTCGTTACAAACCGAAGTTTCCCGTACTCCGACAATGCGAAATGTTCAATCGCCCGTTTTAACGTGTGCGTCAGATGATCGATGCCCACGATATCCGAAGTACAAGAGGCTTCGAACCGGGTTATCTCCGGCGCTCTCTCGGCCATATATCGGTCCGCCGCTTCCAAAATTTCCTCCACATTGACATAAGTCCGGATATAGGGCTTGGTCCCCATCGTCGTCTGCAGGTAGCAGTAATGGCAATGGCCCATACATCCCGTCGCAAACGGAATCGCATATTCGGCGGAAGGCTTGGACGTGTCGAATTTCAGCGTTTTGCGGATGCCTACGACAAGAGTCGACTTGGCTACACGGTATTTTTGCAGATCGCTGTCGCCCGGCAAATTCCGGATTTGGTTGTGCGAGGTCGTATAGCGAATATCCAGCTTCATCTTTTCAAACTTTTGCATAAGCTCTCTGCCCAGCGGATAATCCAGGGCATCCGGCTCGAAATAAACAAGCCGCGGGGTAAACGGAGGATTCATTCCCAAATCCCCTCGGAGGCCGGCCCGTAAACGTCGTTGTAGACTTGTTCGGCCTCGTGTGCCGTGGAATAGACGGCCATCTCATCCGTCAGCGGATAGTAGGTCTCATATAGGAAAACCGCCAATTCCCCCGGCTTCTCCGGATGATTCACAACCGCAGCTTCCTGAATGTTGGCTACATCCTGGGTATGCGGGTTCCGGTAAAACACATAGACGATATCTCCCGCTCTATAAGTTTGAGCCCCATTTTCTTGTTCATCGTACATTTCCATTCTCCTCCCTTCCTTTCCTCAAAAAATCACTTCAAGTAACTTATGTATTTCCCTTCGGGCAAAAAAATATTTATGTCGTCCCAGCCGTAAGACTAAATTTCAAACACAAAAAAGGGAGCCGACTTGGCTCCCCCTTGTTACGCAGATAACGGATTATTTCACTTCAGCCGTGCCCGTTACTTTACCATCGATTTTGGCGGACGCTTTGACATCCTCGTTGGCATAATAAATATTTCCGTCTACCGTTGCCGACTCATGCAGATTAAATCCGTTCGCTTCGACGTAGACGTCACCCTTAACCGTGCCGCCTTGAATTCTCAAGTTTTCGCTTTGCACCGTAAGCTTAGGCACCGTCAGGGTGAAAGAAGCGGTAATCTTATGGTTCTCGTCTTGCGTGTAAAGGGCGATTTTACGGTAAATATCGCCGTCCGGTTTGTTCTTGTCGTGGAATTCCCCAGCCACCACAACGTCCTTGTCAACCGTTAAATCACCCAAAGTGGCGATGATCCAGGTTCCTTTCTCACTAACCGCATTGATGAACGCATCCGCATCATTTACGATGGAAGCGGTCGTTACCGCATCCGGTTGTTCGGCGGTAGCGGTTTGCCCGGCAGCCTTATCCGGTTCAGCCGCTTTCTCCTCCTTGGCGCCGCATCCGGACAACAATGCGATGGCGACACCCGCAACCAACAAGCCTTTAAAGATTTTCACAGTGGTTTCCCCCTACTCTTTTTGATTACAAGTTGATTATAATTAAAAGCAGCAGTAAGTAATGTGACAATTTTCACAAGCATGTGATATTATTCACTTTTGCACTCCATTTTAGGTTTCGCCCGTCTCGTCTATAGCTGCACCGGCCCGAGAATTCCCAGTTCATATCCCTTGGCCACAGCGCCGATTCGCGTCTTGACCTCCAGCTTTTGGATAATCGAACTGATATGGTATTCCACCGTCCGCTGGCTGACGGCCAGTTCCCGGGCGATATCCTTGTTGGTGAGCTCTCTGGCCACGAGGGCCAGAACCCGTTGTTCCATAGGAGTCAACGGGTCTACCGGTAGTTTGGCGAACAGCTTCTCGGGCATCAGCACATGGCCTGTCATGCTCTGCCGAATTGCATTGATAATTTGCGGATACGTCGCCTGTTTGGATAAATAGGCGTTGACGCCAAGCTCGTAGGCCTTCCTGTAAAACTCGTCATACACATATCCGGACAGCATAATCAGCTTCAATGAAGCTCCGTACTTCCCCTTCAAGATGGACGCAAGCTCAAAACCGTCCAGTTTCGGCATGGAAACATCCATAACCAACACATCCGGTTCATACCGGTCGATCTGATCCAATAACACCAGGGGATCCGAAAACGCCGCCTGAACCGAGAAAGTCGGCTCTTCTTCAAGCCGGTTCTTTAACCCCTCCATTACGAGCGGATGATCATCCAGCAGAATAATGTTAACCAAGTTTTCCATAATCGCCCTCCTTTCGTTCGTACGCCGCAAGCTTCAGCGTTACTCTCGTCCCTTTTCCGGGGGACGCCTGAAGCTCTATTTCCCCACCCAGATATTCAACCTGGGCGCTGACGGAAATAAGCCCGATATGCTTCCCCTCCAGAAAGCGGCTGTCGCGGTACAGCGAGACCGGATCGAATCCTCTCCCGTTATCGCTGACCACACAAGTGATTCCTTCCTCCGGATGACTCCGCACCCGTAACTCAAGATGCGTGGCTTCCGCATGTTTTAATGCGTTATTGGTCAGCTCGCGGATCATGCGGAATAAATTACTTCGAAGCAGCCGATCCGGCGGCTCAGCCAGCCCCCAATCGTAGCTCAGCACCGCGTCTATTCCCCTCTCTTCGGCAGACCTTACCAGCCACTTCAACGCCTCCTCCAAACCGGCCTTCTCCGCAATAGCCGGATGCAGATCATCGCAGATCAGCCGGATGTCCCGCTGCGAATCATAAACGCACTTCAGCCAGGTCTCCACCCGCCGGCGGTCCACCTTCCCCCGATCGGCGAGCTCCTCCAAATCCCGGGACAGGAAAATCAGGTTTTGCAGCAAATGGTCATGAAGAAAATACGTGGTCCGAATCCGTTCCGCGTGTTGGGCCTCCATCAGCATACGCTGCTCCAAACGCATATCGCTGACCCGTCTTTCAAACATCGCGTTCTGCTCCTTCGTCCGTTGATACTCCTGCTGCAATCCCGCCAGGCGGCGGGCGTTGATCAGGAGACGGATGGCCTCGTTTCGCATGCTGATGATCAGCTCCTTCTCATCCGCCGCCATAAGCGAAGAATTTCGCTTGGGACCGACGCAAAGGAAACCCTCGAACTCGCTCTCCCCCTCCATAAACAAAGGTTCAATATGGATAAAGTCAAACCTGGTCTGCAAGTATCCGGGATTCAACCACTCCCCCTCCTCCGGGGTTAAAGAGGCGTAAGCCCCGGTACCGTGCACGATCAGCCGGCTTCCGTCCCGCCAAACCAGGCAAATCCCCGTTACGTCCATCACACGTTCCATGACTTCCCCAATCATATTGAGAATATCCCGGATATTTCGGGCTTCCGCCGTTTGAATCGACAGCTTCAGCGTTTGCCTGTCCAGCCACTCCTTGCGTTTTCCGGCGCTTCTCTCCGACCAGCGGAGGCTTTTCCGGTAAGCGAGGGTCACGCCCAGAAACGCCAGAAACAGCAGCGCCGGCCAAAACGGCTGCGGCAATCGCGGTCCCAGCAAGAATAAAATAAACACCGCGCCGAAATACAGGCTGTGAATCATGACGCGCGGGAGATATAACTTCATATCAACCAGGCTGCGCTTATTGAGGACATACAACATCGTCGCCGATAGCGGCACGAGTCCAGTCAGCGCATATTCCGGCGGCACCATCGCGTCGCCCCGGATCAAATCCGGCAGAATATAAAGAAACACGTACGGTAGCAGGCTGAAATACATGCCGGTCACAAGCACCAGCGCCTGATTTTTTTCAATCCGGTCGATTTGTTTCCAATACAGGCCCACCGCCAAGACAACCAGCAGCAGTGCGACCATAAAAACCACATGCGCCGCTTCGCGGATCCAGCCCGGGATCTGCTCTCCGGCAACCGCATAAACAACATACCCGGAGAACAGGACGCAGAAAAGGCAAAAAGCGCGCAGCAGGTTGCGAAGCCGGCCCGATACCGACCGGATCACGAAGGAAACGCAAAAAGAAAGCAGCATATAAGGCAGCCAAATCGCGCTTAAAGACAAAATAAAATCCGACAGCCGCATCTCCGTGGAGTACAACGTCAGGATGGCCAGCGCCATTACGAAATTGATCGCCGCAAATTGCCTGACCAGCCGGGAATTGGGGTTTTTCCGGTAAGCCGACAGGCCGATGGCCAGAAGGACGAGTTCCGCCAGCACGGAAAACAGATTTTTTAGAGCATCGCGAATATCGGTCGAAACCTTCTTGTCGGAGACGGTTCCGTCCATACCCGCAAAGCTTATTCCGGATACCTTGACCAGAGATACGGGGCTTACGCTCGCTCTTAACCGTTCATCCGCCGCTTCCCCGTCTATGGTCAGCACACGGACCCCCGGTTCCAGCCCCCAGGCGGCCGCTTTTCCGTAGGGATTCACCTCCGCCACGATCCATTGTGAGCCGCTCCGCTCCAACAATGCCCCGATGTATGGGTAGCGGATGGATTCCGCATGAATGTACACGGCCAGACACAGAAAAGCCAAAACGGCCAACGCCATTCGAATATGATATTTGGAACCGAACAACGGCATAAATTCCCGTCTCCTTCAAACTAGCGAATCGAATCGTCAGAGGGTCACACACCTACCAGGTACAACGTAACGAACCCCCACAGCGTATTGATATAAACGTGAAACAGAATGGCGCCATATATATTTTTGCGCAAACGAACCAGTATTTCGCAAGGAATGATTACGGCAAGAGGAATAAACGCCCAGTTTACGGGGGCTTGCCACATGTGGTAGAACTGGAACAGCACGCTGACGATGAGCCAATTCCATTTGAGGGCTCCGACTTTGCGCAGGAGATACCCGCGAAAGTAAATTTCTTCCCCGATAAAATTGCCGATCAGGCCGATGACGAGAAGCGGCCAGGGGAAATCGTAATAGCCCTGATTGTAGATATGCCATTCTCCCATATGCAGCGCGGGAAGACGATCCAGTAGCCCCGACAAGGGAGGATAAATATACTTCATATAGGGAAGGGACAACACGGTGAACACGACTGTGATGATGGGCAGAACGAGAAGCAGCCCTTTAAGATCAAGCTTGGTAAATCCCAGGTATTTCAACGATTGCTTAAAGGTAAGCTTATCCACAAATCTTAGCATGAAAAAAGGAAAAAGAATATGCCAGCCGCTGGCCATCAAAGCCAGAATCAAAAACTGGTAATTATGGCTGGACAACCCCGTCCATGCCATTAGCGGTTCGCGAAACGGGAAAATCAGCAGATAGGTGAAGATGCCCGGGAGGATCCCGAGCGAAAGGTACAACGCGATCCGTTTGGGGGTTTTGGCTTGATGCTGTTCCAGGAGACGGTCAATCTCCGGATCTTTGCGGACAAAAAAGTCGGTAAGACGGGTTTTCCAGGCGGTACTCATCCAATATTTCCACTCCTCATTCTCTATTCGGTACATTCCCAGAATAGTAGAAAAATCGCTTCGGCGAATCCGTAGTGAACGGTGGTTTTCGGGGGGAGCCCGCCGATTTTTTTGCGTGATCACGCAACCGCTGATATAGTAATGGAAATGATGGTAACGAACCAAAGGATGATTATCGTATGAACCTGACCTCATTGCAGCAGACCTTAAATCCGTTTGACCTTCGAAGCTGTTTGATCAGCCACCGTGGAGAGCCCGTGTTCCGGCATTACCGGGATATCCGCTGCGGCACGGAGCCAGCAAAGACCAACTCCTGCACGAAAAGCATACTTTCCGCCCTGATCTGCATCGCGATGGATCAGGGGAAGCTGCCGGAAGCGGGAGCGGCCATCGCCGATTTTTTCCCGCAGCTGGCCGACGATCCAGACCCTCGAAAACGGGACATCACCCTGGAGCATCTCCTGACCATGTCGGCCGGATGGGAATGGACGGAATTCGGCGGGCGCAACTCCTTCCCGCGGATGACCCGGACCTCCAACTGGGTGGACTTTGTGCTTGCGCAGCCTTTGGCCCATCCGCCAGGCGGCCGGATGGAGTACAATTCCGGGGCGTCGCAGCTGCTTTCCTCCATCCTGTTCCAAGCCACCGGCATGGATGCGGCCGCCTTTGCCGAACAATTCTTGTTCGGACCGCTCGGCATCGGAGAATACAAGTGGGAGCAAGATCCCCAGGGGCATCGCACCGGAGGCTTTGGGTTATGGCTGCGCCCGGCCGACCTGCTCAAATTCGGCCAGCTTTATTTGCAGGAAGGCCGCTGGGATGAACAGCACCTGATATCCCGCAGGCTGGCCAAGCTCTCCGTACAGCCCGCCCTTCCTGCAGCTCCGCCGAACCGCGGCAGGTACGCCTGGCACTGGTGGACCGACACTTACGGCGAAACGGCGGAGACGGCTTTTGATTATTTTTATGCGCGCGGCTTTGGCGGCCAGTTTGTTTATGTCGTTCCGAGCCTGGATATCGTGGTCGTCTTGACCGATGATAAACGCAAAAAAGACCGGAGCCCGGTCGATCTTTTCCGCCGGCATATCGCGCCTCTATTGGTTCGGTAAATCCGCAATCCCCGCCTGATCACGAAAAAGGAGGCGATTTCCGCCTCCTTGCATCCCCGCTCTTGGTTTAGTTACCTTGCAGCCGTTCCCGCGTATTTACATCTTGCCCTTCCAACCGCTTCGTCAAGGTAGCCCGCCAGCTCTCCGACAGTTCTTTGACCTCGAGAAGCCGCTTGATGCCATCGACGTTCTTCTTGTCATGGTGCATTATCCGGTTGGCGAAATCCACGGTTACGCCCAGAGGGTGTCGGGTCAGCAGTGTTAACTCCGAGGTTGGGAATACCGTCCCCTCTTCAAGCACCCGGAAATAATAGCCGGTAAAGCCGGTGTCCTGAACTTTTATCGGCATGTCGGGAACCTGGTAACGGGCGGCTAATTTGTAGCAGGGCTGGCGCGGCTGTGTGATTTGCACCACCGCTTCGCCCAATTGAAAAGTATCCCCGATGCACACATCGGTTTCCAGCAGCCCACGTGTGGTCAAGTTCTCGCCGAACGCGCCGAAATCCAGCGTCGTCCCCAGTTCCTGCTCCCAGTAAGGATAATGCTCGTAAGGATACACGCAAACCGCCTTATCCTTGCCGCCATGGTGGACCAGGTCGGCCTGACCGTCCCCATCCAGGTTGATCCGGGACAGAAGCAACGGCCGCCCGGCCGGCTGCTTGCGAATCCCGCTTTCTACCTCTTTATTATTGTACATTAAAGGCTGTGGCTTGCCGATGTTCAATGAAACGATTTCCGCACGTGTCATGGTTTCCCCCTCCGTTAAATTAGATGCAGGTCGGCTTGACCGGAATGTCGTACAGCCCGATCGCCGTCTCCAGCGTTTGATTCAATCGTTGGATCACCTTATACGCCGGCTCCAACGTATCCTCGATCCCGTCGACAAAGAGCTCGATATGGAATTTCAAGCTCGTCCCCAACTGCCGGCCAAGCGGAGAATCCGGCGGCAAAGCAAACGGCCTCATTTGGATCTTCGTCCCTCCCCTGGCAGCATCCCGCACAAACCAGGCCAAAAACTCGATCGCTTCAAGCCCCTCCACCGAGTACTCGATCCCGATTTCAAACTGGATCAGCACTTCATTTTCCATTCCGCCCCCGGTGCGCAATAGAGCGGCATGCGGCAGGTGGGCAAATGGGGGGAAACGCAGCACCTCGGCATCCACCGCAGCCAAATTGTCGACTCCGCTCTCGATTTCCGTAATCCCCTTGAGCTTCATGATGGTTTGATGAAAATCTTGAATTTCGTTCGGATAATGGCTCATCCCGTTCCTCCTGTCATTAGCCTTTCCCCGCCTAAAAAAGACACTACCGCCCGCCTTAGATCATCCTCTCCGTCCGGTTCAAGCCAGGCTTCCGACAGGATCAAATGCCGGCAGGTGCTGTTCCGCAGGTAGCTGTAAATAATTTGCGCTTCATCAATTTCCTCGCGCGTAAGCTCATGAGTGGCGGCCGTCTCCTCCACACAACGGCTGTGAAGCCAGTTCATCAAGGATGAAACCGGCTTGATTCGATCCGCTTCCAGCGGGTTGTATTTGATACTATAAAGAATTTGATGGCGCCGGACAAGAAACAGCTTGCTCTCGCGTTCATTCAGCGGCTCCGACAACAGAATCATCCGGTTTTGCTCGGCGAAAGAGATGACCTTCTCCTGCCGCAGCAGAAGCTTCAAAGCATCGATCCCGTCCCGGTATCTGGCCGCCCGCTCGAAATCAAACTCACCCGCCGCCTCATCCATTTCCCGCTGCATTTCCTCCAAGAGGCCGAAATCCCGGGCTTCCAGAAGCGCTATCAGCCGTTCCATGACGCGATCCGACTCCCTGGCGGCCACTCCCCCAAGACATCCTCCGAGACAAAGGCCGAGGGACACATTCAGGCAAGGACCGCGCGCCCCGGCGGACTGGACGCAGGCAATGCGCAAGCTTTCTTTGATTTTGGTTAGCGCCTTCCCGACCGTATGCCTGCTCGCAGTGTACGGCCCGAAACTTGGCAAATCACTTTCCGGCTCGCCCCGTCGGCCCAGTTCCAGGCTGCGCCTGCCATCCTTGCCCGTCCTTACTTTCACATAGACGTAGGCCTGCGGACTTTTCATCTTCTTGTTATACATCGGCCGCAGCTCATGAATGAGACGGCATTCCAGCATAAAAGCCTCGAATTCGGTATCCGTAATCCTGATCTCAAGGTCCTTCACATTGTTGACCAGCCTCTGCGTTTTTCTCGAATGCTTTTCGGAGGAGGTAAAGTACGATTTGACCCGCTGCTTCAAATTTTTGGATTTACCGACGTACAGAATATCCCCATGACCATCCTTCATCATATAAACGCCCGGTAAGGCGGGAAGGTTCTGCAATTGGTCTATCAAAATGTCCGCCTCCTCTTCCTGCGCTCTTCCACCCTTCCAACTCCAAATAGATGCAAATCTGCAGGCATTTCTGGCTATTTTAGAGAAACGGGTCGGTTTCGCTGAAAATTCCTGCAGATTTGCAGGCATTTTGAAATTCTTGTTCCGTACAAGAAAAAACATGCATATTTGCAGGAATTCTATGTGATCAAGGTTGTGTGACGGAGTGCTAGTTTTTATAGGTTATGGCTGTTCCGCAAAACTCGCACTTCACCGCTTTTTCGGGGTAAACCACCGTCTTAGCGCCGCAGCCGGGACAATCCACGGATATCGGCCCTTTCGGGGGCTCGCTCTTCTGGGGAGCTTGGCCGAACAATACGTTGAAGGCTTCGCCCAAATCACCCAATTCGCCCGGATCGAGGGAGAACGTAACTTGAGACGCCTTCGCGGCGGTTCTCTCTTGGATTAACGAGCGGACAAAGTCGTTAACGAACCTCGCGTCCATTCGCAAATAACCCATGGGGTTATAGACGAAGGCTTGCGGCGGCTCTCCGGAAAGATCCGGGATCTGAGCGCCGGGAGCCAGTTGCTCTTGGGGCTGCGAAGGTGTCGTCGATCCTTTAAATAAGACAATCGAGAGCCAGAGCAGCAGTCCGCCGGGGATTAGAAAAAATAGGGCGGTGGGCAAATCTCTTTGAGCTAGAATAACTATCAAAAAAAACAGCAGAAACAAAAAAGAGACAATGGATGAAATGACGCCCATGGAAAATCTAAAAACCTTCATAACCTCAAATTAATCCTCCTATTATTTACAGAGCACAGAACTCCGGTTTAACCTAGTTTCTATTTCGATATCGGCGTGGCAGTATCCTGCTGACAAACGAAGATTAAGGTCGAAATTTGTCCGTGACAAACGAGAAAAAGGCTGCCCAGGACCCCGAGGTCCATGGACAGCCTGTCAACTTACTTCTTGATTTTGTCCAAAGGAATTTTCATTTCTAATTCCTTCCAGTATGTTTTGGTTCCGACACTTTTCTCCGTGTCACCGACGACGCTCCAGTCTTTTTTATTGACCGTCAGCGTAAACGGTTTGATTGTAACGTACTTCGGTGTTCCTTTCACCGGGCTGTACAACTCGTCGATGTGGTATTTGGTTTTCGGCAGGCTGTTATAGTAAGGGAATTTCTGCTGCTGCAGCAGGTTCCCTTGATCGTCCACGATATCGTAATACATCATGCTGGCGATATATTTGCCGGTCTGCTTGGACGTCGCCGGCACTTTGCCGGTGCTGTCGATGACCAACTGGGTTGTGGACGACGAGATGTACAGTTCCTTGACGGTGTAGCTGAACCCTTTGTGCTTCTTCGTGGCGTTGGGCTTGACAAGAATCGATTTCTTATCGATTTCTACCGGAATCTTGAATTCGAAGGCCTCATCGACCCCGGTCACCTGGGCCTGGATCGTCAGCTCAAACTGATCGGGCCAATCGGCTTTTTTTCCGATTTGATACATACATGCGTTTTTTATTCTCCCAGAGTCGCCGAAGCTGCCCCAATCGTTCATCTCCTGACCGTCGATCAAAAGAGTGGGTCTTTTAATATACCCTTTTCCCTTTTTGTTTTTTTCTCTTTCTTCGTTAAGGATGACAACCGATTCATCGTCCGGAAAATTTGCACCCTGGCGCTCTATGACGAAGGATAACCGGGTTTTGTCGTAAATCAGATGGGATAGCCGGAGCGTCACGCCGTCGTGCGTTACGCTGAGATTGGCCGCGGCGGCGTTCCCGGCCGCGCCGCTGGCCGCCGCCAGCAAAGAGCTATACGACAAAGTTGGCTTAAAGGCCTCATCCAAGGCCGCGGCCTTGGCCGCGGGCAGCGTGCCGGCGACGGGGATCACAGCCCCCAGCACCGCCGCCGCGGTTAAGGTCAGTGCGGATTTCTTCAACAGTTCGGCTATAGAGGATACATCTTTTTTTGTTCTGTTCATCGTTTTCTCCATTCTGGTTGATTATTTTTCCACGGGAATCGTCATTTCCAGATCCTTGATGTAGTTTTTGGTTCCAAGGCTGCCTTGGGTCTCGCCGATAGCCTTCCAAGTCTTCTTGTTGACCGTCAGGGTGTACGGCTTGATCGTGATCGATTTCGGCGTTCCCTTGAACGGCGAGTATAGTTCGTCCACATGATATTCGGTTTTGGGCTCGCTATAAAATAACCCGACCTTGCGTTGATCCAGCATATTCCCTTGGTCATCGACGATATCGTAATACATCATGCTTGCGATATAATCGCCGGACAGTTCCGGGGAACTCGGCACCTTCCCTTTGCTGTCGATAACCAAACGGGTGGTAACCGGTGTGATGACCATCTCTTTTACGTTATAGCTGAAATCCTCATAAGTTTTGGTAGCGTTAGGCTTGAGCAGGAGGGTATTGTCCTGGATTTTCACCGGAACCTTGAATTCAAAGACTTCATCAACCCCCGTCACTTCGGTGCGGATTGTTAATTCAAATTCATTGCCCCAAACCGGTTTTTTAAACTGCACCTCCGCCATGTATGCATTTTCCCGCTTGGCAAAATCTCCATATCCGGCCGTTTGAACGTTCTCTAAACCCTTCAAAATGTCTTTGCCATCAATAAGTAAAGTCGGTTGCCCCCCTTTTATATAACCTTTTGGAATTTGGTCCTCGGGCTTTTCTCTTTCGCTAAGAGGAGCAACCGTACCCGGAAGATCCACGCCTTCCCGGTCCAGGATAAAGGACAATCTCGTTCCGTCATACAACAGGTCGCTGAGTTTCAAAGTGATGCCGTCATGCGTTACGCTCAGGTTGGGATCTATGACCAATCCTTGATCCATAGCGGCCTTGACCGCCTCTTCGCTGGTCCCCTCAAAAAGCGTGCTGAACATCGGAATCTGTTTCAAAGCATCCGCCATCACCGGGGATACAAAGCCCGATCCGACGATGCCTCCTCCGAGAATCGCGGTGGCTGCGGCGGTCAATGCGGCCCGTTTCATGATATTCGGCTTGTTTTTGGCGTACTTTTCCGTTCTGGACATCTCCATCTCCCCAATTCGATTCATAATTTTATCGTTCAAACTTGTCTTAGGTATCGAGGACTGACGAATCATTCGCTCGATCGCTTCCATTTCAGCGGACTCCACTGGATCCGGCCATTTTCCCATGAGCTAACTCTCCTTTTTCAAGAACTCGGTCCATCAGTTTCCGGCGCAACCGTTCATATTTCTTGCGCAGGGTGGCCGGCTTCACGCTCATAACCTCGCCAATTTCATCAAAGCTGTACTGTTCCACGGATTTTAACAACAGGATGTGGCGTTCTTCGGCCGTCAAATACGTCAACAACTCTTCAATCATCGTTTCATGCGGCGAGATCTGTTGAACCGGTTGCTCCTCCATGCACTTTTCGACCAGTTGCATCCATCGGCCCTGCTTCTTCTTCATATTGATCAAATGATGATAAGCGACCTTGTAGAGCCATGCCGAAAATGAGACCTGCCTGCTGTATTTGTGAAGGTTCAGGTAGGCGCGAATAAATATCTCCTGAACCGCGTCTTCCGTTTCCGCATGATTTTTCAAAATATAGTAGCAGTAGGTGTACAGTTGCCGTTCAAACTGCCGGATGATGAGACCGTAGGCGTCCTTGTCTCCCGACTGGATCCTCTCGATCATCGCTTCGATCCGCGCTTTTTTCTCTTCCGCTTCCCCGGGGATTGGCTGCAAAAGATCACCTCCTTGTCTGTTTGCCTATATAACAATTCAGAACGTGCATTTTGTGACATGAATTTTGCAGGGGTGGATATAGTCTATTACGTCTTAATAGGAGGAATAGAAAATCTAACTCGAATCAAGGGGATGTTTGGTTGTGAAAAGACTGCTAAAAACAGCGGGGATGACAAATTTAGTCCTACTCCTGCTCGTCATTGTACTGTGGGGAACCGTGTATGCCGTAAATGGCCTGCCCGGGGCTTATGCCTGGTTTGTCCTGAAATTCGCCGTCCCGCTCTTGGGACTGGCTTATATTCTCATATGTACCGTCCTGCTCCTTATCCGATTTCGCAAAAAAAAGAGCCGCAACCGCGGTTGGACCGGGCTGGGCGTAGGTACCGTTCTGTGTCTGCACCTGCTGCTCATGATGAATGTCATCCCGCTCGCCTATCCCGCACGGATTCAAAGCACCTCTCCCGCTATCACCGTATCCTGGCCGTTTGCCGGGAAAGCGACCGTCGGCTGGGGCGGTGACGCGGTGAACGACAATTCGCCGCATGCGGTTTGGCCTTCCGAACGCTGGGCTTATGATTTGCTCATGGAGCCTTACGGCACGGGAAGTACGAATCCGGAGGATTACGGGATTTGGAACCAGGAAGTGCTTTCTCCGGTCGCCGGAACGGTAATCGCCGCTTATGACGCCGAGCCCGATATCCAACCGGGAAGCGAGGAGATTCTCTCCATGGAAGGGAATCATGTCTACATTCAAATCGAAGAGACCAGAACTTATTTGCTGTTGAATCATTTAAAACAAGGCAGCGTACAAGTAAAAACCGGAGACACCGTGAAGCCGGGAGATGTTCTCGGGCGGGTCGGCAACAGCGGATCGACCTCGGAGCCCCATCTGCACATTCATCATCAGCGGCAAAACCCGTTGACCGTCCTTCATCCCGTCCTGGCGGAAGGGCTGCCGCTGTATTTTGAGGGGACGGATGCCGATCCCATGCCGATAAAAGGGACGGTAGTGGCACCCGTGTTAAACAATAAAGACTGAGCTTGAGTGGCTAAGCCAGATGGTCCAGCAGATGCTCTCGCAAAATTTCGCGAATCCAAATTTCGTCCTGCTTGAGGGCTTCCAGCCCGGCGGACAAAGTCTGCACTTGCGACCGAAGCACCTGCGGGCCATCCGTTCCCTTAAGGAACCTGCTCATAAAATGTAAAAAGACATCGACCTTGCGCAATCTCAGGAGCAGCGGAATCGCCGAGATTTCCTCGGGGATCAGCCTTAAGCGGGCTCCATAGCCGTCGCAAAAGCGGAGGATATTCATCCGCTTTGCGTCATAACCGAGCAAATCCGAAATGGCGACCGCGGCCTCCATCGCACGGACATCCCGTGTGCAAAACTCAAAATCAAGCAAAGCCGTCACAGTCTCTGGACGCTCCGCATCGACCAGCAAATTTGACGGGTTCAAATCGCCGTGCACCAGCTGATGAGGCAATCTGCGAAGCTCCGGGAGCCGGTCGCAAAGCTCCTCGTACGCTTCGCCAAGCAGGAGTAGCGATGGCTTCAGCTCGCGGAACGGCTTCGGAGGACTTCCGCAAAAATCCCGGACAGCCTCATAGCCGCAATCGGGGTAAGCTTGTTGGAGCTCGTAGTAAGCGCGGTATGCCGGAACCTTCTCCATTTGGACCGCCGCCAGCGCCAGCGTCAATTCGGCGGCAGCTTGTCCAAAGGAGTAAGCCGCATGAAACCCGTCTTCTTTGGGCCGGACGCCTTCGATATACTCGAACAGACAAGCATAGCGCTCCGTCCCGTCTTCCAACGCAATAATGGTTTCCCCCTCCGGTGTCCGCACCGGAACGGGGACCTTGAAATTTAGCGGAAACTTTTGCAAATGCATCAGCACATCATGCTCAAATTCGATTTTATCCCGGTCGCGATGAGTTTCATAAATGCGCAGCACGCAGCTGAGTCCTTTGTTTTCCACGTACCGGGTCGTGTTGTTCCAGCCGCTGTCGCCCTCTTTTACCGCCCCGTTCCAATCGGGCCAATACTGTTTCACCATCTCATCTGACATTCTAATCCTCTCCTGGCATTTCAACTTACATAGAACAAACATTCCTAGATTACCAGTATATCATTCCGCCGGACAAAACAAAAAGGAGCCGCACATTGTCAATGAAGCTCCATTCTCTGCGCGGTCCTATTCGTAAGAACAAGGAATTTATTCAAGTATTATTACGAGTAAAGCCATTCTGTAAATACGGCGTCGAAGCGCTCCGCTTCCTCCAGCATTGGACTATGACCGCTGCGGTCAAAGACGGCCTTCCGGAGCTTGGGATATTCGTTCTCGATGCCTTCCCAAAGGGTGTGGGGGCCAACCAAGTAATCGTAGCGCCCTAGGGCCAAAAAGACCGGCTTTTCCGTCAACGTCAGACGATCCGGGATATGGAGCTTCGCGAAGGCCTCCCCCCACAGATAGTCGATCCAGGGCATATTCGTATACACTCCATCCCACGTCGGAGCCGCATCAAACTGGTAATCGAAAAAACTGTGCGCCCCCATCCGAATGCACATATGTGCGAACCGGCGCTCCGGATCGCGTTCAATGTCGGCAGGCAGCCGGGCGAAGTCGGCGTGAAATTTAACTTTTCGCGCTTCGTCCGCGGTTTCTTCGAAAAAGGCAATGCTCCCTTGCTGTCGTTCGGGACTGTTCGACGTAGCCGTGTTCAGTAGGGCTATTTTCCTGACATATTCGGGGTATTTAATCGCATATTCCAAAGCGAGGAAGGCGTTGCCGGAGTGCCCTGCCACTACGAAATCCTTAATCTCAAGCTGCCTGCGGATCGCCTCAATATCATCCAGCACCCGGTTCAGCGGGTCCCGTTCCTGCAGCGCTTCTTGCCCTTCCGGCGAGGGAGCATGTCCCCTGTGATCGATAAAGATCAGCTTGGCTTGCTTGCGGAGCTCCTCCGAAAACAACCTGGGATAGTAAACCGAGCTTCCTACAACAAGCACCGGAACACCTTCCCCCTCCACGCGGTAACGCAACGGGTAACCGTCTATCCAAACCGTTCCCTTTCTCTCAAGATCCATTCCCGTTAATCTCCTCTAAATATCCATACTCGCCGCAATTTCCTTTCCCGCCTTGGTCAAATGAAGGTCCATCAGGCGGCTGGCCTCGCGGCTGTCTTGTTGTTCAATAGCATGAAGCATTTTCTTGTGTTCCTGAAACAGACGCTGTGCCGATTCCTGTTCGCTGAACAGCCAGAGGCTCCGGGTATCGCGCATCGTGCGGAACATCATTTCGGAAATGCTCTCCATCATACCTTGAAGCATTTGGTTTTGCGTCGCTTTGGCCACCGCGAGATGGAAGTTGACGTCATATACCTGGCTGATCGCCTCGTTCCCGATGGCTTCCTCCATCAGACCGACAATCTTGCGCAATTCCTCCAGGTCCATGGCCGTGCGAAAATCCGCCGCCAAACCGATGCTCCCCACTTCCAACATTTTACGGACCTGCAGCAGGTGGATCAATTCCTTTTTGCGGGCGATTTTGTGAACTCCAATAAGGTCAGGCGCCTGCGCCCGGACATAGGTTCCCCCTCCCTGTCTGGTTTCGATCAACCCCTGAGCCTTTAAATGGCTGATCGCCTCGCGCACGGTTGAACGCCCTACGCGAAACCGGGCCGCCAGCGCTTCCATGGTGTCCAGCTTTTGGCCCGGCTTGACATGGCCCGATTCAATAATTCGTCGTATTTCCTCTGTGACGATATCCACATTCTTTTTGCTTAAATCCATCCGGCTTGTTCCTTCCGCTTCAAAATTTAATTGTCATAAATTCTTAATAATAGTCTATACAATTTAAATAAAATATGGTAGATTGATTTCAAATTCGTCAGATGACCTGATTAATTATTCATATTACAGGATCCGGGAGGAGTTGCACAAATGATAACCCCCGAAATCAAGCGGCAATTGATATCTATTGTGGGAAGTTCTTGGGTCAAGGACAGCCCTCACGAGCTCTACTCCTATTCTTACGATGCGACCCCGATGTATCAGTCTCTCCCCGAAGCCGTGGTCATGCCGGCAACTACCGACGAGGTTTCCGCCCTACTTCGGTTGGCCAACGAGCATATGGTTCCGGTCGTTCCCCGGGGATCGGGGACGAATCTGGCGGCCAGCGCCATCCCGGTCCAGGGCGGCATCGTCCTCAATATGAATCGGATGAACCGGATTTTTGAAATCGATACCAAAAACCTGACCGCTACCGTCGGGCCCGGCGTGATTACCGCAGATCTGCACCAGGCCGTCGAGGCATCGGGTCTGTTTTATCCCCCGGACCCCGGTAGTATGCGGATCTCCACGCTAGGCGGGAATTTGTCTCAATGTGCCGGAGGGATGAGGGGGCTAAAATACGGGGTGACCAAGGATTATGTGATGGGTCTGGAATACGTGCTCCCTTCGGGCGAAATTTTGCGCTGCGGCGGAAAAAACGTCAAGGACGTGGCCGGTTACGACATGACCCGCCTCCTCGTCGGATCGGAAGGAACCCTGGCGGTCATTACGGAAATTACGTTGAAACTGCTGCCGCTGCCCGAGACGAAACGAACGCTGCTCGCCTTCTTTACAAGCCTGGTGGATGCCGCCAAAACCGTGGAACAAGTGATTGCCGCCAAAATTATTCCCGCCACGGTGGAATTTATGGACCAGGGAACGATGCGGGTCGTCGATGAATATGCCAAACTGGGCTTGCCTTTGGAGATGAAATCCATGCTGCTGATCGAACAGGACGGCCCGGAGGAGCTGGTCAAGAGAGATATTGCAAGTATTGCGGAGATTGCCAAGGCCAATGGCGCCGCCAACGTCGAAGTGGCCGCAACTTTGGAGGAAGGCGCCAGACTCCTGACCGCCAGACGTTCGGCGCTGTCCGCCCTGTCCCGAATCAAACCGACAACCATCATGGAGGATGCCACCGTCCCGCGCTCCCGCTTGGCTGACATGGTAACGGAAGTGGAGAGAATTGCGGACAAATACGGCCTGCAAATTTGTACGTTCGGCCATGCCGGTGACGGCAACCTGCATCCCACCTGCATGACGGATGAAAGAAATAAAGAAGAGATTGAACGCGTAGAGCAGGCGTTTACGGAAATTTTCGCCGCAGCGCTCGCTTTGGGCGGAACGATTACCGGAGAACACGGCGTCGGACTCGCCAAGAAGAACTACTTGCCTCTAAAAATCGGGGAAGGCGGAATCGATTTAATGAAGCGGATCAAAGAGGCGTTCGATCCCAACCACATTATGAATCCCGGCAAAATTTTCGCCGGCCCCGCGCGCCGTAGAAGGGTGGTGAGACGATGAGCGAAATTGCTCAAAAAAACCAGGCTCTCCCTGCCTGCTCTTCCTTAAGCGAACCGAAGTCAACCGATGGGCTGCCGGAGCGTTTTGATATGGATGAGATCATGAACTGCATGCATTGCGGCTTCTGCCTGCCGACCTGTCCGACCTACGTCCAGACGGGTTTGGAAACCTACAGCCCGCGGGGCCGGATCGCCCTGATGAAAGGCGTGGCCACGGGCCAGCTGGCGGCGGATGCCGAGTTCGAGCACCATATGAACGCCTGCCTCGGCTGCCGTGCCTGCGAAACGGCCTGTCCGGCAGGGGTTCCTTACGGCGAATTGCTGGAAACGGCGCGCGAGGTCGTGCAAGAAACGAAAAAAGCCGGGCAAAAGCCTTCCGCCCTGCGGAACCTGATCTTCAACCGGATCTTTCCGTACCCGAATCGGGTGAAACGGCTGGGGAGCGTGCTGTGGGGCGCACAGACGCTCGGCCTGCAATCCTTCGCCGACCGGACCGGATTGATCCGCATCCTGCCGCGTGAACTGGCCGAAATGCAAAAATCGGTCGGTACCGTCGCTTCCCCCCGGGAACGTCGGACGCGCCAGCCCCGGATGAAAGCAGAGGGCGAAACGCGTTTGACGGTCGGCCTGTTCACCGGCTGTATTATGGATGTGATGTTTTTCGAAACGAACCAGGCGACAGCGCGGCTGTTAACGAAGGCCGGCTGCGATGTGGTATTCTTCGAGGGGCAGGGCTGCTGCGGGGCGATGCACGCCCACTCCGGGGAGATGAGCGGCGCGAAGGAGCTGGCCAAGCGGAACATCGAAGCGTTCGAACGGTCCGGGGTCGACTTCGTCGTCAATAACGCCGGCGGCTGCGGGGCGGCGCTGAAAGAGTACGGGCATTGGTTCAAGGGCGATTCCGCCTGGGAAGAACGGGCCAGACGGTTTGCCGCCCGTAATCGCGACGCGAACGAAATGCTCGCGGAGCTCCCTCCCCTGTCGTTCAGCAAATCGCTGCCGGCGAAGGCTACCTATCAGGATTCCTGCCATCTCGCGCACGGGCAAGGGGTCCGGAATCAGCCCCGCGAGCTGCTGCGCCGCATCCCCGGGCTGGAGCTGGTGGAGATGCGGCAGCCGGACAGCTGCTGCGGTTCCGCCGGTACGTACAATCTCACCCAGTTCGACATGTCGATGCGGATCCTGGACGGCAAAATGGAACAAGTGCGGGAAACCCAGGCCCATCTGATCGTGACCTCGAACCCCGGCTGCCTGCTGCAAATGAAACAGGGTATCTTGCGCGCCGGCCTGGCCGGTCAAATGGAAGCCGTGCATATTATGGATTTACTGGACCGGGCCCTATAGGAGGCAAATTAAAGGGAATTCTTCCCGTTAATTTGGTGCGTATGCGGCTGCAGAGGCGAATTAGCTGGAAAACCTCCGGCTAATTCGCCTCAAATTCTGTATATCGGCCATTGGGCCGCGAAATAGATGGAGCTTTTCCAGCTAAATCCGATCCAAGACCCAAGAGAGCTACATTAACGGGAGGTTTTCCCGTTAGGTGTGCAGGCTCCGACGGTGCGATGGCGCTTTATATCTGCGATTGTGGATGTTGGCAACGTTTCTCCGAAACCATTTCTTCACGTCCTTGCCCAACATCAATTCTTTAGTTCATCCTATATAATAAGAAAAGAACAAGGAGGAGAACGAATTGGAACATGGTAATATTACTATCACGCCGAACCTGGACATCAAGCCCGGCGAAATCATGACTTTCGGCTCGTATCCGCAGTCAGCGGACGGTGAAGAACTGCCGATTGAATGGCGTGTGCTGCAAAATTCGGGCGGCGAATTGTTTATGATTAGCGAGTATATACTGGACTGCAAGCGGTACCATGGCAGCAGCAAGGACATAACGTGGCGTGATTGCGTGGATATTACGTGGCGTGACTGTGATTTGCGCAAGTGGCTGAACGATGAATTCTATAACATCGCATTCAGTGCCGCCGAAAAGGAATATATAAAGACGGCGCATTGCGCGGACAACGGAGAAGGCAGCCCGGAGACGGAGGACAAAGTTTTTTTGCTTAGCGTCGACGAGATAAAGCAGTTTTCCGAAATTCACGGCAAGGATTTGCGGCGCGCGGCTGGAACGGATTTTGCCAAACAGAAAAAAAACGATGGGTGCAGCTTATATGTATATGATAAAACAAATAAAGATAACTTTATCATCAAAAACGGCGAAGAAGTCGGCTGTTCCTGGTGGTGGCTGCGAACTCAGGGAAACAAGCCTTCACGTGCGTTTTTTATCGGTCCGAGTTTCAGTATTCGCAGCTATGCGAATGTCAGTCTGGCCCGTGACGGCGTGCGCCCCGCTTTAATCATTCAAGTGGGATCTCCAGGCCCGTGTGTGATTAACGGGAAAAACTCCCATTAATTTACCGCCATTGGCCCCAGGATCGGATTTAGCCGGAAAAACGCCAGCTATTATCCGACCCTGACCGCCGATCTAACCCATTGCAGATGAATTAGCTGGAGGTTTTCCAGCTAATCATCTCTACGGTATGGTAGACACTCTATTAACGGGAGAAATTCCCGCTAATAGGTCTTCGTCCCGCTTCGATGTACAAGCTCTTATGGCGTTTCTCCGGTAAGTTCCCGGAACGCGATCATCGCCGCCCCGCGGGCGGCATCCTGTTTCGGCAGCGTGCAGACAAGCTCGGGATAGCGCTGCCGCAGCATCCCGCCGAACGCTTCCCGCACCTCTTTATTGCACCGGAGGACGCTTCCCGCCAAAGCGAGTTCACCCGTCTGCAAGCCCAACCGTTCGGCCACAGGAGCAACAAGCTCAACCAAGGCGCCCGCGCTTTGCCTTACAATCGCCAAAGCCTGCTCGTCCCCCATCGCACAAGCCCGAGACAGAATTGGAGCCAGCGCGGCGATATCTTTTTTGTTCGTGTTCTTGTCGTACACGAACCCGATGATTTGCCGCACGCTGCTCATCTGCAGCTGCTCGTATACCATGGCCGTGATGGCGGTCAGCGCGATCCGCCCGTCCTCCGCCCGCACTACCGCGCGCAGCAGGTCCCGTCCGATGCTGTAACCGCTGCCTTCATCATCGATGAGGTACCCGAACCCGCCGGTCCGATGCGTTTGCCCGTTTGCGTTTTGCCCATAACAGATGGAGCCTGTTCCGGCAATGACAATCATCCCGACGGGACTTTCCAATGCTCCGCACAGGGCGGTCACATGATCTCCGGTCAACGTCAAGCCACCGGTATAACCGGCTTCCCGGACGATCGACTCGAGCCGCCTCGCAGTCTCGGGATGGCTAATCCCCGCCGCGCCGATGCAAAGATGCTTGCAAAATGCCAACCCTCGGCAAACGTCGGAGATCCCCCTCATGATTTCATGCAGGCTGTTTCGGACCGTGCTCTCCTGCTGTCCGTTAAAATTGATAGCCCCCGAAACAAAGGAGTGCACCGCCGCTCCCCTCTCATCCATGATGACGACAGCGGTTTTGGTGCCCCCTCCGTCCAGTCCCGCCACATATTGTCTACTCATGCTTGTGTCACTTCCTTATCTCAGAGCGATGCTCATCCGTCCGGTGGCTGTGACAGAGCCGTCCAGAACGCGCGCGACCGACATCACGGCCAGCGGCGTGTACTCGAAAGCGGCCAGCCCGCACACATCACCGTCCAGCATCTCCAAATCGTAGGGACGCCCCAAGGCAACCGCCGTAACTTGGTGCCCCTGCTCCCGTAAACGGCGGACCAGCTTCAACTGGCCCTCATGTTCACGAGCGTTGAATAATCCGATGACGATATGCGGGTACGGTCGTACATCGGCGGCAATCCTTTCGATTTCCTCGTCCTCCGGATCGATGCCGATCACCTGATGCGCCGCAGAGAATATTCGTCCCAACGTCTCCGGAAACGAAAACGCGGCATCGACGCTGCTGGAGGCAAGGTCGGAACGGTATGGCCGGCTTCCGATAAATATTGTCCGCGGATCTCCCGGTTCCACACGTCTTAGTTCACCGCGAACGCGGCAAATGCTCTCCAGGCTCATTTGCTCGGCCGCGCGGCGGTGAGCCGTACAGCCGACGATGGACAAGTCCTGCCCGGCCCGCTCAACCGCGGCATACTTACGTTTATAATACAGCACCTTGGCCACCGCTTCATCCAAAACCTCCATCGGGAGTTCGCCCGATTGAACCGCCTGCTCCAACAGTTCCACCGTTTCGATCACAAGCTCCGGTGTATGGCTGACGAATACCATGTGCACCCCGGCCTGCAAAGCGCCTAACGCCCCTCGGGCCGTACCGTAAAACTCTTTGATCGCATCCATCTCCAGGCAATCGGAAACGATCAGACCATCAAACTGAAGCTCGTTTTTGAGCAGATCGGTCACGATCTTCCGGGACATCGTCGCCGGCACCCGCTCGGCCTCCAGCGCCGGAAACAGGATATGCGCGGTCATGAGACTTTCGGCACCGGCTTCGATGGCCCGGCGGAATGGCACAAGCTCCAGCGCCTCCAGCTCTTCCAGCGTTTTGCCGATGACCGGCAGGCCGAGATGCGAATCGACCGCCGTATCGCCATGCCCGGGAAAATGCTTGACCGCCGCGAGCACGCCGCCGTCCCGCAAACCGCGCAGCATCTGCAGGCCGTACTCGGTAACCGTCTCCGCCGTGTCCCCGTAAGAACGGACATTGATTACCGGGTTGTGCGGATTGTTGTTGATGTCCAGCACCGGCGCCAAATTGAAGTTTATCCCCAGCGCCCGCAGCTCGCGGGCCGTGATGCGCCCGGCGGCATACGCCTGCTCCGGCCGTTCGCCGGAGGCGATCGCCATCGCCCCCGGTACGTTCGTCGCCTCATCCGGCAACCGCGTGACCCGGCCGCCCTCCTGATCGATCGAGATCAGCGCCGACTGCCCCGTCTCCTTCATGATCAACGCTTGCAATTCGCCGCATAACCGGCTTAACTGTTCCACGCCGCCTACATTATGCGAAAATAGAATGATGTTGCCGATTTTATACTCCGTAACCAAGCGGCGCAAATCGCCCGTCATTTCCGGCGCGGAGAAGCCCGTCAGAATCAGTTGGCCGATTTTTTCCCTTACCGTCATCGCCGGAGATGTCATACGTGGTCACCCCTTGAATAGAGATGATACTTCTCTTTCATCTTCGCAAACACCCGGCTCTCCTCCCGGAACTGCTCCAGCATTTCCGATAGCGGCACCGTTCCTTCGCGGTACAGTTTATCGCCGCACAGCAGATCGATAAACGGCCGGGCGTTTTCCTTGACCGGCGACAGGTATGCGAAATCTTCGTAATTTCGCTTGATCGTATAAAGCAGCGTCACCCCGGCCTCCACAGCGTTGAGCGCCCGCGCATCCGTCACGTAAAGTTGCACGCCCCCGCACAATTCCCCGGCAAATTTGGATGTCGTCGGCTTAAAATACACCGGCAGGAACATCACCCCCGGCAGCCGCAGCGCATTCATTTCCGCGGCCAGCGCCTCCGGCTCGATGAATGGCGCGCCGATCATTTCGAACGGAAACGTCGTGCCGCGCCCCTCCGACAGGTTCGTGCCTTCAAACAGGCAGGTGCCGCCGTACAGCAGAGCGGTTTCAAAGCGCGGGATATTCAGCGAAGGATGCACCCAGATCCGCCCCGTTTCCGGAAACAGCATGCGCCGGTCCCAGCCTTCGCAAGGGATGACATGAAGTTCGGCGTTCCAGCCCACCATCTCGTTCGCCATCGCCGCCACCTCTCCCGCGGTCAAGCCGTACCGTACGCAAAGCGGATAATTGCCGACAAACGACTCGAACCCCGGCTTAAGGACATTGCCCTCCACCGTAACGCCGTCCAGCGGGTTAATCCGGTCCAGCACAATAAACGGCTTGCCCGCCTTGGCGCAATCTTCCAAGGCATACAGCATCGTATAAATAAACGTGTAGTAGCGAATCCCCACATCCTGAATATCGTAGACGACCGCATCGACTTCCTCCAGCATCTCCGGCGTCATCCGCTTGGAATCCTTCCGGTACAGACTGTACACCGGAACGCCCGTCAGCGGATCCGTATAGGTTTCGACCATGGCGCCCGCCGCCTGGTCGCCGCGCACGCCGTGTTCCGGCGAAAACAGGGCGGCCAAATGAAAATGCTCCTTCAGTACCTGAATGGTGGACACAAAGCCGGAAGCGAGTCCCGTCGGCGACGTGATCAGTCCCAGGCGTTTCCCTTTGAGCAGCCGGGCGTACGACATGATATTATCGATCCCGCTCTTGACCATAACCACAAACCTCCCCTTAACGGCCTGCTGAAACACGCCGTTTCATTACATCAAATCCGATTTCAGCACGCGCATCGTCTCCGCCGGCACCATAAAAGTCTCCGCATACTGCTTCCGGGCTTCGATGCCGCGCACGCGGGCCAGATGCTTGTAATATTCCAGATAAGGAAAGGAAGCGCTTCCCGTGACGAACCAATGCTGGGACACGGCCTTCACCCACAGGTCGTAGGCCTCCTGGTCGAAATCGATGTACACGTAAGGCTTGTAGTCGACCGCGTCCTCCCAGTTTTCCGCATAGTACAGCCTGGAAGCAAAATGCGCCGGCCGTTCCCGCTTCAGCGAACCCAGCCCGGCGAAAAAGCGCGCGTCGTTCACGATCAAATGCGTAGTCATATGATCTTTGTGCATGCTGTTCTTGAAATGGGTGATCAAGATGTTCGGCCTCACCTCGCGGATCACGTCACACACCCGGTAGCGCATCTCTTCACTGTTCGTCAGCTCGCCGTCGGGAATTTCGAATACGATGGACTCGCCTCCGAGCATCTCGGCAAAAACGGCCGCCTCCCGCACTTTCTGCTCCCGGTACTCGGCCATATCCCTTCCGGCCGGAACGCCGCGTTCCCCGGCGGTCAGCGCCAGCGTGACGACGCGGTCTCCCTTCAGCGCGTGGCTGGCAAGCACGCCTCCCGCGGTTAATTCCATATCCCCCACATGGCCTCCGATAGCCAGAATCGTTAACCGTTCCTGTTCGCTCATCGCTAGAACTCCCTTCTCATGACCGCAAATGTTTTGACCTTCCGAAATCCCGCCTGCTCGTAAATCCGCATCGCCGGATTCGTCATACCGGTAAACAACGACATGTAATCCGTCCCGATCTGTTGAAATGCCTCGCACAGTTTGAAAAATAAAACGCTGCCCAGCCCATGTCCCTCGTGCGCGGGGTGCACTCCGATGCCGGCGAAAAAGCCGCGGCCTTTCTCCTCCCGGATGACCGGCCCGGCAAAGCCAGCGGCCTTTCCGTTCAAGGCTGCGATCACCAGCGGTTCGCCGGCTTCGGCGTACTCGGGAATCTGCCGCCTCCACAGCGGATTGTCGAAGCCGTCCAGCATCTCCACAAGACCGTCGTGCCGGGCGGGATCGTAGAGCTCGACCCGGTATCCGGCTTCGGCCGCCTTTTGCTCCTTGGCCCGGATCTCCTCCGGGATCGTAAATTGTTCGAGCGGCAAATACATGCCGCACTCCCGCGCCCGTTCCGCGTAGCCACTGCGGAGCAAAAAGCCGTGCAGCCCGCTCCCTACCGGGACGCCGGGCGCATTGTTGTGCTCATGCCGCGGCGTGTCGGGGATGTACCACGGCAGCTGCATCGGATTAAAAAACAGCACATCGGCCTGCTTTTTGCCTAAGCTTCGAAAACGCCGCTCCAGGGCTTCCAGCAGTCTTCCGTAACTCTCATCGGTTTGCAGCTCCTCGTCCAGCACGATGCAGGTAATGTAACCCGCGATGTCCCCGAGCGGCAAATCATCACCCGTGCACCCGCAGGCGAAGCCCCGCACCGTCCCGTCTTCGTCCCGCATCACCCATGCCGCTTCGCGGTCAAAATACGGGCTGGCCGTAAAAATGCCTCCAAAACTTTGTTCGGTCAGCGCTTTGTACCCGTCCCGCACCGCTTCCCGGTTCCATAGCTCGATGACCCCGGGGGTGAAACGATCTTCCCATGTCATCAACATGCGCGCGATCCTCCCTGCCTGGTTCCGGCTTGACAACCTCTAGTGCCCCATCAGACAACCTTGATAACATTGAATTCCTGCATATCTGCATGTTTTTTTCTAGTACGGAACAAGAATTTCAAAATTTCTGCAAATCTGCAGGAATTTTTGACGAAACCGGCTCGTTGCTCTAAAATCGCCAGAAATGCCTGCAGATTTGCATCTTTTTTCGCACCCCCTCGTGAATCAGCCTAAATACCTGCAGATTTGCATCTTTTGGAGCTGGAAGGGTTGGAAGGTGCACTCGGCACCTTGATCGCCGTGGGCCTCAAACGATTTGGATGTCTGTGGGCGTGCGAATGTATTCTCAATTTCTCAATATCCCCTACTACTATGTCTGATGGAGCATTAGTAACTGATCTTGCCCATCACCACGGGGCGCTCCGCCCCGGTCACGCCGGGCAGATTGTTGGCCCGCCCGGCCAGCGTATAGCCGGCGAGCAGCGCGAAGGCCACCGCCTCTTTGGCGTCGCTGCTCAGCCCTACTTCTTCCTGGGTCCGTACGGCGACGTTCATCGGTGCCATCTCGGCGTTCAAGAAATCCATCAGCACGGGATTGTAGCTCCCGCCGCCTCCGACGATCAGCGCGTCCGCCGGATCCCGGTCGCGGACGAAGCGGCGGTAAGCTTCGCCGACCGTCCATGCTGTCAACCGCGTCACCGTCGCCACGAGATCGCACGCCGAAAGGCCATGCCGTTCCCGATAGTCCAGCAATCGATCGATATAGGACGCTCCGAACAGCTCCCTTCCGGTCGATTTAGGGATCGGCCGGGAATAATAAGGCTCCCGCTGCAACTCCCGAAGCAGCCCATCATGGATACGCCCGCGTTTGGCCATATCTCCTCCGGCATCCATCGTCTGCCTGCCCAGAGTCAGCCCGGACACCACCCCGTCGATCAGCATGTTGCCGGGGCCCGTGTCGAAGGCGTAAACCTGCTCCGCCCGGCAGCCCGCCGGAAGGACGGTCATGTTGCCGATGCCGCCGATATTTTGCAGCAGCAAAGTCCGGTGCTCTTCCCGGTACAGCAAGTACTCCGTAAAAGGGACAAGCGGCGCCCCTTGCCCGCCCGCGGCCATGTCGGCGACGCGGAAATCGGAGACGCAGGGAATGCCCGTCCGGGCCGCGATCACGGCCCCTTCCCCGATTTGCACCGTATACCGCAAATCGAAGCCGTCCCGTTCATGCGCTTCCGGCGCATGATAGATCGTCTGCCCGTGCGAACCGATCCAGGCGATCTCCCGGGGCGTCAGTCCCGCCTTGCGGATCACCTCCAAAGCCGCCTCCGCGAACAGTTCGCCCAGCCAAACATTCAACCGGCCGACGCGGTCGATCGTCGCTTTCCGCGGATCAAACAGTGCAAAAATTTCTTCCCTGGCTGAAGCCGGATACGGAAAGTTCTCGAACGCCACCAGGCGGACTTGCGGTTTCAGGTCCAGCTCCCCGCGGATTTCCACCACCGCCGCGTCGATCCCGTCGACGGAGGTGCCGGACATGAGTCCCACCGCGTAGCGGGTGCCGCCGCCCCCCTTGCTCCGCCCGTCGTTCATCCTTTCACCGCCCCTACGGTAACGCCTTCCAGGAAGTATTTTTGCAGGCTGAAGAACAGGATAAACATCGGGATCGCCGAAATGGCGGCCCCCGCCATCATCGGGGCAAAATACGTTGTATTGGCAAAACGGAAGTTTTTCAATCCGACTTGAATGGTCTGCATATCCATCGTGTTAGTCACCAGGAACGGCCAGAAGAAGGTATTCCAGCTATCCATAAATGTAAGAATCGCCATGACCGCCATGACCGTTTTGGACAGCGGCACGATCACGCGGATAAAAATTTGGAACTGGTTGCAGCCTTCCACCTTGGCGCATTCCAGGATTTCGTTCGGAATCGACGACATGAACTGTTTGGCCAGAAAAATATTGTAGACCGTGACGATCCCCGGCAGGATGAGCGCGCCGTACGTATTCTGGATTTGGAATACGTTCACGATCAGAATGTAAAGCGGTACCTGGGTAACTTGATAAGGAATCATCATCGCGCAGAGTAAAATAAAGAACAGCACGTTTCTTCCTTTAAACCGGATTTTGGAGAACGCGTATCCGGCCAAGGTAGCAAACACTACATTGAATACCGTGACACTGCCCGCGACGATCAGCGAGTTCAGCAGCCAGCGGTAGGAATATTCGCTGTAATCAAAGAAGAACTTGTAGGAATCCAGTGAGATCTTGGTGGGCCAAAGCGTGTAGCTTAGAGCGCCGGCTTCCACCGGGTCGCCGAAGGAGGAAATAATCATGAAATAGATCGGAAACAGGGTGGCGAGCGCGAAGAGCACAAGCACGATGATCATGAAGGTATTGCGGGCAAGCTTTACGCTTTTGCGTCCGGTATGATTGCTGTATAGCGCCATCGTTCTCTCCTCCCCTAGTACTCAACATCGTTGCCGAGAAATTTGAATTGGATCAGGGAAATACCGGCGATAATCACCGTCAAAATCAGGGATTGCGCGGCGGCTTCGCCAAACTCGAAGTATTTGAACGCGTTGTCGAAGATCAGCAGTCCGACCATCGTCGTCGCGTTGTCCGGGCCACCGCCCGTCATCAGATAAGCGTTCTGGAAAACCTGGAACGAACCGATGACGCCGGTCACGAGCAGGAACAAGGTGGTCGGCTTAAGGCACGGGATCACGATGTACCACAGCTTCTGAAAAAAAGAAGCCCCATCCAGATCCGCCGCTTCGTAATAGCTTGAATCGATGCCGAGCAGCGCGGCGAGATAAATAATGATGCTGGTGCCGTGGCTCGACAGCCAGGCCATCAGCACGAGGGAGAACATGGCCGTCGCGCTCGATCCCAACCAGTTCTGGTTGGCGATGCCGAACACGCCCAGCAGTTGGTTCAATATCCCCGAGGTCATCGGATCAAAAATCCACAGCCATACAACCGATAAAGCGACCCCCGATGCGACGGCGGGGAGGTAGTAAACCGCTTTAAACGTCGTTTGCAGCCCCTTCTTAAAGGGAAGAATCATGATCGCGACGGCAAAGGACAGAAACAGCGATACCGGAACGGTCAGGGCCGTATACACCACAGTATTCGTGATCGATTTCCAAAAGAGCGAATCTTTAAATGTGCTTACGTAATTATCAAAGCCGATGAACACCGAGCCGAGCGGCCGGTACTCCTGAAAGCTGATGATAAAGGCGCTGACCACGGGGTAGGCGGTAAACATGGCGTAGACGACCAGCGCCACGGCGATAAACGCGTAAGCCCAAGCGCCGTCTCCTTTCCATTTGCGCTTCTTGCCGATCTTGGGTGGATTCTGTGCTTTTGCCAAGTGAGCCATAATGTCCAAACTCCTTCTCCAACCGTTTTGCGAAAAAAGGATCGGGCAGCCGAATCGGTTTTACGCGACTGCCCGATGGGTAGGACTAATCGTTTACAATTCCGTCTTGACCGAAGGTGCCGATCGCCTCGGCCTTGACCGCTTCGTACATTTCCTCCGGCGTGATTTCGTTTGCCAGAAGCGCCTGCAGCTTCGGAATGATAACGGCATCCTCGATCTTGATCGCTTTGGCGCCAAGGTCGACCGGGATGTCCGGCCGGGCCGGGTTCGCATGCGAGAGCATCGTTTCCACGGCGGCCACATTGTCCGGATTCCGGTCAACCGTCATGCTCTTGGCCGCTTCTCTCCCGCTCTTCGTGATATGGGCAGCAAATAGATCGTTGTTTGTCGTGGCCGCTACCTTACCGCTTGCCAGGAAGTAGGCGGCTTTTACCACATTTGCCTTATGCTCGGCGGTCGGCTCTTTTTTGCCGCGGAAGGTAACATAACCGTCGACCACAGTGCTGGAAATCGGCTCCTCGCCCACGAAGGTCGGTACCGGCAGGACGATATAATCCACAGGGATGCTGCCTTGTACGGCGCTGCCATCGTTGGCCTTGAGCTTTTCATTATTCTTCTTGGCGGAATTCTCAAACGTCGCGAGCCCTTTGCCGGTGATCATGGTCTGTCCCGTAAGGAACATATTCCAACGTTTGCCGGCATCGACGGAGCTAAGCTCCTTAGGCATCGAGCCGTCGTCGATCAACTGCCGGATCGCCTTCAACACTTCCAGGAAGTTTTTGCTGGTATACGCATATTTCAAATCTTTGTTGAAAGGGGCCGGCATCCCGGCATTTTTAATCAGAATGTTCAAGTAGTCCTTCGCGGTGACGCCGGCGGTAGCGAAAACGAATCCGTATCGTTTCGTGGTGTCGCCTTCCCTGACGACTCCCTTTTTGATCGCTTCGCGGAATTCTTCGTAAGTCCAGCCGTTTTTCTGCACGTTTTTCCAGTCGATCCCCGCGGCCTCAAGATATTCTTTGTTCCCGCCCAGTGCGTGTACTTCCATATAAGCGGGGAACCCGTAGAGTCCTTCGCCTTTCTTCATATATTCCAGCGGCGCGGGATCATAGTCGGCGATCATTTCCGGGGTCGCGGTGTCGGTAATATCCATCAGCATCCCCTGTTGAACGTACTTGGAAATCCCATCCGAGCCAATGAAAGCGATATCAGGAGGACTTCCCGCATTGACCTGCGTATCGAGCTTCTGGGTCATATCCTCCCAGCTCGCAGGTTCGATTTTCAAAGTAAGATTCGGGTAGAGCGCATTAAAGTCTTTCTCCATTTGGGCAAAATTGTTCTGAAATTCCCCCGAAACCGGCGGAAGCAGCGCGGTAATGGTATCTTTCGCTTCCCCGTTCCCGGCTTTTGCAGCGTTTGCGCCGCCGCCTTCGTTACCTTTGGTTCCGCAAGCCGTCAACGTGGCAAGCAGCATAGAGAAAGCCAGCAGTGAAGTCAGTACATGCGTTTTTCTTTTCATTTGAAAATCCTCCCCCCGGGTTATCGAACGTTATCTTACTTGATTGGTTGTGCGAATGGCGGATTTCAGGTTCCCTTCGCATTCCGCAAGAACCCGCTCCGCCTGGACCGCGTCCAGTCCGGTTTTGATCATCAGGATCGCCAGCTTGCAGTTCATGGACGCCTTCGCCAAAAAATCGGCCGCCGTATCCGGATCGACTCCGGTAGCGATCCGGATGATCCGGACCGAACGGTCATAGAGCTTCTTGTTGCTTGCCTTCAGATCCACCATCAAGTTGTTGTAAGTCTTCCCCAGCTTGACCATCGTGCAAGTGGTCAGCATGTTCAGCACCAGCTTCTGGGCCGTGCCCGCTTTCAGCCGGGTCGAGCCCATAATAACCTCGGGGCCGACCACCGGAACGATGCAAATATCGCAGACTTCCTCCAACCGGGACCCCTTGTTATTGACGATGCCGATCGTTACCGCCCCCAATTCGGCGGCTTTCTTCAAACCGGCGATGACGAAGCTGGCCGAGCCGCTGGCCGAAATGCCGATGACGGCGTCCCGCGCTGTCACGCCAACGCGCTCAATTAAAGCGATCCCCTCCTCCGCACTGTCTTCAAAACCTTCAACGGCTACTCTTAATGCCATGTCTCCCCCGGCAATATGTCCCTGCACCAGGGCGGGATCGACACCGAAAGTAGGCGGACATTCGGAGGCGTCCAGCACCCCCAATCTTCCCGAGGTGCCCGCTCCTATATAAAACATTCTGCCACCCTGTTTGAGCAGTTGATGGAGAATATCCACCGCCCTGACGATTTGCGGGATTTCCGCAGCCACAGCAGCAGGAACCTTGGCATCCTCCTGATTGAGCAGCCGCAGCATTTGCTCGGTCGTGCACTCGTCAATCATTTGCGTGTCGGGGTTGATTCCTTCTGTGGTCAGTCCTGCAAAGTATTGTTCCATGGCCGATTCATTCTCCTCACTGGTGAATTGGGACCTCAATTCTTGGTTTTATATTAATTGGGCAAACCTTACACCGTCAATAGTTTTTGAAATAAAATTTTATGATGTAATATTTTTTTGTTTTTTTAATTCGTCCACGAGATAAAAAAAGCCGCCCCTCCATCATCAAAGATGACCTTGGGACAGCCCATTATGTAGCCCAAAATGCCGGGTTATTTCCGGTTTCTATGTTTGAAGGCGAGAATATTGTGCGTTTTTGTAAGAAACTTCTTCACGTTCTGGTAATCCGCGCTCGCCACGCCGGCAAATAAAATGTCGATGACGGTAAGCATGGCGATTCTTGAGCCCATGGCCCCGCTGCGCATCGTCACTTCGGGCGTCGAAATCCCCAGGAGAATGTCGGCCTTATCCGCCAGCTCGCTCTTATTGTACCGGGTGATCGCGATCGTGCTGACTTTGTTCTTCTTGGCCACTTCCAGCGTGTCCAGGATTTCGGCCGTATCTCCCGAATTGGAAACAAAGATGGCCACGTCGCCCTTGCCCAGCAAGGTCGCCGCCGTAAGCTGGCTGTGCGCATCGATATAAGCGTGACACATTTTGTTGATCCGCGAAAATTTTTGCTCACCGTCCTGGCAGATCAGCCCCGAAGCGCCCATGCCGAAAAAAACGATACGGTTGCTCGCCCGGAGTGCTTTAACGGCCCGGTCCACCTCATTCCTGTCCAAAACGCTGAGGGTATCTTCTATGGATTTCATATTGTTACGCGAAATATTCGAAATAATGGTGTTAAGATCGTCCCCCGGCTGAATGTCGGTGTATCCGTCGTTCCGCTCCTCGTCCATGGAGCCGACGGCGGCGGAAATACTCACGATGAAATTTCGGTACCCGCTGTAGCCCATCGTTTTGCAGAAACGCAGCACGGAGGCGTCGCTGGTCTTGCTTAAACGGGCCAGACTCTTGATCGACAAATGCGGAATTTCTTCCGTATTGGCCAAAATATACTCGGCCACCAGCCGCTCTACCGGTGTCAAATTCTCTTTCATTTCCCGGATTTTGATCAGGATATTATCATTAATCGCCATCGCAGCTTCCCTACTCACTTAATGAATTTCTCTTACTCTACTTTTCTCTCAAAAAGCTGACTTCCCATGATATGCATTCATATCTTAAGCGCTTTTTGCGTAAAAAACAAGCGATCTCTTTCAAAAAACCTGGAAATCGATCCCTCCCACTTAAAATTTTATTTCAAAAATATTAATTCAACATAAAATTTATTTACGTTTTTTATTGTCGCATCGATGAACACCATGCTATAATAACCGCGAAAAAGTCTGGATGTTCACGTCATAACAACAAAGGATGGTTTCCATGCATAACAAGTTAAAAATCTCCATTATTGGAGCGGGAAGCACCTATACGCCCGAACTGATCGAGGGTATCCTCAAGCGCAAGCATGCTCTACCGGTCACGGAGCTCGTTCTTATGGACATCGATGCCCGCAAGCTTGATATCGTGGGCCGGCTCTGCGAACGGATGATCCGGGCCGAGCAGCTCACCTGCCGCGTCGTCAGGACGGCGGATCTGGATGAAACGCTGCGGGATGCCGACTTTGTGCTGGGGCAAATTCGCGTCGGCAAACTGGCTGCCCGGATCCTGGACGAGAAGATTCCGCTCAAATACGACCTGATCGGCCAGGAAACCTGCGGCATCGGCGGTTTTTTTAAAGCAATGCGAACCATCCCCGTCATGTTGGGAATCGCGCAGCGGATGAAGGAGCTTTGCCCGGACGCCTGGCTGATCAACTTCTCCAATCCCGCCGGCATTCTTACGGAAGCCCTGCTGAATTATAGCGACGTTAAAATGCTGGGGCTTTGCAACGTTCCCTTCAATATGTTCAAGAGCATCCGTGAAACGCTGCAGTTGGACCACCCGGAGATCACCTATTTGGGACTTAACCACCTCAGCTGGATCACCGCGATCGAACAAGATGGCCAGGACTATCTCAAACGGGCGCTCGATATGGGCCTGAACAGCGAAGCCATGAAGAACATTCCTTCCAGTGGTTTCAGCAAGGAATTGATCCAAATGGTCGGTGCCATCCCTTCCTCCTATCTCGAATACTACTACTTCAAAAACAAGAAGCTGGACCTTCTCCGGTCGAGCGAATTGAGCCGCGGGGAAAAATGCGTGCAAATCGAAGAGGATCTCCTGCAAATCTACTCCGATGCGAATTTGCATACCAAACCCGAGCTGCTGTCCTCCCGGGGTGGGGCCAATTATTCCGAAGTTGCGATCAGTCTGGTGGACGCCATTTACAACGACAAGCAGGAAGTTCATGTGGTAAATTTGTTGAATCGCGGAGCGCTTGAGTTCATGGATGATACGGATGCGGTGGAAGTCCGGGCGGTCATTGGACGCGACGGGGCCAAACCAATCAAAGTTGAAGGTTTCGCGAACCGGCACATCATCGACTACATGCGTATGGTCAAAGCTTACGAGCGCGAGACCGTGACCGCCGCCGTGACCGGAAGCGAAGACGCCGCCATGCGCGCGCTGCTCATGAACCCGCTGGTCGGTGATTATGACGCGGCTTACGCCTGCTTCCAGGAATTGAAGGAAGCGCACAAAGTCTATTTGCCGCAATTTTTTCCCGTAAGTTAGGTTCTGGCCATGGATAAAAAATATGTGATCGGCGTTGATGGCGGAAACAGCAAGACGGATTATTTCCTGTTCGACCTGGACGGCAATTATATCGATCATCTTCATACCGGCACCTGTAGCCATGAACGGTTTCCCGACGGGTATGCCGGCGCGGAACGGGCCATGAGGGAGCATTTAAGCAGGTTGTTGGCGCCCCACCGGCTTGTTCCGGAGCTGCTTGCCGCCGGTGCCTTTGGCTTGGCTGGAGCGGATATCCCTCCGCAAAAAGCCAAACTGTGCGAGGTGGTCGAGCGGCTTGGTTTGGCCCATTTTGCGCTGGATAACGATGCGTTTCTCGGCATCAAGGCGGGGAGCGAAAAAGGGTACGGCGTCTGCTCCATTAACGGGTCGGGGATGTCCACCGCCGGCATATCCGAAACCGGGGAGCGCCTGCAGATCGGCGGAGTCGGCAGCGAACTGTCCGGTGACGAAGCAGGCGGGTTTTATCTGGCCAGACGCGTATTGCGGACGGTTTACGACACCTTTTACCGGCTTGGCCCCAAGACGGCCATGACCGGGCCGGTAATGGAACTGCTGCGTATTCCATCCAAAGCCGATTATATCGAAACCGTGCTGGAGGGCTCGGTAAGGCGAAGCTTACCCACGACAGAACTGGTTCGCATTTTGTTCCGCGCCGCGGACCAAGGAGATTCTGCCGCACTTCAAATCATTCGTCACTCGGGGGAGCAGCTTGCCCGCTCTGTCGCAGGCTGCCTGGAGCACTTGAATTTCGCCGGCGATCGGGAAGCTGACATTATTTTGGCCGGGTCCGTATGGGTCAAGGCCGAGACGCCTCTGCTGTTTGATGGCTTCAGACAGCAGATGGCCGCTCTGACCCAAGTCCCCTGCAATTATATTTTCCTGCAGGTTCCTCCCGCCGCGGGAGCCGTCCTCTGGGCCTTGGAGCTGGCGGGGGAATCCCCCGTGAAGCCGGAACTGCGCGGCAAAGTCATCGGACATATCCAAGAGACGCGACTATCCTGAGAGAAGCCTGGAATTCTATATACAGAATAAAACAGCCGGTTATCGCTTGTATTAGCGGTAACCGGCTGTTTGCCGTTTCTCTGTACATTCTTACATAAAAATTTCTTCCAAGGTCAGTTGGCGTTCCACGGATAGATCGAGGAACTGTTCGTTCACCTTCACCAAAGGGCGGAAATAATCGCTCGGATTGTTCCAGACGATCATCGCGGTCTCCCCGTTGCTCAAACGGGCGTGCTTCCCCACAAAGTGCGGAAGCAAATGGCGGACCAGCGCCTGCACGACCTTCTCGTTCAGTTCCCCGAAGCCGAGCTCGTACACCTCGCGCAGAACAGCCAGCAGCCCCGGTCTGCCCTTAAGCCGGTCTGGAGCCGTCATTTCGACGTACATGTTGGCGACCGCCACGATTTTGGCATACGGATGAATCTCTTCAGCCTGGAGCCCTTGCGGGAATCCGGTACCGTCCTCGCGTTCGTGGTGCTGTAGCGCGACAAGCGCGGGTACCATATCCGGCATGGAATCGCGAATAATTTCAAAGCCGTAACGCGTGTGGCGCCGCATTTCGTCCAACTGCGCCTCATTCAACGAGCCGGAATGATTGCGCAGCTCCTGACGGACCTTGCTTTTTCCGATATCGTGGAGGCAGCCCGCCTTGCTGATCTCATAGCACTCGTCCCGGCTGTAGCCGAGCCAGGAAGCGATGTAATACGACAACAGCCCAACCTGCAGGGAATGGTTGTAAAGATTGACGTCCTCTTCCCCAAACGTGATCAGCAGGGAGACGACATCTTTCTTCTGGTCAATGATTTCAAGCATCGGCTTCAGCTTGTCGTCCACCATCGTTTGATTAAACTTCCCGGTTGTCAGCGCCTCAAGAAATATGGACTGATAGCCTTTCACCGTGGATTCGAAATTATCCTTCAGCAGCTTCTGAAAATCGGACCGGTTCAGCTGGGAAAGCGCCGCCCCGTCCTCCCTTGGTTCGATATCGACATAATCGATACTTTGCCGAATCAGAAGTGCGATTTCTTCCTTATGTATACTTGTTCCCTTTGGCAGAACGTGTAGCCCGGCCTTGTTAAAGATATCCGTCTTTAGCCGGTCCCCATCCTGCAGCTCCATAACGTGGGTTCTCACGAAAGGCCCCCTTCCTTCTCTTCTCTACTTCGGTTCTCTCCGTTTGCAATTTCTAAGATGACACGCCCAACAGGCCGATATATTCAGGCTATATCATAAATATCGATCAAATGACCCCATAATTAAATAGTTCCAAAGTCTGTATTTAAATCGGGCCGAAAGAATAATTTTCCTGTCTCCCGCAAATCTTTATAGTGTCAGAACCTCGTAAAGAAAGGAGGCACACCGCTTTGCCATTTTGGAGAAGACACCGGCTCACTCTGCGGCCCGATAACAAACCGGACCAGGAATCGGGAAATCGATCGGACGTAAACACGAAAAAACCGGAGTCAGGTGGGGAGACGGTTGAGGGACCGGATGCCCGCGATCTTCAAGAACGCCTCGCCTGGTATCAGCGGGAGCTCGATTTATGTTCGGATGTCATCTACAGGCAGTTTGTGCTCAGCACCGGCCAGGAATGCGCGCTCATTTACCTGCGGGGGATGATCAGCCAGCCGACTGTACAGAACTTTATCCTCAGAAGTCTGCAGAAACGGGCCGAGGAGCTTAAAGAAGGCGATATTTTTAAATTTTTGTTCGATGACAAGGGGCTGGACGTTTCTCAAAACAAGTTGGTTACGGATATGAACGAAGGCTTAAACGCGGTTCTTGACGCGGGCGCCTTGCTCCTCATCGATGGGGACCACCGTATGATGACCTTCTCCATTTCGGATTACCCGACGCGCTCCGTCAGCGAAGCGCCCAATGAATCCGTGATCCGCGGGCCGCGGGAAGCCTTTATCGAGGATCTTGAAATCAATCTGACTTTACTGCGCAGGCGATTAAAAAATAAAGATTTTAAGTGTGAGGAGCTTAAATTCGGAACTAAAACCAAGTCGAGCGTCGTCGTTGCCTTTGTACAAGGCGTCGCCAAGCCGGAGATGATTGCCGAAGTCAAACGGAGACTGTCCTACATCGATATTGACGGAATTATGGGAGCCTCTTATCTGGAAGAGTCGATTGAGGATAATCCCTACTCGCCTTTTCCCCAGATGCAATACTCCGAAAGACCGGATGTCATTGCCGCCTCCCTGCTTGAGGGACGAATCGCTTTAATGGTGGACGGAACGCCGTTGGTGCTGCTCGTTCCGGTTACGATGACCATGCTGCTCCAGTCGGCGGAGGACTATTACCAAAGGTTCGTGGCGGCGACATGGATTCGTTGGATACGTTATTTTTTTCTGTTCGCATCCCTGCTGCTGCCCTCCCTTTATATCGCGACGACAACCTTTCACCCTGAAATGATACCGTCACAGCTTCTATATACGCTTGCCGCTTCCCGGGAAATCGTGCCCTTCCCCGCGCTGCTTGAGGCCTTCATTATGGAAATAGCTTTTGAGGCGCTTCGCGAGGCCTCCATACGAATTCCCAAGGCGATCGGCCAAGCCGTTTCCATTATCGGTGCGCTGATCATCGGGACAGCCGCCGTGGAGGCAGGCATCGTATCCGCGGCCATGGTCATCATTGTGTCACTGACGGGGATCGCCTCATTTATCATCCCGCATTTCGATCTGGGCCTGTCTTTTCGGCTGCTACGGTTTCCAATCATGTTTTTGGCCGCGATGTTCGGGCTATACGGGATCGCCTGCGGACTGATCTTGATCTACACTCACCTGACCAACCTGAAATCATTCGGGGTTCCTTATTTGGCACCGATCGCCCCCTTGGTCAAGGATGACTTGAAAGACACTTTGGTAAGGGCACCCTGGTGGCATATGAGAACACGGCCCCCGTTTATGGCGGGGAACAAGATCCGGCAACAAAACAAATCCAGAGACTGGGCGAAGAAGAAAGGTGAAGGCAATTGATCAACAAATACCTGAGGCTGGCGCTCACCACCGGACTAGCCATCGCCGTTCTGGCGATTACCGGAGGCTGCTGGTCATCCAAAGAAATTAACAACCGCGCTTTCGCCCTTTCCATGCTGGTGGACCGGACCGACAACGGCGAAATCGAGCTCACCATCAGTTTCCCCTTGCCGAACCGGATGATTCCCGGCCAAGCCGGCGGCTCCGGACAAGCCAAGGGGGAGCCGTATTCCTTTGTGACCAAGAAAGCCCCCAACATCAGCGAAGCGCTGAGAGAAATCCAAGTGGATATGTCCCGGACCATCTCGTTCGGACAAACCCGAATTATTGTCATCGGCCGAAAGCTGGCGGAGCACGGAATTGAATCGATCATTGAATTCGTCCATCGGCAACCCGCCTTCCATTTAAGCGCCAATATGTTCGTGACGCCCGACAGCTTGAAGGATATAAGCAACACTCCATTAATCTTTGAGCGATTCGTCTCGGATATTTTGCGAAAGTATATCAATCAGCATGTCACTCTCGATACCACGGTCAAAGACTATATTTTGGCTTATTACCAAGGCGGAGACATTCTGCTGCCCCTGCTGAGTTTCGGCCGTCAGCCCGATATCGAAACCTCGGATCAGGCCAAAGACACATGGATGGGAACCGGGGGGGCCGCCATTTTCAAGGGGGGAAAAATGTCCAAGATCGAGCTCTCCACGCAGGAATTAAGGGGGGCTCTATGGATCAGCTCCCAGCTCACATCGTCGATCGTTACAGTTAACGCCCCTTCCGACGGAAAAGAAATCAGTTGTGTCGCCGAAAATATAGGCACTAAAATCAAACCCGAAATTAAAGAAGGGAAAGTCGCTTTTCAGGTCCGGAGCCATGCCGATGCCTATGTTCTTTCCTCGAGTTCCTCGATAGATTTAAAAAATCCGGATAATTTGGAGCAAATCGGTGATTTATTGGAGAAGGATATCGAACGCCGATTTAGCAGCGTTTTGTCCAAAACCAGGAAAGCGCGCTCCGACGCCTTTTTAATGAGCCAATATCTCGACTGGAGATACCCGGAAGAATGGAGGAAGATTAAGCCGAAGTGGCGGGAATACTATGCGACCGAGCTGCCGATTGAGGTCAAAGTCGGAATCAAGCTGGATCGGACCGGCTCAATTACCCGGTCGGTCATGCAAAGAAAACAATAGATAGGGGGGAAGATTATGTTTTGGATTGGAGCCATTTTCTTTGCGGATATGGGATACAAATGGATAAAGCGGCGCAGAGAGGGTGTAGCATGGAAGCACCATTGGTCCGTTCTGGCGGTTTCCTTCCTCTTGTTCCTGCTGGCCGAGGTTCAATTTCTGTTGAAGGACCGGTGGAATTTGCCGATTTTCTTTCATACGATAAGCACATCGATCCAAGCCTGGCTTTTTTGAGATTCTGAATCCGGAGGCAGCCCGTATGCAAAAAAACGTTACTTCAAGCCAAATTTTTTCTCTCTACAACTTATATATTTTTACGACCGTCATAGCTTTTTTGCTGGGTATTTTGCTTGAAGCAGCCGGTTATTCCACTCCTGTCGGGATGATTGTCGGCTCGTTTGCGGGACTGCTATTGGTTTATCCCGCTTATAAAACGGCTTCCTTAAGGCCAAACGAGTTCATCGTCCAATACGGAAGCGAGCTGGTGGGACGGTTGCCGCACCTCTTGTTTATTTTGATGATCATCGGTGCGCAGCTCCTGCTGGCCGCCGTAAATCTGCGGCAGTTATCCGACTTTCTGCAGTCCGTATATTTGATCGGAACTCCGCAGTGGGCTTTGGTCGCGATCTTTGGCATCTGTGTCGCCTATGCGGTTCACTGCGGCCTGGAGACGATTTTCCGGATCGCCCAAGGCATCTTTCTCATCAGTGCGATCGCCTTCTTCATCATCCCTTTTCTTGCGACCCAGGAAGCCAAAAGCGATATGCTAATCGCCTTGATCACCCATTTGAGTCTCGAAGACGTCGGTTCGGGAAGCTATTTGATGGCAATCATGGTTGGCGAGCTCTCTTTTTTGTTTCTTGTATTTCCGTATCTGAAATCTCCCAAAAAGGTATATCGGACTTTCCTGGCCACCATTTTGTCTTCCTTGGTCATCATCTTCTCCCATGCCATCCCGGTCCTGCTTGCCTTCGGGCCTGAGCTTGGGGGCAATCTGACTTATCCCGACATGGAATTGATCCGTTTTATCCGGGTTGGGTCTTTTATCGAAACACTGGACCCCATTTTGATTATCCTGTGGCTGACCAGCATCTTCGTAAAAATCTCTTTTATCATTTATACATCGGTGCATGGCATCTCCCAATTAACCGGGGTCAAAGATCATAGGCCGTTCTCTATCCCGGCTACCGCGTATGCCGCGGTCTTCTCCATTACCCTGGCCAGATCGCATATTGAATTGCTTCGGTTTCTGCTTGAGGGATTGGCCCCCGTTCTGATCCTCACTGAATTTTTCATCCCGTGGATTTACTGGATTGCCGGTACGATTAGGGGTTCGAAACGAAACGAAGAATCCGCCGACAGCGAGTCGGCGGATTGATAATGAGGGAATTGTTCAGGGTTGATTCGTAAACGACTGGATATCAATGAACGGTGTGGCACCGCCTGTCACGGACGGCAGACGCCCATCCCATTTTTCCAGCGCCTTCTCCTGAACTTCGATCTGCTTCAGTTGCACCAGTTCCGGCGTAACCTCCTGCTTTTTCAGCTTGAGCGCCTCCGCTTCGGCCTGCGCCTGGGCGACCTTCTGCTTCGCTTCGATCTCGATCCGTTTCAGATCGTTGCTGGCTTTCAGCGCCTGCTGCTGGGCGACCTGCTTCGCTTCGATCGACTGGTTGAAAGCGTCGGAGAACTTGAAATTGACGATGTTGATTTCATTGACGATCAAGTCATATTTGGCCAGCCGGCTTGTCAAGTGTTCGCTGATTTCGCCAGCGACCATATCGCGCTTGGCGATCAGATCCTCGGCTTGGTATCTTGCGGTGACCTCCTTGACAATTTCCTGAACGGCCGGGTTGATGATCACGGAATCGACATTTCTCCCAACATTGTTCATAAGGTTGTACGCGGATTCCTTGTTCACCGAGTAGTTTACCGCCACATGCGTGGATACCGGCTGCAAATCCTTGGAAGATGCGCTTGTATCCGTTTCCGCTTTGGTCACCTGCGTATTGACCTGAATAACCGTTTGAACAAACGGGATCTTCAAATGAATCCCCGGGGACAATATATTGCTGTCGAGTTTGCCGAACGTTTTATAAAGCCCCACATGCCCGTATTCGATTTGCGCAAAGCTGTTGGCTCCTAAGACCAGGACGACCAGGCCGGCAACCGCCGTTGTCGTTATTCCCTTCACATTAAACTTCCTCTTGGCTCCCGGATTCTTCACAGTCTCCATGTCCATCCCCTCCGTCTCCTGATATCTCCCCGTTTAACGGTTATAGTAAGTAGTACGGAAATATGGCGAAATGGTGTCATGCAGATGCTTTTTTCCCCTGAATCGGCTAGAATACATGCGAAAGGACGTGGTCGAGCGTGATCATTACTAACCCGATAACCTGGGAAGATGTAAAAGAACTGCAGCACATATGCGAGGCTCATGATTCGATCGTGCTGAAGCTGAACTGGGACACGCTGCTGTCCCGCAAACCCGCAGAAAAAGCCGATTTGGCCGAGTATCGGGACGGCCGGCTCATCGGTTTTCTCGGTTTTTACGATTTCGGCAGTTCGGTGGAGCTTTGCGGCATGGTCCATCCCGACTACCGGTGCCAGGGGATTTTTACCCGGCTGCTGCAAAAAGCCCTGAATCCGGAAAGCTTGTCCGCCTACAAGCGGATTTTATTAAATGCGCCCGAAAACAGCGAATCCGCCAAGGCCTTTATGAGCACCGTGCCGTTTACCTACGACTTTTCGGAGTATCAGATGAAGCACGAGCCGAGCGGCGATCTCTCGCTTCCGGTCCGGGACGATGTGATGCTCCGCAGTGCTGAAGCGAAGGATGTGCCTGTGCTCGCCAGGCTGGATAGCGAAGGCTTCGATTTGCCGCTGGAAGAGTCCGTTTCCTTCTATGAAAATTACGAAACGATCGCGGAAAACGAGGTCCTGATGCTGGACGAAAATCCGGTGGGCAAGCTCCGGGTCTCCCGGTCCAACCGGGAAGCCTGGATTTACGGTTTTGCCGTCTCCCCAACCTACCGTGGACACGGTATCGGATCCGCCGCCCTGCGGCAGATCGTCCGCCGCGAGACGGCCGCCGGCTACGAGGTGTGGCTGGAGGTGGCGCTGGACAACCCGAACGCCATGCGGCTTTATGAATCCACCGGCTTCCGGACCGTCCGGGCGCAGGATTATTACCGCTATAATTTTTCCGAATCAAGCTAAACGTTAACTAGCAAACAAGTTTTTCGGGGATGCTGGCATGCCGATAGAAAAATAAGGTACAATAACTAGCGAACTCCACAACTTGGCAGCGATTCTTGATTCGGGCGGTCCGCGAAGGACCGTTCTTTTGAAACGGAAGGAAGGGTTTAAACACATGTACGTAGCAAACGACTGGAAAGATTATGAGGTTATCGATACCGGGAACGGAGAGAAGCTGGAGCGTTGGGGCGATGTCGTGCTCCGGCGTCCGGATCCGCAGATCATTTGGCCGATCCGGGACGAGAACAAGGAGTGGCGCGATGTCCACGGCCATTATCACCGCAGCTCATCCGGAGGCGGCCAATGGGAGATGAAGAAGCAGATTCCCGACCGCTGGACCATCTCTTATGACCGGCTTAAATTTTATATCCGCCCGACCAATTTCAAGCATACGGGCCTGTTTCCCGAACAGGCGGCGAACTGGCGCTGGATGATGGACAAGATTTCGGGGGCGGGACGTCCGGTCCAGGTGCTCAACTTGTTCGCCTACACCGGCGGAGCTACCGTGGCGGCCGCTTCGGCGGGCGCTTCGGTCGTGCATGTGGACGCCGCGAAAGGGATGGTGCAATGGGCCAAGGAGAACCTGAACCTGTCGGGCCTCGGCGACCGCCCCGTCCGCTTTATTACGGACGATGTGTTTAAATTCGTGCAGCGCGAGCAGCGGCGCGGCAACAAATACGATGCGATCATTATGGACCCGCCGTCATACGGCCGGGGACCCGGCGGCGAAATGTGGAAGCTGGAAACGAGCCTCTATCCGTTCGTGGAGTCCTGTCTCTCCATTTTATCGGATACCCCGTTGTTCTTTTTGGTCAACTCCTATACGACCGGGATTTCACCCACCGTGCTGCATAACATCTTGTCGATGACCGTCAAGAAGCGTTACGGCGGAGTCATTACGGCCGGGGAGTTGGGGCTTCCGATCACCCGCTCCGGTCTGAATCTTCCTTGCGGCATCTTGGGCCGCTGGGAGGACTAAGGAGGGCTGCTCCATGCGAATTCCAGGCGAGCCCGGCGTGGTGATTCTTTATGAGGACAACCATATACTCGGCATTGTAAAGCCAATCAATGTTCCCACCCAGGAAGATGCAAGCGGAGATCCCGACTTGCTGAACCTGCTCAAAGCGGATATTAAAGAAAGGTACAGTAAGCCCGGCAATGTGTATCTGGGGCTGGTTCACCGGCTCGACCGGCCCGTCGGCGGCGCCATGGTGTTCGCCAAAACGTCGAAAGCCGCGTCACGGTTGTCCGATGCGGTGCGGACCCGCAGCTTTGAGAAAGGCTACGTGGCCGTCATCCGGGGGATTCCCGCGCGGGCCAGCGGCACGTTGACCGATACGCTGCTGAAGGACGAGAAGACCAACACGGTGCGCGTAGTTAAGAAAGGCACGCCAGGGGGCAAAGACGCCAGACTCGATTACCGGGTGTTGGGCAGCTCCCCCAAGGACAATCTATCCCTGGTGCAGATCCGGCTCCATACCGGGAGATCCCATCAGATTCGCGTGCAATTCAGCCATTTGGGCTGCCCGCTTTACGGTGACCAAAAATACGGCGCCGCCTTAAACAAACCCGGTGAACAAATCGCCCTGTGGTCGGTTTATGTCGGTTTTCCCCATCCGGTCAGCAAAGAAATGATCGACCTGATCTCGCTTCCGCCCCGCTGCTATCCCTGGGATTTGTGGGAAGAGCGGATTTATCGCGGGGTCGGTGAAGCCTGCAAATCGGGCGGTGCCGCCGGAGAACTGTGGTAATCAAAAATGCGAGTTGCCGGAGTTCATCCTCCCCGGCAACTCGCATTTTCGTTTCAGTCTCCCGTTACGGACTGAGATTTTCCGGATATTTTCCCCATTAAATAGACGAGCAGCTGCTGGTTATGCGTTGAAATTCGATCCAGCATTCCGCCCAGATAAGCCTCTCTTACCTGAACGCCCCGTTCCGCCTCACGCTTCCCTTTCTCCGTAATCGACACCCACACAATTCTACGGTCGCCCTCATCCCGTTCCCGCCGAATCAATTCCCCCCGCTCCATCCGGTCAAGCAGCATGGTTACCGCCGCCGGCGTGGTGGACAGAAAGGGGAGCAATTCGGACGGCTTCAGCTTGCCCTCGCGTTCCAGCACCTCCAGCACAGTCAATTGGGACGTCGTCAGCGCGGGAGCCAATTCTTCCTCCATATGCGTCTGGTAGTCCTTTATGATGATGCCCAGCAATTTAGTAAATTCCGCAGTATGCATGACTTCCCCCCTTAAATAACTTCCAGCCGAGTCCGCTCTTATATACGTCATGAATATTTCGACAACCATTTGAAAATTCCTTCCTGAGTCCATGTTGAAACTTCATCAGACGGCAAAAAGCCCGCCCGGCTGGGAAGCCGAGCGGGCTGGCATGTGGTCGCGTTACGCATGATGATATTAATGAATTTCCTTCATCCAGTCAAAACGGTCCTCAAGGAGTCCCTTCTGGATGCCTGTAATGGTATCATACAGCTTCTTGGCGTACTCTCCGGTGTTACCGCCGGCGATGGTGATCTGCTCCCGATCCCATTTCATCGTCCCGATCGGCGAGATAACCGCTGCTGTCCCGGTACCGAACGCCTCTTCCAGCAGGCCCTTTCGGGCCGCTTCAAACAGCTCCTCGACGGTGATTCTGCGTTCGGTCACCGTCAGCCCCCACGAGCGCAGCATCGTAATCACCGAATCGCGCGTGATGCCGGCCAAAATGCTGCCCGACAAAGCGGGCGTAATGACTTCGCCTCCGAGTTTAAAGAAGACGTTCATACTGCCGACTTCTTCGATGTATTTTTTCTCAACGCCGTCCAGCCACAGCACTTGGGAGAAACCTTGGTCCTTGGCAACTTCCTGGGCCTTGATCCCCGCGGCGTAATTGCCCGACGTCTTGGCGGCCCCTGTTCCTCCGCGAACCGCCCGGACGAATTGATCCTCCACGTAGATCGATACGGGATGAATCCCTTCCGGGTAGTAGGAGCCCACCGGCGACAAAATAACGAGCAGCTTGTACTCCTTGGCGGCCCGAACGCCGAGGCACGGCTCCGTCGCAATGATAAACGGGCGGATATACAAGGAAGTATCATCGCCTTCCGGAATCCAGTCCCGATCCAGGCTGACCAGTTCCGTAATCCCTTCCAGCACCGCCTCCGGGTCGACCTGAGGAATGCTGAGCCGTTCGCAGGACTGGTTCATCCGTTTCATATTCATGTCGGGACGAAACAGGGCGATCCGCCCGTCTCCCAAGGCGTAGGCTTTCATGCCTTCAAATACTTCCTGGCCGTAATGAAATACCATGGCGGACGGGTCCAAGGAAATCGGTCCGTAAGGAACGATTTGCGGCGGCTGCCAACCTTTCTCCGCCGTATAATCCATCACCAGCATATGATCGGTGAAATATTGTCCGAAACCCAGTTTCTTCGGGTCCGGTTTGTCTTTCGGCTGCTCGCGCCGTACGATTTGTATTTTGCCCACTGCGAACGCTCCCTCTCTTTTCCGTAACTTCTGACACTAACTATACCCCTTGTTTAAGCATTGATCAATATTATGATATCAATAATTATCATAGATTGTTTCTATGCTTCCTATCCCGTTTCATTTTCCGATTCTTCTAGCCAATCCAGAATTTTTTCCATATCATAGATGTAATCTATTAAATAGATGATCAACCGGGATTGGAGAAACTGTACATGGAGCATCGACTATTGGATTATTTTTTGGCGGTGGCCGAGGAGCTTCATTTCACGAAGGCCGCGGACCGGCTCGGCATTACCCAACCGACATTAAGCCACCAAATCCGCCTGCTGGAGCAAGAGGTGGGCACTCCCTTATTCCACCGTTCAGGGAAAAAAATCCATCTGACGCAGCCCGGCACGATTTTGCTGGAGCATGCCAGGCGGATTCTGCATGAGCTGGAGCAGGCCAAACTGGAGATCGGCCAGCTTGCCGGTCTTCAGCGGGGAAGACTCCGCATCGGCTGCTCCGGCAACCATCTCCTGTCCGATGCGCTTGTCTCGTTTCACCGCCAGTATCCGGGAATCGAGCTGAACGTCATCGAACTGGCGACTGAAGAAACCCGTGACGGCCTGCTGGGCAACCGGCTTGACCTGGGGGTTGTCTTTTTGCCGCTGGAGGATGAGCAGTTGATCAATCTGCCCCTGTATGACGAAGAGCTCGTTCTCGTCGTTTACCACAGTCATCCTTTCGGGGCCTTCACTGCGGTGAAGCTGGAGCAGCTTGCCGAAATACCGCTGGTGCTGTTCCAACCGAAGTTTTTTGTGCGGCAAATGATCGATTCCGCCTGCCATATGGCCGGGCTAACGCTAAAGCCGGTCATGGAGCTGTCCACTATGGAATCTCAGATACGGATGGTCAGGCAGCATGTCGGCGGAACGATCCTTCCCGCCTCTTACGCCGGAACGCTGGATTCCTCCGGGATCTCCGTCATTCCGCTGGCCGAGCCGGCCCCCCGAAAAAAGGTGGGGCTCGTTTACCGGAAACATACGTTTATGGATCCCAGTCTTCAGGCCTTTATCGAGCATTTGGCGACCAGCCGGATTCCGGGCGATTAACAAAAGCGTCTGTAGCGTATATATCCGCCATCGCCGTTAAATTAACGGGAGTTCCTACCTTTATTTTGATGTTACTCAAGCCGCTTTTCACACTATATAGGTTGAACTAAAAAATTGGCGCCGGGCAAGGACGTGATTTGGTTACGGAGATACGTTTGCCAACATCCACAAATGTAATTTTAATACCCCACCGTCGGAGTCTACATCATTAACGGGAAAACCTACCGTTAATGTACCGCTCTTGGCTCCTCGATCAGATTTAGCTGGAAAAGCTCCAGCTATTTCGCGGCCCAAGGGCCGATGTACAGAATTTCAGGCGAATATGCACCAAATTAACGGGAGAAATTCCCTTTAATACAATGAGCTGCAGGCTATGAATGTGAAAAGAACCTTCTTTACACCACTTGTCGCGCTTTAACGGTTTCTCATCCATCGATGCACTCCCAACATAGACAGACCGAGATCGCGGTCTGTTTACCCGCAAAAAAAGCTTCGCCCGGCGATTTCTACCGCCGCCAGGCGAAGCTTCCGGTGCTATTTCTCGAGCAGATCGACCAGCTCGTCCTTCTTGTCCACGGGTACCAGCTGCTTTCCGGTGGATTTCCGGTCCGCCAGCGGCGCATCCTCGGAGCTGAACGAATGCATCGCCCCCTCCTTCGTCACCGCGAGCAGCGCCAGCGGAGCCTTGCTGTGGAATCCGCCCGCCAGTCGGGTGCCGTTCGGCTTGACCCGCTTGCCTTCCTTGAATTCGAACGTCTGCACGCCCTTGCCTCCCCGGCTCTGCACCGGGTAATCGAGCAGCAGCGTCCGTTTGCCGTAGCCCAGGTCCGAGACGACCAGGATTTCCCCTTCTTCGCCTTCCACCCACAGAGCGGATACGACTTCGTCTTCGTCCTTGAGCTGGATGCCCTTGACCCCTGCCGAGACGCGGCCCATCGCGTTCACTTCATTCTCGGCAAACCGGATCGCCATCCCCTGTCTCGTCACGAGCAGAATATCCTGCCGGTTATGACTCAGCTTGACGCCGATGATTTCATCGCCGTCCGCCACTTTACAGGCCGCCACCGCACCGGAGCGTTTCGTTTCGTAATCCTTCAGGTCCGTCCGTTTGACCTGGCCCCGCTTCGTCACGAACACCAGGCTTTCGCCCGGTGCGTCAAAGCTCTTGACCGGGATGACGCTGACGATCCTGTCCTCTTTGGCCATCGGAATGACATTGACGATCGCCGTTCCGTTATCCTTCCACTTGAACTCCGGAATTTGATGCACCGGCAAGAGGAAGTATTGACCCCGCTGCGTAAAGATCAGCAGGTTCTGCAGCGTATCCACGTCAAACACTTGGCGGATATAGTCGCCTTCCTTGACTCCCGAGCTGTCCCTTTCCCCGCCGGAACGGGTAAAAGACAGCATGCTTGTCCGCTTGATATATCCTTCATGGGAGAGGGTAACAAGCACCTCTTCCTGGGCTACGAGCACCTCCAGGTTGACCTTGAGCTCCTCCACCTCGCCCTGAATCTCCGAACGTCGGTCAACCCCGTACTTGTCGCGGATTTCGGTCAGCTCTTTGCGGATGACAGCGATCAGTTTTTTGTCGCTCTCCAAAATTCCGCGCAGGGTAGCGATTTTCTTCCGGATATCCTCCAGCTCTTTTTGCAGGGAAGTAATCTCCAGATTCGTCAAGCGATAAAGCTGCAGCGTCAGAATCGAGTCGGCCTGGCGTTCGGTGAATCCGAACATCCACTGCAGGTTGTTCTGGGCGTCCTGGCGATTCTTCGACGCTTTGATAGCGGCGATGACCTCGTCCAGAATATTGAGCGCCTTCACCAGACCTTCCAGCACGTGAGCCCGGTCCTCCAGCTTTTCCAGTTCAAACTGGGTCCGGAAGGTCACGACCTCCCGCTGGTGGGCGATGTAGGCTTCGATCATCTGCTTCAATCCCAGCTGGCGGGGGGCCTTGTTAACGATCGCGACCATATTGAAGTTGTAATTGACCTGCAGGTCGGTTTTCTTCAGCAAATAAGCGAGGATGCCCTGCGCGTCGGCGTCTTTCTTCAGTTCGACGACGATGCGGAGCCCGTTGCGGCCGCTTTCGTCGCGGACCTCGGCAATGCCGTCCACTTTCTTCTCAAGCCGGATATTCTCCATCGCCGTGACCAGTCGCGATTTCACGACCTGATAAGGAATCTCCGTGATCACGATCTGCTGTTTGCCGCCGCGGAGGGTTTCGATCTCGGTCTTGGAGCGGATATAGATCCTGCCTCTTCCGGTATCGTAAGCTTCGCGGATCCCCTCTTCGCCCATAATGATCCCGCCGGTCGGAAAATCCGGCCCCTTCACATAGGTCCGGATTTGCTCCATCGGCAGATCGGGCTTCTCCATTACGGCGATGCAGGCGTCGATGACTTCCCGCAAGTTGTGCGGCGGAATCTCCGTGGCAAAACCCGCGGAAATCCCGCTGACCCCGTTGACCAACAGGTTGGGAAAACGCGAGGGCAGAACGATCGGCTCCATCGCCGTATTGTCAAAGTTATCTTTGAACGGGACGGTACGCTTCTCGATATCGCGCAGCAGTTCCATGGCGATCGGCGACAAGCGGGCCTCCGTGTACCGCATAGCGGCGGCCGGATCGTCGTCCTGCGAACCCCAGTTGCCATGGCCGTCCACCAGGACATGTCCCATTTTCCACGGCTGGGCCATCCGCACCATGCCTTCATAAATGGAGGAGTCCCCGTGCGGATGATAGTTCCCCATGACGTCCCCAACCGTTTTGGCGGATTTGCGGTAGGGTTTATCCGGCGTATTGCCCGAATCGTACATCGCGTACAGAATCCGGCGCTGAACCGGCTTCAAGCCGTCGCGTACGTCGGGAATCGCCCGGTCTTGAATAATATATTTGGAATACCGCCCGAAGCGGTCACCGACGACTTCCTCGAGGAAGGCCGGCAGAAAATTCTCCAATGAACTCAACTCATGTCACCTTCTATTCCTCATAATCCGTGAAATCCACATTCTCCACAATCCAGCGCTTCCGCGGATCGACCTTGTCTCCCATCAGGGTGGAAACGCGCCGTTCCGCCTTCGCGGCGTCTTCGATCTGAACCTGGAGCATCGTGCGGGTTTCGGGATTCATCGTCGTTTCCCAGAGCTGCTCAGGGTTCATTTCCCCGAGTCCCTTGTACCGCTGGAGTTCAAAGTTCTTACCGAACTCCTTCAGATAATTCTGCAGCTGTTCTTCGTTCCACGCATACCGGACGGTCTCCAGCTTGCCGGAACGACGGGTGATCTTGTAAAGCGGAGGCTGGGCGATATAAACCCGGCCCGCGTCGATCAACGGCTTCATGTAACGGTAAAAGAAGGTCAGCAGCAGCACCTGGATGTGTGCTCCATCCGTATCGGCATCGGTCATGATTATGATTTTGGAGTAATTGCTGTCTTCCACCGCAAATTCCGGCCCGATCCCCGCGCCGATCGCGGAGATGATCGCCCGGTACTCGTCGTTCTTCAAAATATCGGCCAACCGGGCTTTCTCCGGATTCATCGGCTTACCTTTCAGCGGAAGAATCGCCTGAATTTTGGAGTCCCGGCCCTGCTTAGCGGAACCGCCGGCGGAATCGCCTTCCACAATAAACAGTTCGTTGCGCGTAAAATCCTTCGATTGCGCCGGCGTCAGCTTCCCGCCCAGATTGGAGCTTTCGCTCCGCTTCTTGCCCGAACGCATCTCATCCCGGGCCTTGCGCGCCGCTTCTCTCGCTTTGGAGGCCTGAACCGCCTTCTTGATCAGCGTTTGCGCCACCTGCGGATTCTCTTCCAGGAACAGCGCCATCTTCTCGGACACGACCGCGTCGACCGTGCTGCGCGCGGAAGCGCTGCCGAGCTGGTCCTTCGTTTGGCCCACGAACTCGACCTCCGACATCTTGACGCTGATAACGGCCATCATGCCTTCGCGCAAATCGTTGCCTTCGAGGTTTTTGTCCTTTTCCTTCAGCATGCCGTTCTTGCGGGCATAATCGTTCATGACGCGCGTGTAAGCCGTCTTGAAGCCCGTTTCATGCGTCCCGCCGCCCCGGGTCGGGATCGAGTTCACGAAGGAAGCGAGCGTTTCCGTATACCCCGCGTTATACTGCAGGGCCACCTCCACCTCGATATCGTCCCGCTCGGCGTAGAAATGAACCACGTCATGCAGCACATCTTTGCCTTCGTTCAGAAACTGCACGAACTGGCTGGCGCCGCCCTCGTAAAAAAACTCGTCGGAACGATCCGACCGCTCATCCTTCAAGGTCACTTTGAGGCCCGAATTCAGAAAAGCGATCTCCTGCAAACGTTCCGCGAGCGTATCATAATTGAGTCCGATTCCATTGACAAAGACGCGAATGTCCGGCTTGAACGTCACCTTTGTCCCGGTCCGGTTCGTATTTCCAAGCACCTCCAGGCCTGTGACCGGTTCGCCGACATGCTCGACTCCCTGATCGTCCACCCAGTACTCGAACCGCATCCGGTGGATTTTGCCCTCCCGGTAAATCTCGACCTCGAGCCATTCGGACAAGGCGTTGGTCACCGAAGCGCCGACCCCGTGCAGACCGCCCGATTTCTTGTAACCGGAGCCGCCGAACTTCCCGCCGGCGTGCAGAATCGTATAGACGACCTGCGGCGTGGGAATGCCCGTCTTGTGCATCCCGGTCGGAATGCCGCGACCGTTATCGAATACGGTAACAGATCCGTCTTTATTTAATGTAATCTCGATTTTGGTGCAAAATTTGGCCAAATGCTCGTCGACCGCATTATCCACGATCTCCCATACCAGATGATGAAGTCCCGACGAACTCGTACTGCCGATATACATACCTGGTCGTTTACGTACCGCGACAAGCCCTTCGAGCACCTGAATGTCGTCCGCTTCGTATCCCGAAGCCGCCTGGCCCGGCTTGACCCCGGAGGCGTCTTCGAACAAATCGATTTGTTCGGCCATTCATGCTCCCCCTTTTATCTTCTTTATGTAGTCCATGGAAGAGGTTGTTCCAAAAAGGTTCTCTCTTTAGAAAGTTTCTCTCCGAGAACAAGCACTTTACGTCTACAATGCAAACAGATGTTTTGTTATCCTTGTCCATTTTAATGCAATATATCCTGTTTCGTAAAGACAAGGAATGAAACGACCAATGAGGCGGCGGCCCAGATCCCCAGCACGGCCAGGGAAAAACCCAGCGTCATTCCCTCGATGGGAGCCGGCGTTCCCGCCAGATAATTGGTTAATCCCAGGTTGACCATGAACAAATACTTGGCGCTCGCCCACGATGAAGCCATATTGCTCAAAATGCTGCCGGCGATCAGCGACGCCATCATAATCACGATGCTGGCCGCCGTACTGCGGACCAATACCGAGACCATGAAGGCCAGAACAGCTACGGTCACGCCGACAAACCAGACCAATCCGGCTTGCATAAACAAATATTTCCACTGCGGGACCGCATGCACCGCCGAAATGTCCACATCGGAGCCGGAAAGTTGAAATCCCGTAAAGACCGGGGCGTCAAATCCCTGGTATCCGAAAAAGAGCCCCGATATCAAATAGCATATGACAAAAGTGGACAGAACGATCAGCGACACGAACATCAGCAGCGTGATCAGCTTGCTCAGCAGGATTTTCCAACGGCGGACCGGACGGGTCAGCAGCACCTTGATCGTGCCGGACGTCCGTTCCGAGGATACGATGTCCGAACCGATACCCATAATCAGCAGCGGGATGAACAAAGATGAAGCGTTGTCGAGAAATTCGCGGGTAAACGATACCCCGCCGGGCTGCGCCGGATTCACGTCATGCTCCAGATAGTACTTCAGTTGCTGGATATAAATTTGCCGGTACTTTTTCCATTCCTCCGGCACCCGATCGCTTCCTAGCGAGTTCTGATTGTCGGTGATCGCCTGCTGCACTTCGCGGCGCCAGTCACTTCCGTATTTTTCGATTTTGTCCTCCGCCTGCTTCAATTGGGCGTACGCAAAGATCGGCACGAGAACGAGCAGAACCAACAGAACGACATAGAAACGTTTTTTCTGGACCATTTTGATCATTTCGTTCTGAATTAAAGAAAGCATGAGGGATTTATTCAATCGTTTCACCGCCTGTCATTTCCAGAAACAGTTGTTCCAGCGTCGGATTGATTTTGTGCACCGAGCTTACCTTCACGCCGGCCGCAACCAGGTCGGCGAGCAGTTGCGGAACTTCCTCGCTCTGCATTTGTGCCACCACCGAGTTCGCGGACATCCCCGCCAGGACGGCGTCGTCAAGCACCTCTTCCGCCCGTTCAATCACCTTGACGCCGGCGGATTCAAGCAGCGCCCGGCCTTCCGCTTTCGGCGCCAGCTCCCAAATGACATAGCCGGCGCTTTCGCGGATCAAGTCGCTTACCGTGCCGACCGCCAGTACGCTTCCCCGGCTGATAATCGCCACCCGGTCACAGAGCAGCTGAATCTCGCTCAGTAAGTGGCTTGAGACGAGCACCGCCAGCCCCTCTTCCGCCAGGCTGCGAATAAATTGCCGCAGCTCCTTGATCCCCTTCGGGTCGAGCCCGTTTGTCGGCTCGTCCAGAATCAGCAGCTTCGGCCGCCCGAGCAAGGCTTGAGCGATGCCCAGCCGCTGGCGCATGCCAAGAGAGTAGGTTTTGACCTTGTCATGAATCCGTTCCCGCAGGCCGACTAATTCGCTGACTTCCACGATCCGGTCCCGGTCCACCCCTTTCACCATGCGGGCAAACTGTTCTAAATTTTCCCACCCAGTGAGGTAGGCATACACTTCGGGATTCTCTACGATGGAACCGACAAAGGCGAGCGCCCGTTCGGGGTCCCGGTTTACGTCAAAGCCGCAAACCCGCACGCTGCCCTCCGTCGGGCGGATCAGATCGACCAGCATGCGGATGGTGGTTGTCTTTCCCGCTCCGTTCGGCCCCAGGAAGCCGAAAATTTCCCCTGCCCGCACCTCGAAGCTCACGTCCTTGACGATCCATTTGGCGCCGATCTTTTTCTTCAAACGTTCTACCTTTAAAACTGTTTCTACAGCCATGCTGCCCACACTCCCGTAATTCCTAAGGTATGGCGATGCCCTGGGCGATCCTTTCGGCAATCGCCTGGTATCCCGTTCCGTTCGGATGAAAATGATCGCCGGATAGATAGCTCGAAGCACGCAGCGTAAACAGGTCGGCCGTTGGCGTGACCCGGCTCCCCTCCAGGGAAGAGATCTCCTCCGCCGCTATGGCGTTCCAGCGGGCCACCGCTTCGTCTCCCGCCTCCTTCAACTGTTTCATATCGGAAAACGGGTTGTACAATCCGATATACACTAGTTGTGCCTGCGGATTGATCTCATGGATTCTCTTCACAATTTCGACCAAGTTCGTTGAAGCGCCTTTGATGGCTTGTTCCAATTCGTTCTCCGTCGGAATCTCCGTTCGTGTCTCCAGCCGCTGCTCCCCGTCAAATAAATCATTGGCTCCAATGGACAGCAAAATAACCCCCGCCTGCTTCAGCGAGTATTGTACGCCGGGCTCCTCCAGCATGGGGAGAAGCTCTTTCGTCGTCAGCCCGTTAATGCCCAGATTGTTAATCAGCTTGGACTTCGCACCCTGCCGGTTCAGCAAATCCACGACCCTGCGCGAAAAACCGCTGCCCGTATCGTCCCCCGTCCCCTTGGCCAGGGAATCGCCAAGCGCGGTGACATCCAGCGAAGCGACTCCATTTCCTCCCCGCTCCACAGCGTCCGATGGTGCCGGCCGGTCCGCAAGGGATGCGACGGGATTCAGGATATCCTTGACCGCATATACGAACCCGGACAACAGCAATAACGTCCCCAGTACCGAGACCGAAACCAGGACGGCCGTACGCCGGATGCCGGATGTTGTCTTCATCAGCTCGCCTCCCGTAAGATGTTGTCCTTCTTATTCTCTCCAGTTTATGTAATAACCATAAAGCTTTACTGCCCTGAGAAGCAAATTTCTCTCGGACATTTCGACAAAGAAAGGCTGTCCTTCAGCCTTTTCGCCGCGGACAGCCCTTCAATTTATTAGCAACTAACTAGCCCGGATTACTTTCACGTCCGCCGCAATCACTTTCTCGCCTTCATAGAGCATGAAGCGGCCGTTTTGCCACTCAATCCGCAATAATGCAAAATCATCCGACTGAAACTGCCAAACATACTGCTCACCACCCTGCATGAAAGGGGTCCGTCCGGAGACCGTCACCGTCCCGATGTATTGCTCGTCGAGGTAGTAAGTTCTTCCGTCCAGCTCCATCTCGGCCGGAACCTCATCCGGCGTATCCAACCGCCCGTCAATCGGCCGGTAGAGCTGGTACCGCAGCGTTTCCCGCTCTTCGATAAGCAGGTAGCTGATCTGGGCCCCGTCCTGCAGGGTCAGTACCACGGCATTACGGCCGCGGTTATGAACCCGCCCCGTCACCTCATAAGTCACCAGCGACACTTCGCACATGTCGCCGGGCGCCAGAGTGAGCATGCTCTTCTCCGCCTGGGGCGGCTGTGGCTTCGCGAACAGGTTTCCGATTCTTTTCCAAACACTCATGAGCTTCGCTGCCTCGCTTTACCGTCGTTTCGAAAATCCTATTGTTTATTCTCGTACTGCTTCATCAGTGCAGCCAATTCGTCTTCCACTTCTTTGTCTTTGCCGAGCTTCTCGAACTCCTCGTCCAGATCGGCGCCTTTGGCGGCCATTTCATTGCTGGCTTCGGCGCGGGCTTCCATCTGCATCATTTTCTCTTCCATGCGTTTCAGGCCTTGGGCAGCCGTGTCCGAACCGAATCCGGTCATCGCCTTGTTAATCTCCGTTTGCGCCTTAGCCGCATTATATCGTGCAACCAGCGTTTCGCGCTTGTTTTTCATCTCGGTCAACTGCTTGCGCATCTCTTCCAGTTTCTTGCGGAGATTGTCGGCCGCCGTTTTGTTCTGTTCATAGTTGGCTTTATATTCGGCCATTTTCTCTTCCGCGGACTTCTTCTCCTCCAGCGCGCGGCGGGCCAAATCCACATTTTGCGCCTGCGCGGCCGTGTGAGCCTGCTGCGTCCGTTTGGCCACCAGCGCTTCCTGTTCCTCATACAGCGCCTTGAATTTCTTCTCGATCGCGATTTGCGCGGCTACCGCCTTTTCGGCATCCTCCAAATCTTCCTGCATGTCCCGGATATATTGATCGGTCATTTTGATCGGATCTTCCGCTTTATCAATCATTGCGTTAATGTTGGACATCGTTAAATCGCGTAATCTTTTAAAAATCGACATGGTTTAGTTTCCTCCCCAAATGTTTTGCCTTCTTGAATAATGTTTACGTGGTGCGAAGGAAGAGGTTTCACCGTTTATTAAAAATAATTAAAAAAAAAGACCCGCTTGCATCCGCAAGCAAGGTCCGGGTAGCCGGACGGGATTGATCCCGTCCGTTTTCTAAGCCTGATTCGCCCCTATTTCAAACTCTCCGAGAGCGCTTTGAAAATAACCCCCAATGCGTAAGCGCCCGCATCGGGATAACCAAGGCTGCGCTCACCGACATTTCCGGCACGTCCCATCCGGGCGACGAAATCCGCAGTTCTTCTCGCGCCATCCTCGGCCGCTTCCGCCGCCTTCCGGAAGGCGGTCAGCATGTCGTCTCCCGCCTTAGCGCTGGCCGTCCAGGAGTCCGCGCACGGGGCGAGCGCATCGATCAGCGTTTTGTCCCCGACGACGGCTCCGCGTCCGAAGGAACGTTCCCCCGTAGCCTGAATTCCGCGCACGGCCGCCTGCAGCAGGTCACCCATGTCGGCCACATTAAGCCGGGCCTTCGTGCCCGCCGCTTTCCCGGCCGCCCGAAAAGCCGAGCCCCAAATCGGGCCGGAGGCTCCTCCGCAGTGTTCCATAATGACCAAGGAGCACGCTTCAAGAAAATCGCCGATATGTTCCCCCTGACCGGAGATAATCTCTTTCCACTCACGCTTCAACTGCTTGAAGCCCTTGGCCACGCTCATGCCGAAATCCCCGTCTCCGGCATGGGCATCGAGCTCACAGAAAGGCACCTCATTTTTAATGATGATTTCACTCATTTTGTCGACAAGATAGATCATATTACGCAGTTGGATCTCGTTGTCACGGATCAGCCCATATTCCTCCGGGGTTTCCGCTGTGAAGAATACTTCTTGCCCCTCGACATCCTGCTCCTCGAGGATTTCCCGATAATCGGCGGCCGCTTCGGTGCCGGTCATTTTAAATGCCGGTGTATCGCTCTCCGCAAACAACAGTTGCTTTAATTCGTCGTCCAGTTTCATGATCGAGACGGATGCCCCCGCCATATCGATGCTGGTCATGTAGTTGCCGACGAATGTCTTGCAAATTTGCAGACCGGATCTCTTGACCAGTTCCTTGGTTACTGCATGATTCAGAACATACAGCTCCTGCAAAGGGGTAGCCCCAAATCCGTTGATCAGCAAAGCGATTTCCCGGCCTTCCCCCCCGCCGATACTCAAATCCTCCAAAAGCGCATGTACCATCCGTCCGGCAAGCTCGTCGGCCGATGCGGCTTTTTCGCGCCGGATGCCCGGCTCTCCATGGATGCCAACGCCATATTCCATCTCATCCGCGGCGATTTCAAACGTCGGCGTCCCTTTGGCCGGAACGGTACAGGAAGTCAGGGCGAAACCGATGGTGCGAACCCGTGAGGCCGCTTTCTCGGCAACCTCCTTGACTTCCCGCAAGCTCCGCCCTTCTTCAGCCGCGGCCCCGGCGATTTTGTGAACAAGTACCGTCCCCGCAACACCCCGTCTTCCAACGGTGTAAAGGCTGTCTTGGACGGCAATATCATCCTCAACCCGAACGTACTCCACCTCAATTCCGTCTTCCCCGGCCAAAAAAGCCGCATTCTTGAAATTCATCATATCCCCGCTGTAATTTTTGATGATCAGCAGGGCTCCTTTTTTGCCGGCAGTCGCCTTAATGGCTTGATAGACCTGAATTTGGGAAGGCGAAGCGAAGACATCGCCGCACACGGCCGCATCCAGCATCCCTTTTCCCACGAACCCCGCATGGGCGGGCTCGTGGCCGCTCCCGCCGCCGCTGATCAAACTCACTTTGTTCTCATCGATGCGCTTCCTCTTGATGATCTTATGTTTCTTTACGAATTCAAGCTCAGGATGCGCCAAGGCAATACCTCTGCACATTTCCGCGACAACATCCTCGGGTCGATTGATGATTTTCTTCACCGGTTTGCCTCCCTTGACGTTTTATACTTTTTGCCGATTCTGTCCGCTGTGGCAATTGCCGCAGCCACCTCTTCCGCCTTGACCGGGAACGGCATCGAATGGATTGATTCTTCGGGAATACAGGCCTTTTCCGCCACTTTCTGAAGTTCGTCCTCCCCGATCGAGTCGACCCCGATATCCTCCAGACAAACCGGCAAACCTACATCCAGGCAAAAGTCGAGTACCTGATGCAGCTCTTCGTTAGGCGCATTTTCAAGGACCAATTGGGCCAAAGTTCCGAAGGCGACTTTTTCCCCATGGTAATAGTGATGGGTTCCTTCCAAAATCGTAAGTCCGTCATGGATCGCATGGGCTCCGGCCAAGCCCGCGCTTTCGAAACCGAGGCCGGACAGCAAAATATTGGTCTCCACAATATTCTCCAATGCCTGTGTGACCTTGTTCGCGTCGCAGGCGACCTTGGCTTTAGCGCCATCCTTCAGCAGTATTTCATAGCATAGGGTTGCCAAGGCCAGTGCCGCATGTGTCCCGACGGCAGGCGGACAAACGCCTTCCCGGGTTCCCGTCGGCAGGCTGGCATTGACTCGCGAGTATGACTTGGCCGTTGCCCGGGCTTCAAAATAGGTCGACAAAGCGTCGCCCATCCCGGCAACGAGGAAGCGCGTCGGCGCATTGGCGATCACCGTCGTATCGACCAGAACAACGTTTGGACTTTGTTTGAAATAAGCGTAATCGTCAAAAGCCCCCTCCGGTGTATAGAGGACGGCGGAATGACTGGTGGGCGCGTCCGTCGCGGCGATCGTCGGGCAGATGATCAGCGCTTCGCCTTGGGCTACGCATTTCGCCGCGTCAATGGCCTTCCCGCCGCCGAGGCCCACGGTGCATGTGCAGCCTTTTTCCTTGGCGATCTGTTGCAAGCGGGCTACCTCCTGCCGGGAACACTCTCCCATAAAACCGCTTTCAACAAAGGTAATCCCGAATTTCTCCGCCGTAGCTTCCAGCTTATCCTTTACACGGGCCACATCGTCACGGTGGGCAATCAACAATGCGGATGTTCCGAAAGAGCGGACAAAATAGCCCAGATTCAGCAGTTCGTCCTCTCCCTGTACATATTTTGCGGGGCTTATAAACGCTTTTCTCATCGTTCTTCCTCCTTGGTTATATCAATTTTATTTTTTAATACCTTAAATTATAGCCGAGATAAACGGTCTTGAAAGGGAACAAAGATTACGGATAATTGCAATTCCAAATCGTAAAATTTTGCACTTTTCCGGATAAATGGTATCCTTATGACATAAACAACGAGAGGGTGCGAACGATGATCCAGGAGCATCTGCGTATTCACAAAATTCTAGATTTAAATAAATGGAAGCGTCTTCAAGATTCACTGGCGACCGTGACCAACCTCGCGATCCTTACGGTGGATTATAAAGGAAATCCCGTCACGAGCCATAGCAGCTGTCAGGCCTTCTGCCGACATGTGCGGAAAGACCCCGAGCTCCTTCCGTACTGCCTGAAATGCGATTCCCGCGGCGGCCTTGAATCCGTCCGTTCCAATGCTCCGTATGTCTACCTTTGTCATTTTAACATTATCGATATCGCTATCCCGATCTCCGTGGATGACAAGTACATCGGAGCGGTGATGGCCGGCCAGGTCAGGTTGTCCGATCCGGAAAATGCCCGGGACCTCGAACAGATTCTGAGTTTGAAAGATACCCGGCTGCACCGGACCAAACGTGCCGAACTCCAACACTTCTACGACGAACTCCCCGTCATGACTTATGAGGAAGTGGTCAAAATCTCCAACATGCTGTTTCTGTTATGCAACTACATCGTTGAGGAAGCGCTAAATAAAAATCTGCTGATCGAGATGTTTGAAAAAACAGCCGGAAATGGCGAGACCGTTAATGTCTCCACCATTCTACCGGGCTATTCGCTCAAAAATATCGAATCCATCAAAAAAGAGATGACAAACGTCATTGCCGACGCCTACCTGAATAAGACGGATTCCGAATCCTACGCATGTACGAACAGCGTTCTAAAGCCCGCTTTCGAGTATATTCACCGCCACAAAAGCGAGCAGGCCTCCCTTAAGCAAATGGCGGATTTGTGCCACATCAGTCCAAGCTATTTCAGCAGGCTCTTCACCAAGGAAACAGGGGAAAATTTTACGGCTTATTTGGCCAAACTTAAAATCAGCTGGGCCAAGCAGCTTCTGGAGGTCACCGATATGCCCGTAGCGCAAATCAGCGATGAACTTGGCTTTAATGAGCCGGGGTATTTTATCAAAACGTTTAAAAAATTCGAGGACATTACGCCCTACCTGTACCGGAAATATTATAAAACCTCGGTGTAAACTACTTTCCGATAAACTCCTGCACCCAGTACCCGTTATAATAACCGACCCCGATCAGCGTGTAATGGGCATTCAGAATATTCGCCTTATGGCCGGGGCTGTTCATCCAGTCCCTTACGGCTTCCTTGGCGGTCGTCTGACCCATGGCGATATTCTCACCCGCATAGCGATAAGTAATATTAAACGTATCCATCATGTCGAACGGTGACCCGTACTCGGGGGAAGTGTGGTCAAAATAATTGTTCTTAAACATATCCATGGCCTTGAGCTTGGCCATTTTCGAAAGATTGGTATGTATGGTCAGCGGTTTCAACCCGGCGGCTGCCCGTTCTTTGTTCACCAGTTTCACGACCTCCGAAGCGCGTTCGGTTTGGATTTTGGCATATGCGGCCGCAACGGCCTTCTTCGATGGAACCTCGGCTCTCACAGGATGGTCCAAAACGGGAGAGAACAGCAGCGCACCTGCCAAGACAGCGAATAATAAGCCTTTTCCGACCTTTTTTATGCTCATCTCTTCAACTTGTCTCCCCTCATTTTTATTTTTTTCTACACGAATTGGTTTCCTTAACACATTTTAGCACGGGAAATTGCCGGATGCATACGAAATTTATGGAAAAATGAAAGTTCCTGCCGCAGGACCACAACAAAACGCCCCGAAGCGGGACATCCGCTCTGAGGCGTCTTTTCTAGGTCTATCGGACTATTTCTTGGATGCGTATTTTCTCATATCAAACGCGACGGCGGCCACAATGATCGCCCCTTTGATAATTTGCTGCCAGTATGGGCCGACCCCGACGAAAGTCAAACCGTAGTTAATGACGGTGAAGATGAGTACTCCGGCCATAACGCCCGGCACGGTGCCGATTCCGCCTGTGGTGGACACGCCGCCAACCACGCAAGCCGCAATCGCGTCAAGCTCGTACATGTTCCCATAGTTGTTCGTGGCGCCGCCGGTTCTGGCCGCTTCCAGCACCCCGGCCAACCCGTACAGGGCGCCTGCGATGGAATAAATATAAATCAAATACTTGGTGACATTAATACCGGATACCTTTGCGGCCTGTTCGTTGCCGCCGATCGCGTACATATTTTTGCCGAGGCGGGTTTTATTGAACATCACCCAGACGATAAAGCAGACGGCGATCGCGATGAGTACGATATAAGGAAGCGAGAATTCGCCGCTGCCGATGCTGCCGGAGCCCAGCGTCGTGAAGTCGTCGCGCAAACCGCCGATCGGCTGCGATTGGTTCGGTTCCGTATCGAAGTACAGCGAGTTAATGCCGTAAATGGCAACCATGGTACCCAAAGTGGCGATAAATGGTGGTACTTTAAATTTTGCGACGATCAATCCGTTGATCAGACCGAAGATCAGACCGACGACAATAGCGATCAGAATCGGTACGAGCAGCGGCAGATGCGGCAGGTCCGGAAAAAACCGGCGCGGATAGTTCTCCACCTGCAGCAGGGATGCGGAGATGACCGCGGTCAAACCGACCATCCGGCCGGCCGACAAGTCCGTGCCGCCGGTGATCAGAATGAAGGCCACACCAAGGGCGATAATGACCCGGGTGGACGACTGAATCAAAATATCGCGCAAAGTATTGACTCCGATAAAGCTGGGATCGTAGACGGCGATGCCAATCACCAGCACGGCTAGAACAATATAGATGGCGTTTTGGGTTACAAAATTCTGTATCTTTTTCGTTTGCATGATTTTTCTCCTCCTTGAATGGCCTTAGTGCTGGGCCGCCAAACGCATGATTTCTTCTTCCGAAGCCTTGCTGCCTTCCAATATTCCCGTCAAGCGGCCTTCGGACATGACCATCACCCGGTCCGACATGCCTAACAGCTCCGGCATTTCGGAGGAAATCATGATGATGCTTTTGCCCTGCAGCGCCAAATCCGCAATGATGGAATAAATCTCGTATTTGGCGCCCACGTCGATCCCCCGCGTCGGCTCATCGAGCAGGAGGATGTCTGGTTCGGTCAACAGCCAGCGTGCGAGCAGTACCTTTTGCTGATTCCCCCCCGACAAATTCATAATCAACGTTTTCGTGGTGGGCGTTTTGGTCCGCAGCTTCGCGACCATCTTGTCGACCTCTTCTTTTTTGCGCCGGTCATCCAGCAAGCCGTACGGCTTGACGTAGCGCTCCATATTGGCGATCGCCGCATTTTCGTGCACGGACAATACCGGGAAAATCCCCGTCGTTCGCCGTTCCTCCGTCAGCAGGGCAAGCCCGTGGCGTTTGGCGTCCCCGGCGCTGCGGATCTTCACTTCTTTGCCGTTGATCGAAATCGTCCCGCTTTTGATCTCGCGGAGCCCGAACAACGCCTCGATCAGCTCGGTCCGCTGCGCGCCAACCAGCCCGCCCACTCCCAGAATCTCGCCTTTGCGGAGCTCGAAAGACACGTTATTAAACGACTTCGGATCCGGGGAGGTCAAACCGTCTACCTTCAAGATGACGCCGTTCGGCGTATTGTACCGATCCGGAAACCGCTGCGTCAGGTCGCGTCCCACCATTTTCGAGATAATCAGATCGGTGGTCATTTCAATCGCCGGCCAGGTCCCGATCTTTTTACCATCACGCATGATGGTGACATCGTCGGAAATCCGCAATATTTCCTCCATTTTGTGGGAGATGTAAATGATAGCGACTCCGCGTCTTTTCAGATCGTTAATAATCCGGAAAAGATGCTCCACTTCCACACTCGTCAAGGAGGATGTCGGTTCGTCCATCACGATGATCCGCGAATGGAAAGAAACCGCTTTCGCAATTTCGATGGATTGGATTTTGGATACCGACAATTTCCCGACGAGCGTATCCGGACTTAAATCTATATCTAATTGTTTAAACAGCTCTTCCGTGTCCCGGTGCATTTTCTTGTGGTCCACAAATTTGAAGGGACCCGCGCCTTTCAGCGGGAATCGGCCAAGCCATATATTTTCCATCACATTGCGGAACGGCACCGGGTGCAATTCCTGGTGAATCATGGAGACTCCAAGGCGAAGCGCATCGCTGGAGTTGTTGATGTCGGCTTTTTGCCCGTCCAAATAAATTTCGCCTCCGTCGGGTTTATAAATCCCGAACAGGCATTTCATCAATGTCGATTTCCCCGCCCCGTTCTCGCCCATCAGGGCATGCACCGTTCCGGGCCGCACTTGCAGCGTTACGCCATCCAGCGCCTTAACGCCGGGAAACTCCTTGGAGATGTCCTTCAGCTCCAATGCATACTTCGAATCTGTCATACTCAACGCCCCCTATTTTTTTCTATTCCTGCAGAGGCACAGCAAGCGTTTCCTCCTAAGTCGCCATCCTTACATTCGCTTGATCTAAAAAACAGGAGGCTCGCACCGTCAGGCCCGAACCTCCCATATATGATGATGATGAGAAGTCCTGCTGCAGTCGCAGCGGTTTACTTGAATTGCGCTGCGTTTTCTTTCGTTACTTTTTGGTAAGGAATCCACACGTATTGATTGTCGGTAATCTCGAAACCTACGCTGTCCTTGTTCACTTCGCCGCCTTTAGCCAGCAGGGAAGCCAGGGTGACCGCCGCTTTGCCTTGGTTTTCGGCGTCGTTGAGTACGGTGCCGAGCATCGTGCCTTGCTCAAGGGCTTGAAGTGCCGGGGCGGTGGCGTCTACGCCCACAACCGGCATATATTTGTCGCCTGTAAAGTAGCCTGCGGCTTTCAAAGCTTCAATCGCACCGAGGGCCATGTCGTCGTTGTTCGCAAAGACGGCTTCGATTTTGTCGCCGTTCGCGGCCAGGAACGCGGCCATTTTCTCTTGGCCTTTAACGCGGTCCCACATGGCGGTATCCTCGGCTACTTTCTCTACCTTGATCCCGGCGTCTTCCACCGCCTGAATCGAATACTGAGTCCGCAGCTCGGCGTCTTGGTGCCCAGGCTCGCCCTTCAACATGACGTATTGGAGCACACCGTCGCCGTTCTTATCCGCCTTCGGATTGGCCTTCCAGTAATCGACGACGATTTGACCGGAAAGCGTACCGGATTCTTCCGCTTTCGCACCGACGTAGTAGACTTTGTCCCATTTCTTCATATCTTCCGGCAGCGGTTCACGGTTCAGGAAGACCACCGGCGTTTCCTTGGCTTTCGCTTTATCGATAATGACGCCTGCGGCCGTCCGGTCCACCGGGTTGACGATCAGGGCATTCGTCTTCTTCGTCAGAAACAAGTCGATTTTATCGTTCTGGGTAGGCTGCGAGTTTTGGCTGTCGACGATATCCACCTTGGCGATGCCGCCCGCATTCTTCTCGATCGAATTGCGTACGCCGGTCATGAAGGTGTCGTCAAATTTATAGATCGCTACGCCGACTTTCGGTTCCGCGGCCCCGTTACCGCCGCTTTCTTTGCTTCCGCCGCCGCTGGAGCAACCGGCAAGCGCTCCTCCGAGAAGTACCGCAGCCAATAGTGCCGATCCGATTTTTTTCATATAAATGACCTCCTGAACTGATTTGAGTTATCTTTATTTATCCTCTTGGATACGTTTTCATTATGCCTTGTTTCCTCGCGATTGCGAATCAAAAATCCTCAGATGTTCTATTAAAATTCTCATGAGGTTAAAATACAAAAAAGAAGGCCCGGGTTTGCCCTAGACCTTCTCCTCATCATTCACATATTTGCCCTGCTTCGGAACCGCAAGCTCGTCGAAATGCTCGGCGAGCCGATTTAACCCGAACTGCAGGTCCCGTCCGCTCATCGGCTGGCCGTGTCCCGTTAAGGCCACCTCCGGCGTCAAGGCCGCTAGCCTTCGCACCGACTCCTTCGCCGCCTCCCAGTCCGGCGTAAAGTACATCGGCGGCCCGTGCAGCTCGAGCTCCTGCTTCATGACGGCCAAAGCCGACTCCTGCTTGACGGTGATGAACGCATCGCCGGCAATTAACGCCTTATCCCGCTCACGGAACAAGGACACATGGCCGGGGCTGTGTCCCGGCGTCGGGATCCACCGCCACTCGGGAGCGCCCGGGACCCGGCCGTCATCCGGCAGCGGGAGGAGCCGGTCCTTAAGATCGATCGCCCGGTTGGGATATAACGGTGCCACGCCCGCCATCAGACCGCCTCCGACGGTGGGATCGCCTTCCGGATAGTCTTCCAGGCCGGTGAGATAGGGGAACTCAAGGACGTGAGCATAGACCGGAATCCCCCACAAATCGGCCAGCTCAATCACATTGCCGACATGATCGAAGTGCCCGTGCGTCAGCACGATCGCTTGCGGCGGCCGGCCGAACAACCGGTCCGCCTCCTCGACCAGGGCATTCCGGAAAGGCCCCACCCCCGTGTCTACCAAAATCCAGTCCCCCCGATCCGGATGGCCTGCGAAGCCGACATTGACCATCAGCGTCCGGACGCACCACAAATCCTCCAACACCCGGGTCGTATCCACCGCGCCGGTGTGCAGTATATCTTTTTCACTCACCTGTCTCCCTCCCTTTCTATGGATAAATAAATGGGTTCTCCTGTAATTTACCCGGGCGCCATAAAAATACTCCCGGTACGCTTATTTCACAAAAGGGAACAGCAGCTTTTGATTTTCCGGCCACAGCATATTATCGAGGTCGATCAGCTTGGTGTCGGTCGGAATGCGGTCTTCCAGCCGTTCGCCCCGGGCCGCCATTACCGCGGCGTTGACCGCCATATAACCGTTGTTGAACGGATTTTGCACCACCATCGCGTGGACGGTCTCCTCCTGGAGCAATTCCAGCATCTCCGGCGGATTATCAAACGCAATTAGCTTCACTTTGCCGCCGTAGCCGAGCTCTACCACCGCGCGTCCCGCACCGATGGAAGACTCGGCGCTCAAGGATACCAGCCCGTCCAGCCCCGGATGCCGCTCCAGAATCCGCCGGGTCAGCCGATAGGCAAGCTCCTCGTCCGAACCGCAATACTGGATGTCCACAACGGCAATCCCCGGAAACCGGGCCACATAATCCAAAAAGCCTTCCTCCCGCTGATCGGCATTTCGCGCGCCCTTCACAAAGTTGACGATGGCGATTTCGCTCTCTTTCCCGGTCAGTTCGACCAAACGCTGCGCAGCCTTCTGCCCGGCTTCGTAATTATTGGTGCCGACATAGGTTTTCACCTTGGTTGAAGCCACCTCCGAATCCATCGAGATGACCGGAATGTTAAAATAAGAGGTCCTGTCGGTAACCTGACCCAATGCCTCATAATCGCTGGCGGCCAGCACGATCGCATCCGGCTTTCGCGCAATGGATTCCTCCATAAGCCGGATTTGGTCTTTATAGTCGTTCTCGTTATCCGGGGCGATAAAGTTCAGCTTCACGTTAAATTCCTTGGCCGCCACCTCCGCCCCCATTTTGACCGTGCTCCAGTAGTCCCCCCGATCCATCTTCACGATCATGTCGACCATAAGCGGCCGCTCGTCCATCGGGCCATTTCCGGCGGGGGCGCAGGAAGCCGACAAAGGAAGCAGCAGCAAGCCGAGCAATACGCCCTTTGCCGCATTCAAGCCAAACTTCATTCGTTCTCCCCTCCATTTCCCGACTTTTCCGGCTTCTCAGGCTTCTCAGGCTTCTCAGGCTTCTCAGGCTTCTCAGGCTTCTCAGGCTTCACGATCGGCAGCTTGATCGTTACGGTCGTTCCCTCTTCCGGCTCGCTGTCGAAGTACAATCCGTACGGCTCCCCATAATAGAGGCTGACGCGCTCCTGAACATTGGTCACGCCGACGCCGGAGCCTTTCTCGCTTCGCAGGTTGCCGGACCGGAGTTTGCTCAGCGTTTCCTCTGTCATCCCGATCCCGTTGTCCTTGACGATCAGTTCCAGATGATCCCCGGCGAACCGGGCGTACACCCCGATAAATCCGGCTTCAGCCGATTTTTCGATGCCGTGGTGGATCGCGTTCTCAACCAGCGGCTGTAATATCAGCTTCAGGGTAAGGCAATCCAGTGCTCCTTCATCGGCTTGGATTTCGTAGGTGAATTTGTTTTTGAACCGGATCGTCTGGATAATTAGGTAATGCCGGACATGTTCCAGCTCATCCTGAACCGTGATAATATGATCGCCCTTGCTCAGACTGATGCGGAAAAACCGGGACAGCGACGTGATCGTCGTCACCACTTCCTCCGTCCGCCCAAGCTCCGCCATTCTGGTCACGGAATTTAGTGTGTTGTATAAGAAGTGGGGATTGATCTGGGACTGGAGCACATCCAGTTCGCTTTTCCGTTTCGCTTCCTGTTCGCGTATAATCTGGTCCATCAGCTCCCGGATCCGCCGCAGCATGAGGTTGAACCGTTTGGAAAGCTGCTCCACCTCATACGCCCCGCCGACATGCACACTCGTGCCGAAGTCTCCCTTTTCCACCATTTTGACGGAGCGTTCCAGCCGCCGAATCGGCTGCGAAATCCGCGCGGATACGTACAGATTGATTACCAAAATCACCGCGATGGCAGCCAACAGAAAGCCGTATAAAAAGCCGCCAAGCTCCTTTCGCGTCGTCAGAAACTCCTCCGCATAGGCGACCCCGACGATTTTCCAACCGGCCGGTTTCACGGTTTGAATCGTAATCAACCGCTGTTCGCCCTCCGTTTCATCCAAATAACTTCCAAAGGCGTAGTTGAGTACCGGCTCGATATTTTCATATTTCAACCCGGCATAAATGAGCTGCTGCTGCGGGTGATAGACGATATTTCCAACGCTGTCGATGATATAAACATATCCTTTTTTGCCAAGGCTGACCCGCTGGCTCAATTCATCGATCGTTCGAAAATTGATGTCCATCACGAGCACGCCTTCCTGGTCCCGGGAGTCATCCCGGTACTTGATAAGCCTGCTCATGGACACTACCCAACGGTATTCGGACTTAAACAAATTCTGAATATGCGGCGGCGAAAACTGCAGTTCTTTCGGATGGCGGAGCGCGGATTCGAACCATAACTGTTCGGTCAGCCGGGTATTTCGCCGCATCGGATAAGCCGGAACGCCCCGCACGAGCTCGCCCTCTTTCGTGAAGAGCGCGATGGACACGAGGTCCTGCCTCGTTCCCATTAGCGTTTCTAGCTGCTCCTCCAGCTTCGGTTCATCCGTGATGTCGGAAGCTTTGCTCATTTTGTCCTGCGCGACTTGAAAGATGTCCTGCATCCCGCTCACGTACATTTCCAGGTTCGAGTTGACCTGTTCGATGATTTGGCCGAGATTAAGATAGGCATTCTCTTCCGCCGCTTTGGAAAAACGGTCGAACAGCAGAAAGCTGACCAGGACGACGGCCAGAATCGTAATCGTAATCGACGAGAACGAGATTAACACCTGGATCTTTTTGAAATGGAAGCCCTTGAGCAATCGGGCGACCGCCCGCGTCCACTTCATAGCCCGCCGACTCCGTTCCGGTATTCCTTCGGCGAAATGCCGAATTTCTTCCGGAAGCAAAAGCTGAAATAGTTCGGATCGGCGAATCCGACCTTTTCCGCGATCTCAAACGATTTAAGATCGGTCGTTCGCAGCAGATGTTGCGCGGCCTCCATTCGGACTCCCATCAAGTAATTGACGAAAGTCGTCTTTGTCTCTTTTTTGAAAATGCCGCTGAAGTAGCCCGTACTAATATGAAGCTGCTTGCATACTTTGGCGATGGAAAGGTCGCTTTCTCCGTAATGGGCCTGAATGTAGGCTTTGGCTTCCTCGACCAGCCGGTTGTAGCTGGTTTGCCGCTCGCTGGCTATCGAGTGCTTTAGGGTTAGGCATACTTTCGTGAACCAATCCTTCGCCTCGGCTGCATGTTTGAGCTTGGAGATCTGCCCCAGAAACAGCGAGCTTTCCCCGAACAGACTGTCCATATCCGCATGAACCTCTTGGGACGCCTTTATGATCGCCGTCAACATCATCAGGAGATATACCTGATAATCCTGGTATGAGATACGGCTGTCCAGCAGGCCGCTAAACAGTTTCTCCAGCATCTCCTTCAATTCTTCGTCGCTGCCGACTTTAAGAACGCGGATCAGTTCCTTTTCCTTCACCTCATCGAACGTAAACGGAACGACCTGCCTCGCTTCCACATCCTGAATCCAGATCACCTTGCCGCTCCCCAAAATCAGCCGGTAATCCAGCGCCCGCTGCGCTTCCTGGTAGGACGCAAACACCTCGCCGACATCGGTTCTTATCGAACCGACACCTATAGTAACCGTCAACTTCAAAAAACGTTCCACACTAAAGCGGATTTCTTCCAACAGCTGCAACATTCGCGCCGTGATTCCCTCGTCGTCCGCACTGACAGCGCTGTCAAATACGCGAAGCATGACGATTTCGTCGTGGTGAATAAACACTTTATCACCCGGTTGATCCCTGCCGACGAGCTCCGAGGCGATATTCAGCACGGCGAACAACTGCAACTGCGTATCCTGGGTTTCGCGGAGCGACAGCGAGCCCCCCGGCTTGCGTACCGCCGCTTCCTGCAGTTGGACCGGATCGATTCGGAGTGTGGCAATCATGTAGCCTTCCCCGTCCAGGTTCAGATCGTAATGCCTGCCTTTTTCATGAATTTCCGCCTTAGGCAGACGCCGGGAGACCAGGCTGGACAGAAACAGGCTTTGCAGAATCGGCAAATTTTTGCGGTAATGCTCGGTCAGCAGTTGAACGTTTTCTTTTTCCGCTCGCTCCTCATCGATCTGCGTCTTGACCTTTCCGAGCACCGCGGCGAGTTCCGCCGAAGAAAACGGCTTGAGCACATACTCGTCGATGCCGAGACGAATGGCCTTTTGAGCATACTCGAACTCCTCAAAACCGGTAAGAATAATAATCTTCATGGCCGGGTACGTTTCCCTGATCCATTCGGAAAGCTCAAGGCCGTTCATAAACGGCATCTGGATATCCGTTACCACGATGTCGGGCAAATGCTTGTCCACCAGTTCTACAGCTTCCTTGCCGTTCTCCGCGGTATCCATGACCTGAAATCCAAGACTTTCCCAATCAATCAATTGCAGCAGACCTTCCCTAACGTCTTCCTCGTCATCCGCCAAAATCAATTTGTACATCGAAGACCATCCTCTTCATTATTCTTCATTTCAGGCGTGCCTCCCAATTTCCCCCCGATTTTATCGCATCGCCCGATATTTGTAAATCCAGCCCCCGCAAGGGATGGCGGAAGAGTCCACGACCTTGGTCCAGTATAATTTCCGCCTCCGGTCCGTTTCACTATTCCCCCAAAGCCCGTACCATGTTAATATCAAATGGAAAACGCGTTGCTTTTTCTTCTACATACCCAATAATTAAATGGCGGTTGAAACCTAATATGAAAAATGAGAAACAAATCTATATCCTGCTAAGCAATCCTAATACAGTTGTTGCGAAAATGATCGGCTTTTATACAAAAGCTCCCTATAACCATGCCTCCATCGCTTTTGACCCAGGGCTCCGGGAAATGTACAGCTTCGGACGAAAACACCCTCTGCTCCCCATGTTCGGCGGCTTCGTGAAGGAGAACGCCCGTTCCCGGGTATTCGAGCGGGCGACCTGCGCGGTGTACAGCTATACCGTCGACCTGGAAGCTTACAATAAAATGAGAGCTTATGTCCGGCAGTTCGAAGAAAACGGCGATCTGTATAAATACAATTTTCTCGGCATCCTGGGCATTGTGTTGAATATGGAACTGGGCGGAGAGAATGCCTACTTCTGCTCCCAATTCGTATGCAGCGTATTCCAGAAGGCCGGGGTAAAACTGCTCAATAAGTCGGCTGGACTGACGACTCCCGACGATCTGACCACCTGTCCTTCCTTGAAGCTCGTGTTCCGCGGTGAAATGGAAACTTACCGGCGCAACTACTGCGTGCGCCAGGGAGCCTCGACCGCGCTGGAGCAGCATCCTTACTACGTCGCCAACTGAATGTCCTGACTAACAATCGAGAAAAAAACCGTTAACCGTCTCAATGGAGGGCTTAACGGTTTTTTTATGACGTATGCGGTTTGCAGACCGTTTCCCGTCATCCCACAAAACCGTGCACCGATTGTCGGGCGGAGCAACATCTTTTCCATTAATCTTAAAGACAAGGGAGGTCAACGTGATGGATGCACTTCAATCTATGAACGAAGCGATGCGGTATATCGAGGGTCGGCTCACCGGGGAGATCGATTACCAGGAGGCGGCCCGGCTGGCCCAATGCTCGGAGTATCATTTCAAGCGAATGTTTTCCTTTTTGGCGGGGATCCCGCTTTCGGAGTACATCCGCAGAAGGAGATTGACGCTCGCCGGACTGGAGCTTGGCAGTTCCAACGCCAAAATTATCGATGTGGCCATGAAGTACGGCTACGCTTCCCCGGATTCGTTCGCAAGAGCGTTTCACGCGATGCACGGCATTCTTCCTTCGGAAGCCAAAGCCCGGGGATCTTTGTTGAAGGCTTATCCGCGGATGACCTTCCAACTAACGGTTCAAGGAGGAGATGAAATGAAGTACAGGTTGGTAGAGAAAGAGGCTTTTCGAATCGTCGGCTTAAAAAAGAGGGTGAACCTCATTTTTCATGGCGTGAATCCGGAAATTGCCGAAATGGCGGCAAGTCTGGATGAGGAAACGATCAAGCTTCTCAAGCGGCTGTCCAATACGAACCCCCAGGGGATCATAAGCGCTTCCGCTCATTTTTCGGACGGCCGGATGGAGGAGCAGGGCGAGCTGGACCACTACATCGGCGCCGCCACAACACTGGAGGGACCGGAGCACCTGGCTTCCTTGGAGGTGCCGGCTTCCACTTGGGCCGTCTTCGAGGCGGTCGGGACTTTTCCGGATGTGCTGCAAAGTGTCTGGGGCCGCATCTATTCCGAATGGTTCCCGTCCACAGATTACGAAGCCGTTGAGGGGCCTGAAATCCTTTGGAACGAACACCCGGACACCACGGACCCCGACTATCGGAGCGAGATCTGGATCCCGGTTCGGAGAAAGCCGGAGCACTGAGCCGCCCGAGTCTTGGTTATGGATTAAGCTTCACTAAAAACTACGGAAGCGGCGAGGGAATTCCCCTCGCCGCTTCCGATTTAGTTCCTAGACTATTTCAGTTCCTTGCTCAGGCGGTAGCCCATGCAGGAAAATCCCGTACATTCGTAAAACGATTTCGAAGACAAATTGTTCTCCCCGGCCACGGAGACGAACAATTGCGAGCTTCCCCGCTCTTTCCCCCAATTTTCGGCTTCCCGCAGAAGACGTTTGCCGATCCCGGTTCCCCGGTGCTTCTCGTCAACCACCAGGGCGGTAATACGGGTGACGGGTCTTGGCATATCGTGTGTCTGGTGCTGTCTCAGAAAAACGGTCCCCACCACGGCACCGTCCAGCTCGGCGACAAGACTTGTGAGCTGCTCATGTCCCTCCAGCATAGAAAGGCGCTCCTTAAGCACGCTCGGCGTGGTCGGATAGCGCAGTTGCCGCATCAAAGGAAGCATATGATGGGCATCTTCACTGCAACATCTACGGATTACCAAAGTCGGAGCACAAACCTCAATACTCAATTGGACCAAACCACCTTTAATAAACTTGCCGCTTGCTTCGCGCGGCTGCGGGCTGTTTCAACATCTTCGGCCGCGCTAAGCGCGACGGCCATCCGTCTGCCGGGCTTGGAATCCGGCTTGCCAAATATACGAACTTGCGTACGCGGCAGGCTTAAAGCCTCCTCGATACCACCGATCCGGAAGTCTTCCCCTTCCCGGTCGGATTTCAAGGTAGCCGATGCTCCAGGGGTTAAAAGCTCCACCGAAGGAATCGGCAATCCGAGAATCGCGCGGACATGCAGCGCAAATTCCGACAAATCCTGCGTCACCATGGTGACCATCCCTGTGTCATGCGGCCTTGGCGATACCTCGCTGAAAACGATACGATCCGGCGTAATGAACAGTTCCACTCCGAACAGACCAAATCCCCCGAGCGCACCGGTGATCTTCGCAGCGATGGACTGAGCCTCATTCAGCTGCGCTTCGCTCATAAAATGCGGCTGCCAAGACTCCACGTAATCTCCATCCCGCTGGATATGGCCGATCGGCGGGCAGAACAGCGTCCCGGACGATGACCGTACCGTCAGCAGGGTGATTTCGCTTGTAAACGGGACGAAAGCTTCAACGATGACGCGCATCTGCTTGGCTCTTGCCCCTTCCAGCGCCGCATTCCAACAGCCGGCCACCTCGCCCGGCTTCCGGCAAACGCTCTGACCTTTGCCGGAGGAGCTCATCAACGGTTTGATGACGCACGGCAGGCCGATTTCCGCCACCGCGGACTCCAGCTCCTCCAGGCTGTTCGCAAACCGGTAGGCCGCGGTCGGCAGTCCCAGCTCTTCGGCAGCAAGCCGCCGGATGCCTTCCCGGTCCATCGTCAACAGAGCCGCCTGCGCCGTCGGGATAACTCGAAATCCTTCCTGCTCCAGCTCGACGAGCGCACGGGTCGCAATCGCTTCAATTTCGGGAACGATCAAATCCGGAGCGATGCGGACAATCAGCGATTTCAAGGCTTGCTCGTCCAGCATGTCGATACAGTAAGCTTCATGGGCTACCCCCATCGCCGGCGCATGCTCATACCGGTCAACCACGATTGTCTTCAGGCCAAGACGCTGTGCCTCAATGACAACCTCCTTGCCTAATTCCCCGCCGCCAAGCAGCATGATACTTTTGGCGCGTTCTGAAAGAGGAGCCCCCCACATGCGTTCCTATATCCCCCTTGCTTAGACTTGAATCTATCTCTATTTTGATATTTTACGACCAATATTGCAATAGGGCGATGAAAACTGATAGTGGAAATTCGACAAGAAGTTACAAAAATCGAAACTGTGCTTGGCTCCTTATCCATAATCTCAAAGATACGCTCCGAGAAGGCCATGGCGACCGGCAATGAATTGTACGTTTGGCCCGGGCGGTTAATGGGGTTCCCAAAGTTACCGATATAGTTGCTGAAAGCGGCCAAGAGACAGATCGTTAGTTCGCCGGATCGGAGCAAATAACCCCCGAGCATAAGCCCAATCAGGCCCACAGACGTGTCCAAACCGCTTACTTAAATGAATCCAGCAGTTGATCGAGCCGAGTCATAACGGCATGCCAATCCTGCTCCCGGTTTTCCCCCTCCGCCATATCGGCCAAACCTGATTCCCAGGCTTTCCATTCGGTTTTGTAGCGCTCCGCAAGCCGGACAAAGCGTCGGGCCGTTTCCGTGGCGTAAAAATTCCCCAGCTCGCTACCCGCGGATTCCACGGCTTCCTTAAGCACGGCCGCCAGCGGCTGCTCCAAAGCCTCGCGCAGCTTCTGCTTCCCTCCGCCCTCAAAAAAGGACTTCGGATTCTTAAAGTACGAGGCGTAAGTATCGGCCTTCAATCGATGCTCCAAAACTCCTTCCGCGATTTCCGGAGTTTCCCACGGTCCCGACTCGGGATCGGACAGTGCCGGAACATGCCTTAATGCGCTTTCCGTCTTGTCCCGCCACTCCGCGGCGTCCGTCGCCAGCAAGCCTTCACATATACGCTCGAGTCTTAACGAGGTGGCTTGAAGCTCGCGTTCCAGTTCCATGGACAATTGAGCCAACCACCCCCGGAAGGAGGCGGCGAATTTACGCCGGAAATCCCCACCGTCCTCCTGGAGGAGCGAAGGGTGAAAAAACTCCTGGAACAGATCCCCCGCCAGCAGCCGCAGCCGCTGCCGGACATGGAACAGCAGTTCTCCGGCTTCTTGCAGGATCAGCGGGCTTCTGTTGAGCGCAGCCAACTGCCGAAGTCCCTCCTCGAAGGAGCTGCAGTCTTCGCGGATTTCATCAAGCCGCTTCCTCCGCTCTTCCCGGCTCTGCAGCAAAGACCGGCTCCATTCCCGGGCAAGCTGTCCCAAGGCCTCGAACTCCCGCTTGGCGGAAAGGACGGCCAGGCCCGCCAGCTCGTTGCCCAGAAAATCGAAAAACCTGGATTCAAACCGGGAAAATCCGCTGGTATGCAGCAGCCCGGCATCCCCGGTCTCCTTGGCGGCCTGGGCCGATAAACTGGAGACCGCGAAAATCTGCGGCTGATCGATGCCGGCAGTCCTTAGACCGTCCGAGACATGGCCGACAACCGCGTCCAGCTCTTCCGGAGAAGCGGCCAAATCGGCGGCATTGACGACAAAAAACATCTTATCGAGCGCAAAGTTCCCCTTCACTCTGCCCAGGTGGGCCAGAAACTGGCGGTCGGCCCGCGAAAACGCATGGTTATAGTAGGTCACATAAATCAAGGCATCGCAGTTTTTCATGTATTGAAAGGTGACACCCGTGTGGCGGGCATGAATCGAGTCCGCCCCCGGCGTATCCACAATGACAATCCCTTGTTCCGTCAACGGGCAGGAATAATAAAGATCCATTCCGTCCACAAAGCAGGCCTTGCTCTCTTCCGCCACGAACGAAGCAAAATCCGCCATCCCCGCGATCTCTTGCTTCCCCAGACGTTCAGCGTGATCGTTCCACCCTTCGTCGGCCGCCTTTAAAAAACTGTAGTGCGCCCGTCCGGAAGGCGGAACGTCCACCGCGCGGAGCTTCTTAACTTCGCTTCTCCACGTCCGCTCCTTCCAGGGACCGAGCTGCAGCGCCTCAAAAGAGTACGCCAAATCGGACTGCATGGCGTCCCTGCTTTTGAATGTAATTACGGCTTGGCCGTGCTCGATGCCGTCCGTCGGAGCCAGAATCCTGTTGATCGCCGCCGTCGTCGGATGCGGCGAGACCGGCAGCACCTTCGCCCCCAGCAGCGCGTTGGCGAAGGACGATTTACCGGCGCTGAACGCCCCGAACAGCGCCACGGTAAAGCGACCGCCGCGCAAGTGGGCCGCACGCGCGCGCAGCTCCGAGGCCCCGGGCCCGAAGGCCGGGTACGGGGCCAGCGCCTCCGCCGCGGCTTCCAGAGCAGCGGCGGCTGCCGTGAGCCGCCGCCGGCCTGCGGCCGCGGCCGGCGGCACCGCTGCCGCGCCGGGCGCGGCGGCGGGCTCCGGCGCAGGGCCCCGCGCATGCGCCGGGGCCTCCGGCTGCCGCGGCTCCGCCGGCGGCAGCGCCTGGGCCCGCACGTCCCTCACCTCCGGCAGCAGGCCGGGAGGGAGGGACGGCGGGGCGCCCAGCAGCGCGCGCAGCTCGGCCGCGCGCTCGCGGGCGGCGGCGCGCAGCGCGGTGACGCGCGCCGCGGCGGCCGACCGCGCCAGCAGCGCCTCGCGCTGCGCGGCCAACTCCGCCCGCGCCGCCTCAAGCCGCGGCGCGTTGGCTTCGAGCAGCCCTTCCGCCACGGAAAGGGCTGCCCTGCGGTACCGGCCGGTAATGCCGGCCGCGACATCGGCGGTATAGCGGAGCGTATACTCGCCGGACAGCATTGCGCCCTCCCTGGCCGGCCCGCTGATCCACGCTTCCTCCGCCTTCGGAAGCGCCTCTTCCATCCGGCTCTCCCACGCCGGATTCCATAGCTCCAAACTCCGGCCCCATTTCCGCAGCAGGTCGCGGACATGCCAGTCAACCTGGGCGTCGGTTTGTTCCTTCAGCTTCGCAAGGAAATCGCCGCTCCTCCGTTGCTGCTCCCGCTTCGTTTTATCGCGATGGAACATTAACCCGGTCTTGAACCCCGGCTGTAAGCTTTCCAGGTAAAGCCCGGCCGCCTCCCGGAGAGCGGGGGTCATCAGATAAGCGCTGTCCAGCAAGCCCTCCAATTCTTTCGTCCACTCGCTTCGCAGCGAGTCCGTACGGTTTTCCAGAGTTTCCTGCTCCTGCTGCAGCAAGGCCAACTGCCCTTGAATCGTTTCCACAGCCTCTGGGCCTCCGGCTTCACGAATCCAGCGATCCAGTTCCTCTTCCTCCGCTGTCTCTCGACGCTCTAAATATTGCTCGGCACTATGGTGCAGCGAGCTCGAGACGCTGTACTCCAGCAGCGGCTCAGGTTTCTCCAGAAGCCGCCGAATCGTCAGCTTCAATCCCGGCAGCCTATTTTCCGGGTGTTCCGCATCTTTAAGCGAAATATAAAAGACCCCGGCCGGGGCAATTCCCCACAGCTCAAACGCCTGTTCCACCGACCTTCGGTAAGTTTCAAAGCTCAGTTCCTGCTCGCGGTGCTTGTCGATCTGGTTTACGACCAGATAAAGCGGTTTTCCCCAGTCGACCAAACGCCGGGCAAACCCCAAATTGCTTTCCGACAGCACATGATTGTAATCCATCACATAGAATACGACATCCGCCAAATGAAGCGCCGAGTTCGTCGCGGCCGCATGCGATTCTTCGCCGGAATCAACGCCGGGGGTATCCAGCAGCACGCCGTGCTCACCGAGCAGCGGGATATCGTCCCATAAGGCTACCCGTTCATAAGCGGTGCCGTCCCGGCAATAGGGAGCCAGTTGATTTAGCGGAATCTCGACCGGATGACCGCCGCTGTTCGCGGACGGAATCAGCAGCGCCTTGGGTGCCCCGTTTTGTAACGAAGCCACATTGGCTGTCGTCGGGAGAGGTCCGGCCGGAAGCACGGTTTTCCCGCATAACGTGTTGATCAGACTGGATTTCCCCGCGGAAAAATGGCCGCAGAAGGCGATCGTCAATCGGCCGGAGGCGAATTTTTCCTTCAGGTCGAAAAGTTCATTTCTGGCGATTCGGTCTCCCTGGGCCGTGAACCAGGTCTCCAATCCGGCTATACGGTTCATCAGGGAGCCCTTATGCCTGTCTGTAATCGTTTCCACTATTCTTCACTCCTTCTTCCCTGTCCCTCTAGGGACGAGCCGGGAAGTCCTTCCCTTCTGTCGGGATCTGGATCTGCTTTTGAAATACATTCATTTTACCCTACCTGAAAAAGACATGGAAGCCTCTTAGGCCATTTCTTTAAATTTGATCTATTTGATTGGGAGGACGGGAAAAAACAAAAAACGATGGCGGGGAAAAAGTCCCCATCCATCGTTTTTCTATTTTAACTTATACGGAAGCTTCGCTTTCCATTTTATCCGCTTCCGAAGGAATCAGGATTTCGAACACTTTGCCATGCTGCAAAATCGTAATGCCCTTATCGCGGTCACGCATAACCACCACTTCAGGTTTAACGGACATGCGCTCCAGGTAATGCTTCGGAACTTCCCCCGAATCGCTGACGGTGACGCCTTCAAGCTCACGCTCATCGTTTTCCTGTAAATCGATCGCGATCACTTTTTCAAAAACATCGGAAAATAATTCAAAATTGTCGGTATAAACGGAAATACACTTCATGGAATCTCATCCTCTACTATCGTAATCTTGTTTTGTCACTCTTCTCTATTATTTCTGGATTGTGACTTTTTCATACGTTTTTTGCCCTCCCGGCAAACATCCAACAGCGGGCAAACCGGACAGTTGGGGTTCTGGGCTTTGCAATGATATCTCCCGAAAAATATCAGCCGATGGTGCGTAATCGTCCACTCCTCGCGGGGGACCTTCTTCATCAGCTTCTTTTCGACCTCCAGTACGGAGTCGTTCCAGTTGGCCAAACCCAGCCTTTTGCTTACCCGCTCCACATGGGTATCCACCGCGATGGCAGGCACCCCGAAGGCATTGGAAACGACCACATTCGCCGTCTTTCTGCCGACGCCCGGCAGGGTCACGAGCTTGTCATGCTCGCCGGGAACCTCACCGTTATATTGTTCAACCAAAATACGGCACAGATTCTGAATATGCTTGGCCTTGCTGCGGAACAGCCCGATGCGGCGAATATCCTGCTCCAATTCTTCCAACGGGACGGCAAGGTAATCTTCGGGCGTCTTGTATTTTTGGAACAAGTCGACCGTCACTTTGTTGACCGTAGCATCCGTGCACTGCGCCGACAACAGCACGGCGATGGTCAGTTCAAAAGCGTTGCTGTGGTTAAGCTCGCAATGCGCATCCGGGAACATTGCGGCGATGGTGTCCAGGATATGGCGCACCCCAGCAGCATTCATTTCCCCACCCCCTTTAAGGTAACTAAAAATCTGAATTTTGATCACGAACCGCCGGTGATTCCAACCTCTGGGTCAATGAATTAAATCGTCCAAGGACGTTTAAAAACCGCCTTGACCGGGAAATATCCCGTATCAAGACGGTTATTCTCACGAAAACGATTATTGTTTTTCCACTTCAATCAGCTTGTCGCCATTGAAATACAGAACAATTTTATCATTTTCCTTGAGGGATTGCACGGATATTGTCGTGTCACCTTGATGAATATATGTCTCCGATGTCACGAAGAAGCGGTAGTTGCTGTCGGCAAGCCCTTCTCTGAACACGATAAGTTCCTTGCTGTTCGCATCGTAGCGCGACATTTTCCGCTCCATCGACTTCAGAACCTTGACCATCAGCGAACCGTCGGTGCCTTTGCTGACTTCGACATGATCGGAGGTCGTCAAGCCTGTAGCGCCCGTGCTTACCGAAGTTCCCCGCATGACCTTCACTCCGTTGGCCAACGGGTACGATTCCTGAGTCCCGGTGAACGACTTGATCGTCAATGTCGAGCCGTCAATGCTGGCAATCTTTCCGAGCGTCAGCTTAATCACTTGCAGGGTGGTGACGGTACGGCCCGTAAATTCCACGTTGACGGTTTGTCCCGGCTGAAGATCCGCCACGCGAATCGCTGATCCGTTTTCCCCCAGAAGCTTGGCTTGATCGACATATAAATCGTCGGAGATGCCATCGGCCACCACCCGGATTCGGCTGTTGGACGTATTGACCGACTGAACTTCGAATTGAACTGATTTTTTGACCGCCAGCGTTTGCAGCGCATCCTGGTTTCCGGAAAGAACGGCAGCCACCGGATCCCCGGATTTGATATCCCCTAGCGTCGGTTTTGTTTTTCCGTACAGTTCGATCGTTGGCTCCACTCCTTGATAAGGAATTTCGATTGACTTGCCGTCCGCTTTCAGGATCGTGACTTTCTTGGTGTTCGTATTGATGGACACAAAAGTCCCCTCGTACTTATACATAACCTGAACGGAAATCGCTCTGGAGCCGATATGGTGGATATTTATCTTCCGCCCTTTTTCCAGCAAGGACTCCAATCCCGCCAGGGACGGCTCCTTGGAGTTGTAATCGTATTTGGTTTTCGCATCGATTACGAACACGTAAGGCTTCTCGGCCGAATCCATTACGGTTAACGTTTTGAGCTTCGAATCGTAATTGATAATGGTAACGCCCGTAAGCTGATCCGATTCGCGTCCGGTTACCGCGATCTTTGTGATTCGATCGTCGGCATTGATGGTAAGTTCGACCTTGTCCCCACCGTCCACATCGGCAATGAGATCATTTAGCGTCGGCTCGGCAATACCGCTGATAATGATCGTCGGCTTGTCCGCAAGCGACTTGATTTCCGCGACGCCGGAGGAATTTGTGTAGCTGAGCAGTTTATTGCCTTCCACGCTTAACAGCGTTCCTTTGACCGTCCGCTCTATTCCTTGCGTAATTTCGAGCCGGGTCAGCACACTGTTTTCGACCGTGTATTTGACCGAAGCGCCGGTTTGAATCTCGTCGGCATCCTTCAACAGCTGATTTTGATAGACCATCACGGAGTCAGCGTCATATTTAAAGGTTTCCACGTTCCCGGAACTGTCCTTAATTTTGATCGTCTTCTCCTTCAAGCTGACCGAATCGATCGTACCGTTGCCGGATTTGCTGAGGATCGCCGACTTCACCTGGACGATGACCGGCTTTTTCTCGGACGTAAATGTCTCGCGCTGCACCACGACCGTACTGTCATTCGTCAGGTTCTCCGGATTGATTTTATTGCCGTTTTGATCCAAAAAGGTCGTTGTATTGTCATAAGTAATGTCCATGGAATCGTTGTTAACCAGCATCAAAAGCTTTTTTCTGTCCGTCAAAGCACGCAGCAAGGTTCCTTCGGTTTGCTCCAACTGTTGCTTCGGATCGCGCACCTCTATGTATGCCGCGGCCCCCGCCTTATCCACTGCCAGCACCTTTGTGTACGGCTTAATCTCACTCTTGGTGACTTTGGTTTCGGAATCCTTGGTAAAATAGATGGAACGGTTATCCAGCTTAAAGCTCTTCAATTTCCCGTCCGCATACAAGGTCAGCTTATTGTCCGTCAGTTCGGTCACGATACCTTCGTATACATTCTCATAACCCGGCGTGACATATTCGCCGCCCCGGCTGAAAAACGTCGCCAATTGCGCCCGCGTCACTTTGCCTTGCGGGTCGAACTTGTTGCCCGCGATCCCTTTGGTCAGATCGAGCTGAACGGCGACATTCACATACCCGCGGGCCTCGGCGGAAATGCTGGATTGATCCGTAAAGCCCGTGGAGGCTCCTGCCGCTGCCTTCGCCTCGGCGTCACGTCCCAGAGCGCGAACGATCAACTTGGCAATCCACTCGCGCGAAGCTTTCTTCTCGCCCCAGGATTCCTTAGCGCCGGTCGCTTTCACTTCTTCCGCTTTATCAATCAGCTTCTTCTCAACGGCCAATTCCAGATAAGGCTTGAAATAGCCGCTAACCTTAAGCTCGGCCGGCGCCCCGCTGCCCGCGCCCAGTTTGGACTCCAGGTTCATAAAGCGGATGGCCATCGTGATCGCTTCCTGCTGCGTTACGCTGTCGCTTGGCCGGAATTTCCCTGCATCCCCGAGGATGATCCCTTGCGCGGCCAGCTTATTTATATGCTTCTCAGCCCAGAATCCATTGGTCACATCACTGAAAATCAAAGAGGCGGCTGTCGACTGCGAAGTTTTGGTCGCCGGTGTTTCCTCCGCAAATACGGCGCCCGCACCGCCAAGGCACATCGCCGTTACAAGCATGGCGGATACTGCCTTCTTCGTGCTGCGTCTAAAAGTACGTTTATAAGATGACATTGCATTCTCCCCTTTAAAATAGTTCTGCATATCCAAGTTCGACAATCTACCCTCCGGTTCCTTTAAAAAGCGACTAATTTCTTGGAATCGGATGTTCGAGTTCCTCGTGCCCCATTAAAGTTTCAACCGGATCGCCATCCACCAGCAGGTCGACAGCCTCAATCTCCTTAAACTGGAAAACCGTGCGTTTCAACGCCTCCAATGCAAGCGCTTCTCCGCCAGCCCCCAACCGGGCTTCATCGGGTAAATGGATATCGACGGTCAGAACGCCATCTTTTAAATTCGCCGAACGGAATTCCGCCTTCTCCCACAACGCAAACATATCGGATTGGCCGCTGGACTTCAAAGTTTGAAGAGCGGCCAAGTATTTATCCTGTTCCTTTTTATAAGTGATTTCGGCGGTTACCGTTTTCAATTCGAGCATTTGATCATCCGTATAGTAGGCCTCGATTCGCTGTTTTTCTGCAGAATCGGCCTGCGCTTGTCCGGAGGAATTCACCTTTGGAGGTTCCACCGGCTGCTCCGGGCTTTCGGAAGCATCCTGCGGAGCTTCGTTCAAAGCCGCTTGCCGGGTCTCCGTCCCAGGTTTTTCGTCGGGTGCCGCTTGCGGCTTTTGCCCGCACCCGGTGCTCCATGCAAGCAGGAGAACGATCATTCCTAGTTGTGTCCATCGTTTTGTGTTCATCGCCGTTGCCTCCTTCATTACCGGGTAGTATTAGTGTAAGCCGACGTATTCCTTGATTCCGTCCACGATACCGGCAGCGACCCTATCCTGGAATTCTTCCGTAAACAGAACGGCATTGTCATTATTATTGCTGAGATATCCGCATTCCAGCAGAACAGCCGGCATTTTCGTTTCGCGCGTGACGTGCAGACTCTTGGCGCGCACACCGCGGTCGCTAAGTCCGGATGACTCGACGAGATACTTATGCATCACATTGGCCAAAGCCAGGCTTTCGGAGCGGGTATAATAGGTCTCCACCCCGCTGGCCTTAGCGCTGCCCGAATTGGCATGGATGGATATAAACAGATCGGCGTTAAGGTCATTCGCGATTTTGACGCGATCTTGGAGTGTCGGATAGGTGTCGCTGCTGCGGGTCAAAACAAAGTCAATCTCGGTTTCCTGCTTCAGCAGCTCTTCTACCTTCAAAGCAACGGCGAGGTTGAAATCCTTCTCCTTCTTCTTGGTCACGCCGATCGCCCCCGGGTCCTTGCCCCCATGCCCCGCATCGATAACGACCAGCTTCTTCCCGTCATCGCCGGGCAGATTCCCCGTTGAATCATCCACATTCAAATCCACAATGATCAATCCGTCATTGTTGTTAATCAATTCATAGTTCTTGTCCTGGTTCATATCCAAAACAATGCGGATGGTCGATGGATCGTCGTTGAACAACGCATACCTGACCTTGGAAACGTCCGGATACTCCGTAACGTCAATATAGCCGTTCTGGGTGGCATCCAGCATTTGCCCGGTCGAAAATGTATCCGCAAACCGGGTATTCGGCAAATCGATGACGATGCGATCCGGATCACTCATTTTAAAAATCGTCGGCTGGACATTTTTGTCCACGGCAACCATCAGTCTGTTTTCGCTGAAGCTGATCCCGCCGACATTCGCCAACTCGGTATTCGGAACGGGGACTTCCCCCGTCTGCCCGCCTTCGTTACCGCTCGTATTTTCACCGGAACCGGCTCCATTTCCACTTCCGGAATTCGGAGTAATGAGATAGGCCGCCTTTTTAGCGTTGTCCCAACTGACCTTGAGTCCCATTTGTTCCCCGACGAAACGCAATGGGACCAGGGTAGTATCGCTTACTAATTTAGGGGCCGCGGACAATTTGACCTTCGAACCGTTCACTGTGGCCGTGCTCTGATCCACGACCAATTTCAATTCTGTACCGGACTGCTGTATGGTTACCGTGCGCGTCTTTTTATCCCAGTTGACGTCAAAACCCAGCTCCTCCACGACGACACGAATGGGTATCATCACATTTCCATTCACATTTTGGACTTGCCCGTTCTTGGTCAGCTCCAGCTCTTTACCGTCCAGATAAATGCCGGTGCTTCCTCCGGCGGCTTGTCCCGCTTGCGGAAATACAAATAAGATCATTGCCAAAAACATAAACACCGAAAAACCAATTTTTTTCATCCGTCACCCCTACCATCCTAAAATTTTGCCTTCTGACCGCCAGGTTTAAAGCGAAAATCCCGGCTACCACCAGACGACATATTAGACGCCCATAATCCTCAAAAGTTGCGTAATTATGCTATTTTTCTTACCAAAAAAAGAGAGCCCCGGAGCTCTCTCCAGGGCACGACTGTCTATAGTCCGATTACTTCTTGAACGGGTGCTCCAGCTCAACATGTCCCATCATGGATTCCTGCTGTTCCCCGTCGATGGTCAACTCCAGTTCCTTCACCTCGTCAAATTGGAAGAAGGTTTGCTTTAGCGCGTCGATCGCCAACGATTCGCCGCCGGCTCCGAGGCGTGCTTCGTCCGGAATGGTAACATCCAGCGTAATCTTGCCTTTCGAAAACCGGACCGAGTTTAAAGTGATTTTATCCCATAGCGAAATCATCCCGTCATCCGGGGTCTGCAGCGCTTTGAACGCCTCGTTGTACTTTTGGGACTCCTCCGTATACCCGATTTCTTTCTCGACCGTTTTTAGTTCCATCAACTCATCGTCGGTATAATAAACCTTGATCTTCTGAGTCAGCGCTTTAGGCGTTTCCTCTAGCTGCTTGCCTGTTCCCTGGTCGCCCGGTTCCTCCTGGGCACCGCCGCTTCCCGTTACCGGACTCACCGTCCCCGGGGCGGTGACGCCCGTTTGCGGCGATTCCGCCGCATTCGGCTCGGTCTCGGGCTTTTGCCCGCAGGCCGACACAACCAGCACCAGCAGCAGCATGGCTGACAATCCTATTTTTTTCATGGTACGACCCCCTATTCAATAACTGAAACCAATATCATTTTACCATTACTGTCCCAGATACTCCTTGATTCCGGCCACGATGCTCTCGGCCACACGTTGCTGGAAATCCTCCGAATACATCAGAGCCTCGTCGGTTGTATGCCTCAGATAACCCACTTCCAGCAGAACCGCGGGCATTTTCGTCTCCCGGGTCACATGCAGACTCTTCTTGCGGACTTTACGGTCCGGCAGCCCCGTTCCTTCAACCAGATGTTTATGCATCACGTTGGCAAGCGGAAGGCTCTCATCCCGGGAATAATAGGTTTCGCTTCCCGTTGGGCTCGACTTCCCGTCGAAGCTGTTGCCATGGATGGATACAAATACCGCAGCCTGGTTGTCGTTCGCCAATTTCGCCCGGTCTTCCAGGGACAGGGTGACGTCGGTGGTCCGCGTCATTAAGACATCCAGTCCGGATTCCTGCTGCAGCAGAGCCTCCACTTTTAAAGCCAAAGCAAGCGTGAAGTCCTTCTCGTTCTTATTCGTAATACTGGTTGCTCCAGGCTGCTTGCCTCCATGCCCCGGATCAATAACCACGAGCGGTTTGCCGCTGTACACCGGCGGAACGACGGGAACGGTGGACGAGGCGGCCAGATCCACAACGAGCAATCCGTCTCCCTCATTATTAACCTGATATTGCACCTCTTTATTCAGGTCGACGACGATCCGTATGGTTGAGGTGCTGTTGTCGAACATGGAGTAACGGATCTTGGACACATCCGGGTAGTCCGTTACGGGCAGTTCACCCTGCAGCGAATCGCTCAGCGGGTGCTGTTGTTTGAAGCCTTCGGAGAAAACAACGTTCGGAATGTCCACAACCAGCCTGTCGGGTCCGCTCATGGTGAACACCTTCGGCTGCACCGCGTCGGAGACCGCGATCATCAGCCGATTCTCGCCGAAGCCGATACCGTTAAGATCAACCGTCGCTCCTTCTTTTGCGGGAGGGGATTCCGGTATGTATGTCGATTTATCGGTTTGTTCGCCGCCTCCGGTTACAGGGGTCAACGTTCCGTCTCCGGCCGCTTCTTCTTCGGGAGAGGAACTGGTGCGTCCGGGAACAATCCCCACGGATTCTCCCCCGTCCGGACTATAGAGATAGGCGGACTTGCTATCGTTGTTCCAACTGACCTTCAGCCCGGTCTGCTCTCCCACAAAGCGAAGAGGGACCATGGTCGAACCGCCTTGAACCACCGGAGCGGCGGATAATTCGATCGCCTTCCCGTCCACGACGGCTTTGGTGCTTCCGACCGTTAACTGCAAGCTTCGCTTCCCCTGCCGGATGGCCACAAGGCCGGTTTTTTTGTCCCAATCCACCTCATATCCGAGGTTTTCAATAATGACGCGAAGCGGAACCATGACGCTGCCTTTCACGCTCCCGGCCTGGGCATCGGCAGGCTGCTCAAGTTCGGCCCCGTCCAGGTAGATATGCGTCCCCCCCTGGGCGGCCATGCTCACTGAGGGGAGCATCAGCAGGAAAAACGCAAAGACCAAGAGAAACCCGATTTTTTTCATTGTAAAATCCCTTTCATTCTCCTTATTTGCCGGATGCACGCATATCGTCCGAAGATCGGAACCCTCTCTCTACCTTCGCCGCATACGTTTCAGGCATCCCGTTGTCTTCCCTGGATTTCTAATTGCTTCCATAATACCAGAAAATCAGCTCCGCTAATAGACTTATATTTTCATGGAAAGACAAAAACCGCCGGGGATTCTATCGAATCCTGCGGCGGCCTTGTAGCGGTGCGATTAAGCGAATCTCTTTTTCTCGTAAGCGGCGATCAGATCCTCATGCTGCAGCGTAAGTCCGATATCGTCCAAACCTTGGAGCAGGAATTGCCGGCGATGCTCGTCAAGATCAAAATCGATGTTCAGGCCATAGTTGTCGGTAACCTTCTTTTCTTCCAGATCCACCGTCAATTGATAACCCTCATACGTGGCCGTCCGCTGGAACAATTCCTCAACCTGCTCCTCGGACAGCTTGATCGGCAGTATGCCGTTCTTAAAGCAGTTATTATAGAAAATATCGGCAAATGACGGCGCGATCACGCAGCGAAAGCCGTAATCCAGAATCGCCCAAGGCGCATGCTCCCGCGAGGAGCCGCAGCCGAAGTTGACGCGGGAAATCAGGACCGAAGCCCCTTGATAGCGCGGCTTGTTGAGTTCGAATTCCGGGTTTACGTTGCCTTCCGTATCGAAGCGCCACTCATAGAATAGAAACTGGCCAAACCCGGTACGTTCGATCCGTTTAAGAAATTGTTTCGGTATAATTGCATCGGTATCGACGTTAACCCGGTCGACCGGGCCGACGATACCCGTGATTTTTTTGAAAGCTTCCATGGTTGTTTCCCCTCTCTTCCGCTTGATTAGCCCACAGCTTCTTCGCTCTTTACGTTCCACTCGCGCACGTCGACGAAACGGCCTTTAATCGCTGCCGCTGCCGCCATGGCCGGCGATACGAGATGGGTTCTGCCGCCACGGCCTTGACGGCCTTCGAAGTTGCGGTTCGACGTCGATGCGCAGCGCTGTCCCGGCTGGAGCACGTCCGGGTTCATCGCCAGGCACATACTGCATCCGGCATCCCGCCATTCAAAACCGGCTTCGATAAACACTTTGTCAAGCCCTTCCTTCTCGGCCTGAATCTTGACGCGGCCCGATCCGGGGACGACGATGGCCGTCACTTTCTCGGAGACTTTGTAGCCTTTGGCGATTTGGGCCGCCGCACGCAGGTCCTCGATCCGTCCGTTCGTGCAGGAACCGATAAACACATAGTCGATTGCGATATCGGTCATTGGAGTTCCCGGTGTGAGACCCATATATTCCAAAGCTTTTTCCGCCGCCTTGCGCTCGTTGTCACTGGCGAAATCCACAGGATTCGGCACGCGGTCCGTAATGCTGGTGCCCATCCCCGGACTCGTTCCCCAAGTCACCTGAGGAATAAGGGAATCGACATCGAACTCGACGACGCGGTCGAACGTCGCGCCTTCATCGGTCGTCAGTTGCTTCCACTCTTGTACGGCACGGTCGTAGTCGGCGCCTTGAGGCACATGCTCCCGTCCGCGCAGGTAGTTGAACGTCGTCTCGTCCGGCGCGATCAGCCCGGCTCTGGCCCCGGCTTCAATCGACATGTTGCAGACGGTCATGCGCTCTTCCATGGACAGCTCGCGGATCGCTTCGCCCGTATATTCGATGACGTAGCCTGTGGCAAAGTCCGTCCCGTACTTGGCGATAACGCCGAGGATCATATCCTTCGCGGTGACGCCCTGTTTTCTTTTGCCGACAAAACGAACTTCCAGCGTCTTCGCTTTCGCTTGCTGCAAACATTGCGTGGCCAGCACATGCTCCACTTCGCTCGTTCCGATCCCGAAGGCGAGCGCGCCAAACGCGCCGTGAGTGGAGGTATGGCTGTCGCCGCACACAATCGTCTTGCCCGGATGCGTCAGGCCGAGCTCCGGCCCCATGACGTGAACGACACCTTGATCGATCGTATCCAAGTCGTACAGTGTCACGCCGAAATCGCGGCAGTTTTTGGACAGTGTGTCGATTTGCTGTTTGGAAATCGGATCCGAAATGTTATAACGGTCCTTCGTCGGCACGTTATGATCCATCGTCGCGAAAGTCAGATCCGGACGGCGAACTTTGCGCCCGCTGAGACGCAGGCCTTCAAAGGCCTGCGGGGAGGTTACCTCGTGCACGAGATGCAGGTCAATGTACAGAATGCTAGGTTTGCCCTCTTCCTGGTAGATTACGTGATTGTCCCAAATCTTCTCATACATTGTCTTTTTGCTGGTCATTGAAATTCACCCCATAGCGTAAATTCGAACATGCGACTTAAAAAGCAGCTCAGCGCGAGCCGCCTCTCTCGTCTGTTGAATACAATATAGCATCTCGCAACTGATTGTTCCAAGATATAATATCTATAATGTCCATAGGAATTACCTATAGACAAAGCAAAAAAGACAGTGAGAGGCCTCACTGTCCAGGTCACTTGAATATGAACCAGGAGTTCCTAATTCGCATAGTATAACAACATCTCAATTAAGGAGGAATCCGTTCCATGAGTCTTCAGCTTGGAGGTCAACAGCAGATCGTCCTGTATCAGGCGGACCAGGATCTTGCGCAGAATTTGACAGCGATCAGAAACAAAATGCATCACATTTGCAGCCACTACGCCAATCGTACCGTACGTATTGTAACCTTGGACGGTCAAACGTTTGTCGGTCGAATCGTAAACTGCAACAAAGGCTTGCTACATTTGGCCGTACCTAACTACGGCGGGCAACGGGCGTTCTTTGGGGGCCCTTTCTACAACTCGGATGAACTCATCCTGACGCTTGTTCTTTACGAGTTGCTCGTAATTACTCTGTTGTATACTTAGGACGCACCCAATATTTTTCTGATTTTCTTCGCTTTAGAATGTTCTCAGTACAATAACAAGCAAAATGTAGAGAACCAAGATTGTAGCCGTAGATGTAAAAATGAAGTTTTTCCCATCGTAACCGCTCATTATTTTCCCTCCCAGGACTTAATTTTTATTACACCACATCTTATGAGGCAAATAACGGGTTGGTATAGACGATAACCTATAGCGGCTAATCCATTATCATTTTTTTCGAAGACGCAGTTAAAATATACTTTCGCATCCGCCAAGCGGGTGCTTTTTTTTGAAGCACGAACTTAAACCGAAGCAATAAAAAAACAGATCAATCGCTTGATCTGTCGGATAAGGCGAGGGCAGCTCTAAGGCTTCCATTTATGACCGCAGGCCGTGCATCGGTTAACTTTCCCCTTCATAAAGCTGAACAAGGAAATCACAATCGGAACAAAGCCCGCAACCACCAGAGGCCAGTAAAACAGTAGTCCAAGCCACATCAGGCAGCCGCCGGCCGCAAACCAGAGGTAAAAATAAAAAAGCTTGCCCCGCGTAACAACCTGGTCAGATTTGCATTGGGGACAGGTTTCCCAGACATCCGTCATTCTCTTCTCTCCTTTAGCCAGATGCGAAAATTAATCAGAAAGAGTCAATCCCCATCACGTGGTCCTGAGGTACGGGGCCGATACTTCTGCTGTCATTGCTGTTGTTGCGATTATCGCCCATCACAAACACATGGCCCTCCGGAATTTCCCAGGACTGGTTCGTTCCGCCGTTCATCGCTTCCTTGATGTAAGGTTCATGAAGACCCTCCCCGTTACGGTACACTTGTCCATCCTTGATTTCAATCGTATCGCCCGGCAGACCGATCACCCGTTTCACATAAAAAATCTCCTGTTCTTCGGCGCCCGAAAGCAAACGGATCAACGGATGTTCCTTTACGTCATCCAGGAACGACCTCTCACGGTCTACCCGGCTGTCGATAATGACGATATCGCCGTACTTCGGCAGCTTGTCGAAAGAATGTACGAACTTCCATGCGTAAATCCGCTGGTTATCATTCAGTGTCGGTTCCATTGAATGGCCGTCCACTCTGTAGGGTTGAATCACGAATATGCCGATAATCATACTAAGTACAAATCCGATGATGATGGAAATTCCCCATCCCTGAATTTCTTTCCAAACTTTTTTCAAAAGCCAAACCTCCACTACAACTTTTTCTATTATTATACATTGAAAACTGCAACATTCCAAACCTATAATAGCATATAATATTAATAGGTTTGGCTTATAAGAAAACATGCACAGAGGTGATACGATGGAGCTTCGACAACTACAATATACGCTGCAAATTGCCGAGGAACGTAACTTCTCCAGAGCGGCGGACAAACTGCATATTGCCCAGCCTTCCTTAAGCCAGCAGCTGTCCAAGCTGGAACAAGAGCTGGGCGTCAAGCTGTTTCAACGGAACACAAGCACCGTTGAGCTTACGCACGCGGGAGCGAGTTTTATTGAGCACGCCCGCAAAATCATGGACGCCGTGGAGCAGCTTCGCCAGGAGATGGACGACATCTCCCAACTGCGGGCGGGGCGCGTCGTCATCGGAAGCATGCCTATTACCGGCTCGCATTTGCTCCCATATGTGCTCCCGGCCTTTAAGGCGGCCTACCCGGATATCCAGGTAAACCTTCTGGAGGACACGTCGCTGAATCTGGAAAAACTGACCGCCGGCGGCGGAACCGACCTTAGCCTGCTTTCGCTTCCGCTGCAGGAGCCGACGCTGACGTATGAGGCGATCGGCGAAGAGATGATCGATCTGGCCGTCCCGCCCGATCACCGGCTGGCCGCACTCGAACACCAAGCGGGCGGCATTTCGCTCGCGGAGCTTAAGGAAGAGCCGTTTATCGTCCTCAAAAAAGGCCAGGGTTTCCGCAAGATCACCATTGACTTGTGCAAGAGCGCCGGCTTTGAACCGAACGTCGTATTTGAGAGCAACAATATCGAGACCGTACAGTCTTTAGTCGCGGCCGGAATGGGAATCACCCTGGTGCCCAGATTTATCGCCCGGGCCAAACGGAGCGAACTGATTCCGGTCTACGTTCCGCTAGCCTCCTCGCCGAGCCGCACGCTGGTTATCGCCTACCGCAAAGGAAGGTACCTGTCCAAGGCCGCCGAAGCCTTCATAGATACCTTCAAAACCACGCTGGCGGAACGCTATAGCTCGTAAAGCTTTGGGCGGCGGTCGCTGAAGACCGGAATCCGCCCGCGAACCTCGGCGGGGAGACCCAGGTCAACCCGTCCGGTAACGATCTCTTCCTCTTCCCCGCCCTCGGCCACGATTTCTCCCCAAGGGTCGATGATCAGGGAGTGCCCGAAGAATACGTCGCGGCCGCCGCTTCCCGTCCGGTTGCAAGCGATGACGTACATCTGGTTTTCGATCGCCCTGGCCATGAGCAGCGTACGCCAATGATGGAGACGGGGATGCGGCCACTCCGCCGGGACGAACAGCACTTCGGTTCCGTTTAAGGACAACGTGCGCGCAAGCTCCGGAAACCGGATATCGTAACAAATCGAAGCTCCGGAGCGGATGCCGTCCAGCGTAAACGTGACGGCGCGATCGCCCGGAGTGAGATGCTTCTCCTCCTCCATCAACCGAAACAGATGGATTTTGGAATACGCGGCGACCTCGTTTCCGTCCCGATCGAAAACAACCATGGTGTTATACACCCGGTCTCCTCTTTTTTCCGCGATCGAACCTGCGACAACGTGAACGCCATACCTGCGGGCAAAGGAAGAAAGCCAGTCTCTGGACTCTTTCCCTTCGCAGTCGGCGAGACTCCCGATACGGTTCAGGTCGTAGCCGGTGTTCCACATTTCCGGCAGGACGATCACATCCGGCTTATCCGGAGCGGTTGCCGCCTGTTTCATCCTCGCTTCCATTCTTTCACGGTTTAGCGCGGGCTGTCCAAGGACGATATCACATTGAATCAATGCCACGTTCCATGCCTTTGTATTGTTGCTCATGGTTATCTAACCTTCCTTTCTTATCGGGCGGCAACCTGCGGGCGGCCGACTATACTTGACTCCCATCATAATCTGGCGGAAAGAGACGCGCAAGGCTTTCACACCTGAAATTCCATCTATGCAGCTAGGTTAAATCGTGTTAAATTAAAACATATTATTTTTGAAGTGACGCTGAGTCAAAAAATCGCGTTTCTCATAGACCGGAGAGTGTGAGCCATGAAATCAAATCAACCTAACCCGGGGGCCGCTTCTTTTTCGATCCGGCCGGCCGACATCATGAATAAACTGCCCAAGCAGTTCTTCGCCTCGCTGGTCACCAGCGTAAACCGGGAGATCGCCGCGGGACATGACGTCATTAATCTCGGACAGGGCAACCCGGATCGCCCTACCCCGGAGCATATCGTCCGCGCCGCGCAGGCCGCCGTCGCCAACCCCCAGTATCACAAATACTCCCCCTTTCGAGGCTTTCATTTTCTGAAAGAAGCCGCGGCCCAGCGATACCGCGAAGATTACGGCGTTAACCTGGACCCGGAAACCGAGGTCGCCATCCTGTTCGGCGGCAAAACCGGGCTCGTTCAGATCAGCCAAATTTTACTGAATCCGGGCGACCTGTGCCTGGTGCCCGATCCGGGCTATCCGGACTATTGGTCGGGCACCGCGCTGGCCGGCGCGGAAATGTCGTTCATGCCCCTCAGAGAGGAGAACGCTTTTCTTCCCGACTACAACGCCATCCCGGCGCGGGATAAAGAGCGGGCCAAGCTGATGTTCCTGAATTATCCGAACAATCCGACGGCCGCCACGGCTCCGCTGTCCTTTTATGAGGACACCGTGAAATTCGCCGCCGCCCACGGCATCGTTGTCGCCAGCGACTTCGCTTACGGCGCCATCGGTTTTGACGGGCAGCGTCCCGTAAGCTTCCTGCAAGCGGAAGGCGCCAAAGAAGTCGGCGTTGAGTACTACACCTTGTCCAAAACCTATAATATGGCCGGCTGGCGCGTCGGATTCGCCCTTGGCAATAAGGAGATCGTCTCCTTAATCAACCTGCTCCAAGATCACATTTATGTCAGCCTGTTCGGCGCTATCCAGGAAGCGGCCAAAGTCGCCTTGACCGACTCGCAGCAATGTGTGGCCGATTTGGTGTCCGTCTACGAGTCCAGAAGAAACGCCTTGTTTACAGCTCTGGCCGAGATCGGCTGGGAAGCCCGCAAACCGTCCGGCTCCTTCTTCACCTGGCTTCCGGTGCCGAAGGGCCTGGATTCGGCCGATTTCGCCAAGCTGCTGTTGGAGCGGGCCAAAGTCGCGGTGGCGCCCGGCATTGGTTTTGGCAAGTATGGCGAAGGATATGTACGGCTCGGATTGCTCACCGAAGAAGCGCGGCTTTCGGAAGCCGTCCATCGGATCGGCAAGCTCGGCCTCTTTTGAGCCGGTGCGGTCATTTTCTTTTGCAAAGGCCGGATTCGCGTGGTATCCTATCAGTAATTCAAACAAATAAGCACCATATTTTGATATTAAACGTAATGACGGGACCAGTAAGAGACCGGTGCGGCCCCCAGAGAGCAGATTCCTTCGGCTGTGAGAATTTGCGGCCCGCCCGCTTTGAACCCTATCCCCGAACGGCCGGCCACAAACCGGACAGCGCCCCTGTTACCGGGCAACCCAAGTCGGATGATGAATCATCAATAAAGGTGGTACCGCGGAAGTGAAACTTTCGTCCTTTGCAAGCAAAGGCGGGAGTTTTTTTGTTTTACCTGTAGTCTAAGCTATGATTTATTTCATAAGGAGTGGTCTCCATGCAACGCCGCATTGTCGTAAAAATCGGAAGCAGCTCGCTAACCTCCCCGGAGGGCGGGTTAAACCGGGAAGCGATCCGCTATTTCGCCTTCGAGCTCGCCGCTTTGCGGTCGGCGGATACCCGGGTTCTGCTCGTATCCTCCGGCGCCGTAGCCGCTGGCTTCCGGGAAATCGGGTATCCGGAGCGGCCCAAACTGCTTCATGAAAAACAAGCCGCCGCCGCCGTCGGGCAGGCGCTGCTTATGCAAACCTACCGCGAGGAACTGGCCGAGCACGGAATTTCCGCGGCGCAAATCCTCCTCACCCGCTCCGATTTCCAAAACCGGAGCCGGATGGGCAACGCCAGCATGGCGTTGGAAGAGCTGCTGAGCCGGGGTATCCTCCCGATTATCAATGAAAATGACACCGTCTCGGTCGATGAATTGAAATTCGGGGATAACGATACATTGTCCGCGCTGGTCGCCAATCTGATCAAAGCCGATCAGCTCATTATCCTGACCGATACCGACGGATTATACACCGCCGACCCGCGCATCGACCCCGCGGCCGTCCGGATCGACCGGGTCGCGGAAATCAACAAGGAGCTGTACGCCATCGCCGGCGGGGCGGGCTCCAGCGTAGGGACGGGCGGCATGCGCTCCAAGATCGACGCGGCCAAAATCGCCTCGCGCGGCGGCATCCCCGTCTTCGTCGGCAAAGCCGGCCGCCCCGGGGATCTTCGGCAAACGCTGGAAGGCCGCGGCCGGGGAACTTATTTTGAGACGCACAGCTCCGCCCTGCCGCGAAAAAAACAATGGCTTGGCTTTATATCCACCCCGATCGGCGCTTTGACCGTCGACGCGGGGGCCGAGGAGGCGCTCATCCATGGCGGGCGCAGCTTGCTTCCCGTCGGCGTGCGCGGGGCTGAGGGCCATTTTCAAGCCGGCGACGTGGTGGAAGTGCTGAACGATCAGGGGGAAGTGCTGGGGAGGGGCATCGTCAACTACGACGCCGGCCAGCTCCGGGACGTTCTTGGCTTGCCCAGCACGGAAGTGATGAAACGTTTAAACGAAGTCCACCGTCTGGAGGTCATTCATCGGGACGAATGGATTTCCTTAAAATCTTAAATACTCGATATCCATGAAGGAGGTTAAACCATGAGTGAAGTAAGAGAAAAAGCGGCGTTAGCCGGCAAAACGACCGCCATCCTGGGCGGTCTGAGCACGGAAGCCAAAAATGAGGCCTTGCTCGCCGCGGCCAAGGCGCTGGAGGAGCGGGCCGCCGAAATTATCGCCGCGAATGGCGAAGACCTGGAACGCGGCCGGAAAAACGGCACATCCGAATCGCTGCTGGACCGCCTTGCCCTGAACGAAAGCCGGATTGCCGGCATCGCCGAAGGGCTGCGGCAAATCGCGGAGCTTCCCGATCCCGTGGGCGATGTGCTCGCGACGATCGACCGCCCGAACGGCCTGCACATCGTCCAGCAGCGCGTGCCGCTCGGCGTTATCGGCATCATTTACGAAGCCCGTCCCAACGTCACGGTGGACGCGGTCGGCCTTTGCCTGAAAACCGGCAATGCCGTCGTGCTGCGCGGAGGCTCCTCCGCCCTCTCCTCCAACCGGAAAATCGTCGAAATCATCCACCGGACGCTCGAGGAAACCTCCGTCCCGAAGGACGCCGTCCAGCTGATCGAGGATCCGAACCGCTCCTCCGTCGATGAGATGCTGAAGTTAAACGGGCTGCTGGATGTCGTTATCCCGCGGGGCGGCAGTTCCCTGATTCAGACCGTCGTGCAGAACGCCACCGTTCCGGTCATTGAGACCGGGGCCGGAATCTGCCACACGTTCCTGGATGAGTCGGCCGATCCGGCCATGGCCGAAGCCATCACTTTGAACGCCAAGGTACAGCGTCCCTCCGTTTGCAACTCGATGGAAACGCTGCTGGCACACCGCTCCTATGCCAATCGCCACTTGGCGGATCTGGCGGATAAATTCCGGGAAGCGGGCGTGGAACTGCGGGGCTGCGAATCGGCCCGCAAACTCGTCGCCTGGGCCAAACCGGCAACCGAAGAAGACTATGCGACCGAGTACAACGATTATATTTTGAACGTGAAGATCGTGGACGATCTGGATGAAGCATTAGCCCATATATCCCGTTTCGGCACGAAGCACTCCGAATGCATCGTGACGGAAAACGGCGCGAGCGCCGCCCGCTTCCAGCGGGAAGTTGACGCGGCCGCCGTATACCATAACGCTTCCACCCGCTTTACGGACGGCTTTGAGTTCGGCTTCGGCGCTGAGATCGGAATCAGCACGCAAAAGCTGCACGCCCGAGGGCCGATGGGATTACCCGCGCTCACTTCAAGCAAATATATCATTCACGGGAACGGTCAAATCCGGAAGTAAAGATTTAGGAGGTTGAAACCATGCTGAACGAATCCACCGCAAAGGCGCCGGAGATCTGTTTTTACGGCGCCGGTTCCATGGCCGAAGCGATCGTGCGCGGCTTAATCCACAAGCAGGTAGCGGCCCCGGGACAGATCGTCATGCTGAACCGCAGCAGCGCAGAACGGCTGGCTTACCTGGAAGAACAATACGGCGTAGTTACCGGAAACGGCGCAGACAAAACCGCGAAACATCTGGGCCAAGCGTCCGTAATCGTTCTGGCGATGAAGCCGAAGGATGCGGGCGAAGCTTTAAAAGCGCTGGGGCCCATGCTTCGCGAAGGGCAGCTCGTCATCTCCGTCATCGCCGGCCTGTCGATCGGCACCATCCAGGCGCTGCTCGGCGTGAAAGCGCCGGTGGCTAGAACGATGCCGAATACGTCCAGCTCGATCGGATTCGGCGCCACCGGCATCTCCTTCTCCGCCGAGACCTCCGAGGAGCAGCGCCGGCGGGTGCTCTCGATGTTTGAAGCGGTCGGCACCATCCAGGTGATCCCCGAGGACCGGATGGACATATTGACCGGGATTTCCGGCAGCGGGCCCGCTTACTATTATTACATGATGGAAGCGATGATCGCCGCCGGCATCGAAGGCGGACTCACCGCCGAGCAGGCGCGCGAGCTGACCGTGCAAACCGTGCTCGGCGCGGCGGTCATGATGAAGGAAACCGGCGAAGCGCCGGAAAAACTGCGCAAAGACATTACTTCGCCGAACGGGTCGACCCAGGCCGCGCTCGAAGTGCTGGCCGACCGCGGGTTCGAAACGGCCGTCAAAGCGGCGGTTCACCGCTGCGCGGAACGCTCCCGCGAAATGGGCGAAGCGGTAAAGGAGGCTTTGTTATGAGCTATTGTACAGCGACGTACCGGATTTACGATGCCAAGGCCGATTTTGAACGCAAGGCCCAAGCCATCGCCATCGGCATGACCGTCGGCACCTGGACCGAGCTGCCCCAGATCAAGCAGGAGGAGATGAGGCCTCACCTAGGCCGGGTGGAACGGATCGAGGTACATGAGCCGGATAACGGCGATGATACCGAGCGTTACGCGGACGTGTTGATTTCCTATCCCGACATCAATTTCAGCCGCGACCTCCCCGCCCTGCTGATCACGGTGTTCGGCAAAATCTCGATGGACGGCAAAATCAAGCTGCTGGACCTCGATTTTTCGGACTCGTTCCTCAGCGCCTTCCCCGGCCCGAAATTCGGCCTGAACGGCGTAAGGGACCTGCTGGGTGCCCAGGAACGCCCGCTCCTGATGAGCATCTTCAAATCCGTCATCGGCTACGATCTGAACGGGCTTAAAGAGCAATTTCTCGCCCAGGCGCTTGGAGGCGTCGACCTGATCAAGGATGACGAGATCTTGTTTGAAAATCCGCTGACTCCGATCGACCAGCGCGTGCGCGTCTGCCGGGAAGCCGCGGAGGAGGCCGAGCGCGTCACCGGCAAAAAGCTGCTGTACGCCACAAATCTCACCGGTCCGACTTCGAAGCTGAAAGAGCAAGCGCTGCGCGCCATCGATGCCGGGGCCTCCGCCCTGTTGTTCAGCGTGCTGCCTTACGGCTTCGATGTCCTGCACGAACTGAGCTCCGATCCCGACATCACCGTGCCGATTGCAGCGCATCCGTCGCTGGCCGGCGCGTTGTACCCGTCGCCGCACTACGGCATCTCCGCCTCCCTGCTGCTCGGGAAGCTGATGCGGATCGCCGGGGCCGACCTCGTGCTGTTCCCCTCGCCTTACGGCTCGGTCGTGATGCCGAGGGAGGAGAACCTGGCGATCCGCCGCGAGCTCACCGCCGAGGCGCTGCCGCAGCGCGCGAGCTTCCCGGTGCCGTCGGCCGGCATCCATCCGGGGCTTGTTCCCCGGATTCTGGACGACTTCGGCACCGATGTGGTCGTGAATGCCGGCGGCGGCATTCACGGTCACCCGGGCGGCGCGAGCGCCGGCGGCCGCGCCTTCCTGCAGGCGATCGACGCCGCGATGAACGGCGTCTCCCTCGAGCAGGCGGCGGCGAGCCTGCCCGAATTGAAAGCGGCCCTCAACCTGTGGGGAGGGCAGCGATGAACAGCGGCAAGCAGCCCGTCGTCTTCTGCGATTTCGACGGGACGATCACCAAGAGCGATAATATTGTGGCGATCATGCAGCATTTCAAACCGCAAGGATACGAGCCGATTATGGAGCGGATCCTTTCCCGCGAATTATCGATCCGGGAAGGCGTCGGGGCGATGTTCGCCCTCTTCCCGGCTTCGATGCGCGAGGAAATTACCGCGTTCGTCTTAGGACAAGCCGGGATCCGCGCAGGCTTCCGGGAATTTCTCGCTTACGTGAAGCGGCGGTCGATCCCTTTTTTCGTCACGAGCGGGGGCATCGATTTCTTTCTGGAGCCGCTGCTGGCTCCGTTTGATATTCCGCAGGACCATATTTTCTGTAATACCGCCGATTTCAGCGGGGAGCGCATCGCTATTTTATGGCCCCATCCCTGTGACGAACATTGCAGTAACGATTGCGGCATGTGCAAAGCCGCGGTGATGCGGCGGTATCCTCCGGATCAATACGAACGGATTCTGATCGGGGACAGCCTGACCGATTTTGAGGGGGCCAAGCTGGCGGACCGGGTTTATTCGCGCGCCAAACTCACCGAAAAATGCCGGGAACTGGGCATATCCCATATTCCATTCGAGACGTTTTTCGAAATTACAACCGACATGATCAGGCGGGAAGGAGTGAACTAAGTTGACATTTTCAGAAATCTCTCTGGAGGAAAAACAGAAGGCCCTCGGCGAACTCCGAAATATCAAGGAACAATTTGCCGCCCGGGGCTGGTTCCCCGGAACGAGCGGTAATTTGTCCGTACGGGTCGGGGGCTTCTCCCCGGACCGGTTTCATTTTGCGGTCACTTCGAGCGGAAAAGACAAATCGGTTCACAGCCCGGAGGATTTCCTCTTCGTGGACGCCGCCGGCGAAGCCTGCGAAACGACGTCGCTCAAGCCGAGCGCCGAAACGCTGATTCACGCCAAAATTTACCGAATGACGGGGTGCGGGGCTATTTTTCATGTGCATACCGTTTACAACAATCTGATCAGCGAATACTACGGGGACGAGGGGGCCGTACCGGCCCAAGGCATCGAGCTGATTAAGGGGCTCGGTATTTGGGAGGAAAATGCCGCCATCCAAATTCCGATTCTCCCCAATTACGCGGATATCCCTTCGATCGCCAAGCTGATCCCCGGAGCGCTCAAGCCGGAAATCCCCGGCATCCTGCTGCGCAATCACGGCATCTATGCCTGGGGAGCCAACGCATTTGAGGCGAAGCGGCATTTGGAGGCTTTCGAGTTTATTTTTGAAGTGCTCTACCGTTCGCTGCTGCTCCGCGCCCATAAGTAAGCGTACTTCTACGCGCCCCCGCCCGCCTGGTTTATCGCAACCACGGCGGGCGGGGTTTTTTTCTAAGTTTAAAGCACGCCTCGCTTTATATTATTTCTTTCCGTTTAGAGAGATAGATGTACAAGACTATACCGGTTATCGAGCAGATTGCCGCGCATAGACCGATGAACCCGTAACCGGCTTGAAGCCCGCGCAATAAAGCTGTCTCAGGATCGGACGTGTACAACCCCTTAACAAGCTCTATCACGCCGCCAATGATATAGTTCCCGATGACACTTCCCAGCCCCATCAGGGTTACTGTAAAAGTAATGGCGGTATCGCTCCCGTGAGGATATCTTTTGGCGATAAAGGCCATCACCGTGGGATAGATCATGGCGATCCCCAAGCCGGCAAGGGAAAACAAAAAGGCGAAACGCTCGCCGGTAAGAATCGCGGCAAACGTACAGACCGCCGAAAATCCCGAAAACAGGATCAGCGACAAGGTGAAGCCGATTTTATCGGTGATCGGCCCAAGCAGCAGCCGCGCCAGCGTAAAGCAGAGGAAGAACGCCGACAGCATGCCGGAAGATTTCACCGTGTCCCAACCGTAGGCTTTTTCCAGAAAATTGACCAGCCATCCCCCTACCGCAAGTTCGGAAACAACGCCAAACGATAAGATGAGAACCATGAGCCACAGCACGGGGTCTCGCATCAATGTCTTCAGGGAAATCCGATCCTCCTGCTTGATATCATCCCCCGGAAACTTGCTGCCGAGAGCGAAAAAGATGGGGAGTACCGACAAAGAAAGCATAACCAGATACATCCCCCTCCAATCCAGCGTAAAACCGTAAATCGTGATTTTCATTAAGCCCGTGGCGACGAGCGGTGCCACCATAGAGCTCAGACCGTAGAAACCATGGGTCAAATTCATCATCGTTCCTGCATTTTTTACGAAAATTCGGGCACCGAGAATGGCCAGAGCAATCTCCAGCATCCCGTTGCCTATGTACATGAGGAAATAAGACGCTGAAAACACCGGGTAATTTTGCGAGAAAAAAATCAGAATTCCCGAGACGATCATGGCCAAAAAGGAGAGTATGGTTACTTTTTTAATTCCCCAGATCCGGGTCAGATAAGCGGTAAAGGAACAGGCCAACAAATAGCCTAATGCATTGAGCGACAACAATGTGCCCAACTGGGATTCGCTCAGCATAAAATCAAACTGAATTCGCGGGATTGCCGGCCCCTTTATATTCTCCGAAAACCCGAATATAACAAATCCTATAAATATCGTAGCCAGTTGCATGATGTAAATCTTATTGAGTTTGCCAGAATTCTTCCCCAAATTTTTACGCTCCTTACTTTCCGTTTTTTTGCAATAACCTGCCGGCCGTAAGTTAAACTCTCCAGCGTTGCCGCCACCAGGCCTTGCCTGAAATCCTCTCGTGTATGATGATACTCGAACACAAAAAGAACCGCCCGCACAACTGAACACCACCGGACGGTCCTTTAACATTTTACCAGAAATACAGCTTACCAGAAATACAGCGCTCCGATCACGACGGCCAGCAGCAGCCGGTAGACGGCGAACGGGACAAGCCGGATCCGGTTGATCAGCTTGAGGAAAAAGCGGATCGAGAGCAAAGCGAAGATAAACGCGCTTATAAAGCCGGCAATAAAGAAGGGCAGCGCATCCACCGTGAAATACTCCCAGTTTTTCAGCAGGGAGAGCCCGCTGGCCCCGGCCATGATCGGCACGGCCATAATAAACGTGAAATCGGCTGCCGCCCGGTGGCTGAGCCCGAGCAGGACTCCGCCGGATATCGTCGAGCCCGACCGGGAGAATCCGGGCCAGATTGAAAGGCACTGGAACAAGCCGATCGCAAACGCCTGCTTGTAGGTGATCTGGTCGACGGATTCCACGGTCGGCCGCTTCGGCCCCAAACGGTCCGCCGCGATCATCAGCAGCGCGCCCACGACCAGGCCGACCAGCACCGTGGCGGTGGAGAACAGGTATTCATCGATATAGTCCTCCAACAGAACGCCGAGAATGCCCGCCGGCACCAGCCCGACCAACACCTGAGCCAGCTTCAGCCTCGATCCTTCGCCGACCTTGCCATAACGGGATGCCGCGGCGGCACCATGTTCCCCGCGCCGCTTCATCCGGGAAATGCCGAGCAGATCCATAAACCGTTCCCGAAATACGACAAGCACCGCCAGAATGGAGCCTAACTGGACGACGACTTTAAATGTATTCGCCACATACTTGGATTGCAGCAACTGCTCCGTCTTCAACCACATATCGTCCACGATGATCATATGGCCGGTCGAGGAAACGGGGGCAAATTCCGTCAATCCCTCGACCAATCCGAGAATGACCGCTTTGATCAAATCGATAAAATCCATGCGAAACCTCTCTCCCCGTCAACCCTTTTTTCTCGTCCGCCAAAACCAAAACACGCCGCCGATCACAACCACCGCGATCAAAGCGTAGGCAATATTGGAGTAAACGTCCATAAACTCGACGATCTTCTCCCAGGAACCGCCCACCGCGGCGCCTACGGAAACGAGGATAATGTTCCAGATCAAAGTACCGATCGTCGTAAACAACAGGAACAGACCGAACTTCATCTTGGACATCCCCGCGGGAATCGAGATCAGACTGCGGATCAACGGAATCATCCGGCAAAACAGCACCGTCCAATAGCCGTATTTATCAAACCAGGCATCCGCCCGCCGGATATCCTCTTTTTTCAGGCGCAAAAATTTACCGTACCGGTCCACCCAACCTTCCAGCTTATCGACATTGATCAGGTAACCGATCCCGTACAGGATGACCGCACCGAGCACCGAACCGACCGTCGCCGCGGCAATGACCCCGACGACCGTCAAGCTTGTATACGTCGTCATAAAGCCCCCGAAGGTGAGAATCACCTCCGACGGAATCGGCGGAAACACATTTTCCAGCGCGATCAACAGCAAGATCCCGGCATAGCCAAATTGCTCCATAATATTCGTAATCCAGTTTTCCACGAAGTACCTCCAAAACGGTTATAGATGTCATTTTTGCAAATTCCGTAAATACCGCGCACGAATGAAGTAGAAATACATCCCCTGCACGAAACAAAAGCTGAACAAGATCAGGCAAGCCTCCCAGGCAATCGGGATAAAAAGATAGCTCTGCAGCGCGATGAACGCAAAAATACTGTGAACGAGCGCTACCCCTACCGGCAAAAAGAACATAAGACCCAGTTGAGCGGTCACAACCCGCTCCATTTCCTTGCGGGTGAGCCCAAGCTTGGTAAGCGCGGCATACTGCCGCCGGTCATAGTCCAGGTCGCTGTAAAGCCGGAAGTAAAGAAAGCTCCCCGCCGACATAAAAAACACGGTTCCGACCAACATCGCAAAGAACAGCAGAGCTCCGTAGGTGGTCCGTTGAACCTCGAACAAGGTCCCGCTCACCGACATGGCGTAATCCAGAGTGGTTTCATACTTCATCTTTCCGTTATCCGTCAAATTTTTCGCCATCCCGACGGTCTCTTTCAGCTCGGAATCCGTATAAAACGCTGTGTAAACCGCCCGATTTGAGCTCGGAGCCAGCCGTTCCCACATCGCGTCGCTGACGACGAGCCCCGAAAAATTGCCGCCCCGGAAATCACCGAGCTCCGGCGTTAAATATTCGGGAACGGACACGTGTTGCGTAATGCCGGCTTCGTGCAGCCGCACTCCATCCGCTTCAAGCACATAACTTGCCGGCTTCCGTCCCCGCAGGAGCAGCTTTTCCCGCTGTGAGCTCATGAGCACAAGCCCCCCGTTGTCGTCCGGGGGTTCCTCCCCAATCTCAATCCCCGCGGCGGCCACCAGTTTTTTATAATCGGAAAAAGAGAGCAGCGCCAGCTGATCGGGAACATTCGCAAGTGTCGCCGACGCAACGTCAGCTAGCAGTAAATCCGCCTTTTCCTCGTGAAAGGCGAGACCCCGCCCCGCAAGCTCCTCCCGGATCTGCGTTAGATGCTCCTTGCTCCCGGCATTTCCCGGCTTGGCCATATAGCCGATTTGAGCGGGGTGATCCTGCGCGAACTCGCCGGACAGCCGGTTGACGGAGGCGAATACGCCGACCGCACAAAACGTGACCGTCGAAATCATGGAGACGAGAAAAAACATCCAGGCGTTCTCTTTCAGCCGGTACGATAAATTGGAAATCAGGATCAGATTCGTCCTGCGCCAGTACCTGGCCAAATTTCTCTTCAACAGGTGAATCAAAGTGAGGCTGGCTTGCGAGAAAAATAAATAGGTGCCGAGCATCGTCATCAAGGCCACGGGGACCATGCGAAGCTTCACAACCGGTGCCGATGCCGTCACGGCCAGTACATAGCTGGCCATGAGCAGGGTTGCCGCCAGCAGGGACAGCCCTTTGGAGAACCGGGGCTGGCCTTTCCTTTTCACGCCGGATTGAAACAAGTCGATAAGCCGGGTGGAGCCGAGCAGCATCGTCGTGCAGGACGAAATCGACAGAAACAGCAGCAGGAATGCCGCCAATGTCAACAGAACGCTCCAGGGTGAAATATGGAACGACAGCCCTTCGATCCCCAGCAGATTCGAACCAGCCATAAGAAACAGCTTGGCCGTCAACAGGCCGGCCAGTATCCCCGTGCCCAGCGCTCCGAGGCCCACCAGCATATTTTCCGTGAACACCAGCTTGCGCAGCTGTTTTACGGTCAACCCGTGCAAGAGAAGCAGCCCGAATTCCCGTTTCCGGGAACGAAGGAATGAACCGACGGAGTAAAGAACAAACAAAAAGCAGAATACGAACATGATTCCTTCCGCTTGCCCCAGCACAAGCAGTGCCGACTTCCAGGCCACCCTGGCGCGCAGCTCCGGATGAAACAGAAACACGGCGCATACGAAAAAGATCATGACCGAAAACGTGCTGCTCAAAAAATAAGCCGCATAAGTGCGTTTTTTCCTTAACACATGACTAAAGGCGAGCTGACGAAAGGTGATCCGTATCCCCTCCCAGCAGCGACATCATGTCGATGATTTTTTGAAAAAAAGCCTGGCGGTTGTCCCCCCGGTAAACTTCGTTATACATGCTTCCATCCTTGATGAAGATCACCCGGTGACAAAAACTCGCGGCAAAGGCGTCGTGCGTCACCATCAGAATCGCGGCCCGCTCCGCTTTGTTCATCATCGCGAACGCTTCCATGACATCCCGGGAAGACTTGGAATCCAGGTTTCCGGTCGGTTCGTCGGCCAGGAGCAGCGAGGGATGATGGATCATCGCCCGGGCGATCGCGGTCCGCTGCGTCTGTCCGCCGGAGATCTCATGCGGAAATTTGTCCAGCACGCGGACGATTCCCAGCCTTTCCGCCAAATTCGCCGCATTTCGCTTCATTTCCTGTACCGGCGAACCTTCCAGCGTAAGCGGAAGCACGATATTTTCCTCGACGGTCATCGTATCGAGCAGGTTAAAGTGCTGAAAAATAAAGCCGAGCTGCCTTCTCCGGAAGAGGGCCATCCGCTCCCGATCCAATTCGTGCGGGTTTTGTCCTGCGATCTTTACGGTCCCTGAGGTAGGTTCGTCGATCGTAGCGATGACGTTGAGCAGCGAGGTTTTCCCGCTGCCGGAGGGACCCATAATCCCGACGAATTCCCCCTCCTCCACCGTAAAGCTGACATGGTCAAGGGCCTTGGTGGAAATTTTGCCTTCATAAATTTTTGACACTTCCCGGACTTCCAGAATCGGCATCCTTCCACCTCCTCACTCCGATAGCTTCATTATACCCGGGACCTCTAGCGGGTTCCCATGGATTAACCTTACACTTCCTTACTTCCTTGTAAGGTTCCCGCTCGATTTCCTCCAAAGAAAATCCGGACCGTAGTCCCCTCCATGACGGCAGACTCCAGCTCAACCCGATGACCCAGTTGATGACAAATCTGCTTGACAAGATACAGCCCCATCCCCGTGGACTCCCTGAAATTCCTGCCGTTTTCCCCGGTAAAATATGCATCAAAAACACGCGGGAGATCGCTGGCCGGGATGCCGACGCCTTCATCGGAAATCTCCAGCACGGTTTCATCGTCCCGCAGGTAACCTCTTAACGACAAATTCGCATCTTCCTTGGTCGTGTATCGGACCGCATTGGTCAAAATTTGGGTCAACGCAAATGCCAGCCACTTCTCGTCGGTGGCAATGACCAGGCGTACTCCAGGCGGGAACTGCAAGTGGGGAAATACTTTGCTGCGGATAAAAAGCCGTTTCTGCTCCGAAACGACGGAGCGGACAAGAGACTCCAAGTCCAGCTTCTCCACCATGAAATCCTGCGAGAAAGCGTCCAGCCTCGTGGCGTACAGTACCAGGTCCAGCCCTTTGCGAAGCCGGTCCACCTCATCTCCCACCGCGACGAAGCGCGCATCATCGCTATCCTGCACCAGAAGATGAATGACCGAAACCGGGGTTTTCATCTGATGCACCCACTGGCTTATAAACTGAAGGTGGCGGGTGATTTTGTATTGTTGGGCATCCAACTCGGTGATGTACGAGCGGTATTGTTTTTTCAAGAACCTATACAGCGATTCGGAAAGCGGCGTTTTCGGCTCCACTTCCTTGAAGCCGTCCATCGCCCCGTCCTGTTCCAGGCAAGTGTAGAACGAACGGTGGGTCAAATACCGGACGAGCAAATAGGCGGCCAGCAGGCATCCGCTAAGCAGTGCGGCGTACAGCACGACAAAGATATTGCGGTACCCGTCCAGCCAGTACACGCCGGAAACCACCAGCAATTGCAGACCGTATACGGCGACGAGAGCCCGGTGATCTTTCAAAAAAAGCTTCATCGCGCCTCCTCCCAATGGGGCATCAGCCGGTAACCTTGGCCGCGCACGGTTTGCAGGGCTTCCTCAATCCCCAGGGCGGCGAGTTTTTTGCGAACCCGCGTTACATATACGTTCAAGGTATTATCGTCGACAAAAACCTGGTCGTCCCAAATCTTCTCCAGCAGACGATCCCGGCTGACCACCGCTTCCCCTCTGCGCATCAATTCTTCGAGGATTTTGACTTCGGTCAGACTGAGCTCGATCTTCTTGTCCCGCAGACTCAAATACAGACGGTCCTTGTCCAGCCTAAGACCTTCCAGATGAATTGATCTTTCACCGCCGGCCGCGGCGTAGTCTCCATAAGTTCTGCGCAGCTGGCTGCGGATTTTGGCCAAAACGATGTCATAGTCGAAAGGCTTCGTTATGTAATCGTCCGCCCCGTTCTCCAACGCCATGACCTGGTCCATTTTCCCTTCCCTGGCGGAAATAAAAATAATCGGGCAGGTGGACAAATTGCGGATCTGTCTGCACCAGTAATAGCCGTCAAACTTGGGCAGATTGATGTCGAGCAGAACAAGATGCGGCGCTTCCCGTTCAAACTCTTCTTTGATCCGCTCAAAATCCGCTGCCTTGCACGTATCGTAACCGAACCTCTGCAAATAGTTTTCCAGCAAGCCGGCAAGCTGTCGATCATCTTCCACAATATATATTTTGAACATCCGGTCTTCTCCTTCTATACCAACGTTTCATCTGTCTGCATTGTAACAAAAATAGACTCCGAAATAAAAAAAGAGGGCCGCAGACTCCCTGCAACCCTCGATTGGCTTGATGCCGTTTATAGCCGTTCCTCGCCGCCCCACTCCGCTTCCTTCCGGCGGCCGGACAACAGCTTGAGGCCCCCTCCGATCAGAATCGCCGCAACCAGAACCGGCCGTAGATATTCATCAATCAAATAGCGTATCTGCAGGTACGGGAACCACCGGTCGAGCGCAGGAATTATAAATTCCACTCCCACATAATAGACGCCCATCAATACAAGAGCGATTCCCAGCCAATGCTGGCTGCCCCCCCTGCTTCGGATCAACGGAATGTCCTCCATCGGCAGAATGCCGTACCGGCTCGTCTGCTGCAGTCCGTCAAAAAAGCAGTAAAACCAGATCACGGGGACCACAAACAGAAAAACGGACAGACGCAGTACGTCGATAATGTAGAAGCTGCCGAGAAACAGCACCATCATCTGGAGACCACGCTTTTGCAAGCCGAGGTACATTTGGCCCGCTCCGGGAAACGCGGACAGGAGTGTAGCCAGGACCTTGCTGCGGCGCCCCTCGATCCGGCCCGCTTCCCATTCATCCAAGAGCGACCGGTCCTGCAGAGGTTCCCCGGCCTGCTTGCGGTGAATGAGCTGGACGGCGTCGAACATGCAGTAGAGCCAAATAATCGGTAATAAGCCCAGAAACAGCAGGAATACCGTTACATGCGTGACGCCGGTCAAGAAGAACATCATCGTGATCAGTCCGAAGAAGAGGATCAGAAAGGACAGCCCCCGCTGCATCAGCCCCATTTGGAAATGACCGAGTCCCGGAACAAAAGAGAGCAGAATCGTAAAGAATCGCTCGGTTTCGGCTTCGCCGCGGCGCGATGCTGCCATCGGGTCGTACGCCGAACTTTCCTGGGCCGCCGGCTCTCTCAACACTACGATAAGCAGATCCAGCATGGAAATGGTCCAAAGGATCAACTCCATTATCAAGCCGGCCAGGAAGAATTCTCCGTGATCACTGATCAACGCCACCAGAAAGCCGCAAAAAATCCCTCCGAAGAAGAAGAGCGGATAGAAAATCCCTCTTCCCTTCTTCCCCCAGTAAAAGTGGCCCAGCCCGGGGATCACATTCAATATAAACGCCAGCATTCTGCTGCGATAGTAAGTCAATGTTATCATCCTTTCCCCGTGAATTTAGCTACCATCTTAGTTATCAGCCGCAGCTGCCGCGGGCTTGATCCGATCCATCCACAACGAGGCCCGCTCCAGGAGCTGCTCACTCAGCGGAGCCCCGCTGCCCTGGTGTTCCACCGCTGCGCTCGTCCCCGCCGCCAGCAGATCAAACACTCCGCCTCCGAGCAGCAGGAAGGTGATGGAAGCGGCGATCACATAATGCAGCACCGGGCGGTCCCAACGCCACTGCTTCCTTTTTCCTTCGGCCGCCCCGTTCAACCGCCGACCCGGAAGCCGGGCCATGACATCACTTGCGAAGCGCTCTTCATCCGGCAGCGTCGGCAGTTCGGACTCGACCGACTGAAACTCCTCCATATAGAGTTCAAACTGCCTATCATCCGCCCGCATCAGCGCCTCCATTCTGTCGGCTTCCGCCTTCGGCAGTTCGCCGAGGATATACTTCCGCCAGAGGATCCGCTGCATTTCCGGTTCGTTCATTTCCATTCCTCCTCCTTCCAATGCTCACGAATCCAGGCCCTGGCCCGGTACAGCTTTGACTCAATCGTCTTGACGCTTAACGCAAGCTCCGAGGCGATTTGCTCATGGCTTTTTTCTTCAAAATAAAAAGCGGTCACCACCTGCCGGTGGTTCGCAGGGAGCTCCGACAGTTTGGATCGCAGCTCGTTTCTGCGCTCCTGGCTCAGCATCTTCTGCAATAATTCATCTTCTTGCGCGGGAATTCGGTCCGCCACATCGGCAGGATCCCAATGTTCCTCACGACGTCGATCCCGCCGCCGCTTCAAATCGATCGCTTTGTTGACGGTGATGCGGGATAACCAAGACTTGATTCCTTGCGAACGGTAAGCGGAGAGAGACTTATAGACTTGAAGAAAAGTTTCCTGTGCGGCATCTTCCGCCTCTTTCTCGTCATGGAGGACCGAGTAAGCAATACGGTATACCATCTGGCCGTAAAGCTTGACAAACTCGTGAAATGCCGCGCGGTCGCCCTCCTTCATCTTTTCGATTAACTCCTCGTCAATAGCTCTCCCCTCCCCTCCAAAAACAATAGACGCCCAAGGAAGACCTTCCCCCTGCATTAAGATCAATTTTTTTTAAAAAGAATCCGATTTATCATGAATGTCAACTAACATTACATGAATCAATGAATCTTATATGAGTTTGAAACTCTGCAGATATTGAATGAATAGAAACGATATCCGTAGGAAAACTAGCATTGTAACGCTTACTTTGCATATAAACTAACTTGTTAATAAACCTTACATCATTTTATAATCCACTCAGTTAACCAATTATGCGTAAGATTATATTACATATGGTTAACAAATTACATCATGGAGGTCGATCCTATGAACACTTGGAAATCCCACACCTTGAAATGGGTGCTCGCCGCCGGTCTCGCCGTTACGACAGCCGCGCTTCCGGCCATGCCGCTCCCCCGCGCGTTCGCTGCCGAATCCGGGGCAGCCGCCGTGGACGCACAAGCCGCCAAAACGCTGCCCAAGGTTCAAGTCATCGCCACCGGCGGTACGCTGGCTGGCAAATCGGTGGACGAAACGAGCTTTACGAACTACCGGGCGGGAACCCTTCCGATTGAAGACATGGTCAAAGCGCTGCCGAACAAGGATAAAATCGCCGAAGTCAGCACCCGGCAATTCGGAAATTCGGGATCCAGCGCCTATTCCATACAGCAATTATACGATTTGTCCCTCAAGGTTGATGAAGCGTTGAAAACCCAGGACGGCGTCGTCGTAACCAGCGGAACGGATACGATGGAGGAGATCGCCTATTTCCTCGATCTCACGGTCCGGAGTCCGAGGCCGGTCGTGGTTACCGGCTCCATGCGTCCGTGGACGGTGATCGGATCCGACGCCCAGGCCAACCTGTACAATGCCATCAAATTGGCCGCCAGCGGAAAAACCAAATATTTCGGCACCGTAGTGATGCTGAATGATGAGTTTCATGCCGCTCGCGAAGTGACCAAGACGAATTCCTACCGGACCGATACTTTCGCCACTCCCCAAATCGGCTCTCTAGGTTATATCGACGAAAACAATATTCGCGTTTACCGCGCCCCATTTCGAGCCCTGAAAACCGCAAAGGAATGGGCAACTCCATTCGACCTTACCAAAATTACCAAAAATGATTTGGCCAAGGTCGAAATCGCCTACTCCTACCAGGATGCGGGTCCCGGCGCTATCAGCGCTTTTGTGGCTAACGGGGCCAAAGGAATCGTCACGGCCGGTACAGGCGCCGGAGGCATCTCCCAAGCGATGAGCGAAGAACGCGCCAAAGCCATTGAACAAGGCGTCCTATTCGTGACGACGACACGCACAGGCTCCGGCAGCAACTATTCCAGCGGCAAAGGCATCATCGCCGGGGATAACCTGAATGCACAGCATGCCAGAATCATGCTCTTGCTCAGCCTTTCTTTCTCCAAGGAGTTCGCGACCATCCAGGACTGGTTTACCACTTACGGCTACGGACAGATCGAGCTCCCGGCCAAATAACTCCAGTCCCCGCTTATATATCAAACTCCGGGAGGAAGTCTGCAAGAATAGAACGTTACAGAGGCGAAAAAAGATACTGATTACGGCAAATCTCATACTCTAACAGCAAAAAAGCGAGCTGCCGGGATACTCTCCCGGGCAGCTCGCTTTTTTTCATCGCTAGAATAGAGGACTATTCATGCTCTTTATTCGCCAAAACGGTTCAATCGAACGCGAAGAAAATTATATATTTCCTCCGCGATGTTGACATTGCAACAGGATTCAATGCCCTCAAACCCCGGGGATGAATTCGCTTCGCATATTTTATAATGATCCCCGTCAAACAGCAGATCGATCCCCGCAATATCCAGGTTCAGCAGCCGAGCCGTTTCCAGTGCCAGCCACTCCATTTCGGGGGTAATTTCGTAAGGTTCCACGATCCCGCCCCGCGAATAATTCGCCTTGAAGCTGTCGTTTCCGGAGCTGCGCTTCATGGCAGCCACCGCCCGTCCCCCGATCGTCAGAACCCGCAAATCCATCCCGCGGCTGGATTCGACAAATTCCTGCAAAATCATCGTCGCATTTTCTTTGTAGGCATTGATCATTTCCAGCAGATCGATAAATTTGGATTTCGTCTCGGCCAAAAATACGCCGCTTCCCTGGGACCCGGAAATCGTCTTGACCACGACCGGAAACCCCAGGTGCTTTTCCACCAAATTAACATCCACTTTGGACCGGATCAGCATCGTCTTTGGCACCGGCAAGTTATGCTCCGCCAAAATTTGCTGGGTGAATAATTTGTCCTTAACCGTGTCGATGCTTTGCGAGGAATTGAACGTCCGCACGCCAAGCCTTTCCAGATGCCGGATCAAGGCCAGTCCAAAATAGTTCGTTCCCGCCCCCATCCGCGGCAAGACGAAATCAGGCAACTGCAGTACCTCTCCGTCCACCATCACGCTCTTGCGGTCATCCCTTGTCACGATCAGCTCAAACTGCTCCGGAGCGAGCACGCGGATTTCGATCCCCTGCTGCTCCGCCTCCTCGACAAGGCGCCGGATTTCGTACATTTCAGGCTTTACATCCTGGGGTAAATGCTTGTAAATAATCCACCCTATCAACGGAGAATCCCCCTTCGGCACATGCTAGGTTTACATAAATTTAAACTACCATACCAATTCATGATTTATATGATGAGAATGTTTGCTTCATGTAAAAATAGCAATTCCGGAAAGCCCGCCTCGATAACACTCTAGATGATCAGACCATTTTCCATGGATGTTACCTTTTGAGTCAGGGCAAAGTACTTCAGCTTAGCCAACTTCTCTTTTGCCTGAGACTGCGTAAGAGTAAACTTCAGTTTGTTCATATCGAAAGCGGAGATAAATCCTTTTTCAAACCGGATATAATTGTTGTTGTAATCCTCCAGAGCATCCTGGCTCTGTTCGGTCGCTGTCAACACCTGAAGATACGCGGTTTCCGCTTCGTTATAGACTTGATCGATTTTCTTGGCTTGCTCTACTAACAGCTGTTCTCCTTGCATCTCCTTAATCCGGGTACTTATATCCAAGTAATCCTTCCCGTCCTCACCCGAAGTATTCGTATGAACCTCTTCCCATCTCGCTTGCTCAATATCGTTGTATTTTATTTTAATATCATAAGATTTAGCCAGAATCTGGTTTCTATCCTTCCGTTCGACAGGCTGGGGTTCCGTTAGGCTGACCTCTTCGAGAACCAAGTCCGGTTTGTATTCGATTCCCAAATCAAAACTGAGTTGCACCAAATCGACTTGATAGGCTCTTTCCAAAATTTCCAACTGTTCCTTTTGCTCGCGAACAGCCCGTTTTGCCTTCACGATGTTTTCTTTGGATCCGCCCCCCAGGCTTTCCAGGCTTTGAGCCCTCACTACATCATTCTCAAGCAATTCGATATACTCCTTGGTTGTATCGATCTGTTCCTTCTTCGACAACAATGTCACATACTCCGAGGTCATTTGCAGTTTCGTAGCCTCTTTAGCTTTATCCGACTCCACCAATGTTGTCTTTTTGTTGGTATCCATTTGCTCGATCGCAATTTCCAATTGATTTCGCTGAGAGCGTATTAATTTGTTCATTCCCTCAACGATATCCCCCATCCCGTCCAACATTTTATTGATGACCGTGTTCGCCTCAATCGTAGGGCCTAACCAAACCAATTGCTCTGGTTTAGTCGTATTGGGAATACCGTATTTGGGATCGCCCACGATATCGCCTGGGCTCGTCGGCAGCCTGTAGGAAGGCACGGAGCCAGCATCCGGCAGATCTTCTTTTTGGGCCTTCAAATCATCCTGCTTATTATCCAAGGCATTGAATTTCAACTGCAGTAGAGACAAATTGTAAGAGTTGTCGACGGCCATTTTGATAGCGGACTCCAAATCCAAACGGTCTACCTTTTTCAAATCGGTTAACGGATTATTATCCGCTGAAACCGGTCCATTTCCGAGAAATAGCAGCAATGCTGCAATTGCAAAAATCCCTTTTTTCATAACAAGGCTTCCTCTCAACTAAATTCGGACTCTTCCTGAACTTCATCCCTAAACAGAGGTGGTTGTGGATTGCGCAGCACTGAATGACTGTGTTGTAACTGGAACTACATGGTCAACCATGTCCATTTGTTGTCCTTCATCCAGTTTACGAAAGGAGATAAACCGGGAATAAAGCAGTGCCGACAACAAGGTGATTAATCCGATTACAGCAGTGGCGACACAATTGTTCAAAATGTGATGAGTTGGCAATCCCTTTAACATAACCGTCCGCAATGAATCGAGAAAATAAGTTAACGGCAATCCATGCGCTATGAATGACAGGAATTTAGGCATGGCTTCCAATGGCCATGAATGACCCGATAAAGAAAACGACGGGAGGGCGACCAGCATCGAAATCTGCAGGGCCACAATTTTGTTTGGAGCGACCAGGCTGAGAAAATAGCCAATGGAACTCACCGTGAAAGAGAACACGACTCCCGCCAGCAGGATAGACCATACCGAGCCATGGAATGACAACTTAAATACCGATGTAAGGATGGACAATACTACAAAGACATTTAGCACACTTACTATAAAGTAAGGAAACATTTTTACAAAAGCTATTTTCCAAGGACTTCTTTTCCATGCGGCAAATCTGTCCCAAGTTTGATCTTCTTTTTCTCTAGCCACGGACATCCCTACGGCCATAAATATCACCTGCTGCAACGTCGTGGCCGCCATCCCGATCACCAGAAAATCCTCATAATCAAAAGTTGGATTGTATAGCGTCCGGGCGCTAAATGGAATGTTTGATAAAGTCGTGCTGATCTGCTCATCCTGAAGCCCCTGCTGCTGCAATTTTTTCGAGGATGCTCCAAAACTGTAAGTAGCGATGACTTCATTGGCCCCTTTAATCACGGAGTTTGTAATCATCAAGTTCGTCCCGTCGACAAAGGTAATGACCGGCGTCACCGTTCCATGCTTCAATTTGGCTTCCAAATCATAAGGGATAACGATGGCAGCTCTAGCCTCACCATTGTCGATGGCTTCTCTTACTTCCTTATTCGAATAAACTTCACCGACGATTTTAATCGATTGATGCGCATCCATCGCCTGGATGATTTCCTGGCTTAATTCACTGTGATCTTCATCATAAACGATGGTAGGAATTTCCGTTACGGCGCGCTGATTATATAGCGATGCAAAGAAAAACGTATAAAAAATCGGCCCTATAAGCAGGATTACAAAAATGACCCGGTCTCGCAGGATTTTTTTCCATTCATCCTGCAGGGCGCTTCCTACTGTAATGTTGTTCACTTGACCTCACCTGCTTTTTCTCCTTGGGACGTTCCGTTTTCCTTGCCGTACCATTCTAATGTCATACCGACCGGGACGCTTGAAGGCAAATCCATCAACTGCACCTTGACACCAAAAGAACGAATATCGAAGTCACCCGTATTCTGGGTTGCCTTCTGCGAAGCGAATGTGGCCGCTTGAGCAACGGAAACCACTTTCCCTTTAATCATTTTACCGCTTGACACCAACTTGATATTTACGATGTTTCCTTTTTCGAGGCCCGCCATGTCCGTTTCCGGCAAATAAAATTTAGCGGTTTTGATGCTCTTGGTTTCCTGCAGCGTAAATACCGGAAAACCCGAGCCCACAATTTCGCCCAATTGTGCGGATTGAGATACGATATACCCGTCCGCCGGGGCAAACAATTTAGTGTAGCTCAGATAAGTTTTCGCTTCGGACAAAGCGGCGGATGCTTGCTGTTTGCCCGACTGTGCCGTATGTAGCGCCGCTTCAGCTTGTTGAACCATCGCATCCGCCGCATCGACATCCTGCTCTTTGATGGCCACCTGAGCCTTGTTCGCCTTCGCCAAACCTAAAGCGGCCTGCGCTTGATGAAGTGCTGCCTCGGCGGCCTTGATTTCTTCCGTACGCGCGCCTTCCTTGGCCAATGCAAGCTGTTCGGCGGCAGCGTTATAAGAAGCTTCCGCCTGTACATTTGCTACTTTGGCTTTATCCAAATCAGCCTGACTAACCAATCCTTGGGCAAAAAGCTCTTCTGTACGGCTCAAAGTATCTTTCGCCACTTCCAAAGCTTTGTTTGTGGCGTCCGCCTGGATTTGAGCCTGATTGATTTCTTGCGGCCGAGCTCCCGCTTTTAGCGCATCCACCTTGGCTTGAGCCGCCGCAACGACGGCCTCGGCTTGCTCGATTTGCTTATTAATTGTTTCTGAGGTGAGCGAAACCGCACCTTTCCCTTGTTGTTTTTTGGTCTTGGCTGCATTGATGGAAGCTTGCGCCTGACCAATTTGCCCCTCGGTTACGGCCACGGCCGCTGTGGCTTGGGCAACCTTGGCATTAACCTCCTGACTTTCGATGTAAGCAAGAACATCTCCCTTCTTAACCTCGTCCCCTTCTTCCACCAAAATCTGCTTGATCCGTCCTCCGACTTTGAAACTAACACTGGATTGATCGGCTGCAACAAAAGCGGTCGGACGATTAACCTGTTCACTGCCCAATGTAATTTGATTCGAACTGACAATCCAAATGCCGGTCGCGATCAGCGCACAGATAACTACATAAATTGAAATCTTGGCAATCCATGAAAAATTAAATTTTCCCATTTCCGTTCTCCCCATATCCCTATGAAATTTCTCTTTATTCCTGATTTCTTACCGAAAGCCCGCCCGCCAAGAAAACTCTGATAAACTCTTTAATTTGCTCTTTAGTCAAGGGCTCATTATTTTGATTCCAATCTACGGTTAATGCAATATAAAGCTTTAGCATCACAAAAGAGATGATCTTTGGATCAAAAGATTGGATTTCACCATTTTGGCCGGCAATCAAGATTTGCTTCTCCAAGTAGCTTAATATCGCACTCTCCACTTTATCCAATCCTTCTTTAGCTTGCTGCGTCCCGAAACTGCGAACCTCCTGAAACAATTTGGCCAGAAGTTCATGCTTGCTTCTGTATTCCAATAGAGCATCCATAATTTGGTACAAATTCTCGAAAAAAGGTCTATCCTCCCTTATTGTTCGGTCAACAATGAGCTTCATTTCCGCAATAATCGAACCGAGAATTTCATCAAAGAGTTCTTCTTTATTTGAGAAAAAAGTGTAGATGGTTCCTTTGGCCACATTCGCAATTTTGGCTACCTGGTCCATGGTCGTTGCTTTATACCCGAATAGTGAAAAGGACCGTTCTGCCGCCTCCACTACCCAGTCGCGACGATTCACTGCTTCCGCCAAGAAATACTCCCCCCCACGAAAAATTGTACCGATTGACCAACTTGTAATTATGGTCATTTAGTCAATGACTATAATACCACTTCCTCAATTGGATGACAATTCCTCAGCGCAATTTTTTTTATTTCATTTTTTACTTCTTAAATCTGGCATAAAAAAACCTTATTCCGGTCTTCCCAGAATAAGGTTATATATCATGAAAATTCTATTTATTACCGTCCGCCCGTCCGGAAGCGCTGCGCATACGCCTTTGCATCCGCCGCCGTTTTTACGCGGTTTCGGCTCCACTCCAACAGGATGCGGTCGATATACCGGAAATGGACTTTTCCGGCAAACACCGCTTCCTTCAAAGCCAGCAGAATCAATTCCTCCGCGTAGCCATCCTGATCCATCCAACCGGAAATGGTCTCGCATTCCATCGGAGACAAGGGACGGGCGAATTCTTTCTCAAAAATGACAAAGAGATTTCGCTCCTGCTCCTCTCTAGCGGCCTCCGGTAGATTTCGTTCTTCGGCTTGCCGTTTCGCGGCGGCAGCTCGCAGCTGAGCCAGATGCATACCCAGCTTCTCGTACATACCGGCGAGATTGTAATATTCCGAGCGGATGCCGGTCGAGGTCTCTTCCTCATCATCGATGCTGAGCCATCCGTCCTTCAACAACCTGCGGATCATCTGGGACAACTCATCCGGAGCGGTTCCCATCCGCCGTTCCAATTGATCCAGGGTCGGAAAATCGTTGCGTTCCTGTTTAAAGGCGAGCAGCTGAAGAAGCAGCATGACCTCTCTGTCGGTCAAGCGGAGATCCCGGTAATGCGCGAGCAGCGCGAGCGGAATATTCACCGTCCCCGATTCCAGGCCGAACGAAATTCCTTTGGCCCATATTTTCCAGCTATCGGTCATCCCTGCAAGTTCTCACCTTTCCTATGGATACAGGCGGTACAGCATACGAGGGAACGGAATCGTCTCCCGAACATGATCCAGTCCGCAAATCCAGGCTACCGTCCGCTCCAGCCCCAATCCGAAGCCGGAATGAGGAACAGAACCGTATTTTCTTAAATCGAGATACCATTGATAGGTTTCCTGCGAAAGATTGTGCTCCTTGAAGCGTGCTTCCATCAGCTCTGGATCATCGATCCGCTGCGAGCCGCCGATGATTTCGCCATAACCTTCCGGAGCGATCATATCGGCGCACAGCACCACTTCCGGGCGATTCGGGTCCGGTTTCATATAGAACGCTTTAATTCCTGCAGGATAGTGCGTAATGAAGACCGGTTTGTCGTAACGCTCGGCGATCGCCGTTTCGTGCGGCGCCCCGAAGTCTTCGCCCCAAGGAATATCAAAGCCCTGGGTGTGCAAATATTCAATCGCTTCATCATACGTAATGCGCGGGAAAGGAGCCTGGATCTTCTCCAGCTTCGAAATATCCCGTCCTACCGCTTCGAGCTCGGCCCGGCAGTTCGCCAGAACCGATTGCACGACATGGGAGATGAATTGCTCTTGAACTTTCAAGCTCTCCTCATGATCCGTAAACGCCATCTCCGGCTCAATCATCCAGAACTCGATGAGATGTCGGCGCGTTTTCGATTTCTCCGCCCGGAAGGTCGGGCCGAAGGAATAAACCTTCCCCAGCGCCATCGCGGCTGCTTCCATATACAGCTGGCCGCTCTGCGTCAAATAGGCGTCTTCGTCGAAATATTTCGTATGGAATAAGTTTGTCGTTCCTTCCGCACTGGTCGGGGTCAAAATTGGCGGATCCACCAGCGTAAACCCGTTCTTGTCAAAAAACTCCTGCACCGCGCGGATAATTTCCGCACGGATCACCATAATGGCGCGCTGTTTCGTCGAACGCAGCCAGAGATGACGATGATCCATCAGGAAGTCTACGCCATGCTCCTTCGGGGTAATCGGGTAGTCTTCGGTCAAATGGATGATTTCCAGATCCGTAACCGTCATTTCATACCCGGATTGACTGCGCGGCTCCTCGCGGATCACGCCGGTCACATACATCGAGGACTCCTGGGTCAAGCTCTTCGCGTTGTTCCAGGTTTCCTCCGACACCTCACTCTTTACGACAACCGCTTGAATATAGCCGGTGCCGTCCCGGAGCTGCAGAAACTGGATTTTCCCGCTCGAACGTTTGTTGTTCAGCCAGCTCCCGATTACGACGGTTTCACCGACATGCTCTTTCACCTGACGGATCACTGTTTTGATCGCCATGTTTAACCTCTCCTCTAACGTCACCTGATATAAAAAATACGCTCTATCCCAGATTACTTCATTTCATTCACGATACGCAACGTATCGCGGGCGATTACGAGCTCTTCGTTTGTCGGAACGACAAGGACTTCGACTTTGGAGTTTGGCGTCGAAATCCGGCGCGGATCGCCCGAACGAACCTGGTTCAATTCCTTGTCGATTTCCACACCGAGATAGGTCAGGTTCTCACAAACCTTCTCCCGGACAATCGCGGAGTTCTCGCCGACGCCGGCCGTGAAGATGATGACATCGACACCGTTCATAGCCGCCGCGTACGAACCGATGTATTTGCGCAGACGGTATTCGTACATTTCAAAAGCCAGCGTCGCGTTCGGTTCGCCCTCCGCCATACCGTCGGTGATATCGCGCATATCGCTGCTTGCGCCGGAAATCGCCAGCAAGCCGCTATGTTTATTGAGCATGGAATTCACTTCATTGATCGTCAGTTCTTCTTTATTCATGACAAAAGGAACAACCGCCGGATCCAGGTCACCGCTGCGCGTACCCATAATCAGACCTTCCAGCGGAGTCATCCCCATAGACGTATCCACGGAAATACCGCCCATGACGGCTGTCAAGCTCGCGCCGTTACCGATGTGGCAGGTAATGATCTTCAAGTCTTCAATCGGACGATTCAAAAACTCGGCAGCAGCTTTGCTTACATAAGCATGCGACGTCCCGTGAAAACCGTACCGACGCACTTTATGTTTCTTGTAAAGCACTTTCGGAATCGCATAAAGATAGGCTTTCTCGGGCATCGTTTGGTGGAAAGCCGTATCGAACACGACCGTGTGCGGTACATTCGGCAGGTTGGCTTCAGCGGCCGAAATCCCCATCATACTGGCCGGATTATGCAGCGGAGCCAGGTCGAACAACCGGCGGATCTCCGATTTCACTTCACCGGTGATCAGCGCGGAGCTCTTGAACGCTTCGCCGCCATGCACGACGCGATGGCCGACGGCATCGATTTCATCGATCGACTCCAATACGCCATGCACCTTATCGGTCAATTTATCCAACACCTTGCGGATTGCTGTCGTATGCTCGAGAATATCGCTGACCTCGGTTACTTCTTCCTTCCCCGTCGGTTTATGCGTCAGAATGGAGGAATCCATTCCGATCCGTTCCACAAGCCCCTTGGCCATGACGGATTCGTCCGTCATATCGTACAGTTGGTATTTCAACGAGGAGCTTCCCGCGTTAATAACTAGAATTTTCATATCCGGTCACCATCCTTGTCGTATTTGAAAAAGCCTTCGCCCGTCTTCACACCGAGTGAGCCCGCGCGAACCATTTTTTTCAGTACAAAGGAAGGGCGGTATTTCAGCTCTCCGAATTCGCGGAACATCCGCTCCAAAGCGGCAAGCACGGAATCGAGCCCGAAGCGGTCGGCCATTTCAAGCGGACCGTATTGGAACTGGTATCCGATACGCATCGAGTCATCGATATCCTCGGCGGTGGCCACGCCTTCGCCAAGCACATGGAGCGCCTCGTTGATCATCAGACAGATGATCCGGGAAGTGACGAAGCCCGGGGATTCGTATACCATAATTCCGCGCTTATCGACAACTTCCTCCACAAACCGCTTCGTTTCTTCAAACGTGGAGTCCGAAGTTTTCAAGCCGCGGATAATTTCCACGAGATTGATTTTGGCTACTGGATAAATAAAGTGCATGCCGATCACGCGCTCCGGATACATCGTCGACCCCGCGATCTCCGTCAAGCTGAGCGTCGATGTGTTGCTGGCCAGAATAATATTGCTCGGACATACTTGGTCGAGCTGTTTGAAGACCTCGCGCTTGGCATTCAAATCCTCCGAAATGGTCTCGATCACCATATCGCAGGTACCGAGTTCGGCAAAATGCGTCACTTTATGAATTTTGGATAAGATCAGCTTCTTCTCCGCCTTGGTAATCGCCCATTTCTCGAGCTGTTTGTCCAAGCTTGTTTCGATCATGCTGTACGCATGGTTTAATTTCTCCGTCGTCTCTTCCACGAGTAGCACGTCGAGTCCTTTGGCCGCCAGCATTTCGCTGATGCCTTGGCCCATCGTGCCGCCACCAATGACACCTATTCTTTTGAAGTTCATGGTCCTCTCGCTCCATCCTTTCATGGTCTCTCCATAATATTGTACCCCTGATGTCGAATAATACATCATTTTATACCCAACATATAATAATATCTTAGCACGAGCAAAAAGTAAAAAAAAATAACCGGCATGATAAATCATGCCGGTAAAGTCAAGCTGTCACGAAATTGACAACGGAATTGATCGCCGGAAAGGCGCTCTTCTTTAAGCAAAATTTCCAGAGAACGGTCGAATACGGCCGAATGGTCGATCAAAATCTGTTTGGACCGGGCCGCAAGCTCGTCCAGAATCTTGGAGTTTTCTTGCATCAACACCTCTTTGGTTACCATGTCCATATTCACGATGCCCAGCGAGGTCAAGCCCGAAGTCATCATCGTCTGCACCAGGTTCAACGCCTGTTCGAAGTCGTTGCTGGAACCGGTGCTGCGCCCTCCGTAGTAAATTTCCTCCGCGGCAGCTCCCGCCAAGGCGATGATAATCTGCCCTTCAATATAATGCTTGGTGTACAGGTATTTTTCCTCCTGCGGATTGTGGCGCACATATCCCAGCGCTCTGCCGCGCGGGCTAAGCGCAACCTGGTTGACGCTCCCCGGAGCGACGACCTCGGCGGCAACCGCATGGCCAAGCTCATGCACGGCCACGCGCCGCTTCTCTTCTTCGGTCGATTGACGGTCTGTTTTTTCGCCCATCATGACCTTGTCGATCGCCATCGATAGATGACTTTGTTTAATTTCCTCCAATTGATCGCGCATCGCGTAAATCGCCGCTTCGTTCATCACGCTCTCCAGTTGGGCGCCGGAGAAGCCGTAGGATTCCTCGGCCACCTTGTCCAAATTCACTTCCGCATCCAGCGGCTTATTCTTCGCATGAATCTCCAAAATATGACGGCGGCCCTTCTTGTCCGGCAGATCAACCTGGATATGCCGGTCAAAACGGCCCGGGCGCAGCAGCGCGCTGTCCAGCATCTCTTTGCGGTTCGTGGCCGCGATCAGCAAGACCCTCGGCGTATCGGACGTATAGATGCCGTCCATTTCAGTCAGCAGCTGGTTCAGCGTCTGGTCATACTCGCGCTGTTGGCCGCCTTCCCGTTTGCCGCCGATCACATCGATCTCATCGATAAAAATGACAGCATTCTCTTTGTTCTCCTTCGCCGCGCGTGTGCGGGCGTCCTTGAACAAATCGCGAATCCGGCTGGCCCCGACGCCTACGTACATCTCCACAAATTCGCTGCCCGATGCCGCGACAAACACGGCGTTCGTGTACTGGGCGGCCGCTTTCGCCATCAGCGTTTTGCCTGTTCCCGGAGGCCCGGTCAGCAAAATCCCTTTCAGCGGGCGAATCCCGAACTTTTTGATCTCTTCATGACGCACCATAAAGTCGAGGGCTTCCCGGAGTTCCTGTTTGGCGCTGTCTTGACCGCCGATCTCTTCAAACGTAAGCCCGGGCGACGCCACTTTCTTCCGCTTGCGCTCCTGGGAAGCCGTCGCGACGATCCCGCCGCGCATTTTAACGGCCGTAAGCAGTGCGCCCACCATGACGAGACCGACGAGCAGCGGAATCACATTATAGCCGATAAAAGCGAGAAAGATGAGGAAAACCGGGACAAATCCGGCCGCAACTTCAATCATCCACTTACGCATTAGGCCACACCCCCATACTTTGCGGTACGCGAGGCAAAATAACAAACTTGCTCGCCTTCTCATCGGTTAACGTAATATACACGTTCTTATCGTCCATTTCCGCTTTGGCCGAAACGCCTTCGGTCTGCTTTTGCAGTTCATCCAACGTAGTCGTGATATCGGTGTACTCTTTCTTTTCCATAGCTTGAGCGATCGGGAACAAGGCCTTGTCCCACAATTCGTTCAGCTTCTCTGAGGCTTTGTCTTCCACGACCACTTTTACTTCGCGGCTGCCGATCCATTTGCCGCCTTCCCGCTCAATTTGCTCAACGAGGCTGCCCAAATTCGTTCCGGGCTCCAAATCAAGTTTCAACTCCACCTGTTTTGGGGTAATATCTGTTTGTACACTTTTTACGCCTTCCATAGAATTGATTTTATGCTCAAACGGGCTCTCAACCGCCCATTGTCTATACGCAAACCATCCTCCGAACAACAACAGTGCGGATACGGCCACACTTGCCACAATCGGTCCAACACGCAATTTCACGTTGAGGTCCTCCTTGCTGTAGAAAAATATAATGATAAGTATATCAGAAAATGGTAGACAAATACGCAAATTAAACTTACAAAGATGAGTATATCACATCGTATATACGATTTCGAATCAAGTTGTGAAATTATTTTAAATTTTTACGAAAAAAGCAGCCCAATGGGCTGCTTTTTGTTCTGAAGTTGATCTTACCGGTTGGGTAAAGTAAATACTTCCTCCAACGGCTCTCCATCGCTGAATCGGAAAAACCGGTAAAAATGATGGGCTTTCTCTTTGTAAAAGAGCTGCCAGACATACTGGTTGTTGTATATCCCCGGCATCAACCGGACAGGGGTTATCCCCGGAAATTTGTCTTTAATGATCTTGCGAATTTGACTCTCCGATACGCCTTCGGAAAGGGGCTTTACTTCCGGATTCCCCTTTTCCGGCAGCCAGACCATGACTTCCCGGCCGCTTTCATCCTTCCCCTGAACGACCCAGCACACTTGGTCCCAGACGGATTTCCAGACCTCATCGGCCTCGGTCAGTCCGGTTTCTCGCATCGCCCGCTGAATCGCTTGCTTCTCCCCCTGCCGTAGATCCTGCTGTACAAAAAGATAGAAGCGGTGAAGCCCGATGAGGACGAGCCCCAACATCAGAAGGGAGAGCAGGATCCACTTGGTTCTGTTCCTCAACCTTCTCTTCCTTTCCCCGATCGGCGTAGTTTCAACATACAGTAGATCGTCTTATCGGCCGAGAAGGCGCTCGAACGCAGCTTGGGCTTCAAAACGTACTTTTTCCTCATCAAGCGTCAGGCAAGCGCCATGCTTAACCACTTGCTTGCCGTTTACCCAAACATGCTCCACATCTTTCGGTCCCGCCGAATATACGATATGGGAAATATAGTCCGTGCGGGGCAGAAAATGCGCCTGTTCCGTATTCAGGGCGATAAAATCCGCCTTCATACCGGCGGCGAGCCGGCCCGTATCCTCAAGGAACAGCGCCTTCGCCCCGTATTCCGTACCCATGCGAAGCGCCTCTCCCGCCGGGACCGCCGTCGGGTCTCCCGACACGCCTTTATGAATCAGCGCCGCCAGGCGAATCTCCTCAAACATGTCGAGGTTATTGTTGCTGGCGGGTCCATCCGTTCCCAGCGATACGGTAACGCCCGCCCTGAGCAACTCGGGCACGCGGGCTACGCCGCTGGCCAGCTTCAGGTTGCTCCCCGGGTTGTGGGATACCGTTACCCGGTGCTCCGCCAAAACGCCGATCTCCTCGTCCGTCAGATGGACGGCGTGGGCCAGCAGCGTCGGCCGATTGAACATCCCGAGATTCAGCAGGTGCTGAACCGGGCGGACGCCGTAATCGGCTACATTTTGCTCCACCTCGGCTCTCGTCTCCGACATGTGCGTGTGCATCGGCAAATCCAGCTCATGTGCCGCCTGTACAATTTTCTCAATGTAATCCGGAGGGCAAGTATATGGAGAGTGCGGCGAAATCATGGTGGTGATTCGTCCGTCCGCCTTGCCGTGCCAATCGCGCGCAAAGCTCACCGCTTCGTTCAGCTTGCTTTGCTGCACCTCAGGAGGACAGAGCCCGATTACGCCGCGAGTCAATACGGCGCGGATTCCCGATTGATCCACGACGGAAGCTACCTGTTCCATATGGTCGTACATATCCAAAAAGGTGGTCGTTCCGCCCTTTAGCATCTCCAGCACGGACAAGGCCGTTCCCCAATATACATCCTCGCCGGTAAACTTCGCTTCCATCGGCCACATTTTCTCCTGCAGCCACTCCTGAAGCACCATGTCGTCTCCATAGCCGCGCAAGAGCGACATCGCCGCATGACCATGCGTATTGATCAACCCGGGGAGAAACAACAGCCCCTTGCCGTCAAACGTTTCGGCCCCTTCCACGCCTTGCGGGCGCTCCGTTCCGACGTATGTGATCCGGTCTCCTTCGACCAGCATATAGCCCCGGATGATCGGGGTTTTCTGATCCGGCACCGCGAAGGTACCGTCTTTAATCAGCCATTTTCGCGTCATGTTCCGTATGTTCCTTTCCGCCATCCAGATAATAAGCCAAACTCATCAAATCGGTTGTGAAATCCGCCGCATGCACGCGCACTTCCGAAGGCACCTTAAGGATGGTTGGCGCAAAATTCAAAATCGCTCCGATTCCCGCAGCCACCAATTGATCGGCAACCCGCTGCGCTTCCACATCGGGTACGGTGATGATCCCGATGCGGATGTTGCTGCTCCGCACCGTATCCACCAGCTCCTCGATCGGCTGAATCGTAATATGGTTGATCTGCGTCCCGATTTTGTGGGGGGATGCGTCAAAGACCGCTACAATTTTCATATTATCTTTCACATACGCGTTATAATTGGACAACGCGTGGCCAAGATTACCGGCCCCGATCAAAGCTACATTAATTTGCTGATCCAGGTTCAGAATTTGGCGAATTTTCTCGATCAGATACGTTACGTCGTAGCCGATTCCCTTGCGCCCGAAATCTCCGAAGTAAGCCAGGTCTTTACGGATTTGCGCCGGATTCAAATCCAGCTTCTGCCCAAGTTCCTGCGAAGAGACCGTAGGCACCTCCCGGCGGCTGAGTTCATTGAGAAAGCGCAGGTACACCGGCAGGCGGCGAACCACTGCATCCGAAATTTTTTCCGATTTCATCAAATTTCCCCCTACTTACACGATTTGAGGAACACTTACGATTCCCCGGCGTTTAACCATTCCGAAATTCGAGGCACCATCTGCTCCAACGGCATATGCTCCATTTTCGGTCCGGGCAAAGAATACAAGAAGTATTTACCGTAATAGGATTCCAAGATCCGAGTATCATAAACCACCACGATCCCGCGGTCCTGCGAGGACCGGACCAGTCTGCCGAAACCCTGTTTAAAGCGGATAACGGCTTGGGGAACGGACAGTTTCATGAACGGGTTCTTCTTCTCTTGCTGCAGCCTCTCGCTTTTCGCCTCCACCAGCGGATGGTTCGGAGGCTGGAACGGCAGGCGAACGATTGCCAGGCTCGTCAAGGCCTCGCCGGGAATGTCAACGCCTTCCCAGAAACTGCTCGTGCCAAGCAGAACTGAGGCTTGCTGTCCTTGAAACCGGCGGGTCAGCTTCGTTCGGCTTCCGCTGTCCATCCCCTGCCCGATTACGGTGATCCCCTGTCCGGCAAGCAGCTCCTTCAGCGGATCATACACCTGCCGCAGCATCCGGTATGACGTGAACAGGACCAGCATTCTCCCGTGGGTGGCGATCGCCGTATCGGCCAAGGACCGAACGAGCGTAGAGACAAAATGGTCGTCTCCGACACTGCCTTTCACGCTCGGGAAATCCCGCGGAATGACAAGTAAGGCCTGTTCCCGGTAATTAAACGGGGACGGAAGCATAGAGGTGTTGAGCCGCTCCTGCTCCGCCGCTTCGGTCAGCCCCAATTGATCGATCATGTACTGGAAGGACTTGTCGACCGAGAGGGTCGCCGAAGTCATCACTACACTTTTCTTCTTGTTGAAGAAAAATTCCTTCAATTGGGTGCTCACATCGATCGGCACCGCAAAGATTTGCAGCGATTTGCTGCGGTAATTGCCATTGCTCTCGATCCAGTAGACCGTGCTTAAGTCTTCAAGCTTGATAAAAAAGCGAAGCGCTTCCCGCTCGGTGGCGAGATCTTTCAGCAGCCCGCCGATATCGGTGATCAGGCTGTCATAGCCGTAGTCGTGCTCATCGTCTTTTAACTCGCCGATCAGCCTTTCCCCTTTGCGGATCACGTCGCCCAGAGCGGTATAGATCTGGTTCTCCAGCGCAGACAGGGCCTCCCACTGCTTCGGTTTCTTCTGGGGCAGCAGGCGCAGCACAAATTGCCCCGGATCCCCGGGCGCCGCGTCGCTGCGTTCCGGCATTAAGCCGAACATCTGGTCCGCCAGCCGATCCCAGATTTCCTTCACATCGACCAGTGTCGGATACAGCCCGTCGATGACGGAGCACCACTCGGCCGATTTTTCGCTCCCCGACTGATCCAGCATCACGCGCAGATTCGGAAATTGGCCTGTCTTGCTGTCCTTGAACAGCCGGGTGAGCGTATGGACAACGGTGAAATATTTCATTTGGAGCCCTAGGTGTTTCCCGGCGACTTCCTCCAAATGATGGGCCTCATCGATCACCAGGCGCTCGTACCCGGGCAGCAGCTGGTGTCCGGCCTGAATATCGGTAAACAGCTTGGAATGATTGGTGATGACCACGTCCGCTACGCCGGCTTCATGCTTCGCTCTGTGGTAGTAGCACTTGCGGAACCAAGGACAAGAGCGGCCGAGGCAGGAATCGGACTCGCTCGCCACCGTCTCCCAGAAGTCCCCGCCGCGGTTTCCGAGGTTCAATTCCTCGTCGTCGCCCGTTTCCGTGTGCGCCAGCCACACAATCATCTGGGCGGCGGTGATTACCTCTTCCTTAGGTGAGGCAAAGTCTCTTCTATTAATTTTATGTTCAAATTTGCGCAAACACAAATAGTGCTGCCGCCCTTTGAATACGGCGGCCCGAAACGGAAACGGAACCGCATCAGTAAGCAAGGGGACATCCCTTTCCCTAAGCTGCTCCTGCAAATTGATCGTATGCGTGCTGACCATCACCTTATCGTCCTGTTTGACACTATGATAGATGGCCGGCAAAAGATATCCGAGCGATTTTCCCGTTCCGGTCCCCGCTTCGATCAACAAGTGCTTGTCCTCGGCAAACGCTTTGCCGACTTCGGACAGCATCATATTCTGCGCTTCGCGCTCCTCGTATTCCGGCAATATCGTCTTGAGACGCTCCCGCACCTGATCCATAAACTGCTCGAACGAGACGTCCTTGAGCGGATTGTCGGAAAGGCCATTCCTGGCCGGCTCGATATCCATCCAGTCCTCAACCTGGAGCGCAAACTGGCGGTAATACACAAAACCGTCCGGGCTCGGCTCTCCTTCCCGCTCTCTCTCCTGAAGCATGGCGTCGAAGAACCAGCCGAGGTCGCTATCCTCGCCGGCGAACAGGTCGGCCAAACGCTGAACCACCAGAAGCGGCAGCCCTTCCAGCTCCTCCAGACACTTCAGGAAGATCAGTGCTGTGGCCAAAGCGTCGCTGTCGGCCTGATGGGGGCGTTCATGCTCTACGCCGAACTCGACAGCGACCATCCCCAGTTGATAGGTTGTCAGCGAAGGAAAGAAGATTTTCAAGAAATCCATCGTATCGAGAATCCGCCCGGTAAAGGGCAAATACCCTGTCTTATCGAGCGCGCTCTGCAAATAATTGAAATCAAAGGCTACGTTATGGCCGACGAGTACGGCATCGTTCAAGAGCGGAACCAGGTCCACCATCACTTCATCCAGTTCCGGCGCATCCTTGACATCCTCTTCCGTAATTCCCGTCAGGTTCGTAATAAACGGCGGAATCGGGATTCCCGGTTTGACAAAGGAACGATACACTTGGGAAATATTCTGTTCTTCATCTATAATGGCAAGCCCTACTTGAATAATTTCATCAGAGGACTGGTTTCCTGTCGTTTCAAAATCGAGTACGGCATATTTCATTGATTCCTAAGTCCCTTTCGTTCCAGTCTCTTTTACAGCATAACAGAAGTGATCCGATTTGAAAATTGCGTGAAGCGGACGGGAGGCCTCCTTCCAGAAAAAAACGATGTCTCCCGCGATCCCGGGACACACCGTTTCTTCCGAGTACATCAAATTACGCTAAATCAAGATAAGTTCATTTTAAAGGAGGGAGGTCAGTTCATTCCCGTACTTCAGCTTTCCGGTGCTTCGCATGCAGGCTTCCAAGTTCGAAAGCGGCTCGGCCAACGAAGGATCATGATAGTGCGCCAGGGTAAAATACTCCTTGGCCTTGGCGCGGCCGCCTCTTTGCGCCTCGATGCAGCCCAGGGCGTTGTAAATAATCGACCTTAGCCGTTTATTCTCCGTCCCTTCCAGCACCCGCCAAAAGTGCGGAATCGCCTCATCGGTTTCCTCCATATGCAGATGGCACATTGCCAAATACGTTCGCGCCGAGGGGCTTTCCGGAAACTGTTCCAATGCCTGTTTAAAGTGGGTAAGCGCCTGCGGAAACATCATCAGTTTGTAATACCCCTGTCCTTTGACAAACGCATCGCAATCCATTTCGGGCAGCTTAGCGGCAAAATCGCCTTGGGGGCCTGCAGAACTCTGGCGCAACAAGCCCATCTTCTCTTCAAAGCTCAGCCACTCTTCGATAATTCCATCGCTCATCTGCTGAAGCAAATGCCATTTCTTTGCCAAATCCTGTTTCTGGGTGCCATGGGCTATTGGATAGAACTGAATAACCTCATCCAACATCTCATTCATTTCCGCAAACATGTGCTGAAACATCATCACCATTCACCCCTAACAAAATGAAGTCAGTGCGAGCCTTACGTTCATTTTTTGTTGAAGGCGGACATTTCATTCCCGAAGGGATTAATTGCTTGCGGCTTGAAGAGCCTTATCGCACCGTGGCATGCAGTTCCTGAGTCGCTTTCTCGACGGGCCGGTTGCCCGAGTCGACAAACACGACGGTTGGCTTATGGCTCCGCACTTCCTCGGCGGACAGCATCGCATAAGAAATGATGATCACCTGATCACCGGGTTGAACCAGCCGGGCCGCAGCGCCGTTCAGGCAGATGACCCCGCTGCCGCGCGGCCCCGGGATAACATAGGTTTCCAGACGGGCGCCGTTATTGTTGTTGACGATCTGCACCTTTTCGTTCTCCAGCAGATCCGCCGATTCCATCAGATCCTCATCAATCGTTATGCTGCCCACATAATTCAGGTTGGCCTCCGTCACCGTGGCCCGGTGAATCTTCGACTTCATCATCGTTCTAAACATGGAACTGCTCCCCCTTATTCATCAAAATCACGTTGTCGATCAAGCGGGTTTTGCCAAATTTGACCGCCAGGGCGACAAGGACACCCTCTTGCTCCGCGGTCTCGCCAAGCACGGTCCCGCCGTCAAGCGGCTCCAATGACGGAAAACGGACAACCTCCACATAGTCGATAACAGCCAGCGGCTCGGCCTCAATCGCTTGGATGACCGCCTTCCTGGCCTGCCCGGCGGTTATTTCCACCCCCGCTTCCACTTCCGTCTGAAGCTTTAGCAGGCTTCCGGAAAGGACCAGTGCCGCCTGGCGCTCTTCCGGGCTCAAGTATACGTTCCGGGAGCTCAGCGCCAAACCGTCGCTCTCCCGGATAATCGGGCACGGCACGATGCGGACGGGGAAATTCAAGTCCTCAACCATCTGCGCTACAACGGCCGCCTGTTGGGCGTCTTTCTGGCCGAAATAAGCTTGGTCCGGCCGGACGATATGCAGCAATTTCCCCACCACCGTGGTTACTCCGTCGAAATGGCCGGGCCGGGAGGCGCCGCACAGCGAGTCGGTCAACCCCTCCACCTTGATTTTCGTGCGGGTAGGCTTAGGGTACATTTCCTCCACCGTGGGCAAAAATACCGCGTCCACTCCCTCGCGTTCAGCCAAAGCCAAATCCTGTTCCTCCTTGCGGGGATAACGTTCAAAATCTTCGTTCGGTCCAAACTGGATCGGATTGACGAAGATGCTCAGCACGACCAGATCATTTTCCCCGCGTGCCCGCCGAAGCAGGCTGGCATGCCCTTCATGCAGGTAGCCCATCGTCGGCACGAAGCCGGTTTTAATTTTTTTTCCTTGCCGGACCGCCGCGTTAAAACGCTCTTCGCCCAGAAAATGGGCAAGCTCGCCGATTTTTCGAAATACCTTCATCCCCGGATCCCCGCCTTTCCTGGACCGTACAAATTGTCAAGCACGCCTTCTTCCGCGGCAAACACATGTTGCTCCGCCGGAAAAGCGCGGTGCTTCACTTCACTTACATAAGCGGCGATCCCTTCTCGAATCCTTGCGCCGATATCCGCGTACGTTTTGACAAAGCGTTTCTCGCGGTAATCGGGGTCATACTTCAGCAGATCGTGGAAGACGAGCACCTGGCCGTCCACGTCTCGTCCGGCTCCGATTCCGATGGTGGGAACGCCGATTTCCGACGTGATCGCCCCGGCGACTTCTTCCGTCACGAGCTCCAACACAATGCCGAATACGCCGGCTTCCTCCAGCGCCTTGGCATCGGCCAGCAAGCGTTTGGCATCCCGCTCGTCCTTCCCCTGGACGCGGTACCCGCCGATCTGATTGACGGACTGCGGCGTCAGTCCAATATGCCCCAGTACGGGCACTCCGGCTTGCACGATGGTGCGGACCGTATCCGCGATCTCGGCCCCGCCCTCCATTTTGACGGCGTGCGCATGTCCCTCCTGCATGATGCGCCGCACCGTTCGCAGCGTCTCATCGATGCTGCCGTGATATGTCATAAAAGGCAGGTCCGCCACGATAAACGTGTGCTGTGCCCCGCGGGCGACCGCCCGGGTGTGGTAGACGATATCCTCTGTCGTCACGGGAATGGTGGAATTGTGGCCGAGCACGACGTTTCCGAGCGAATCCCCGACCAGCAGCACATCGATCCCCGCCTCCTCAGCCAGTTTGGCCGAAGGGTAATCGTAAGCGGTGATCATCGTAATCGGCTGACCTTCCTGCTTCATTTTTTTCATCTTCACAATGTTTAGAGCTTGCTTTACTGCCATGGTTTTCCCCATCTCCTCCGGTTTCCCTTCGCATCATCACTAAGGATGGCACGACAAAAAAACCTTTTAGTTTACGCACTAAAAAGGTCCGAAATCCAAAGAAGAGTTACTAGCGCTCGTTCTTTCTGTCTCGGTCCTCTTCGGCTCAGAGCAGAATCCAACGTCATTTGTGAAACCCTAATTCTTAAACAGCTGTATTGTGCCCTCATGAGTGCAATTCGAAACTTCGATATCGCCTCATGAGGACAGTATAACAAAATGCGTTAGATTTTTCATCAGGCAAGTTGGACTTCCCCGGAAAAAAGCGTGTATGGCTCCCCATTCTCATCCAAGAGAACCAGTGCCCCGGACTCGTCCAAAGCATCGGCCACGCCCGACATTTCCCCTTGGGGCGTCTGTACCGTCACCCGTTTTCCGAGTGTAACGGACAACGCCTCCCACAGATGCCGAATCGGCGTAAATCCTTCCTGCTCATAAAGGAAGTAAAGCTCCTCCAGTTCATTCATCACGGCCGCGATCAAGGCGGCGCGATCCTGGGTTTGTCCGCTTTCGATTTTCAGCGATGTCGCCACCGGCTGCAAGTCGGCTGGCAATTCTCGGGCTTCCACATTCACGTCGATACCGATTCCCGCGATACAATATCGGATCCGTTCATCCTCGCTGACGGATTCCACAAGAATTCCGCACACTTTTTTGCCTTGTACCAGCAGGTCGTTTGGCCATTTAATGCCCGCATCGACGCCGCTTGTTTTCCGGATCGCCCGGCAGACCGCCACCGCGATAAGCAGCGTCAGTTGGGGAGCAAAGGAAAGCGGGCGCTCCGGCCGCAGAAGCAGGCTCATCCATACGCCTTTGCGCGGCGGAGAGAACCATTTACGGCCCTGCCGGCCACGCCCTCCCGTCTGCTCCTCGGCAACAACGAGAGCGCCCGAAGGCGCCCCCTGTTCCGCCAAAAGCCGCACCTCCTCCTGGGTAGAAGTGGTGACCTCCACCAGCTTCAGATGGCGGCCGAAAGAACGGGTCCGCAGCTCCTGCAGCACCCTTTGCGGGTCGAGCTTATCCGGTGAGTGGACCAAACGGTAACCCTTACGGGAGACGGCTTCAAACTCAAAGCCTTCCTCGCGCAGCTTATTTATTTGTTTCCACACTGCCGTCCGGCTGATCGACAGCCGTTTGCTGATCTCTTCCCCGGACAAGTATTTTCCTTCGTTTTGCCGGAACATGTCCAACAATTTATGATGCTCCATCTTCATTCACCACAACTTTCGCTTGCTCCAGCAAAATTTCCCGCGCATTGGGAAGTTCCCCCGAGGCGACCATAAACAAAAGCCGGTCCATCAACCTCCCAAGCCACGGTCCGCCCTTCCTTCCGGTAGCCCGGATCACATCCTCGCCGCGGATCGCCAGTTCCTTGAGTGTGTGTATCGGGATCTCCTCATGCCACCGGGCTTCTCGTTCATTCATAAGGTCCAGCTCCGCCTGCAGCTTCTCCGGTGCTTCGGCAAACCGCACGGCCAAGAGTCTGCGCTCCCGCTTCAGCCATAACGCCGCCATGTGCTTGCCGAAGCGAAGCTGGAGAGCAACCCAATGCTCCCTGAGCTGGCGGCTCCCGCCTGCTTCCTCCCTGCGGCTCTTCCAAAGCTCATCGAACAAGATGAGATCCGCGGTCCGCCGGGCAATGGCGTTCGGAAACGTCCACCGCTTCATCAGCTCGGCCGCCTCTTCACCTCCGACGCCAATCCCTTGCAACAGCAAGGTGTACCTAAGTTCGGGGGACTCTTCCGGCGGCACCGCGGCGAGCGCCTTCATCGCCGCCAGAGCATTATCCCCGGCAAGCGGCCGGAGCGCGGCGGGAGGCACCGGTGCTTTTATGTAGGGGAGAAGATCGCTTAGCTGCAGCAGTACCAGCCCGCGCAGCGGGTCGGGCCCAAGCAGCATCTTTTCGAATTCCGCCCGAATCCGTTCGATGGCGATAAACGAAATTTTGGAACGGCTCGACTTCAAGGCGGACCACAGGCTTTTGACCGGGCGAAACCCGAAGACGGAAGCGAACCGGATCGCCCGCATCATGCGCAGCGCATCCTCATCGAACCTTTCGCCGGCGTCTCCGACGCAGCGGAGGACTCCGGCCTCAATGTCCCGCCTTCCGCCGAACGGGTCGGTCAGATTTCCGCCCGCATCCGCGGCGATCGCATTCATCGTGAAGTCCCGCCGGCGCAAATCCTCCAACAGCCCGTCCACGAACTCCACCCGGGTCGGGTGGCGATGATCCTCGTAGTCGGCTTCCTTGCGGAAGGTTGTCACTTCAAAGGCTTCCTGCTCGGCCAAAACGGTGACCGTACCGTGCTGAAGCCCTGTCGGCACGGTGCGCTCGAACAACGCGAGCACCTCTTCCGGTCTGGCCGAGGTGGCTATATCCATGTCGTGCACCGGTCGGCCCATGATTTCGTCGCGAACGCATCCGCCGACAAAGTAGGCTTGATGCCCATGTTCCTGCAGCCGTTTAAGCACGTATTCCCCCTGATGACGCATCAGGGGGGGGACCATTCTCCAAAAACTCATGTTTTGCACATCCTCCATACGGCGGAGATCACGATTTCCGTCTCGGGGTTTTCCTCGCTTATCCGCAGGCCGGTTTTAAGCGGGGCAGCTCTCGGTTCAACACCCGATAATAAATCGCTTCATACGCCGCCGTAATGATTTCGCTGCTGAACTCCGTTTTAGCCCGCTGCAAGCAGGCTTCACGCACCCTGCCCGAGAGCTCGGGGTCCGTTAATAGGGAAACGCAGTATTCCGCCATCAGGCGGGTGTCGCCGATCGGCGCCAAAAACCCGGTCTCCCCATGGGCCACGAGTTCCGGAATGCCGCCGGCGATCGAACCGACGGTCGGAACGCCGCAGGCCATCGCTTCCAGCGCTACAAGGCCGAAGCTCTCTTTTTCCGAGGGCAGCAGCAACACGTCCGCCATGGAGATAACCTGGGCGATATCATCCTGTTTCCCAAGGAAATGAACGCGGTCTTCCAGTCCCATTTCCTTAATCTTCCATTGAATCTTCGGCAGATCCGGCCCTTCGCCGACAAAGAGCAGCCGGGAAGGCACCTTCCGATTGACCATTTCGAATACATCAACGACATCGCTTACCCGTTTGACCGGTCTGAAATTGGAAATATGCATCAGCACCTTTTCCCCCGGATCGGCGAAGTCCTTCCGGCAATCACAGCACACCCGCGGATGATACACCCGTTCATCCACAAAATTGTAGGTCAGGTCGATATCGCGGGTAATATCCAGGACTTCCCGGGTTTCGCGCATCAAATCGCGGGATACGCTCGTCACGGCATCGCTCTCGTTAATGGCGAGACGGATTAAATCCTTCAGCGATTCGTCCTGGGCCAAAACCGTTATATCGGTACCGTGCAGCGTGGTGACGACTTTCAATTTGTCGCCGACCATCTGTTTGGCCAAAAAAGCGCACACCGCATGCGGAACCGCATAATGGACATGCAGCACGTCGAGATTTTGCGACTTGGCCACTTGTGCCATTTTTGTCGCCAGCGACAGGTCATAAGGAGGATAACGAAACACATAATAATCGCTAACGTCTACCTCGTGGTATTTGATGTTCTTATGGAAACTGCCAAGCCGGAAAGGTACACTGTGGGAGATGAAATGGACCTCATGGCCTTTTTCCGCAAGCAGCTTCCCCAGCTCGGTTGCAACAACCCCCGAACCTCCCAACGAAGGGTAGCAGGTAATTCCGATTTTCAAAAATGAATCCATCTGGCGGGGGCCTCCTTTTCAAACCTTTTCTGTTTCCAGTCTATGTTCGGTCAGATCCGAATAGATGAATCAGATAGGGTGTTTTTACCATAAATCCTTCCGCATAAGGGATTAGTCTGCGCTGTCCGAGCAGCGCGTCTCTGGCCTTCACCCGTTCGACATAACCCTGGTTGAGTGGGGTCGGAGCGACATCCTTGTCCCCTTCAGCTTGTCCAAATTGGGATTTGTAGCAGCCCAGCGCCTCTTCCTTGACGGAGTAGAAATCCGTAACATCCATGAGCAGATCCGGTGTCTTCCAGTCATTGATAAAATAATAATACAATTCCGGCGCCGGAACAGCCGGTTTGCCGGGCATATACCGGCGGAGTTTGGCGTTGAACGCCGCCTCTTCCACCAATTTGCTGCAAGCGACATGATCGGGATGACGGTCCTCCCAGTAGGGGGCAAAAATCACTTGAGGCGCATATTCCCGGATCACTTCCGTAACCGCCGCAATTTGTTCCGGCGATCCGCTTAAACCGCGGTCGGGCAAGCCCAGATTGATGCGCCGGGACACGCCGAGCACGCGGGACGCCGCTTCCGCTTCCTGCAAACGCAATTCGACGTTTCCGTTGGACGACAGGTCGGCCCGGGTCAAATCGCACAGCCCTACCGTATAACCGGCGGCAATCTGCTTGGCGATCGTTCCCGCCATTCCGATCTCCGCATCGTCGGCATGTGCCCCGAAAATCAGGATATCCAAAGTCATTGGCCTAGCCCCGGCTTGTTCAATTCCACCAGTTCTCTCCAGGCAAAATCGCCGCGATCCAGCGCGCGGACCAGAATCTCCGCTGTCGCCAGATTGGTCGCGACAGGGATGCCGTGCACATCGCAAAGTCGCAGCAGTGCGGTAATATCGGGTTCATGGGGCTGAGCCATCAACGGATCGCGGAAGAACAAAACCAGATCCATCTCATTCTGGGCAATCAGAGAACCGATCTGCTGATCTCCTCCCAACGGCCCCGAGAGGAACCGGTGAATCTTCAGGTCCGTCGCCTCCATGATTCGCGTTCCCGTCGTTCCGGTGGAGTACAATTTCTTGTCCTTGAATACATGCTCGTACGCTATGACAAAGTTAACAATATCTTCTTTCTTCCGGTCGTGAGCAATAAAAGCAATGTTCAACATATTTACACCCCTTATCCATCCACAAAATGATCGAAACCGTAGATCATGCCTTTTTGTTCCAACACTTTTTTGATCGCCAGATTGACGCCGGGCATATACCCGGCTCGTTCGTAGGAATCATGGCGGATCTTAAGCGTCTGCCCGTAACCGCCGAATACGACCTCTTGCTGGGCAAAAACCCCGGGAAGGCGTACGCTGTGAATTCGGAATCCGTTATAATAACCGCCTCTGGCGCCTTCGATAGTCTCTTCTTCCTGCGGGTTCCCCTGTCTCATCTCTTCGCGGTTCATCGCGATGAGCTCGGCCGTTTTGATCGCTGTGCCCGATGGGGCGTCCAGCTTCTGATCGCCGTGATACTCGATGATCTCCAAATGCGGGAAATATTTGGCCGCTTGGGCGGCAAACTTCATCATCAGAATCGCGCCGATCGAAAAATTGGGGGCGATCAATCCGCCGATGCCTTTTTCCCGGCACTGCTTGTCCAGAAGCTCGATTTGCTCCGGGGTAAACCCGGTCGTACCGACGACGGGAGCCACGCCGTGCCGGATCGCCGTCTCGGTGTTAACATAGGCCGAAGCCGGAGTCGTAAAATCGACCATGACGTGCGGGCGGCTCTCCGTGAGCGTCCGCTCCAGATTGGAGGTGAGCGGTACCCCGCACTCGGGCATACCGACCAGGGTGGCCGCGTCGACGCCTTCATTGTTGAGGCCGAGGGCGGCCACCAATTGAAGAGATGGATCCTCCAAAACCATCTTGACTACTTCTTTACCCATTCTTCCGGCCGCACCTGCAACAGCGACTCTAATTTGTTCCTCCATGTCAGATCCCCCACATTCCCTGGAATAGTTGCTATTTCAAATGTTTCCTGATGCGTTGTTCCAACTCTTGCAGCTGTTTCGCAATTCCCACGTCCTGCGGTAAAACGGATGCCTCCTGCACGGCGCTCAAAGCGCGGTCATACTGTTTCAATTCGGTATAAGCGATCGCCAACCATACCTGCGCGTCAACGGACAACGGATCGAGCCGGACCGCCCGCTCCAGCAGCCGGACCGCGGGTTCGCAGGATAATCCCGCATCGACCGCGCTGCCCGCGGATTCCCCCTCCAACAGCCGTTTGGCCATGAGAGTCAGTTCCATCGACTGCAAACGGTCAAAGTGAAGCTCATATTCCTCCTGCACCGGAACCAGCGCGGAAGCCAGCCTGGCGTGGGCCAGCGCTTTCTCCAGCCGGCCGCTTCGAGCGCAGGTAATCGAGCACCTGTAATGAATATCCGCGTTATCGGGCTCCAGGACAAGGGCATGCTCAAACCATTGGATCGCCTGCTCAAAATCGTTTTCATAAATGCTGCGGTAAGCTTTTTTTAAACAGTCCTCAGCCTTCATCTGCCTTCCCCCCGTTGATGGGTGATATTGCTACAGCATATGAAGCAAGGACCTATTCGGTGTCCTTTTTGGTCCACCGGTTCGCATCCCGGGTATTGAATTTGTGCATCACTTTATCGTGCGCTTCCGTCAAATCGATACCGAGTGAATTTGCAAAGCAAATCGTAATGAATAAAATATCGCCAAGCTCCAGTTCAATCGAATTTTCGGCTTCGCTCGCTTTCTTGGGTTTCTCGCCGAAACGGTGATTGACTTCACGGGCCAGTTCGCCAACCTCTTCGCTCATCCGCGCCAGCATGGACAGAGGACTGAAATAACCTTCTTTAAACTGCGATATGTATTGGTCCACTTCCCGCTGCAGCTCGGCTAGAGACTTCTCTTCCAAGGGCCATCCCTCCGTCTGTGGTCAGGTGTCATTCCTATGTTATCGTAAAGACAATTTGAAGACAAATCATTTTTTAATCGCTCCAGAAAAAGGTATACTAACAAAGAATGCGCAAAAATCTATATTAAATTTATGGGTGAGGGATTATTGCATGAAGACGAGCAAACTTGGAGGTTATATGAAAACGGTGCTTCCCATTCTGCTGGGGACAGCCATTTATGCCTTCGCACTTCTTTATTTCATTATACCCAATCAACTTATGGAAGGCGGCGTTACCGGGATAACGATTTTGCTGAAATACGCGTTCGGCATATCCCCCTCGATTTCCAATCTGCTGCTGAACATTCCGCTGTTTCTTCTCGGGTGGAAGATACTTGGGGGAAGACAGATCATTTATACGGGCATCGGGATCGGGTCACTCTCGTTTTTTCTCTGGATCTTTGAAAAAATGATTGAATCAGGTTGGATCAGAACATTCCAAACCGACTACATCCTGGCTTCTTTATATGCCGGGGTTACACTCGGGGCCGGGCTCGGCATTGTGTTCCGGTTCGGCGGGACCACGGGCGGGTCCGATATCGTCGCGCAGATACTCGGCAAGAAATACGGCTTCAGCATGGGACAGATCATTCTGACAATCGATGTCATCATCATCGGGCTTTCGCTGTTTTACGTGGCGGTCGAGAACATCCTGTATACCTTGGTCGCGGTGTTTATCGCCTCCCGGGTAATCGACTTTATTCAGGAGGGCGCGTATGCGGCCAAAGCCTTCACGATCATCAGCGACCGCGCGCCGGAAATCGCTGATATTATCACCAAAGAGATGGACCGGGGCGTCACACTGATCCCCGCGGTCGGGGCTTACTCCAAGCAGGCGAAGCATATGGCCTATTGCGTCGTCTCCCGCACGGAAATCCGCCGGCTGAACGGTATCGCCAAATCCGTCGATCCCCGGGCGTTCATCATTATCAGCGACGTGCATGACGTCCATGGCGAAGGGTTCCGGGAAGACTAGGCCCCATCAGCCATCGTTGTACGAGAAAATGAGTATTCTTTGCGTCGGGAGTGAGATGCTCCATAAGCACACAGAACATCCCAATCCGTGATAAGTCCGCAGCTTTCCATGCGCCGAATGCAATTTCAACTCCAAATGATGCAAATCCGCAGTTATTTCTAGTGATTATCGAGAATCAAGCACTGACATTTCATTCAAAACATGGCATAGTGCTGCCTATTCAAGACTTTTCGCCTTAAAGAATTGCCGTTGGGCAAGGATGAGATAGGGTTTCGGATACACGTTGCCAACATCCACAATTGTAGATATAAGATCCCACCGTCGGAGTCTAGACCATTAACGGGAAAATTTCCTGTTAATGTACCGCTCTTGGTTCTTCGATCGGATTTAGCAGGAAAAGCTCCATCTATTTTGCGGCCCTATTGCCGATATACACAATTTCAGGCGAATTAGCGGGAGCTTTTCCAGCTAATTCGCCTCTACAGCCGCATACGCACCAAATTAACGGGAATAATTCCCTTTAATTCGTACCAAACCATTAGTTGCAGGTCAAGAGTGTGGAACCCTTTACACCGCTGTCTAATATGCAAATCAATAGTTCAACCTATATAGATCTTAAAAAAAAGAAAAGTGGGTGCTGTACCGGGAGGTTCCCGTTACAGCACGCACTTTTCTTTTCCCGAACTCACTCCGGTATCCCTCGTTAAAACCTGTAGCTGTCATCCCGGTCTTTGGGCGAATGCGCGGCCATCACCGTCTGATCCGCCATATACTTCCGCAGCCCGGTATAACCGAGTGCCAATACGATCCACCCCCCGATCAAAAGGCTCCAGTACACCGGTTTCCCGTACCCTGTCACAGGAAGAAATACGGGATCCTCCGTTTTGCCGAATAGCTCCTTTAGAAATTTCTCCCCCTGTTTAAGGGCCTGACCCAAGGCCTCGCCATTCAAAGTCTGCTCTTCACTGAGCCCGTCTACATGCGACATCCAGGAGTCGAACCGGCTGATCTCCCATGCTTCCTTCCGGATCACAACAGCCGGCCGGATTACGTCATAATGCCGCTTGAGCCCCAGAAAGGCTTCGCGGACGGACGTCCGGCTTCCCGAAATCCGGCCGTTTTCGATATTGTCCATTTGCTCGTGCATGACCTTATAGTATTGAAGCCAGAGCGCATCGTCCCGATGAACGAGACTGTTCGCCGCCAGCCGGAGCTTCGCCGACACAAACATCCAGTCGTCGGGAGAAACCTCCGCGCGGATGAGTGTCTGCTGCACATCCATAACGCTTTCGGCCAACGCATGAATGCCTTCTACCGAAGTCAAACCTTTAAACGAGAGACCTGTCAATGCATCCGTTAACCGTTCCATATCCTCCAAAGCCTGCTGCGTATACCCTTCCTGCATGCTGCGGTACAACTCCTCCGTAGCCTGTTCGAACCGGGCAAGCTTGGCCTCGCGGCTTTCCCGAGCCGTTCCGCCCTTCCCCGATTCTCCGGCGGCCTTAGCGGGATCCGCTCCCGCATAGCCAGTCCCCGAAAACGGCAGACCGGCGAGGACGACAAGCCCCCCCAGCAATAGGATCAAAGCGATGGTGTTTCTCCTTTTCACGGACAATCCCCCCTTACCTCCATGGTATGGCGGGCTGTCCGTCCTTAGAACCCGGCTTTCGTCCGGCCTGCGCCCTTGAGGGCGAACCAGCCGGCGGCCACGCTTGCCAAGGTGAGGCAAAACGTGAATATCATGACGGAAGGAACATCATCCCATAACGTTCTGGGAAGCCATGGATAAACTTCATAAGTATAATCAACCGCGTCGTTCAGCAATGTCCAGCAACCGGCGGCGATCAGCATACCCGTGCCGAAGCGGAACAGACGGACGTATAACAAGGCTTCCACCGCCATCGCCAAGTGGGAGCCTACCAGCATCCAATCCTGCCACCCGAGGACGTCACCCTGATAAGCGCCGGCAAAGATCATACTGACCGCCCAAACGCCGTATTTTACGCTGGTCACGACAGCCAACCCTTCAAGAAGCTTGCGGGTTCCGGCAAACCTGCCCAAACGTACGGGAAATAGCAAAAACAAGAGCGATAGTGTGAAGAACAGACTTGCCGTAGGGCTGTCAGGCACAAAAACAATCCGCCAAAGCGGATGGTTCAGCCAGGTCTCCCGCAACTGCGCATCGTACCATATGTATCCGTAGACCGTCCCCAACAAGTTGCAAATAAACAGCGGCCAGAGCAGCAATCGTGACGAGAGCAGTGTCCGGCTCCAGAAAAAAGACAATTTCAAAAAAAAACCTCATTTCCTCAAATTTAGCCCATGTCCGGCGATACTAAAAAACCTGACCGCCGAAACGATCAGGTTTTCTCTTATTGCTCTATTTTACTGTTCCGTTTTTTGTTTCGCAAGCCATTCGGCCAAATGGTCGATGTCCTGATCCGTCAGACCTGCGCTGATCGCGGTATCGTACATCGCCGGCATCTTCCCGTTATAACCTTCCTTTATAATGGAAAGGATGGCGTCCTTATCGTGCTTGTCGCCAACGCCTCTCAGCGCGGGACCGCTGGCCCCTTTCAAATCGGCGCCATGACAGGACACGCAGGTCGCTTTCTTGTAGGTCTCCATGGCCGGATCGTCCTTATCCACAATCGCGACTTCTTCCTGTTTGACTCCACTTGAAGTCGGCAAGCCTTTCTCGCGGTTTTCCCTTGCCTTCTCCTCGCGCTGGATATGCTCCGGTTGCACCCCCGAAGCTTCCAATTCATGCTTATAGTGCGTCCAAGCGAAGTTCGTAAGGTATACCAGCGAAGCCAGGGAAAGAAACATCAGCGCCGAAGCGATCGGCCGTTTATAAAAACGGCGCTCCTTGCCGCGATCCAGGAAAGGCGCCAACAGCAGCCCTCCGAACGCCACGGTCGGAATTCCCAACGTGCCGAGAACCACGAAATCTCCGGACGCATAAGGATATTTCAAGTATTGGTACAGAAACAGGAAGTACCAGTCCGGCATCGGGATAACCGATGCGCTCGGATTCGCCGGGAAACCGAGCGGAGCCGGCTCCGAAATCGTCAGTACCAGAAAACCGACGAGGACGACGACGCCCACCATCCATTCCTTGAGCAGGAAGTTGGGGATAAACGCCTCGGATTTCCCCGGGTACGCCGTATAGTCGGGAGGAGTGATGAAACCGTTCCCTTTGCGTACCCGTGAATCGCCGACAAATACGACTTTTTCCTGTTTTGATTTGTCACCATGAGCCATGTAATTTCCTCCCTTCTCAAAATGTTTGGTGTCTGCCAGCAGGGGCACGCCCCTGTTCGATGTTAAAGCGGGCCCGAGATGCCTTGTCTGCGGATCATAATGAAGTGTCCCACCAGAAGGATCAGCAGCACCGCCGGAAGGAAGAACACGTGAATGGCGAAGAAGCGGGTAAGCGTTTCGGCACCGACAATCGTACCGCCTTGCAGCAGTTCCTTAATAACGGGTCCGAGTACGGGAACCGAGTTTGCGATTTCCAATGTTACTTTGGTAGCGAAGTAGGCCTTGTTGTCCCAAGGAAGCAAATAGCCCGTCAGCCCGAGACCGATCATTACGAAGAAGATCAGCATGCCGACCACCCAGTTCATCTCACGCGGCGCTTTGTAAGAACCTGTGAAGAACACGCGGAGCGTATGCAAAAACATCATGACGATAACAAGGCTCGCGCCCCAGTGGTGCATCCCCCGGACGATTTGCCCGAACGCAACCTGGGTTTGCAAAAATTCAACGCTGTTGTATGCGTTAATGATATCGGGAACATAATACATCGTCAGAAACATCCCCGATAAAATCTGGATCACGGTAATAAAAAACGTCAAGCCGCCGAAACAGTAAACAAATGCCGAGAAATGGTGCGCCGGGTTGACATGCTCCGGAACTTCATGATCGGCAACATCTCTCCAGATCGGCGTGATATCTAGACGTTCGTCAATCCAGTTGTAAACATTTTTAAACATCTGAATCTACGCCTCCTTATTTCACGATCGTATTCGGGATGATCTCGCCCAAATAAACCCACTCGTCCTTGATCATTACCTTGTATTCATCAAGCGGCTTCGACGCGACGGCAAGCTGTTTGCCCTCCTTTGTGTAGTGCGCCCCATGACAAGGACAATGATATTGGTCGGGAAAATTCGTGTTGGTGTTCCAGCCGATCGTACAACCCAAGTGCTTACAAATCGGTGAAAGCGCATAAATTTTTCCGCTCTCGTCTTTACGGATCCAGGCCGTCAGGTTCGAGGTGCTCAAGTACCAACCGTCCTGCTGCTTGAGTTCAAAAGTAAATTCCTGCGGCTCGTTTGTGATTTTACTGACCTCTACTACTTTAACAAACGCACCTTCATCTTTCTTTTGCAGAATCGGATCCACGGCAAATCGAACCATCGGAAGCGTCACACCTGCTGCCATAAAGGCGGTCGCGCCTCCCAGTGTATATGTAAGAAACTGCCGACGGGACATTTCCTTACGAATGGGCGGTTTATGCAATTCTTCATGCTCTTCGTGCTGATTGCTCATACAGTCTTCAACCCCCTTTGCCTACCAATTCTCTCTCCGTTTCAATGACAATTATCACATTGTTGTGTAAGACATATTAATAATATATTAGGCTTTCAAGAGCGTCAAGAATTAGACACATTTTTTCCCTTGGCCAGATTGCTAACGCTTTCTATTTGTCAATAATTTGTCACATTCAGTACTTGCTTCCTTGCCAAAGTGCTTGAACCTGCTCCATTACCCTCTGCTTCGGCAATTTTTCTTCCGTTGGGGGAAACAACCCCGGGCTGATCAACAAATCCGCATCGGGCAGTTGTTCCCGGCGCAGCTCCAGTCTGCCCGAAATCACGATCGCATACATAAATCCGGACCGTTTCACACGGCGGCAGACCTCATTGATATGTGGCATCATTTCTTCCTCTCCATATTGGAATGAAGGGTACGTCACCACTCTCCCGTGAAAAGGAGACTCCACCCAATCCAGCACATCCCGTAATTTCTCCAACGCTTCCACGACCTCGTTCGGCCGCTCCTTCCCCGTTAGGCCCGTGACCGGAATCAGGCAGGTGTCCAAATAGGGCCGCAATTCCTCCCATGTCCCCGGTTCGATGTCACTAAATTTCATAATATTCGCCCCTTTCTCTCCTGCTCCCATTATAATGAAAAATTTAATGAAAAAAAGAAATGCCCGGGGGCATTTCTTTTATTTTTCCAGCGTCTTCAGTTCATCCGTCAGAAGCCGGAAGGCCACCTCATCGCCTTGTTCCAGAGCGTTGTCAATCTCGGTGTAAATCTGCTCCGACCGGTGTTTGCGTAACGCTTCGTCCCAAACCATCTCCGCCGCTAAACTGAGCATCGCTTCATAAGTAACCTTCATCTGATCCATAGGATGCACCTCCAACCTACTGTTTAGTGATCCTATATTCCTTCTCCCTGATCAGGTAGCGTTCCGCCGTCCCTCGGGAAAGAGTATAGGGTGGAATTTTTTTGTTTTCCGTAACGAAAGAACCTGCTCCTACTAAAGCATATTCACCGATTTCGGCTCCGTTTAAGACGATAGCCCCCATGCCGATTAATGTGCCTTGGCCTAAAGTACAGACGTGGATAATGGCACCGTGGCCAACCGCTAGCCGGTTCCCGGCGATTAAGGCTGCCCCGTATTGAACTGCCCGATCACGCTGGACGATCAGCTTTTTAGAAGCCGATGTACTGCAGATTTACCAAACGGTGTCGTCTGCACGTACCTTTCTCCCCGACCGTCTTCCCCGATTCTCACCATCCCCAGGTGAAGCATCATATGTAGAATGCGCTCCTCAAAAATGGATGCGGACGAATCGTAGAAGAAGGGCTTGATCAGGGACGACATCCTGCCATATAGCGAGGATACAGTCACCCACTCTCTGCTGCAACTTTCGATCCAGTAGACCAAAGAGAGTAAGTTAGGGATCGGCCCTTTATAAAGTCTTAACCAAAAGGTGACGAACTGTATCATCGGTTCGCGTCTTTCTTCGTTCAAAAACGCCCCGCCCGCGGGAGTCAGCAGGAGACGGTCCCCCTCTTCACGGATCCAGCCGGCATGGCTGGCGTAATCGTAAAGCAACGCAAACCGGTTCGGGTAATCTTTGAAACGCCGGCCATACCCGAATCGCCACCCTTTGCCGACCAGCGGCTCCGAAATGTGAAAGCTCTCCAGAATTTGCTGCTGGTTTCGGCGATACATCACACCCTCGTTGTTCAGGGGGATTTCCTGCTTCTCCACATAGCGCAGAAACAGAATTAAATCCTCGGAGAGCAAGTCGGGTTCCTCCCGGTACATGGGCGGTTCATCGGTACAGGTCACGACCCCCGCTTTAAAGCGGCGCTCCAGCGCTTCCCGGAAACGGCGTTTTAAATCTTCCGGAACCTCGTACAAATATTTCGTGTTATGGGTCATCCCCTGGAACAGCCACCCCCGTTGTCTGAACCGGGTGATGACATCCCGCGGACTCTCCCTCTCTCTGGCGTCCTCCGTATAGCGCGACTGCTGGGCGCGGGCAATCAACTCTTCCAAACTGAACTGACGGCGTCCGTCAAAGATCAGGCCATTCAGAAAGCGCAAATCTTCCAAACTCATCCCTTCCACGTGGGAATCGATAAACTCCCTTCGCCCGATCGTTTGAAGGATCGATTGAATTAATTCGTGCTTGGAATTCCCGTTGCATTCGCATTGGTAATGGTTTGCTATTCTGCTAAGCTGTCCGATGTCGGCATATGTAAGCATATCCGCCAGATTCATATCATACCGCCTCGCCGTTTTACTACCATTATGGGATTTTTTTCAACTTTTATTCCGGGGACCTAAAAAAAACAACCCGGAATCCCCCGGATTGTCTGACATATCCTTATTTTATCTCCTCTATGATCTCTTCCAGATGGCGGAGGCAGTTATAGAGACGCAGGTCCCACTTCAACTCGTTTTTTTCCAAAATAGTCAAGGATAAGTTGCCTATTCTTTCCGTGCATTGTTCCTGATACAACGCCGCGAACAATTGGGCGAGCAGACCGCCGTGACTGACTACAAGCACATTTTTATCTCCGTAACGTTCTCCCAGGTCGCTCAAAAACGAAAGACCCCGCAGCCGGATCGCTTCAATCTTCTCCTGCCCCAACTCTTGAAGATCCCAATCCTTTCCCCACTTGGCCTCCCTTTCCAACGCCGTCAAACCCTCCGCCTGACCGAATGACCTTTCCATAATCCGTGAGTCCGGTTCATAAAGGGGTATACCCAATCGATTGGCGATAATTTGGCCCGTCTCTTCCGCTCGCTTAAGCCCGCTAGTAATCACGAAATCCCACTGTGTATCCTCTTCTTCCTTTAAACGTTCAGCCAACCGTACCGCTTGTCTCCGGCCTTCCTCATTCAGCGGAATATCGCTCTGCCCCTGAATTCTTCCGGCCGCGTTCCAGTCGGTGAGCCCGTGACGGATCAATCCAACTAGCATGGTTCCCCCTCCTTGGTCGAATAGTGATCTATTGTATACCATATTATATCATTCAAAAAACAAAACGCCTCATTCCGAGTAAAAAATCGGAAGAAGCGTTATTCAAAGGGACAGCCGATCATCTTCGGTATCGTCGAATTCCTTTCCAAGACACCAGTGCCAGCGCCATTCCGGCCATGGACAGCAGCATCCAATATTGCGGATAAGCCGGTCCCAGTTGGACGACAAACGGCTCGACAACCCCACGGGAAACGGTAGGAAGTTTAAATGTAAAATCCCCCGAAATCTCCGTATCCGCAGAGACTACGGCCGCAGGAACGATGCCGGTTGCCGGTTTATTGGCTTCCTTCTGCTCCAGTGTACCGCCAATAAAGAACAGTAAGGTGCTGAAAAGAAAGACGGCCAGAAAGCAAGCCGACCAGAGGGTTACACGACGGCGAATGCGCCGGGCATACCCTTTATCCCGGATGTCGGGAGCAAGCCAAGGCGATTCCGCATAGATGCGATCCATTACCCTACGGTTGACGGACTCCGCTTGTTCCTCACTGACTTCGATGGGCAGTGCTTGAACGGCGTCAAGACTCTCCGTCCAAATCTGATATTCAGCCGCGCAGGACTCGCAGCCCAAAATATGCCATTCCAGCATTTTGCGCTGTGGATGATGCTCCGGCAAATCGGGCATCACACCGAACAATTCTTGGGCCTCTTTACAATTCATCTGCTTTTCATCCCCTCGTAATGCTCGTAAATCGGTTCGTAAAAGTAGGGTTCAAGCTGACTCTTTACGCTGCTCCTCGCCCGGAACAAAAGGGATTTCACCGCGCTTACGCTCTGTCCGAGAATACTGGCGATTTCCTGATAGTCCAACTGGTCGTATTCGCGCAAAATTAAAGCGGACCGCTGTTTCTCCGGGAGATTATTAATCGCTTCCCGGACCTTGCCGACCTTCTCGCTCCGGAGAACGGCTTGCTCCGGCGCAACGTCAACCGGCGCCACCGGCACGATCCCGCTCTCTTCCAAAGGTATATTGGCGCCGCGCTGCTTGCGCAGCTCACTGAGCACCGTATTTCTGGCAATAGTGTAAAGCCAGGTCGAAAAGGAAGCGTCCACTTCCCGGAAAGAATGCAAGCTGCGAAATGCTTTATAGAACGTTTCCGAGCAAATATCTTCTGCGAGCAACTCCAGTTGGGCGCTCTTCAACATGTGGTAGACAAAGGCCAATATCTTTCGCTGGTAGCGACGCATCAGCTCTGAGTACAGCTCCGTATTGCCTTCCTTAATTTCACGAATCATTTGGGAATCCGTCATCTGAGTGCGATCCTCCTCGCCCATCCATACGCTCTCCCCGTTCGATCCTACACACATTATTACCGAACAGGAACGAAAAAGTTGCGGTTCTTATGTAACAAATTCAATAAATTGAAGATTAAAGCAACAACGAATGTCGAAAAATAACGCTTTTTTACATCAACGATTAGTATATCATGAAATACAAAAATTAAAAAATATCATCAGGTACGATTAAACCAACAACCACCCGTCCAAAAAACGAAAGTTTTAAAGGACGGCCGAAAGTCCCCCGTCGATGTTAACTGCGGTTCCGGTAATATAGGAGGCTGCCTGCGAAACCAGAAAAGCGATAACATTGGCGGCCTCTTGGGCCTCGCCGATCCGTCCGAGCGGAATGCCGTGCCTCGGATCGCGCGCAAATTCCTCCCAGGACAGCTCTGGGGCGAGACTCTTCCATTTCCGTTCAATCTGCGCGCTATGGATCAGGCCGATACACACAGCGTTGACGCGAATCCCTTCCCCCGCCAGGTCTTTGCTCATCGCTTTGGTTAAGGCCAGGCCGGCGGCGCGGCTCACCGAGGTCGGCAAGGACGAGGCCCCAGGCGTCTTTCCTCCGATGGCAGTGACATTAACTATCGCGCCGCCTCCCTGGGCTTGACGAAGATAAGGCAGAGCCGTCTTGGAAAAATGGGCGGCCGCGAAAAGTTTAAGATCCAAATCCGCCGTCCAGTCCTCCGTTTCAACCTCGTCGAACGGACGAGCCGCCGAGGTGCCGGCATTGTTTACCAGGATATCCAACCCGCCGAGGCCGCTTACGGCCGTTTCGACCGCCTTCTCCGCTTCCCGCTTGACCGACACGTCCGCGGAAATCCAGAGTGGAGCGGTACCCGTACGCTCCTCGATCAACTGCGCGGCGGCCTTCAGATCATCGCGGTCCCTCGCCACGATCGCCACCTTGGCTCCTTCGGAAGCCAAAGTAAGCGCTGCGGCTAATCCGATCCCCTTGCTGCCGCCCGTAACGATCGCTTTTTTGCCCTTTAATCCGAGATCCATGGTTCGGAGCCCCCTTAACACTATGTACTGAACCGTTCGCATATCCGTAATCATAGCATATTCAAACTTTACGATATTGTTAAACCCTGACACTATTTGCCGCCAACAGCGTTCCGTACTTTTCTAAATGATAACAAAAAAGAGGGAATCTTACTATGTGTGTGTTGCGATAAATTGCCTTTTCTAATATCTAACTAACGAAAATTGCAGCCGTTTTGTTGCGTTCATCAACTCCAAATCGTCATTTCCAGTAGCGGCCGGTGCTTTTATTTACCAAAAAATACGCAAAAAAAAGGCCGCTGTTCGCGGCCCATTGCTCATTTTCAGAGCAATACAGTTATTGGATAGGAGTGGAGAGAAACCATACTGTACTTTTATTATATGTATCCGTTTTCATTCTGTCAACACTTTTTTTTAAGCGTTTACATCTGCCGGTTCCGAAGGGGGGCTCCCCCTCCAAATTCAGACGTACACCGAGTACCCGAGCGTCAGCAAATGGTCTTTGGCCCGCTCCATCTCCGCCTCTTGCCGGAAGGAAAGCCGCAGTACGCCGGGGACGTCCTCCCGGCTCTCGATGATTTGCATATTGCTCAAATTGATCTGATGGACGCCGAGCTGGGTAGCAATCTGCCCAATGATCCCCGGATGATCGGGAACGTCGATGTACAGATCGAACAAGGATGTTATCGCTCCCTTGCGCCGTTCCGGCAATTCGCCGCGGAACTGGTTGGCTTTTTCGAAAGCCTGCTTGATCCCGTCCCCGTCCTGCGCTTCAAGCAGCCGGATAAAACCGGCGATTTCCCCGTTCCAATCCCGCAGCAGCGAAAGCAGCACCTCCCGGTTGCTGAGGAGTATATCTCTCCAGATCAAAGGATCGCTCGAGGCGATGCGCGTAATATCGCGAAATCCCCCGGCGGCCAGCGTCCGGTAGAGCCCGTTGGCCGCGTTGTAATCGCACACCTGGTTGACCAGCGCCACCGCGATAATGTGGGGAAGATGGCTGATCGCCCCGACGATCCGGTCGTGCATAACGGCGTCGACGCGTACGATTTGGGCCCGCGTATAGGCAAGAAGCTGCTCCAGCCGCGAGTAAGCTTCCTCCGGCACATCGGGAGAAGGGGTCAGAACGTAAAAGGCGTTTTCAAACAGCAAAGTCGACGCCGCATCCACACCGGAGCGCTCCGATCCCGCCATAGGATGTCCACCGATAAAATATACGCCCGGAGCGGAAAGGCTCCGCGCACGCTCCGTGACGGAAGCCTTCGTACTGCCGACATCGGTGATGATGCAGCCCGGTTTTAAAGGCAGCGCGTAAAGCTTCTCCAGATATTCTTCCAAATTTCCGACCGGGACGCATAAAAATATAAAATCGGCGTCGGCGGCCGCTTCCTCCATGGAAAGGGTAGCGGCATCCACGACCCCGCGTTCGATCATCCGGTTCAATGAACCGGGGCGCTGGCTGTGTCCAACGACGGTGATGCCGGGCTTGCCTCTCAGGCAGAGCCCCAGCGATCCGCCGATTAAACCGACGCCGAAGATTGCTACTTTAGTCGTCATATGCATTCACTCGATTTCTGATTTATAGTCGGCAAGCTCTAGACTCCGGCTTTCTGCGCGGAGAGAACTTGCTCCAGTGCTGCGATAAATTTGGCGTTCTGTTCGGAGGACCCGACCGTGACCCGAATATATTGCGGGTATTTCCCGAATCCCGCGCGCACGATGATACCCAGCTTCATCAGCGATTGGAACATCTCTGTCGCCGGCATTTCGACATCCACCATGATGAAATTGCCGTGCGCCGGGAAATGGGTCAAGTTCAACCGTTTAAACTGCTCGGTGAGATATTGGATCCCCACGCTGTTCTGGCTCCGGCATTCGGCAACAAAACTGTCGTCACCCAGCGAAGCGAGCGCGGCCGCCTGGCCGATCCGGGACGTATTAAACGGTTCGCGAACCTGATTGATGAATTTGATGATGTTCGGCTGCCCGATTCCGTATCCGATCCGCAGCGAGGCAAGTCCGTAGATTTTGGAAAATGTCCGCAGCACGATCAGATTAGGATACTTCGACAACAGCTTGACTCCATTCGTATACGAAGGATCGGTGACATACTCGGCATAGGCTTCATCCAAAACAACCAGCACATGTCCCGGTACCCGGTCCAAGAAAGCGATCAACTCGTCGTTTGAAACGATTGTCCCCGTCGGGTTGTTCGGATTGCAGATCCACACGGCTTTTGTTTTGTCTCCGATCTTCTCCAGCATGGCTTCCAAATCATGGGCGCCCTCCCGGAGCGGTACCTCAATACTGACCGCCCCTTCGATGTCCGCATTCGACTTATAGACGGAAAACGTTTGATCCGCCATCACGTTCTCGTCACCGTGAACGAAGAAGGCGCGGGCAATCAAGGCGATAATTTCGTCGGAACCGCACCCGAAGATCAGTTGATCCCGATCAACTCCGTGATAGGCCGCCAAAGCCTCTCTCAATTCGGCGGCGCTGCCGTCCGGATAAAGGCTTAAATGGGATAGCTCCGCTTCGATCGCCTGACGGACGCGCGGCGAGCAGCCGAAGGGGTTCTCGTTCGATGCCAGCTTGATCACTTCCGTCAAACCCAGCTCACGCTTTACTTCTTCTATCGGTTTTCCCGGCTGGTACACCGGAAGATCGACGATGTTCGGTTTTGGCTGCATATAAGTACCTTCCTCTCTCAGGCAAAATCGGGCAATACAGCTCCAACTTTGCTAGTCTTTTATATTTAATTGTGCCACAAAGTCGTGGATTTGCAACAAGCCTTGTTCTCGGGTAGCCTCTTGTTGCAGTAGAGGCAAGCTCTCTTCGATCTTGCGGACGATGGCGCTTCCGACCACGACTCCATCGCAAAACTCTGAAAAACGCTGGACCTGTTCGCGATTGGAAATCCCGAAGCCGACGGCGACCGGCAAATCGGTCTGAGCTTTGACCGAGGCGATAAATTCGTCCACCTGCTGGTGAAAAGAACTTCGCTCTCCGGTAACGCCAAGCGAGGATACGCAGTAAATGAAGCCTCTGGCCCGGGACAAAATCTTCGCGACTCGGCTTTCCGAAGTCGGAGCGACGAGCGGAACGAGCCGGATCCCCGCCGCATCGGCCAGCCTCAGGGCCTCCTCCGCTTCCTCAAAGGGAAGGTCGGGGATTATAACGCCGCTGATTCCGGCCTCCCGCAGAAGAAGGAAGAATCGCTCCAACCCCGTCTGCAGCACGGGATTATAATACGTGAACAGAACAAAAGGCATGCTCACGCCCCGCTCCCTGGCTTTGCGCGCCGTATCGATGCAGGTTTCCACCGCAATCCGGCGTACCAGCGCCCGCTCCGACGCCCGCTGGATGACGGGGCCATCGGCCAGCGGATCGGAATAAGGGACGCCGAGCTCCAGAATATCCGCCCCCGCCCGCTCCAGTTCGACGATAATGTCGAGCGTGGTGTCGGGATCGGGATCGCCCACCGTTATAAATGGGATAAGTGCGGTTTTGCCGGCGGCCTTCAGGTTTGCAAACGTCCGATCCATCAAATTGACAGCAGTAGCGCCGCTCATAGCTCTGCGCCTCCTTCCGTATATGCCATAATCGACTCGACATCCTTATCCCCGCGGCCGGAGAGGCAGATGACAACGATCTCGTCCCGGCTCATGTCCGGCGCCAGCTTAACCGCCTGCGCCACCGCGTGCGCGGATTCCAGCGCTGGAATAATCCCCTCCAGCCGGCTAAGCAGTTGCAGCGCGTCGAGCGCTTCCCGGTCGGTAATCGGATAATATGTCGCCCGCTCGATATCCTTGAGATAGGAATGCTCCGGGCCGATCCCCGGGTAGTCAAGTCCTGCCGAAATGGAATGCGCAGGCAGTACCTGACCGAAGGCGTCCTGCAGCAAATAGCTCATGCTTCCCTGGAATACGCCCTTCGTGCCCTTCGTCATCGTAGCGGCATGGAATTCCGTGTCGACGCCTCGGCCCGCGGCTTCCACTCCGACAAGCTTCACGCCTTCATCGCCAACGAAAGGATAAAACATTCCGATCGCATTGCTGCCGCCGCCGACGGCGGCGATCAGCATATCGGGCAGCCGCCCTTCCGCCTCGAGGATTTGCCGGCGCGTTTCATCGCCGATGATCCGCTGGAAATTGCGGACCATCATCGGGTAAGGGTGCGGTCCCGTCGCGGAGCCGAGGATGTAAAACGTGTCCTGCACATGGCTCACCCAGTACCGGAGCGCCTCATTGCAAGCGTCCTTCAACGTGCGCGTGCCCGACAGTACCGGAACAACCTCGGCGCCGAGCAGCTTCATCCGAAAGACGTTCAACTGCTGACGCTTCGTATCCTCCTCGCCCATGAACACCTTGCACTCCAGTCCCAGCAACGCGGCTACCGTGGCTGTGGCCACCCCGTGCTGTCCGGCGCCGGTTTCGGCGATCACCTTTCGTTTGCCCATCCGTTTGGCCAAAATCCCCTGCCCGATCGCATTGTTGATTTTGTGCGCTCCGGTATGGTTCAAATCCTCACGCTTCAGATAGATCTTGGCGCCGCCCAAATGCTCGGTCAGCCGCTCCGCGTAGTACAGCGGGGTTTCCCTTCCGGAGTACTGCTTAAGTAAATAGGCGATCTCCTCCTGGAATTCGGGATCATCCTGAAATTTGCGGTAAGATTCTTCGAGTTCGATCAAGGCATTCATCAACGTTTCCGGTACGTAACGGCCTCCAAAGGGACCGAAGCGGCCATGCTCATCCGGTACCTGCTTAGTCTCTTGCGTCATGTTCCCCTTCACCCTTTCCACAAATGCTGCGATTTTCGCAGGATCTTTCACTCCGTCGCTTTCTACGCCGCTGGAGACGTCAACGCCATCCGGTTCTATCGCCGCGATGGCATCCCGGACATTCTCCGGGTGCAGGCCTCCGGCCGCCAGGAACAAGATCCCGCGAGCTCTCGCCCAGTTCCGGTAATAAGCGGCATGCTCCCAAGCGAAGGACGCTCCCGAACCTCCCCCATAAAGGGGATCGTAAGTATCCAGCAAAATCCCGTCAAGCACACCCTCGTAGGCTTCCAAGGTGAGCGACCCGTGCAGGCTTCCGTCCTGTCTGACGGAAAAAGCCTTAAACACCTTTACGCCGAAACGCCGTCTGACCTCCAGGCAAAATTCGGGAGCTTCCGTTCCATGCAGTTGAACCACATCCAGACGGGCCTGGGACAACACCTCGGCGAGCTCCTCCAGCTCGGGATTGACAAATACGCCTACGGTCTCCGGAGCTTTCCCGGTCCCCCGGCTGCCCAGCGCGGCGGTCAACTCGGCGGCCTTCGCCGGACTGATCTTCCTGCGACTCTTCGCGAACACGAAACCGATATAATCCACCGGCAAGTTTATCATAGATTTTAGCACTTCAACGCTTTGAAGTCCACAAATTTTTACGACCGTTTCTCCCATTTCAAGACAAGCTCCCTTCGAAGCGGGGCAAACCGAACGCGTCCCCGCCCAGCGGGCCCAATAGCTCGCATACCGCTTCATCCACCCGTTCTTGGCGCATAAACGTTTCGCCGATCAGCACGCCCCGGGCTCCTCCGGACCTCATCAAAAAAGCGATATCCTCCCGGGTCCGGATTCCGCTTTCGCTGATCAGCGTGATGTTAGCGGGAACCTGAGCGGATAGAGCGCTCGTGGTCTCCAATGAAGTTTCGAAGGTCCGCAGATTCCGGTTGTTTATCCCGATCAGGGTTGTAGAGCCGAATTCCAAAGCACGCTCCAGCTCCGCCTGGTCATGGACCTCGAGCAGGACGTCAAGCCCGAGGGCTTGAGCCAAAGCGGAATAACTGCCGAGCTGGTCATCCGTCAGGATGGCGGCGATCAGCAGCACGGCGTCCGCGCCCATTAACCGCGCTTCGTAAACCTGCCGCTCGTCGATAATAAAATCCTTGCGGAGCAGCGGAACGTCGACCGCTTCGCGGATGGCGGATAAATAGGCGGCGCTTCCCTGAAAGTACTTTTCGTCCGTCAGCACCGAAATGCAGTCCGCCCCGGCGCTAACGTAAGCTTCGGCAAGGCTGACCGGGTGAAAATCCGGACGAATCAGCCCTTTGGACGGCGAGGCCTTCTTCACCTCCGCGATAAGTCCGATCTCCCGCTTGCGCCGAAGCGTCAAGGCCTCATGAAAGCCACGGGTCGGCGGCATCGCCGCAATCTCACGTTCCGCAGCGGAGAGCGAAAAACTTGCCGCCAATCGTTCGACCTCTTCTCTTTTCGTTTCCACAATGCGATCAAGATACATAGCTCAGTTCCCCCGTCGTCTGAATTAATTGGTCCAATTTAGCCATCGCCCGTCCGGAATCAATCGACTCCGCCGCAATTTTTACTCCTTCGGCCATACTGTCCGCCAGGCCCGAAACGTAGATACAAGCACCGGCGTTTGCCAATACGACATCGCGGTAGGCTCCCTTCTCGCCTCCGAGCACGCGGCGGATAATCTCCGCGTTCGTCATCGGATCGCCGCCGATCATTTCGTTCAACGGGTAAGTTCTTAAGCCCAGATCCTCAGGCTTCAGCTCATAGGTCGTAATCACACCATTCTTGAGTTCGGACACCTTGGTCGGAGAAGAAATACTGATTTCGTCCAGACCTTCGCTGCTTGTCACGACCAGCGCCCGCTTAGAGCCCAGTTCGTTCAGCACCTTGGCGATTGTCTCGGTTTTGCCCGCGTCATAGATGCCGAGCACCTGGCGGTCCGCCCCTGCAGGATTCGTCAGCGGACCCAGCATGTTGAAGACGGTTCTCACCCCAAGTTCTTTGCGCGGCGCGGCCGCATGGCGCATCGACGGGTGATAAACCTGCGCGAACAGGAAGCAGATTCCGATTTTATCCAGGCACCGCTTGGCCTGTTCGGCGTTCAAATGAATGTTGACGCCCAGCGATTCCAGCACGTCCGCACTGCCCGCCCGCCCCGAGGCCGAACGATTCCCGTGCTTCGCGACCCGGACGGATACCGAGGCTGCCACAATCGCCGAGGTCGTGGAGATGTTGAATTTGTGGATGCCCGATCCGCCGGTGCCGCAGGTGTCCAGCAGTTGGCGGCTTTCCGTTTGCAGACGGCTCGCATGGCTTCTCATCGCTTCCGCAAAACCCGTGATCTCCTCCACCGTCTCCCCCTTGATACGGAGAGCGGTCAACAGCCCTCCGATCTGGGCGGGCGTTGATTCGCCGTTCATGATCGCCTCCATAATGCTTCGGGCTTCCGTACGCCCCAGGTTCCGGCCTTCAATGAGACGGCCGATGCCGTACTGCACCGCTTCCTGTCCGTTCCGCGTTCCGTCCATCATTCCGTTCATGATTTATTCCTCCTTATCCCCGAGGGGTATATTCGTACAGATAGTCCTGGTTAATCACGCCCTCACTCCGGGCCGGCGGGGGAAACATTTGCTCCGCCGTGCGGATTGCGGTCAACAGAGCTTTGGCCTTGTTCACCGATTCCTGATATTCGTTCTCCGGCACGGAATCCCATACGATCCCCCCGCCCGCCTGAACATAGGCCTTCCCCTGCTTAAACACAATCGTCCGGATCGTTATGCAGGAGTCCATGTTTCCGGAGAAGCCCAAATATCCGATCGCTCCGGCATAGGTTCCCCGCGCTTCGTTCTCCAGCTCGGCGATGATTTCCATCGCCCGCAGTTTGGGTGCCCCGGAAACGGTCCCCGCCGGCAGGCAGGACAGAAACGCGTCAAAGAAGTCTTTTTCCTCCGCCAGCTTGCCGGAAACTTTGGAAACCATGTGCATCACGTGGGAGTACCGCTCAATTTCCATATACGAGTCGCATTTGACCGAGCCGAATTCCGAAACGCGCCCGAGATCATTGCGGCCCAAATCCACCAGCATCAGATGCTCCGCCCGCTCTTTCTCGTCTTTCAACAGCTCCGCCTCCAGGGCGGTATCCTCTTCGTCCGTCGCTCCCCTCGGCCGGGTACCGGCGATCGGCCGGGTTTCCACCCGGTCCCCCTCCACCTTGACCAAAGCTTCCGGAGATGTGCCGACGATAATTTCGTCGTCCATTTTGAGGTAATACATATAAGGCGAAGGATTCATCGTACGGAGCACCCGGTATACATGAAGCGGATCGACCTCGGTTTCGATATGAAACCGCTGGGACAGCACCACCTGAAAAATGTCGCCTGCGCGGATATACTCCTTCCCTTTTTCCACGTTGGCCAAAAATTGCTCCTTCGTCAGGTTGGACCGCACATCGCCAAGTTCCACCTGCCCCGGAATGGGGGTCCGGTTAAAGTTCTCGCCGGGGCCTTCCTGTTGCAGCAAATCGGCGGCTTCGTCCAGCTTCTTTTCCGCCGCCTGATACGCTCTGCGAATATCCTCGTCCCGGTCTCCCTCCCGGATATGCACATTGGCCACCAGTAAAATCCGCTGCTTGACATGATCGAAAACGATGACCTGATCACAAAACATAAACTGCATATCCTGCATGCCAAGGTCATCCACCCGATGGGCAGGAAGCTTCTCATAATACTGCAGAACATCATACCCGAAAAATCCGATCGCCCCGCCGGTAAAAGGCGGCATCTCCGGCAGCTTGGGACTGCGGTAGCTGCGGAGCACCGCCTTCAGCTCATCCACGGGTTTTTGGGAAGAAATCACCTGCTTCTCCCCTTGCCGCTCGATAACCATCTCACCCTTTTTGGCCGTCATCATCAGAAACGGATCCGTTCCGATAAAAGAGTACCGGGCCCATTGAATGCCGCCCTCCACGCTTTCGAGTAAAAATGCCCGATCGCTCCGGGCGAACCGCCGGAATATCCGGATCGGCGTCTCCAGATCGGCAAGCAGCGTCCGTACGATCGGAATCAGATTGTAGTCCTTGGCCATGGCGATGACCTGTTCAACGTGGGGAGTCGTCATAATAGCACCCTTCCTTTTCGGCTCAAAATAAAAATCGGATTCGGAAAAACAAAAAAACCTCTACCTAAGTAGAGGTTTGCTTCTATGCAGTAAGTTGTATGAACGGAATTATGGATGCTCCCATGATTCAAGTACGCGAGTGGCCGATGCGGAAATAAACCCGAACGCAACCCCGTCGCCCGCTACGGACTTTCAAGGTGTTTACGAACGCCTTATCCTTGTCGCCAGTATACTCTAATCACATCGAAGCAATTCCCCGCTCCAAACTCAACTCGACTCTGCTCATCTCAGCTCAGCTCTACTCAACTCTTAACATATTGCGGTCTTCGTCTCAAACTGCTCTTCTCAACTCTTCATCCGAAAGGATGATCTCTTCTCTTCACGACGCTTTCGTGAAAATCTTAAAATTAATATAACGCAACACCGGCCGGTTTGCAAGCACTCTATTTGCGAAAGCCCGTCTTAGGACTCCGATCCGCTGAGATCGGGGCGCAGGCTTTGCGCCTCGTTCAGATAAATGTGCTTCATCTCCCGCTGCCCTTTGGTCGTGTTTACATGAAGGAGCAGGCGGACGCATTTCGGCAGCCCGCCCTTCACCGGAATCTCCGTCGAACACATCAAGGGCACCATATCCCAGCCGTTTAAAGCCCGAATGGCCTTAGCCGGAAAAGTGGCGTCCAGATCGGGCGTAACGGTGATCCAAACGCTGCAAATATCCTCCGGTACGATTTCGTTCCGCCGAACGACTTCCTGAAGAAGTTCGGCCGTCGCATCCAGAATCTCCTTCTCTTCATTGCGGTTTACCGTTGTGGCTCCGCGAATTCCCCGGTTATACATGAGGCCCCTCCTTTTTCAATTCCCGAATGACCCGGCGGACCTCCTCCACCTTCACATCCGATACGATTTCCACTTGCCCGATCGCAACCGGAAGCACAAAAACGAGCCGCTGCTCCTTGAACTTCTTGTCATGCATCATCGCGCCGATGATACGTTCTTCATCCAAATGCTCCGGCATGACCGTCGGCAGCCCGAAGCCGCCAAGCAATCGGACAGTCTCCGTGTACAACGCCCGGTCGGCGCCGCGGTTGACGGCGATCAGCGCCGATGCGGCCATCCCGATGGAGATCGCTTCCCCGTGCAAAAATTCGCCATACCCGCCGATCGCTTCCAGCGCATGACCGATCGTATGACCCAAATTCAAAATCGCCCGCAATCCCAGCTCCCGCTCGTCCTGGGACACGACCTGCGCCTTGATCGAGCAGCCCATCGTGAGACCGTAGCTCAATGTTTCGGGATCGAGTGCGAGCAATCGGTCGGTATTCTCCCCGCACCATGCCGCGAACTCGGCGTCCCAGATCAGACCGTGCTTGACCATCTCGGACAGCCCGGCCCGGATTTCACGTTCGGGCAAAGTAAGCAGCGTGCCAACGTCATACAGGACGAGCTCGGGCTGGTGAAAAGCGCCGATCATGTTTTTGGCCAGCGGATGGTTGATCGCCACCTTGCCGCCCACGCTGCTATCATGCGCCAAAATCGTCGTCGGCATCTGCACGAACGGCACGCCGCGCATATAGGTCGCGGCCACAAACCCCGCCAGATCGCCGACCACGCCGCCGCCTAGCGCAACGACGGCGGAGCGCCGGTCCAGGCCGCCTTCGATGGCGGCTGTCATGACATCATGAAATACGTCCAACGATTTGGCCTTCTCTCCGGCCTTAACGACTTTGCTGACGGTCCGGTACCCCTCGGCTTGGAGGTTCTCCTCCACTTGCTTTAGATAAAGCGGGGCCACATTGTCGTCCGTAACGATCAGGACCGGGCTTTTCTTGCTCAATTGATGCTTGGCGAAGATCACACCCGCCTCATTCCGTAGGCCGCTGCCGATATAGATCGGATAGGACCGGTCCCCTAAATCCACTTGAAGCGTACGCATCAGTAGCTCTCCAACTGAGCCTTGTAGCTCCGTACGTTGCGTTCGATTTCCTCGATGGAATCGCCGCCGAATTTCTCCAGGAACGCCTTGGCCACTTCCCAAGCCACCACATGCTCCAGAACGACACTCGCCGCCGGAACCGCGCAGGCATCGGACCGTTCCACCTGGGCCGTGAAAGGTTCTTTCGTATCGATATCCACGCTTTGCAGCGGCTTGTACAAAGTCGGGATCGGTTTCATGACGCCGCGAACCACGATCGGCATGCCGTTAGTCATCCCACCTTCAAAGCCTCCCAAGCGATTCGTCGCCCGGTAATAGCCCCGTTCCTCGCTGTACATGATTTCGTCATGAACCTGGGAACCCGGCAATTTCCCGGCCTCAAAGCCGATTCCGATCTCAACGCCTTTAAAGGCATTGATCGACATGACCGCCTGTGCGATTCTGCCGTCCAGCTTACGGTCGTACTGCACATAGCTGCCCAATCCGACCGGTACTCCTTCGACGATACACTCCACGATGCCGCCGATGGAGTCGCCTTCTTCCTTGATTTTGTCGATGTAGGCCTCCATCTTCTTCTCCGTTTCCGGATCGACCACCCGGACGGAGGACTCCTCCGTAAGGCGCGCCATCTCCTCCAGGGACAGATTGTGCGGCGGCGCTTCGATTTCCCCGATCCGGATCACCTGCCCGGCGATGCGTATGCCGAATTTCTCCAGAAGCTGTTTCGCCACCGCGCCTACGGCAACGCGAATCGCCGTTTCCCGGGCGCTGGAGCGTTCCAGCACGTTGCGCAAGTCCTTAAGATTATATTTCAATCCGCCGTTCAGATCCGCATGACCCGGGCGCGGCCGATGAACGCGGCGCTTCTCCTCATCCGTTCCCTCAATCGGCTCGATATTCATGATGTTCCGCCAATGCGTCCAGTCATTGTTGGCGACCACCAGCGCCACCGGAGCGCCGGTCGTATTCCCGTGGCGTACGCCGCCGACAATTTGGGCCGTGTCCTTCTCAATTTGCATCCGGCGTCCTCGTCCGTAGCCCTTTTGACGGCGGGCCAACTCAAAATTAAGCTTCTCGAAATCCAGCTTCAAATTGCTGGGCAAACCTTCAATAATCGCCGTAAGCTGGGGACCGTGCGTTTCCCCGGCAGTCAAGTAACGTAATGTCATGATGCGTTCCCCCTTTAAACTGTTAAACTGTAAAGAGCTAAAATCCGATGATTTCTTTGCTCATTATAATATTAGTACTAATGTCTTGTCACGCCCGTATTTTTTCCGGATTCTTAATTATTCCCCCAAACGCATGATGACCACCTGAAACCTTTCTGTAATATTTTTGACCTTTAGGCATATGCCGCGATCAAAGTAGGTTATAGGCCATAGACTGTTGTCGAGTAAATTTTAGGAGGTTATCCATGGAAACCAATTATCAACAAGTCGCAATGAGCTGTATGAATAAATATGTTGGTATAACAACTACTGACGGCCAGTCTCACGATGGTTTTATTGCACATGTTGACCAGGACTACATTACTCTTGCAATTCCATCGAACGAAATGATCGGACAAATGAACGGAATGCCCACCAATGCATCCACTTACAGACAATTTGGATTCTTTCCGGGCTTTTTTCCACGCCGACGCTTTTTTCGCCGACGCATACCACTTCGCTTTATTACGGGTTTATTTTTGCTCCCGTTTTTCATTTAATCGCTGGCATGCCCCCCTTTATGGGGGCTCATGCCAGCTCAAATGCGTTTATTGATCCTGTAGCACCGCCCCGGCCGACAGGTGGTCCGCCGTGTAACCGTACCCTGGCAAGTATGCCGCGAAAAGGTTCCTGCAGGCAAAACAGAAAAAAACGCGCGCTCCTTCGCTGAACGCGAATTAAACGCACGTTGATTCCAACCTTCATTCCCAATCAAATCAGGCTTATTTCCGCACTAAAAGTTTCCCGAGGCCGGCTGGTTATCCGCCAATAGGTTCTCCGCGCCAGGCGCCTTAGCGCCCTGCTCCAGCAGACGCGTCAGTTGGCCCTTCTCCAAGCCAAGAACCTGGGCGCATTCCTGTGGTGTGAGGAAGCCTCGGCGATAGGCATCGATGACCTTTCTCTTATCCATTGAACGACCTCCCTAACCCTGTTGTCAGTCATTATGGGAAAAGTGGGGAAGGATTATACCGTCTTTTAGGCCTTTTTTCTGTAAAAGAACGTTTCCGCCGGCTCCAGCGCATATTGGGACGGGGAAAAGATCTGTTCCGTGCTGCCGACGAATAAAATACCGCCCGGCCGAAGCGCCTGGGCAAACTTATGGTACAGCCCGTGCTTCGCTTCCTCGGTGAAATAGATCATGACGTTTCGGCATACGATCAAATCAAAGCTATCTTCAAACGGATCAAGCAGTAAATTCTGCTTTTTGAAGGTGACTGCTTTTTTGAGTTTGGGGTCAAACCGGTACATCGCTCCTTCCGGAGTAAAGTACCGTTTCGCCACCTCCGGAGGAACGTCCTTCAGCGACCGCTCCAGATACAAGCCTTCCGCCGCCTTGGCCAGCGCGCCCTCATCGATATCCGTCGCCAGCAAGTATGTACTCGTCAGCAGCCCTTGATCCGCCAGAATCATGGAAAGGGTATACGGCTCTTCCCCGGTAGAGCATGCCGCGCTCCAAACCCGAAGCTTGGATTTACCGGCGGCAATCCCGGGAAGAACGACATCCCGCAACACTTCCCAGCGGTTCGGATTACGCCAAAATTCGGAAACGTTAATCGTCATCTTGTCAAGAAATTCGTAAAAAAGCGTCTTGTTTGCCATCATAGCTTGATAAAATGCATCGAAAGATGAAAATCCGTTCTTGTTGCGGAGCGTCGTCAAGCGGCGCTTCATCTGAGCTTCTTTGTACTGGGCCAGGTCGATCCCCGTACTTTTCTTGATATGGAGGATAAACGCCGTGTAATCGGGATCCGGTGCGCCCGCCTCCTCTTGACCCATGTCCGTTCTGGCCGAGATCAGATCCATGGCGTAATACTCTTCGAATAGGCTACGATTTCGTGGGGGGCAAAGAAGTTCGCAATCTCCCGCTCCGCGCTTTCGGGGCCATCCGAACCATGAATCAAATTGTAAGGAGTGTGGGCTGCAAAGTCGCCGCGAATGGTGCCCGGGACCGCCTCCGTCACTTTGGTCTTCCCGATGACCGCCCGGGACAACGCCACGATGTCATCCCCCTCCCAAACCATGGCAAACACCGGTCCGGAGGTAATGAAGCTCACAAGACTGTCAAAGAACGGCTTTCCTTCATGCTCCGCATAATGCCTTTTCGCTTGCTCCTGGGTCACCTGTACAAATTTTCCGGCAACCAGCTTAAAGCCTTTGTCCTCAAACCGGCTGACAATGCGGCCGATCAACCCTCTTTGAACGCCGTCCGGCTTAACCATCAAAAAAGTACGTTCCATGCTTCTCCTCCCGATATCGACAACTTGGTAATCCATGAAAAATCTGGCTCAACAGGTGAGTTTACCACCATTCTACCAAAAAAAACGGGTGCTGATAAGCTTGATTCTTAATAGGAGCGTTTATTTACAAACAAAGCTATCTCTTTCAGGTGGGTTTTGGGCTTGCTCTCCGGAAGCCCTTCCAAGGCTTCCAGCGCTTTTTCGATAAATCGGTCCGCAAGCTCCTCCGCCCGCCGGATGCCCGGACTTCCCAAGATCATCTCGATCGCCCGGCTGGCATCGGCTTCCATTCCATTCGCCCGGATCGCAGCGAGTTCCACCAAGAGCGGTTCACGGATCTCCGGCTCCTGCAGCGCATAAATGACCGGTAACGTGATATTCCCCTGCCGCATATCGCTGCCCGGCGGCTTACCCAAACTTTTCTCCGTGCCGCACAGGTCCAGCAGGTCGTCCCTGATTTGAAAAGCCATGCCGACATTGTACCCATACCGGTAGAGCTGGGAATGAACCCGGGAAGGAGCTTCCGAGGCCAAAGCGCCGAGCTGGCAGCTGATCGCGATTAGGAGCGCCGTCTTTCGGCGAATGCGCAGCAAATAATGACGAACCGACTGTTCCGTGTTGAAAAAATCGCGAATCTGCTCCATTTCCCCCACCGACATCTGCACCATCGCTTTGGCCAGAATCCGGTGCAGTTCGGGAATCGGCAGCCGGGTGGCCAGCGTCAACGCCTTCGCATAGATATAGTCCCCGGTATACATCGCGATTTTGTTGTCCCATTTGGCCTTCACCGTAGGCTTGCCTCTTCGGGTCCCCGCATCGTCGATGACATCGTCATGGACGAGCGTCGCCGAGTGAATCAGCTCGAGAGGTACCGCTACATGCTGCAGCTTCTCCAAATCGTAGGTCCCGAATTTCCCGCCGAGCAGAACGAAAACCGGGCGCAGCCGTTTCCCCCCCGCCTTCAGCAGGTGCAGAGATGTTTCGCTCAGCAGCTCCTCATCGCCTTCGATGCTCCGGTACAGCTGCCGCTCAATAAAATCCATATCCCTTTTCAGCGCGCCGAAAATATCCATTAATTTCATTCTTTCACCCGTGTCAGCGTATTCTCACTCCAAATATCCATCCGTACTTTCTTCGGCAGAAGTCCCATTTCATAGGAGTAAGAGAAGTATAAGGCCAAGCCTTTCCGCCGCCGTTCACTAAAATCATAACACAAGTTACGGAAATAATGTTCCCAGTACTCCGCACTGCCCCCGATCTCATCGCGGGCCTTGTCCACGAGCGGCGTCAAATCTTCCAAGCTTAGACGTTTGCTCGCCTCGAAAGCGCCCAGCACTTCGGACAAAAAGCCGGGTTGCGCTTCGGCAAACGCCCTTTGCACGGCCCATACGGCAAACGTCATGCCGTAACCGGTCCATTGTTTCCAGACTTCCCCCAAATCCGTAACGATATAACCGTGGTCTCTCCAGGATGCCTGGATGGCGTGGTCCCCGATCAGCAGGGCGGCATCGCTCCGCTCCATCATCGTATCCAGGACGGGTTCGCTTTCCCAATAGGTCGGCTTCCCTTCAAAAGCCTTCTCCATGATGATCTTTAGCAGATTATTCGAGGTCGCCGACGTATTCGTGAGCGCGATGACGCCGTTGCGAATTTCCTCGGGCGGTTTCCGGGAAAACAGCAGGATCGAATTTACCGGACCGTCCGAGCTGACGGAAAGATCCGGCAACAGAACCAGATCTTCCGCCCCGTACCCAAAGGCAAACGAAGATACGGGCGACAGATCAAGCGAGCCGCTCAGCATGCGGCGGTTCAGCGCCGAAGGCACGTCGGTCACCATCGTGACCTGGTGCGACAGGCTCTTCGCTTCAAAATAATGAAAAACAGGCCATACATTTGTATATTTGATTTTTCCGATGAGGATGTCGTCATTCTCCCGGTTGTTCACTGTGATCCCCCCATCTTTTAAATAACGCATGTTCGATATTCAAATTGTCCAGCACTTTGCCCACTAGGAAAGCGACCAGATCGTCAATGGTTTTGGGGCCAAAATAAAAAGCGGGCATTGCCGGAATCAAGCGTACACCGAGCCGGGCCAGCTTCAACATGTTTTCTAGATGAATCGCGTGCAGCGGGGTTTCGCGGGGAACCAGCACCAGCGGCCGTCCTTCCTTCATCATGACATCGGCCGCCCGGGTCATCAGGTTGTCCGACGTCCCGTTCGCAATCGAGGCGAGCGTCCCCATCGAGCAAGGCATGATGATCATCCCCATTGTCAAAAAGGAGCCGCTGGCGATCGAGGCGCCGATATCGGCGATGGGATGGTATATCCAACTGCCGGTTCCTCCACGCAAATGCTTGCGCAAAGCGGCTTCGCGATCCGTCGTTTCCCAACCGAGCTCCTCTTTCAAAACCCGCCAGCCGGCATTCGAAATGACCAGATGAACGGTAAAACCCAACTCCAGCAAGGTTTCCGCCAGCTTGACGCCATAAACGGATCCGCTGGCCCCGGTAATTCCGACAACGAGTTCCCTGTTCTTCTTCGCATTCTCAGGCATCAGGAATGGCGCACCACCAAATCGATCAGAGTAAAGGAAAAGACGACGATGCTCAAAACGCCGTTCATGGTGAAAAATGACGTTTGCAGCCGGCTTAAATCGCCGGGAGAAACGATGTGATGCTCATAGAAAAGAATCAGGTAAGCGATGATCATGCCCGCGATATACCACCAGCCCAAATCGCTCATGAGCAGCAGAGCGATAAATCCAATCGCGGTGACGATATGGAACGCCTGCGCAATTTTCAGGGATTTGGCGACCCCGAATCTGACGGGAATCGAATGGAGCCCTTCTTTTGTGTCAAACTCTACGTCCTGACAAGAATAAATAATATCGAAGCCGGCAACCCAAAAAATAATCGTGGCAAAAAAGACCATCGCGGTCGCGTCGACCTTCCCCGCTACGGCCACCCAACCGCCCAGCGGAGCCAGGGCGATCGTAATTCCGAGCACAACGTGGCAAAGCCAGGTGAAACGTTTCGTGTACGAATAAATCACGAGCATGAATACCGCGATCGGCAGCAGCTTCATCGCCAGCGGATTCAATTCCGCTGCCGCCCAGAACAGCAGGGCGAAAGAGCAAATAATAAAGACGACAACTTCGCCGATCTTCAGCAGACCGGCCGGGATCGCCCGGTTTGCCGTGCGCGGATTTTTGGCGTCGCTGACCCGGTCGATCAGCCGGTTAAGCCCCATCGCCGCGCTGCGCGCTCCGAACATCGCGAGCAGTACCCAGCCGATTTCGGCCCAGGACGGCAGCCGGTGGTGGATAGCCACGGAACCGAGCAGAGCGCCCATAAAGGCAAAAGGAAGTGCGAAAACCGTATGTTCAAATTTAATCATCTGCAGAAATATTCCAATTTTCCTAAACATCTTGCGTCTCCTTCGTTCCGATATGCAGTGCGGCAATTCCGCCGAAAAAAGGATACACTTCGACGCTGGAAAGCCCGACTTCCGTATAAATTCTTGCGAGCTCCTTGCGGCCCGGAAACTGAATCAGCGATTCCGGGAGCCATTTGTACTGCGCATACCGCTTGGCGATCAACTTGCCGAGCATCGGCATCAGATACCTGAAATAGAAGTAATACAGCCCTTTGAACGGCTGCCAGGTCGGTTTGGACAGTTCCAGACAAACCACTTTGCCGCCGGGCCTGACCACCCTCGTCATTTCGCTCAGCACCCGGCGCGGATCGGGCACATTGCGAAGCCCGAACCCGATCGTCGCAAACTGGAAGCTGTTGTCTTCAAACGGTAGGTCCATGGCGTTCCCCTGGAAGAGCTGAATCGAGCGGTCCAGTCCGCGCTCGGCGATTTTGCGGCGGCCGATCTTCAGCATATTTTCGCTGAAATCAAGGCCCGTAATCGGGCCTCCAGTCGTTTCCGCCATGCTGATCGTCCAGTCGCAAGTGCCGCAGCACAAGTCGAGCGCCGTATCCCCCGGCGACATATTCATTTTGTTCATCGTAAATTTACGCCAGGCCCTGTGGCGGCCAAAGCTGATAATATCGTTCATGAGATCGTACTTTGGAGCCACGCTCTCGAACACGGAATGTACGAACTCTTCCTTCGGTTTGGAGGACGGATTACTCATTTAAACCTTTCACCTTACCCTTCCTGAATTGCGGGAGACCGCGACGACAACACGGCCATCATCGGTTCCAGGATCGCGCCGATCTCAGTGCGGGTATGTTCCTCCCTGCACTCGTGCATCAGATTCTTCACGTTCTCCACGGATTGGTGCAGCATCGTGATTAATTGCTTTTCAATCCGGTATTTCTGCAGAAGCCGCCTCCACTCCCCGGTCTCCAGTCCGTTTCGGACGAGCTTCTCTTTGTCCTCAGCGGTGCAGGTCTCCCAGATCCGCAAATAAGCGTATCCCTTCCGCTCCTCTTGAGCTTCCGGACCGGGACTCATTTCATCCAGAGCCACTTCGCACCGGCTTAATTCCGTAAGCAGCAGCGCCCAAATGTTTTGCGCCGGCTTGTCCAACTGCTCGGTAAAAACATGGAATAACTCGCTTTTTAACCGCACGCGCTGCTTTATGTACTCCTCCGCGGAAATTCGCATGTTCCTCAGCCCCGTATACAGCCGAACCTTGATCCGGTTCACTTCGCAGATGGCCGCGCTCAAGGTGGATATCACGCCGATCAGCCCCTCCTGCGCCAATTGCTGATAAAAAACGCTGCTGAAGTAATCCCCGGCCAGAACCTTCAATTGACGCGAGCGCATTTCCTTCTCTTCCTTCCGGAAGTCCCCGACATCGATCGAGTCGTGCGTATCGAGTCCCAATTGAACAAGGAAGGCCGCGAGCGCGCAGGTTTCCCCCGAGCGTTCCGGCAGACGGGCCGAGTCCTTTAAAAACGTATAAAGCAAACGAACACGGGGAACCGGGAAATTCGGTAGCTCCGTGTGAGTCGTAATCATGTCGTATTCGACATACTTTTGGGCCAGTTCTGTTATGCGATCAGGTCTCATCATCTGCCTCCGAGCCGCTAATACTGACATCTTTGTTTACACTTCGGAAACAAAGATGTCACAATCTTGTCTATTATAGCATATGTTATTTGGGAGCGCACGGAGGGGCTTAATGGATTTTATCCCTCCAAAGCGCCGTTTCTGTCAGACGGAACCATTGCTTCAGCTCCGTGGGGATTTCACCGTTTCCGGCCGCGCGAAGCCGCTCCGGCGCATCCATCGGCCATTCCCCGCGCCGCACGTCCGCAGCCACCAGCAGATACCGGCTTCCGAGCCACTGGTCTTCGGCGATGAGGCGAAGCAGCAATTGGTCGATGTTGGTCGTCCGTGCAAACGCAAAAGAAATCAGGTCGGCCATGCCGGCGTATAAGTCATTTTTTGTCAGCCGTTCATCCTTCACTTTCAGATCGACCGACAGAATCCCTCCGTTCAGATCCACCTTCGCAATCGGGACATTCAGCTCAAGAGAGGACAAGCTGTCCACCAGATTGTCATCGGTCAATTCGACGGGCTTGCCGGTCTCCGAGAAAACTTCAGCGACAAGCCGTCCCGGTTCCGACAAAGGCCCTCCTTCTCTCGTCATCAGAGCCAAAGCGATGGCCGCACCGCAGGTCAGCAGAAACGCTTGCATCATCCATTTCGACTTCACGGGAATCCCCCTTCGATATTCACCGGATCTCCCGGACATCCTTAAAGGTTCATATCCCATTGTACAAAAGAAAAAAGCAGGCTATGCCTGCAAATTGAATTTCATTCTTCGGTGTCGATGATCCCGTACTTCGTATAAACGACCGCTTTGCCCCGGACCTTGACGGCCGAAGTGTGGTCGGTGAACTGGGCGATCAACACCTCGCCCTTATCCAGCTTTTCCGTATGGTGGAACCGCGTATCCTTGCCCCGGGTCAGCCCGATCACCGTAACCCCTTGTTCCTTGGCCTTGACAACGAAGTAATCGCCACTGCCCGTCCCCTGTTCGGCTCCGCCGGATTTGGCCTGTTGCTCCTGATTCATGAACGGCATTCCTCCCCGACATAGATTAGCACTTTCGCTCATGTTAAAAGAAAAGGCCGTGAACAAAAAATGCCCACGGACTCTTTCAACACGGAAAATATGTAGAAATCTTTATTTAATTCCGTCTTTGAGCGCTTTGCCTGGTTTGAATGCTGGAATTTTGCTCGCAGGGATTTCGATTTCTTCTCCGGTTTGCGGGTTGCGGCCTTTACGTGCGGAACGCTCGCGCACTTCAAAGTTTCCGAAACCTACCAATTGTACTTTGTCTCCGTTTTGCAGAGCTTCAGAGATTGCGTCAAAAATCGCATCAACCGCTTTGGTCGCGTCTTTCTTGGACAATTCTGCGCTTTCCGCCACTTGAGAGATCAAGTCGGATTTGTTCATTAGGGTTCACCTCCCTACCAAAATTAATAGACCATTCTGATATTCTGTGTTTCCGTTTTGCCGTAGAATATACGTGGAACCGCGCATAAACCGTAGAAATTCCCGAAAAAATCGGCTTTTTACGAGGTTTAGGGCCTGCGGAACAAACTTATAGTAATACAGTCAAAAGATATTTTCAAGTTTTTTAAGTCCTGGATCGGTTCAGGACATAGAAAGTCACGGACAGTGCGAGTACCAGAACAGCCCCTTTGACGATGTCATGGGCAAAATATTGGACATTCATCATTGTTAACCCGTTCACCAGAACCCCGATCAGAACGGAGCCGACAAAAGTGCCGATGATATTCGGCTTCCCCGCGCCAAGGACGGAAAAACCGACGAACACCGCCGCTACCGCTTCCATGAGCAGCGGGGCTCCCGCATCGATCTGTCCGGACCCCACCCGGGAAGCGAACAGCATGCCGCCGATCGCGGCGAACACGCCGGATGCGACATAGGCCAGGGTCCGTACCTTTTTCACCTTGATACCCGACAGGCGCGCCGCTTCCTCGTTGCCCCCCGTTACATAAATCTGCCGGCCGTATTTGGTCCGGGTGAGAAAAAAGTGGACCAGCACGACGAAAATCAAAAGCAGAATAACGGAGACCGGAATTCCCAGCCATTTTCCCTGCCCCAGCAGCAGGAAGGTTTTGTCCATTTCCCCCGCGGCCTTACTGCCGTCCGGGAATTGCATATGATTATAAATCGTGTAACCTTGGGCATACGTTTTATGAATCCCGCCGACGATATACATCATCGCAAGCGTCGCCAGCAGATCGGGTATCCGCATTTTGACGATGAGAAACGCATTGAGCAAGCCGATGATCGCCCCGATGACCAGCGGCACGACCAGTACGATATAAAGCGGCATTTGATACCAGATCATTAATGTAGCCGTAACGACGGTGCTGAGCGATACCGTGGAGCCTACGGACAAATCAAACCCGTCGACCGCGAGCGACAAAGTAACCCCGATGGCCACAAAGGTGACGATGGCGATCGAATTTAAAATATCGGTTATATTGCTGTAAGTGAAAAAGTAAGGCAGCCGGAACGAAAAGAAGGCGAAAACCAGCACAACTACGACCAACGCCCCGTACCTAAACGACAAGTTAAGCAATTTCTCTCTCATGATTGGATTTCCCTCCGTCCCCCGCTAGCGTAAAACAACGCTTGTTCCTGTGAGATTTCTCCCCGCGCAAACACGCCCGAAAGTTTGCCGTCAACCATCACGGCGATTTGATCTCCGATCCCGAGGCCTTCATCCAGCTCGCTCGTAAAATAAAGAATCCCTTTGCCTTGGGCCGCCAGGTTGCCGATGATCCGGAAAATATCGCTTTTGGCGCCGATATCCACCCCTTTGGTCGGTTCATCGAAGACCAGCACATCGGCACCCCGCTCCAGCCATTTGCCGATGGCGACTTTCTGCTGGTTGCCTCCGCTCAAGTATTTAACCTCCAGGTCGGGGCTTGGGGTTTTGATGCCGAGCGCGGAGATAACCCTCTCCGCCAAGCTACGTTCCCTGCGCGCGGACATGACGCCGAGGCGGCTTAATCTGCCCAGCAGCGGCAGACTGAGGTTCCGCTCCACGCTGTCCTGGATGACGATCCCCTGCTTGCGGCGCTCCTCGGGAATACTGACAATGCCGGCCCGGACCGCGTCGGCCGGCTGCCTGAAGCTGAAAGTCCGCCCCTTCAGCTCAATCGTCCCGGCCTCGGGACGATCCGCGCCGGACAGCAGGCGGGCCAGCTCACTCTTGCCGGCGCCGACCAGTCCGACGACGGCGACGATCTGACCGCGGCGCACTTCCAGGTCGACGCCGCGCACCTTGGTTCCCCGCTTCAAACCATTGACGCGCAGCAGCACGTCGCCGATCTCCGCGGGAACCTTGGGGAATTCCTCGGCAAACGTCTTGCCGAGCATGTGCGAAATGAGGCCGTCGATCCCTCCGGCTTCCCCCAGGGGGCCGGTATAAACCACCCGGCCGTCGCGCATGACCGTCACCCGGTCGGCATGGTCCATGACCTCCTGGAGGCGGTGCGTGATGAATACGCACGCCACCCCCTGATCCTTCAGTTCATGAAGGATTCTAAAGAAGCTGTCCGCCTCCGCTCCGCTGAGCGGTGCCGTCGGCTCATCAAAGATGATCACCTTGGCATCCTGGGACAAAATACGCGCCAGCAGAATCATCTGTTTCTCCGCGATGCTCAGCTCCGCCACTTTGCGCTTGACCGGAATGCTTACCTTCAGCCGCTCCAGCACCGCTTCCGCCCGGCGGGCGATCTCGCCAGGAAAGAGCCAGGCCTTCGTCCCCGGCTTGGCCAGCTCGTCCAGCATGACGTTCTCGGCCACCGTCAACTGGGGGACCAGCGCGGCATCCACCTCCTGATACACGCAGTGTACGCCGTGCAGCTTGGCGTCGGAGGGGCCTTGAAAGCGAACCTCCTCTCCCAGCAGCTTCATGCTGCCGCCGTCTCGCTCATAGGCGCCCGACAAAATCTTCATCAGCGTGCTTTTCCCGGCTCCGTTCGCCCCCAGCAAAGCATGAATTTGCCCTCCTTCCAGCGTAAAGTCCACCTCGTTCAAGGCGGTCACGCCGGCAAACGACTTTGTAATTTCGTGCATTTCCAGCACCTTCGGTGATAATGGCATCTTTCGAGTCTTCCTCCTTTCGCCGGGAAAAGGCGGCGCCGCCCGTTGCCGGACGGCGCGCCTTGGTATTCTCCGCAAACTATCGGTTGCTGCGTTACTCCACACCGTACTCCTTCATCCAATCCTGGATCCCTTGCTTTGATCCGCCCCAGCCTTCCACATACTGCGACAGTTCATCGGTGGAAATCTGCTGTTCCGGCAAAGCCTCGCGCGTAACCAGAACGGCTTTCAAGACCACCTGATCGTCCGTCGAATCGCCATGCAGCTTTTGATAAGCGTAGCGGACCTGAATCCGTCCGATATCCTTCGGATCCACCGCCGCCGAAGCGACCCACGGGCTCTTCGGATCCTGAATCATCTGCAGATCTTCGTCGCTAAGGTCCATGCCGTACACCTTGATCTCATCGCGGCCCGCCAATTGAATCGCCCGGGCCGCGCCCTTGGCGAATTCATCCCAGGCGGCCCATACCGCGGTGATTTCACCCTTCGGATACTGCTTCAGCACCGCTTCCATTTGCGTTTGGCTGTCCAGGGCCGGGTTGGACGCGTTGCCAAATGCCGCGATCTCCTTGATCCCGGAATTTTCCGCCAGGAACTTCTTATACTCCTGCTCGCGCCGTTCCATCGGCGCAAAGCCCGCTACCCACACTTTAACGATATTTCCCTTGCCGCCGCTATCCTGTTTCAATTTGTCGAGAGTAAGCGCGGCAAGACTTTGATCGTCCTGGGACAGCACCGTGGCTCCCGGAACGTTGACCAGCGCATCGAACACCACGACCGCGATCTTTTGCTCGACCGCCTTCTTGATGCCGGACTCCAAAAACTCCGCCGACCCGTGATCCGTCAAAATGACATCGAACTTCTGATTGATCGCCGATTCCAGCAAATCCGCCATTTTTGCCCGATTGTTCTCCGCGACGAAGGTCGTCAATTCCCCGCCGAATTTCTTCACTTCTTCCGTGACGCCCTGTACGTACTGCTGCGAAAACGTGCCGGTATTGAATTCCATGATCAAGGCGATACGTTTGCCCGCCAGTTCTTTGCCCTCTGCGGAATTTCCTTCCTTTTCCGCCTGGGCCGCCGTTGCCGGCGTGGTGGTCCCGCTATTTTCAGCGGGCATTTTCTTAATGCCGCAGGCGCTGATCGTAAGCACAAGCGCAAGCAGTAGGAAAACGAAGCCCGTTTTTTTCAAATCTGTGATTTTTTTCATCGTTTCTCCCCCTGGAATTGTGGTATGTAAAAATCTTTATAGATTACTATAATGCCAAATACCAAGTATGTAAATCGGTTTTATTTATTTAACGCAAAAAAACGCGTTTGGCTCTTTTTCCCAGCCAAACGCGTTTGGTTTTTAGCGATTAGAGAATGATGGCGATCAGGCCGCCAGAGCCTTCATTGATAATTCTCCCCAGCGTCTCCTGCAGCTTATAGCGGGCATTATCCGGCATCATGGCGATTTTGCCCTGGATGCCTTCCCGGACGATTGAGTGCAGCGAGCGGCCGAAGATGTCGGACTCCCAGATTTTGATCGGATCGTTCTCGAAATCCTGCATCAGGTAGCGGACGAGCTCCTCGCTCTGCTTCTCCGTTCCGATGATCGGCGCGAATTCGGACTCGACATCGACGCGGATCATATGAATCGAAGGTGCGGTGGCTTTCAAACGAACCCCGAACCGGGAGCCTTGACGGATCAGCTCCGGCTCATCGAGCGCCATCTCCGCCAGCGACGGAGCCGCGATGCCGTACCCTGTCGTCTTGACCATTTCCAGCGCTTCCGCGAACCGGTCATACTCCTTCTTGGCATGCGTGAATTCCTGCATCAGCTGGAGCAAATGATCCTTGCCCCGGATTTCCACGCCGACCACTTCCATCAAAATCCGGTCGTACAAATCGTCGGGCGCGTACAGGTCGATCTCGGCGACGCCCTGCCCCATGTTCAACCCGCTGAGGCCGGCCCGGTCGATAAAGTCGTACTCCATAAAGTTGCTGACGACCCGGTCCACGTCGCGCAGACGGCGGATGTCCTTGACCGTATCGCGTACGGAATTTTCATAGTTGCTGCGGAGCCAGTGGTTCTCATTCAGCACCATCACCCAGCTCGGGAGATTGACGTTGACCTCGTGTACCGGGAACTCGTACAGGACTTCGCGTAAGACGCCCGTGACATCCTCCTCGGTCATCGTGGCCGCGCTAAGGGTAATGACCGGAATGTCATACTTGGCGGCCAGTTCGCCCCGAAGCTGCTGCGTTTCCTCGCTGTTCGGGCGCGTCGAGTTGATGACGAGCACGAACGGCTTGCCGACCTCTTTCAGTTCGGCCACGACCCGCTCTTCCGACTCGACATACGAGTATCTCGGAATATCGGCGATCGTGCCGTCCGTAGTAACGACGACACCCAGGGTGGAATGCTCCTGGATGACCTTCCGCGTTCCGATCTCCGCCGCCTCCTGAAACGGAATCGGCTCTTCAAACCACGGCGTCGAAATCATACGGGGACCGTTTTCATCCTCATATCCTTTGGCGCCTTCCACGGCGTAACCTACACAATCCACCAGCCTGACATTGACCTCAAGCCCTTCGGCCACCTTGATTTGTACCGCGTTGTTCGGAACGAATTTCGGTTCGGTCGTCATAATCGTTTTCCCGGCCGCACTTTGCGGGAGTTCATCCACCGCACGCGCCCGGTCGGCTTCACTCGCGATGTTCGGGAGCACCACCGTTTCCATAAATCTTTTGATAAATGTTGATTTGCCGGTGCGGACAGCTCCGACGACACCCAGATAAATATCCCCTCCGGTACGTTCGGCAATGTCCTTAAAAATGTCTACTTTCTCCAATACCAATGATATCCCCTCCTCAAAATTCGCCGAAGGAAAAATGCTCGCCGAGCATCCGCTTCGTTATTCGCCAATAATTTGAAATCATAGCTACGGTAAGGAGCGGCAGCTCCTTTGTACCTGTGTCCGCCGCCGCAACCCCGGGTGGAGAGAACACAAACGAAGCGGCGTAACTCGTACATGCATTTGGACTAGTAAAATCATATGTACCAGATGCGGAATTATGACGGTGTAGACCGTCCGAGTCGGCTTTTTTTCAAGCTTCGCTTCGTCACGAACATGACGGGGCCATCTCCCGCCACATTGATAGTTATGAATCTATCGATTCCAATATGTATTTTTGGGCAAAAAAAAACGCAGCACCGTTGCTGCGACATTAGGCCGGCTTATTCGATTTGCGGTACAGGCGTACCGTCGACCCAGCGGTAGGGCAGGGACTTTACGGGAACGAAATAGGATCGATCGGTTAATATCTCCCGTAAATCCGCGGCCGCCCCAGGTTTTTCGCCTGATTGATCCAGGGCTTGCATAATATCGAAGGCATAATCCACATAAACGCGGCCGTCTTTGTCCACAAGATAGTCCTGCGGCTGGCCGGAATAAACGCTTTTGATGTCATACGCTTCGGCTCCGGCCGCTTCCAGATCAACCTTGAACACTCCGGGGGAAATCTCGCCGTTCACCTGGACAGGAAGTTTCCCGTCTTGTTTGTTCCGGAATAGATCGACCGACCGCTGCACATCGTTCACCTTTTGTACGGTGGCCAGGTCCATCACCTTGACCGTAGGATCCTCTTCCTCATTGATCACGAGAAAATAGACGCTCCCCCCTTTTTCGAAGGCGGTTTCCGGAATTTGCTCCAAATAACCCTGTCTATTCAACTGATCCAAATTGACCCTGAACTTCTCGTACTTTGGCGTCTCCTCACCTGCCGTTATCATCGGTAAAATCCCCTGGTCCTCTTGGAAACGGTCCACGGCCCTTTGTACCCTGTCAACGCTTTCAATATACGAAACCCGCCTTTCCTGCGGTTCCCCCCGGTATAAACAGCCGGACAACAAGCCCGACAAAATGAGGATCGTTAATCCGCACGCGATACGGCGGTACTTCCATCCGCTCCGTCGTTTTCGATTATGCATGTTCAAAGCTCCTTCTGTTCGTACTCTTTTGGTTCTAGATAAGTGTCAGCTCCCTATTAAGGGGAAAACCCTCCCTCCCCGTCCTCGAGCAAGGCGGTGGGGCGCTTCCGGCGCGCCAGCTTCCCTTTGGGCCGAGCAGGTAAATAAGGCCTTTTGTTCCCCGCGGGAGCCAAAGCGGGCCGCAATAGCGCCCCAAAAGGACCCAAAAGGCCGCTATTACGAAAGATAATTTCCCGTTAACTGGATCACCAAAGATCATCTTCCCGATTTTGGGCTTCCAACTGTTTACGGATCGCCGCTTTCAACGGGCTTTCCGGCAGCCTGACCGTGGCGGGTCCTACAATCTTCGCCTGGCAGGCCAGCCGGATCCCCTGTTCCAGCAGCGGCCCCAGCTTGCGGCGTTCCGCCTCGCCGGGAGGCGTGAGACCAGCCGGTGTCCCTTCCGCACTCTGGACTTCCACTTTACACATCAGGCAGCCCGCATTTCCGCCGCAGCGGGTGGGGATATGAACCCGTGCTTTGCGGGCGGCCTGCAGGAGGTTCGTGCCGGAGCGTACTTTTAGCGTTCGGTTCCCCGGCAAAAACGTAACTTCCGGTTCCATTGTCGGGCTTTCCTCCTTATTGGCGGGCGTTTTCAAGTTCTCCCCAAGGTCCTGACAATAGCGGCTGATTCAACAGTTCCGCCATCCTTGCAACGGTCTCCGCGGACCACTGATTCCGGCGCAGCAGCTGATAAAGCAGCGGAAGATGATGCTCCGCCTCCCGGCGCATCACACCCGCGATGTTCAAATACCGATCCGGACGCCCCCTCAGGAAGTTGAAGACAAACTCGTGACTCAGAGGCATCAGGCGGAGCTCCGCCCCGCCCAACCGAACCGACGGGGCGTTGGGCGCCAGCACTTCGCTCACTTCCGTCTGGTATTTGGCCCCTTCGGCCCTCACCTGAAAACCGCCGACCAATTCCAAAGTCCAATCGTTCAGCCGGTAATGGCTGAGTTGGGACAGATAAAGTCCGCTTTGGTCCAGACGCGGTTCGTCCAAGGCCGCTTCGGCCAACAGGCCGTGCAGTTCCTCCGCTCCGGTCATATCCGCATAAATGTCGATATCCCGGGGCGGCGAATCCAGGGGTACGCCCTGCAGCCAAAGTCCGCAGCTACCTCCCAGCAGCCAGGGCTCCTTCGCTCCCCCACAGCGGTGCGACAGCGTCTGAAGAGCACTGCTGATTTCCGGGTACTTTTCATCCCAATCCTTTATGTCTATTTCCATTTTCGATCCTCTTCTCTATCCCCGAAATCTTATGTGATCGACACGAGTCCCGTTAGAAAACCCGCCAGCATAATCACGAATGCGACCAAGGAAAGCACCCCGCGCAGAATGCCTTTCGTTTTGGTCCTGGCAAACGTAATCAAAAATACAGACAAGCCCATGACAAGAATCGCGGCCAAGGACAGCCACATTTTAGTCATTGCGTCCATGATCGGTACACTCCCCATCTGATTTCACGGCATTTATATGATGAATATTATAGCATCTCCGGAGCGAACAGGCTATGTAAACGAAACCGAATAAAAAAAGCTGCCATGATAAGGCAGCTCCGCCATTCGGCAGTAAAAAGATTTATTTCTTTATCATCATTTTCATTAAGGCTTCCATATTGTTGGAATTCATGCCGCTTTTTTTCACGGCGCCGACAATTTCGTTGATGGTGCTCTCCGAGACGGGTACCTTGGCCATCGCGGAAACCTGCTTGATCAGCTTTCTCAGTTCGGCCTCGCTCTGCATCGTCGAGGGCTTTACTGTGCTGGCCAGCTTTTTGACCGCGCCTTCCGAAATCTTCTTCCCGGTCTTCTTATTGATGGCATCCAAGGCATCCTTGGAAACTTTGCCCATATTCTCGCCTCCTCCATTGTCCTCCCCAACAGTTTATGAGTAGGAGCCGGAAAAGGTCCTGGGCCTTAGCGGATGATCCAGGATGCCCTTTAGATAACTCAGGTATGCCACTGTTCCCAGGTTTCCAGCGACATAACCTCCATTTCGGTTTTGCGGTCCCGTCCCATCAGCGCTTCCACCGCGGTTCTGGGATCCATTCCTTCGAACAAGACATGGAAGAGCTGCTTGGCGATCGGCATCTGGACCTGGTATTTTTCGGAGATCGTATGGGCGGCTTTCGTCGTCCGAATGCCCTCCACAACCATCCCCATCGAGCCTAGCACCTCCTCCAGCGATTTGCCCTCCCCGAGCAGGTAGCCGGCCCGCCAGTTCCGGCTGTGCCGGCTCGTCGCCGTAACTACAAGGTCCCCGATGCCGGCCAACCCGGAAAAGGTGAGCGGGTTGGCTCCCATCTCCACCCCGATCCGGGTAATTTCGGCCAAGCCTCGCGTCAATAAAGCCGCCTTGGCGTTGTCCCCATACCCGAGTCCATCGGACATGCCAGCGCCCAGGGCGATGATGTTCTTCAAAGCCCCGGCCAGTTCGACGCCGACCATATCCCGGTTCGTATAAACCCGGAAATAGGAGTTCATGAATAAGTCCTGGGCCGCGGAGGCTTGAGATTCCTCCAACGACGCTACGACAACCGTCGTCGGACATTGCTTCACCACTTCCTCCGCATGGCTCGGTCCGGACAGTACGACAATCCGTCCTTCCTCGCACCCCAGCTCTTCGGCGATGACCGTAGAGATTCGTTTTAAGCTCTCGGTTTCAAAGCCTTTGGTGGCGTGAACGATCAGCATGTCTTCCTTCCAATGCGGCTTCAAGGAACGTGCGACCTCCCGCACGGCCGAGGAAGGAGCGACAATGACGACCGCCTTCGCGCCTTCCACCGCTTCCTTCATGTCCGTCGTTGCGCGCAGATGGGACGAGAGTTCGACGCCAGGCAAAAAGCGCTCATTGCGGTGCAAATCGTTGATTTCATCCCGTTGCGCTTCGTTCCGGGTCCAGATCATGACATTCATTTTCTTGTCAGCCAATACGCTGGCGAGGGCCGTTCCCCAACTCCCTGCCACCAGCACAGCAGCTTTGTCAGACAACGCGTTTTCCTCCTTTGGAGCCCAGTTTGTTCTCCTTGCCCTGGGCGATTTTCACGATGTTGGTGCGGTGTCTCCAAAAGGCGAAAACGCAAATGACCAGACTCGTCCAAAAATAAGGGCCGAATTCGCCTGTTACCGCAAGAAAAACCGGCGTCAAAAACACGAAAATCAAAGAGCCGAGCGAGACGTATCTCGTAAATACAATCGAAAGGATCGCGATGATTCCGGCATACAAGGCCGGAAAGAAGGCCAGGGTCGCCATGACCCCGATCGTTGTGGCGATTCCTTTCCCGCCGCGAAAGCGGAAGTAGATCGGCCAGTTGTGACCGATAATCGCGGCGATCCCGCAAAGCGAGGCGACCCAGGCGGAATCGCCTCCCAGCCAGCGACCGATCCACACCGCCGCGATCCCTTTGAGCACGTCAAGGGCCAGCACCAGGATCGCCGGACCTTTGCCGAGCACGCGGAGCGTATTGGTCGCCCCGGCATTGCCGCTTCCGTGCTGGCGGATATCGATCCCTTTCAGCGACTTGGCCAGCAGTACGCTGAAGCTGACGGAGCCCAGCAAATAACACACGATTACAGCTACGACAGGTAAAATCACTTCGCCTCTACTCCCCTAACCTTCATCTGACTTGCGCCGCGTGAACAACCGGATCGGTGTGCCTTCAAAGTCGAAAGCGGCTCTGATTTTGTTCTCCAGATACCGTTCGTACGAGAAATGCATCAGCTCCGGATCGTTCACGAAAACGACGATGGTAGGCGGTTTGACCGACACCTGCGTGACGTAATTGATCCGAAGACGGCGCCCTTTATCGGTCGGCGGCGGGTTGATCGCAATCGCATCGGAAACGACGTCGTTCAGCAAGTGCGTTTGCACCCGTTTCGTATGCTGGTCCGCAACATGCTGAACCACCGGAAGCAGCTTATGCAGGCGCTGCTTGGTTTTCGCGGACAGAAATACCACCGGCGCATAAGTCATGAACAGGAAATGGTCGCGGATTTTTTGCTCGAATTGATGCATCGTCTTGTCGTCTTTCTCCACAACATCCCATTTATTGACTACAAACACCGAGGCTTTCCCCGCTTCATAGGCGTAGCCGGCGATATGTTTGTCCTGCTCGATAATCCCTTCCTCCCCGTTGATGAGGACCAGGACGACATCGGCGCGCTCAATGGCTTTCATCGCCCGCATCACGCTGTATTTCTCGGTCGTTTCATAAACCTTGCCGCGCTTGCGCATGCCCGCCGTATCGATCAGCACGAACTTCTGTCCGTCCTTCTCGAAAGGAGTATCGATTGCGTCCCGGGTCGTGCCGGCGATGTCGCTGACGATGACCCGCTCTTCGCCGAGAATCGCATTGACGAGCGAAGATTTGCCGACATTCGGACGTCCGATTAACGCGACCCGGATCACATCGTCTTCATATTCGTCGTCCGGCAACTCCGGCAAATTCTCAGCGATGGCGTCGAGCAAATCGCCGACTCCGGTGCCATGGCTGCCCGATACGCCGATCGGGTCGCCGAACCCAAGATTATAGAACTCGTAAATATTTTCCATCCGTCCGATATTATCGACTTTGTTTACGGCCACGATTACCGGCTTGCCTGAACGGTACAGCATTCCGGCCACCTCTTCGTCGGAGCCGGTTACACCGGCCTTGGCGTCGCACATAAAGACGATGACGTCCGCTTCCTCAATGGCGAGCTCGGCCTGCATCCGGATCGATTTCAGAATCGGCTCCTCATCGTCCAGCTCAATTCCGCCGGTATCGATAATGCTGAAAGCTTTACCGTTCCATTCGGCGGCTCCATAAATCCGGTCCCGGGTAATCCCCGGTTTGTCTTCCACGATGGCCAAGCGGTCGCCGATAATGCGGTTAAAAATCGTCGATTTCCCGACGTTCGGCCTGCCCACAATGGCCACAACAGGTCTTGCCATGCGCATTCCTCCCTGACATTTCGTCTATATTTTAATTTTTCGTGTCCTTTTTCCGTTATACCTAGAACATCATAGCAAAAAAAACCACGATTGGCGAACCGAACCGGGGCCGCTATTCCCCTCAGGCTAAATAAAATCGGCGAACCCGCTGCAAGGGTCCGCCGATCCATTCGTCTGCCTGTATCCCGCTTATTTCAGTTTGCTCAGCTTATCGCCGAAACGTTCACCCAGCGTGATGCTCAGTCCTTGGTTGCTCAGCGAAACGTTCGGGTTGTCGCCCAAATCTTCTTTTCTTACGCTGCTGCCTTTGGAAGGCTTCTCGCTTCTAGGAGCCGGAGCAGGAGCTTCTTCGGTCTCCTTAATGCTGAGGCTTACCCGTTTCTCGGCCGGATTCACATCCAACACTTTTACTTGAACGGTTTGACCTTCTTTCAGCACTTCGTGAGGTGTGCCGATATGTTTATGCGAAATTTGAGAGATATGAACAAGTCCTTCAACCCCAGGCGCGATTTCCACGAAGGCGCCGAAATTAACCAGACGCTTCACTTCCCCGCTTACGATATCCCCGGTGTGGAATTTCTCTGCGGCCGTCTCCCATGGTCCAGGTGTGGCGGCTTTGATGCTGAGGCTGATTTTGCCTTTCTCCGGATCAACCTTCAGGACTTTCACTTTCACCTTGTCGCCCTCGGAAAGAACATCAGCCGGTTTGTCGACATGATTCCAGGCGATTTCCGATACGTGAACCAGTCCGTCTACTCCGCCTACGTCCACGAAGGCGCCGAATTGAGTCAAGCGTTGTACCGTACCTTCCAGCACTTCGCCTTCCTTCAGCTCGCTCATGACTTTCAGCTTGTTGGCTTCGAACTCTTCGTCCAGTACATCCTTTTGGGAAAGGATGACTTTGTTGTTCTCGGGATCGATTTCCTTGACTTTGACGCGCAGAGTGCGGCCTTTATAGTCACTGAAATCTTCCACGAAATGACGCTCTACCATCGAGGCCGGAATGAAACCGCGAACGCCTACGTCCGCCACGATTCCGCCTTTTACGACATCGGCGACCGTAACTTCGAACGTTTCTTGGCTTTCAAAGCGTTTCTTCAGTTCTTCCCAGGCGTTCTCGCTATCGATTGCGCGCTTGGACAGAACCAGGCGCTCTTTCTCGTCGTCGATGCTGACAACCTTGGTTTCCACTTCCTGTCCCACTTGAACGGCATCGGCTGCGTTGTCCAGGTGAACCGAGGACAATTCGCGAATAGGAATAACGCCGTCATATTTATATCCAATGCTTACATAAGCCTGGTTATCTTCAATTTTGACGATCGTTCCTTTTACGGTGTCCCCTTTTTTCAAGGATACGATTTGTTCCATTTCTTCCTGGCTTGCCGTTTCAGCAGCTTCAAACTCGTTTTTTGTTTCTTCCGACATGTGAATACCCTCCTCAATTCAGAAAACCCATTTATTTAAACCCGCCTGAAGCGAAGTTCAAAACATTCATTCCTAGCTTGCCAAATCCCCCCTGCCTTCATGCATGGAAGGGAAGCAGGTCAGCCTCGCGATTTCAATTCCGCAATTCGCGCCATAATCGCCTCGGTGGCCATTTCGGCGGCGTCCGGGCCTTTGTCTTCTTTGAAAGCCGACAAATCGACAGGCGGGCCGTAAACTACTTTCATCTTGCGAAAAAGTTTATAATCCCCAATAATTGCAACCGGCACTACGGCAGCATCGCTGCGGAGCGCGAACGTAGCGGCTCCTCGCTTGCCAATGCCCGCGTCTTCCCCTTTGTTTCGGGTGCCTTCGGGAAATATCCCCATAACATGACCCTCACGAAGCAAGGTTAGCGCGGTTTTGATCGACTCCTTGCTCACACCGCCCCGTTTCACGGGGAAAGCTCCCAGTTGCTTGATGAGCCAGCCTAAGCCGACGATATCAAACAATTCTTTCTTGGCCATAAAATGAACCTTCCGCTGCAGCAAAATGCCGATGGTCGGCGGATCAAGATTGCTTATGTGATTGGAGCATAAAAGAACTCCTCCCTCAGCAGGGATATGTTCCAAGCCGTGGGCTTCCAAGCGGAATAACAGCTTGTAAATGAGGCGCAGCGCGCCCCGGCAAAAACTGTAGATCATTCCGTTTCTCTCTTTCTTACATAAGTTCTGCACATGGAAACGATGGTCTCGGCCACCTCATCCAGCGTCATGTTCGTGGTATCCAGCAGGACGGCGTCTTCCGCCTGTCGGAGCGGAGAAATTTCCCTTTCCCGATCCAGCCGGTCGCGTTCGTCCATATCGCGAATGAGCTGCTCCAAGGTGATCTGGTCCTGCTCCTTCATCTCCTTGTAGCGCCGACGGGCCCGTTCCTCAACACTGGCCGTCATAAAAACCTTGACTTCGGCATCAGGAAGAACCGTTGTACCGATATCGCGGCCGTCCATGACGACGCCTTTGCGCAAAGCCATTTGCCGCTGTAGAGAGACAAGCCTGCCTCGCAGCCCCTCGATTTGCGCATATCGGGACACCTGGGCGTTCACCGCCAGGGAGCGGATCTTCTCCGTCGCCTCTTGGCCGTTGACGCTTACCCGCTGCCCATCTTCTCCGGGTATTAATTCAATAACCAGATTGGGCACCGTTTGAAGCACTTGTTCCTCATCTTCCGGTTTGATTCCAAGCTGCTGAAAATACCAGGTTGCCGCCCGGTACATGGCACCGGTGTCGACGTAAATGTATGACAGCATGCCTGCAACCCTGCGGGCGATCGTACTCTTGCCGGCTCCGGCCGGTCCGTCGATCGCGATGTTGATTTTGTCATAAGATGATGACGCTCCGCTAGCCAAAAGGGTATTCCTCCTCAGAAGACGGTCTCAAGAAAAAAGCAGGCATTGCCTGCGACGTGAAAATTATACCACACAAAGCAAAGGGATGCAAAAGCCTTCCGCGAGCAATAGCGGATTCTAACGGTTTTCCGCACGGCGGATCGGAGTCCCTTCATATTTTTCGGCCGAAGCCATAAAATGGCGGATGGCCGGAAGCGTTAAAAGCGCCTGGAACAGAATCAGGCAGCATAACAGCACGAGCAGCGCCTTGCGAAACCACAACTCCACCTTGTCCGAAAATTGCAGAAACATCGAAACGTAAAATTCCCGGTCCTTTTTTTCACGCATGACTTCACCCCTTTATGCCTAACAATGGATTTTCCCGCCTTAACAGGTTATCCAAAAAAAAGGGTGAACCTTCATATCCGTCTGCAGGCACTTTAAGTTATCGATTTCTGAAATCGAATTGACGTTCAAAACAGTAGCGGATAATTTTTTGCCGCTCCATATCGGAGATGTTGACGAATTTCAACATAACGAGGTCTCTGCCCGTCTCCAGCTTTTTGGTCCGCACCACCTCGGCTTCAAACGGTGCGTGCTCGACGGATCCGTTCTTGTAAGGAATCAGCAGCCAGCAATATAGCTGGTCGCCCTCCATAAGTCTGTATTTGCCGTCGCAAATCAGAGAAACGCCCCCGCCGCCAACATCTTCGGTCAACGCTACAAACCGGGTATTGTCCTGCACACGGACCGCGATTTCCAGCTCGGCAACGACCCGCAAATAATGCCGGCGTTGAATTTTGGTGACCGCCTCCGGCTCCGGCTTGCGGATACGGATGAGCTGAACCACATCGTCCGCAAATCCGAGGACGTATGTATTAAAGTAATTTTTCACGCCGCCTTCGGTTAAAAAATAGATAGACAGCTCGTCCCCCACAAAAAGCCTTCTAATTCTTCCGCTGCCGACTTCGATCGGCACCTCGACCAGGTAAAAATCATCCCCAATGTCCGCGATTCGCGATTTGCACTCCTTGTCATCTTCCTTTTTATCCGCAGAGGCGACCTGGATATAAATTAAATCATTCACTTTTGGCAACAACGTCCCCACCGACCCCTTTATTCATCTAGCTGCTTTTCGTCACGTTACCGATTATATCATGAGGCGGGGCATTGGAGGAGAGTTTTGTCCCGATCAAATGGTAAACAGAAAAAGGAGAACCCGTGTGGGCCTCCTTCTCTGTGGCAGGTATGAACTTTAAGAACGGGTTCCCTGTCCCCGATTTCGGATCTCTTCGACCGTTTCTTCGGCCCCTGTTTCCGCATTGATAAAAATCTTATAATCCGAGCCGTTGATCGATCCCCCGAATTCGTAGGTCAGCACCTTCTCGGACATTTCGTTCTCGATCAGGGCCAGACGATGGTATTTCTCTTTATATTCCGAATTCAGGAACTTGCGCGCTTGCTGCAGCGTCAGCTTCGGCTTGGACACCTTTTCCCGGTTTTCCCGTTCGTAAACATAGTCGCTGGCCTGCATGCCCGTCACTTGGCCGTTGTCCAAACCAACCCTTACGGTTAGTTTTTCGGGGTAAATCAGTACGTCGTTTTGCTTGGATACGAAAGTAAAGGTACCTATATTGTCATATTCGTCATAGGCGACCGGGGTAACATCCCGGAATCCCTTATCCTGCAGGAATTTTTCCGATGCCGCTCTGGCTTCGCGGGTCCCGATCGCTTTAGGACCGATGTTCCGGTCATGCACATAAGAGATCAGATGACCCCCGTTTCGGGTAAAGTCCAGGGTCACCGTCTCTCCCTGATTGCCGTGAAGCTGTGCCGTATAGGAGGCCCATTCGGTACCGCGGCCGTTTTCAACAACTTTAAACGCGTTAGAATTCGCTGTGCCCATAAAACGGGCGGCTTCCGTCTTGATCTTTTGCTCGGTCACCGGGGTTCCGCCCAATTTCTTGACCGAACGTTTATTGTACATGCTTGATACGGAGGGCCCCCAATCCAGCTCGGGATATTCGCCCACTCTCTTGTCCACGGTTTTGAATCCGTCGATGATCGTGTTGTCGCGGGGCTCCCTTTGACTGGCCAAGGCCGTCTCCACGTCCATCCAGCGCAGCCGGTTGCTGATCACCTTGTTTTGGACTTCCTGAAGGTTCTTCGAGATCTCCGCGGAGCTTTTATAAAGTTCCTTCAAATTTTTAAGTTCGCCATCGGTCAGAGGCTGCTTCGTTAAATCCCGGATCGCCGTCTGATAAGAAAACTTGGAGATTCGGGACAAAAACTCCTCGGTTTTGTTAAACGGCAGCAGCGTCAGCGGCAGCTGATTGATTTCGTTCTGGGCTTCGCTCGTGATCCGCCACACATTGACCAGACCCTTCCGGTGCGAGCCGGTCGATGCGGTATGTACCGCCAGCGTATTCCCGAGTTCGCGGTGGAGTTTGTCCACATGAAAGGACAAATCATGAAACGCCCGTTGATATTGGTTCTCCGCCTTGATCAGTATCGCGTTTTTTTCCTGGTTCTCCTGATAACCCCAAACCAGCGCACCGATCAGTAGAATCGTGGCAACCGGAAAAAGAATAGCACTCAATCGTTTGTACATGGGTATTCGCACTCCCTTCTTCAACTGTCTGAGGGTAGTTTGACATGAAGTTGGGAGGTTTATGCATGCTTAGAGGTGTTCCTCCTCGATTTCAAAAGCATTGCGGTTATCGCAGATACACTGCTTGAATCCCGTATCGATCTGCCCCTTCTCCTTTTTGCCGCGGAGAATAAATCTTTCCCCGCAATTCTTGCATACGATTTTCACTTTTACGCGCACAAAAAAGGCACCCCTTTCAGAATACCGGCTATTCGCCTTGTTTCCAAAATAAAGGATGCCCTCTTTGAATTCTTCTTAATCTTGTCCCCTGGCTTCCGTAAGACGGAAGGGGGAACGGTTGTTGGCGCGATACATTTTGCCGATCCCTCCATACCACAAAAAGGCCATTAGAGGGACGATGTACCAGATCCAGTAATGACTCACGTTATCGAGGATCCAGTCGTAAACACCGTGCCATAGGAGCGGAAGCAGCAAGGAATAAATTAAAAACTTGGTGCTCTTCCGTCCAGTGGAAAATTTGGCTCTCCCCATATAATACCCCATCATCACGCCGAACATCGCATGACCTGAAACCGGAAGCAGCGCGCGCACGATCATCGTTCCGATCGAAGCGTGGCTGGCGAAAGCGTAGATAACGTTCTCCACGGTGGCAAAACCCAATGAAATCGCGGCCGCATACAAAATACCGTCATAGGGTTCGTCAAATTCCGTGTGATTATAGATCATATGGAACAAAACGAACCACTTCAAGGTTTCCTCAACCCCGGCGGAAATGCCGAAGGCTGAAATGAACGGGCCTTCCCCGAGCCAGATCGCGATGCCGCGCTGCACGATCATGACCGGGAGGACGATCAAGAAACCAAGCATAAACACTTTAATCACCATATGCAGTGGTTCGGCATCATACTTGTCCTTCAGATAAAAATAGGTCAAGAGAGCAATACCGGGAGCAACCGCTGCTGTGGCAATCGAGAAAAAGAGCAACGGTATCCCCCCCTTACCTTCCTCAATGACCGTCCTTATCTCCCGTGCTTCGTTTAACGCAAAAAAATCAACCAACATTAATCCTGACGTTTAAAATGGCTGCAGATGACGCCGATTGCGTTCTCCGCCATGATCACGTCTCCGTATTCGTCCAGCATGGCCGATGTTACGGAGGTAGCCTCGCCGAATTCGGCAAGAACGGCAATCAATGCCGGCACTTTCGTCTCGTCAAGCTCGTCAGGTTCCAGCCTCAGAACCCATTTCCCGTTATATTTATACAGTCTTCCGGCATCGTCAAGCATAGGCCGGAGAACGTGAGCCGCTTCAATCAGCACCTCAAAATCATCGAAAGAGTAGAGAATCGTATCGCTCTGTTCCAGCGTCACTTCCATCTCGTAAACTTCCTCGGGCAGTTCATCCTCGTAAGGCGAACTTGCTCCAAAATGATGGTGATCGTATTTGCCTCGTGTAACGATGACGACCATGCCTTGCGCAGGAAGCGCGAATACTTCCACCGCTAAAGGACCTGTGGCATCAAAGCCCACTTCGTTGTATGCCTGATCCATCATCTCCGTGAACAGATCATGGACCTTCGGAATTTCCTGCCACATATCCTCTTTCTGAATACCGCGTTCGCTCAGATCGTCAAACGTGAGGAAAATCCGTATTTTATCCTGACCAAGTCTTTCAATCCTCATACAGGATCCTCCTCTCCATGCCGTGTTATAACAGATTATGAAACCTGCTGTAATATGTGCTGGAAATGGTTCTTTGTAAGTATGTTATCACTAATTTTCCCTAAATGCACGCAATAAAATAATCAAAAAAAGAATCATTTTCCGCAATCCTCCAAAGGGAGCGAAAAATGATTCTTAGCCTTGCCAAAATTAGAAGCCGGGGACGGCCGTACGTGTTTCTTTGAGGATCGCTTCCACCTCGCGGCGGACATCGGCGTCCCCCTTAATGAAATCCGATATTTGCTTCAAACTGTATTCTTTCGAATGACCCGAATTTGTCGATGAAACCGAACTGGGAAACACCTGGGCCGTTGGATCGGCTCCATTCTTTTCCGAACCTGAATTCGAGGCTGCATGAGAAGACTTGTCGTGTTGTTTCCCATCATTCATTGCCGGCAGCTTAATCATGGATCCCGCTTCGCTAAGCATGGACATCCAGCCGCCTTTTCGCCGGGATGCCAAGCCCGTCGCCACAGCGCCAAGGATAACGCCGAATAAAAACGTGGAAGATTTCACCTAAACAACCTCCTTAGATATGTTAAAATCAGTTGTAGTGTTCGCGCTTTACGACAAACTCATGCGGCATAAATACAGGAAAGCGAGTTGATACGCTTGATCAGCAAAAAAGCGCTGCTTATCGCAGCCTTGTGTCTGTTGTTAAGCTCCTGCGCCCAGAAGCAGGCCGAGCCGGACAAGGCGGAGCAGACACCTCCGGCCGCCGAACAAACCGTACCGGCAAACAATTTATCCGGCGGCGAAGCGGGCGGCACGCCAACGGACAAGGAAGAGAGCCCGCCGCAAACCGGCGAGCCGGGCAAGCCGAACGTCGGGAAGGCGGAAGAAACGGAACCTCCGGCATTGCTGTACCATATCGATAAAGCCTACAATGTCAAACCGAATGAGGACGCAACGGAGAAAAAAGTCGTTTTGCTGACCTTCGACGACGGCCCGAAGGAGAAAGAGATGATCGAGGGCTTGATCGATACGTTGGATAAACATCAGGCGAAGGCGATCTTTTTCGTGAACGGTTATCGCGTAAAGGAGAATCCGGACCTGCTGACCCTGATTCACGAGCGGGGACAGATTATCGGGAATCACAGCTGGGATCATATCGATCTTAAGAAAGAATCGGCGGCCAGCGCCCGCAAGCAGGTGGAGGACGTACAGAACATTGTGGAGGAAACGATCGGGGAGCGTCCGCGCTTTTTCCGGCCGCCGTTCGGTTCGGGCAATGACCGGCTCCATAAGATCGTGGAGGAGAACGGAATGATCTATATGACCTGGTCAAACGGCTCTTTGGACTGGGATTCCAAAAACAAAAACAAACCGGAGGCGGTTATCCAGAACGTGCTCGACCAGCTTCATGCCGGAAGCAATATTCTCATGCACGAGCTGCCGTGGACGGTGGAAGCGCTCGATGAACTGTTGACGAAGCTGGAGGCGAAGGGATACGGGTTCGTCGATCCCCGCAGCATCGGCGACAAGCCGGCTGCCAGTCAATAACCGTAGCAACATGAGCATAAAAGGGGCTGTCCCTCGTCATTATTATGACTTTTGGGACAGCCCGTTTTTTATATTCACTTAGACGGCTTCAAGGTGTCCACCCCGCCCATATACTTGCGCAAGGCCTGCGGAATATGTATCGATCCGTCCTCCCGCTGGTGGTTCTCAAGTAAAGGGATCAGAATTCGCGGTGACGCGGCAGCCGTATTGTTCAGGGTGTGGCAGTATTCAAGCTTCCCTTCCGCGCCCCGGCAGCGTATGTTTGACCTGCGGGCCTGAAAGCTGTGCAGATTGGAAGAGGAGTGCGTCTCGCCGTAAGCCCCGCGGCTGGGCATCCAGGTTTCAATATCATACTGCTTGTAGGTTTTTTGCGACATGTCCCCGGCGCAAACCGCCATCACCCGGTACGGAAGCTCGAGCATATTCAGCAGGCGTTCGGCATGCCCGGTGATCTCTTGATGAAGCGATTCCGACACGGCGGGGTCCGGGCTGCAGATGACAACCATCTCCACCTTGGCGAACTGGTGAACCCGGTAAAGCCCGCGGACATCGCGTCCTGCCGACCCCACTTCATTGCGGAAGCAGGTCGAGACTGCAGCCAGCTTGATCGGCTCGCTTACATCCACGATTTCATTTTCATAAAATGAAATGAGCGGAACCTCCGACGTGCCTGCAAGCCATAGATCTTCACCCTGAATCCGGTATGCCTGGTCTTCTCCCGTAGGGAAAAATCCCGTGTTCCACATTTGCGCGCCCCGCACGAGCATAGGAACCTCCAGCGGATGAAAGCCGGCCTCCATCACGAGATCCAGAGCAAGCTGCTGAACCGCGCGATGCAGGAGCATTCCCGTGCCCTGCAAATAATAACTGCGGCTGCCGCCAACTTTGACGCCTCGGGGGATGTCCAACATCCCGTGCAAAAGGCCAAGCTCCACATGGTCACGGGAGTAGAAGTCGAACTTCGGCGGCTCTCCATGTTTGCGGAGCTCCACGTTATCCGCGTCGCTGTTCCCTGGCGGCGTGTCGGGCGAAGGAACGTTCGGGACTAGGCCCATCAGCCGGTCGAATTCCCGCTGCGTCGACTCCAACTCCGTCTCGACAGCCCTTAAATCCTCATTCAAGCGCCTTACCCGCATTTTCAAACGATCGGCGCCCTCTTCCGGCCAATGTCCCGATTTGGAACATTCGGCTATGATTTTCGTACTCCCGTTTCTCTGCCGCCGCAACTCTTCCGCTTGTTTCAACAAATCGCGCCGCTGCTCGTCCCGCCGGAGCAACTCCTCGATCGAGACGCCGATTTTTTTGGCGTCAGCCGCCATTTGAACCGCTTCCCGATGTTCCCGAATCCATCTAACATCCAACATAACAATACCGCCCCTTCCGCATGGTAAAAAGACAAAGAGCGCCCTCATCCTTGGGACGAGGAGCGCTCTGCTCGCGGTGCCACCCAACTTATTACAACGATTCAAGCGCTGTAATCACTTGGTTCCGCGATAACGGGCGGTCCGGTAAACTTGGAGAAGACCGGGCTTCTCCTGGCGAAAACGCCTCCGAGTTGGATGCTCATCATCGGCATAGTGCGGATTTGAAATTTTTCTTATTTTAGCTAAAATGAAGCGGAAATTCAACCCCGATGGACAGCCCGTATTTCTCACCCCAAGGCGAATCGCTTAGTCCCCACCACAGCAGAACGAGCAAAATCGCCACAAAAACATAAAGAAGAGAATTGAAAAACCATTTCGTCCATTTGATCCGCTGCGAAGGATAAAGCTCCCTGCGGGGCGGGAGCTTGCTGACCTCCACCTCGCCCGGGTCCTCCTCGTCCACAAGGGTAATCATCCCGGAAGCATATCCTTCGGATGCCTCGGCAGGAATGGCCCTCGTTGATGTGACGCCGCCGTCGGCCGATGCGCTCCTTCCATTTTTGCGGCTCCGTTTATGACGTTCCGATCTGCTTAAACGTTCGTTCATGATTCCCTCCGATATTTTATGACTAATCCCGAGATGAGGTCGATGAGAAAGTGACAAACGATCGGTGCCCAGAGGGTTCCGGTTTGCACATAGATATAACCTAAACCATAGCTGCTGGCAAAGACCCAGCCTGTCGGCAGCCAATGCCTCAAGTAACGGATATGAATCGCCGCAAAGAGCACGCTTGTCCAATACGGTCCGATTCCGTTTTGGATAGCGCCGCGAAACAACAGCTCCTCGCATACCGACACGACCAGGGCGATCACAATAATGTGCCAAACGGGCCTTGTCCTGAAAAGCTTGCTGTTAATCCCTCCGTCATCCATCGCTTCCTCCATGATGAATTTGGAGAGCAGTGCGTCGATCAGAAGCATGGCGGCGGCCAGGCCGGCACCCCAATATAGGAAATTTGGATCATTTGGAAGTTTCAAGATAGAAAGTGGGTTTCTTTTCTGAAAAAAGAGAATGATTAAGCCGATAAATAAAGCAAGTCCCTGAGTAAAGTACAGATTGATCAGCAGCAGTCGATCATCGAGCTGAGCCGGATCCACTTTTTGAATTTTTACGTTGCCGAATTTGAATTTTTTCATAGTTTTTGTCAGACCCTGTCCTTTAAAATATGGTGTAAAGATGCATCCGGCATAGTCTCGCAAGACTCACGGACTAAAACATGGATAAGGAGCGTTCGTTCTATGAACAGAAAGAAATCATCGCGTTTTGAGGTCTGGTTTACCTTCGGATTCCTGTTTACGCTGATCGCAGCGTTCGGCACCTTCATGCTCGGCCTGAGCATGGGGATCACCCGTACGGAGGCCAAGTACTTGAATTATAAAGCCTCCGCGCTCGAATCGGAAACCGAGGTTTCCTACGGGCAGCAGGATCTCGTCACATTCTATTATGTCGTTTATCAGCCCTATCAGCAATTTAAAGAAGAGTACATAAGCATGACAGATCGCCTTCAAAGCGCCGACTCCAAGCTTGCAGCGGCCAAAATTTTAAAGGAGGCTCAGGAGTCCGCCCAGAACCAATACGGCCTCATTTCGGCCAACCCGATTTCGGGCTCTTCGCCGCTGTTGAAGCAAGCCCAGAACGATATATTAAAGAGCCTGAAGCTGTTTGACGAAGGAATCTCCCGCAACGTATCCTTCATGAGCGGCGAGACCGGGCCGAAACTAGCCCGGATCTTGTCAAGCGATGAATTTGCGAAAAACGCCATGGATTACGGCCTGAAAGCCCAAAGCAAGTTCTATGCTTCAATTTTAAAATGGAGCGCCAAAGCCGATCAACAAATTCCGGATAATTATACATTCCGGGCCGACACCTTGATCAAGCAGTGGAAGACGTTCTCGTTGGCCCAGAAGAACAAAGCGGTGTCGGACATGATGCAGAACAGCAGATTATATGTATCTTATCTGCCGCAGGATATGACGGCTAAAATCGATCAAATGATCGCAAGCGGCAAGGCTTCCGCCTTGAAACTAAATTCTGTGTCTTCAATTGTGAAAATCCTCACAGAAACGGAAGCCGTCCAAAGCAAGGAGTTCATGAAATGGAAAGCGACATATTATAAATCCGAGATTCTACCCGAACTCCCTTTCTTTGCGGGAAGCTGAGATTCGCGTTCAGTCGAGAGTTTTCGACATACCTAAAATGATAACTAAAATGCTACCGCGATTCAAGAACCGCCCGGCCTATCGCTTCGCGGGATTTGAAAGAGTATTGACACCCTCTTACGCAGCATGATACATTATGAAAAATTAGATTTGCAAAACACGTTGAAGGAAAAGAAGTCGTCCGGAAGCTCCCAGAGAGCCGGTGGTGCTGCGAACCGGTAGCGGAAAGGCAACTTCAGCGATCCTGAGTCACTGCGTTGAACCTCTTGGCCTAAGTCAGTAGGCGCAGTCGGATGAATTCCGTTATCATTCCGTCATTTCGACACTGAGGCTATGTCCTGCAAAGGCGCAGCGAATTAGGGTGGTACCACGAACAACTCTCGTCCCTTACTACGGCAGTAGTATGCGGTTCGGGAGTTTTTTTATCACCTGTTTTCAAAGGACATAGCTTAAAGTGGCATAATTTGGCCGACCTCCGCTCTTTGACGCACTATAACGGCAGTGGAGAAAAGCGTCCCCGTTTGCGACTGCTTTCGAAGGATGTCCGTCAAGTATGACCATCCTTACGAACAGCAATCCTATAAAAAAATACTTAGGAGGAAGAAATCATGTTTAAAGTGTTAGTATCGGATCCGATCAGTGACATGGGGATCCAGCAACTGATGGACGCAAACGACGTCGTCGTAGAGAAAAAGACAGGGCTCACCGAAGATGAACTGGTTCAAATCATCCCTGAGTATGACGCTCTGCTCGTCCGCAGCCAAACGAAAGTGACCGAGAAGATTATGGAAGCCGGCAAAAACCTGAAGGTGATCGGACGAGCCGGTGTCGGCGTCGACAACATTAACTTGGAAGCCGCCACGAAGCGAGGGATTGTCGTGATCAACGCCCCCGACGGCAACACGATTACAACCTGTGAGCATGCTTTTGCGATGATGATGGCCTTGGCACGCCATATTCCTCAAGCCTATGCCAAGACGATCCAAGGCACTTGGGACCGTAAATTCCTCGGCGTCGAGCTGCGCAACAAAACATTGGGCGTACTCGGGATGGGCCGAATCGGCAGCGAGGTCGCCAAACGGGCCAAAGCGTTCGGCATGGACATCCTGGGTTATGATCCGTTCCTGACCGAGGAGCGCGCCGAGAAGCTTGGCATCAAGCTGGCAACGGTGGATGATATCGTGCGGAATGCCGACTTCATTACGGTGCATACCCCGCTCACGCCGGAGACGAAGCACATGATTTCGCGCCCGCAATTCGAAGTGATGAAGAAAGGCATGCGGATCATCAACTGTGCGCGCGGCGGTGTGGTTGACGAATTGGCGCTGGTCGAGGCGATCGATCAGGGAATCGTTGCCGGTGCCGCCTTTGACGTCTTTGAAAAAGAACCGCCTGAAGCGGATCACCCTTTCCTGCATAACCCGAAAATCATCGTGACCCCTCATTTGGGCGCGTCCACGGTCGAAGCACAGGAAAATGTGGCGATCGACGTTTCGGAACAGGTGCTGCATATTTTGCGCAACGAACCGTTCAAAAACGCCGTCAACATGCCACCGGTAGCCCCTAGCGTCATGAACAAGCTGCAGCCTTACTTCGAGCTTGGCGAGAAACTCGGCGCATTTGCCGCCCAACTGAACAACGAGGCGGTTCAAGAAATCCACGTCGATTACGCGGGCGATTTGTCCGAGGTCGATACGCAGCCGCTGACCCGCTATATCATTAAAGGGGTGCTGTCCCGCCATTTCGGCAGCGACGTCAACATCGTAAACTCGCTGCACCTGGCCAAGGCCCGCGACGTTAATGTGGTCGTTTCCCAGGCTTCCGCCACCAAAGGGTTCACGAACCTGATCAGCGTTTCGCTGAAAACCCAGGACGGCTCGGAACGCCGCGTTGCCGGAACTTTATTGAACGGATACGGCGCCCGGATCGTGCAGATCGACAAGTTCCCGGTCGATATCGCTCCCGAAGGCCATCTGATCTTTATTTCGCACAACGACAAACCCGGCATTATCGGCAGCGTCGGCACGCTGCTCGGCAAGAACGACGTCAATATCGCGGCGATGCAAGTCGGACGTAAAATCGTCGGCGGCGAAGCGATCATGGTCCTCACCGTCGATAAAGAAACGCCAAAGGAAGTGCTCAGCGATCTGACAAAATTGCCGGAAATTAACAAAGCGCAACAAATTGCCTTCGAATAAAGAAAAATCAGATATGTTTCACGTTGAACAAGATTTATCTTCCGCGTTCAACAAAAAAACACCCTTTTCTTAAAGGGTGTTTTTTTGATTTTATCTTTCCTGCGGTTTCTCGACAGGAAGAAGCATATGAAAGATCGTGCCTGTACCGGGCTCGCTTTCGGCATGGATCGTTCCGCCATGGGCGTCCACGATATTTTTCACGATGGAAAGACCGAGCCCCGTCCCGCCTCTTTCGCCCCGCACCCGCGCCTTATCGGCTTTGTAAAACCGTTCGAAGACGAAGGGCAAGTCGTCGGCCGGGATCCCGACGCCGCTGTCCTTCACGCTGACATGCAGCGCGGGCCCTTCCCGCTGCGCCTCCATCGCCGCACCGATCACGATCCCACCGCCATCCGGCGTATGGCGAAACGCATTATCCAGGAGATTCGTCAGCACTTGCTCCAGGCGGTCTTCATTCGCATGGGACAAGTGCAAGCCGCTTTCCCCAAGATCAAGTTGCAAGGCGATTTCGTGCTCCTTCGCCCGGACCAGAAATTTACGGTATACCCTTTCGGCCAGTTCCCGGAAATCCACCTCACGCATCGGCATGTCGGTATGGCCGGCCTCCATGCGCGCCAGGTCCAACAGATCGCGGACCAACCGGCCCATCCGCAGCGACTCGTCGTGGATGACCTGCACCAGTTCGGCGCTCTCCTCGGGCGATGTCGCCATTCCGTCCAACAGCGCCTCGCTGTATCCCTGCATCATCGACAGCGGGGTGCGAATTTCGTGGGATACGTTGGCTACGAAATCCCGCCGCATCTTCTCCAGCCGGACTTCCTCGGTGACATCTCTTAACACCGCGACGGCCCCGCGGATCTCCCCGTCGGAGGTAAGCGGCGCCATATGCACGGACCACACGCCCTTTTTGACATGAATGTTCATGCTTTGGTCGCCTTCCTGGGCCAAAATCCGATGAAACATCTCCATCAGCGGCTTGGGCACTTTGTTGGCGTTCCCCGGCCCGGATGCGGATGAAGCCGCCCCCCCTTCCGGATCGCCTGCTTCCTGCTCCGACAAATCCCCCCACATCTCCAGTATGCGATCCCCCGGGGGATTGGTCAGGATAACATAACCGTTTCCGTCCAGTGTGATTACGGCGTCGTTCATACTGCGAAGCACGCTGGAGAGATGCTCTTTCTCGTGATTCAAACTGCGGATCGTCTTCTCCAGTTCCTCGGCCATATGATTGAACGTGTTGGAGAGCACGCCGATTTCATCGCTGGTACGCAGAGATAACCGGGTGTCGTACTTTCCTTTTCGGACCGAATCGGCCGCCTGGATCAGCCGCTGCATTGGTTGAGTTATTTTGGTAAACAAAAACAAGGCAAAGAATGTAGTCAGAGAGAACCCAATCATCCCTATAATGACGAACAGCTGTTTAACCGCTCCGGAATTCGTGAAGTTGGTGTCGATATACGGGAGCAGGAACAAGCCCATGGAAAGCAGGACAAACGCAACCAGACAAATGATCGTAATCCACAGTTTGCCGACAAGCGTTCTCCAGAAGCGCACTTATTTCGCGACCTCCAGTTTATATCCTACGCCCCAGACCGTCGTTATCATGGCTGCGGATTCGGGCGAAACCTTATTCAGTTTTTCGCGAAGACGCTTGACATGCGTATCGACCGTGCGTAGGTCACCGAAAAATTCGTAGTTCCATACATCTTTCAACAGCTCCTCCCGGGAAAATACTTTATCCGGAGATACCGCTAAATAATGTAGAAGTTCATATTCTTTCGGTGTAAGACTGACCTCATGGCCGCTGGCCGTCACCCGGTGGGCGTCATGTTCAATGACGAGGTGCGGGAACACGATGTTGTTGCTGGTTCCGCTCTCCTTGGTCAAATAGGCGGTCGCCGAAGCGCGGCGCATAATCGCTTTGACCCGGTATATCACTTCACGCGGGCTGAACGGCTTTACCACGTAATCGTCGGCACCGACTTCAAACCCTTGAACGCGATTGATTTCCTCCCCCTTGGCCGTCAGCATCAGAACCGGCGTGGATTTCACCTGCCGCAACCGATTGCAGACCTCCACGCCATCGATTCCTGGCAGCATGACGTCGAGCAGAATCAGCCCGTAATCATTGGACGTCGCTTTTTTCAGCGCCGTTTCGCCGTCTTCGGCTTCATCGATTTCGTATCCTTCCTTTTCCAAATACATCTTAAGCAGGCGGCGAATCCGCTCTTCATCGTCGACTACCAGAATGCGATTTTCTTGATCTGACATGGACAACAACCCCTATTCATCATCTTACATTTCAGCTTAACGGCAAAACTTCGAGATCAGGCGCGAGCTTAATCCGTTCCCGCATAGGAATGAAGCCCGGCAATAATAAGGTTTACGCCCACGAGCGTAAACATGACAACGAGGAACCCCAGAACGGCAAGCCAAGAAGCCTGCTTGCCCTGAAATCCGCGGGATAACCGTAGATGCAGGTATGCGCTGTAATACAGCCATGTAATCAAAGCCCAGACTTCTTTGGGATCCCAGCCCCAAAACCGCCCCCAGGCTTGCTGCGCCCAGATCATGGCAAATACAAGCGCCCCCAGCGTAAAGATCGGGAACCCGATCGCGATGGCCCGGTAGCTGATCTCGTCGAGATCATCCGGGTCGATCCCCTTCAGCATAGGAGCCAGCAGTTGACTGAGCGGCCGACGGAGGATAAGCCTTAGCAAGGCATAAATAACGATACCTGATAGTATCGACCACAATACCGTGTTGAATTTACGGCCCGCATTGACGCCCTTCATCCAGGACGGAGCTTCAAACAAAGCCTGATCCATCCCCAGGAAAGGCTGGATGGATTCGATCTTGCTGTTATGAGGAGCCACGATAGGCGGCAATTTGTACACTTCTTTACCTATTGTACTATTTTCCTCTACTTGGCTGTCAATATTTGTCGTATTTTGAGTGAAAACCGCTTCGTATCCGGCGGCACGGAACGAGTATACCGAGACAATGAAGCCCACTACTATAATAATAGAAAAAAGCGTAAATTCAACCCATCTTTTTTGCCGGCGGCCACTTTTGTCATGGCTGCCAAAGTTGACGGTCCGCAGCAAATACATCAGCCCGGCGGCGAAACCAACCGCGAAGAAGGATTCTCCCGTCGCGGCCAAGGTGACATGAATGTACAGCCAGATGGATCTCAGTGACGGGATCAGAGGCTGCACTTCCTGCGGGAACACCGCCGCATAAGCCATCACCAGAATCGCAAGCGGCAGCGCGAACATACCGAGCAATATTTTGCGGTAAATGAGAAAAACGACCGTAAAGGCGATCATGATCATCATCGACAGGAAACTCATGAATTCGTACATGTTGCTTACCGGAACATGTCCGCTGTAAGCCCAACGGGTCCCGCAGTAGATCAGGTGGGCCAGAAGTCCGAGCGATGAGGTCGCGAAGGAAATGCGTCCCCATTTGCGTTCATGCTGCTTGGGGTCCCGGTTCTTCCACGTTTTCCCCGTTACCGCGATCGCGTAAAAGATAAATGAGAGACAATAAAGATAAAAGGCACTTACAAACGCCAGCCTGCTGATCTCCAAAAAATTCATGACCGTTCCCCCCCGTTTTCCAATTCCTTCTCATTCACATCCACGTTCATTCCCTTCAAGAACGCGGCTACTTCCCGGCGCAGGCCAAACCAATTCTTCGACGTATGGGCGCCGAGCGTCACTACACCGTTATCGATGCGCAGCCAGATCCGGCGGTGATGCCAGTAGAATCCCATAACCAGTCCGATCATCACAATGCCGAGTCCCAGCCAGACAAAAGGCATCGCGCGGTCGACGCGAATGTTCAGATAACTGGAAGACGCGATAAAATCGACATCGTCCATCCCGAGGACGTCCAGCGAAAGTTTGTTCTGAAGTCCGCCCAACTTTTTGTTGATCGCATCCTGTTGAAAACGCTCTTTGTCAACGGCTTTGGGAAAATAAATATATTGAACCCCTTCTTCCGGTAAATCGGGTCCTTTCACCAGGAATAAAAAAGCCGGAGCATTCGGATCGTTCGATTTGGAGACCGGCTGCCCCTTTTCGTTGAGGGAAAAGTCCATGTACTTGTTCTTAAGCTCCAGCGTGTAAGGTCCCAGCTCGTATTTCAGCTGCGGGTCGGTCATGTCCAGTTGAAACTTGCCGTACTGTTTTCCCGTTTTCACATCGACCAGAACGGGTTTCACGGACCGAAGCTTCGGCGTAAGATCGAAATCGAACTGATAGGCTTTAACCCCCTGGTAATTCAAGGGATCGTTGACGCGAATCGCATGCTGTTTGACTTCCGTAAGCTCCGGCTCTTTGGAGGGATCGTCGCAATTCGCCGTACATTTATAGAGCACCGCTTTGGTCTCGAACAGCTTGGGAACGACTTTTCCGGTTTCCCGGAATTCCTCGGACATTTCTTCTTCCGTATAGTATTCCACGGTGAACTTCTCATTCTTAAGATACAAATTCGTACCGGGAATTTTCGTGATCTCCCCTTCGGGGAACCAGTAATGCTTGTCAAGATGCAAGCCCGGAAGACCGCGGAACAGCACGGCCAGCAGGAACACGATCAGTCCGATATGAATAACGTAGGGTCCCCAGCGGCTGAACCGCTGCTTCTCCGCCAGCAGCGCATCGCCGTCCGTGTGCACGCGGTAACCTTTTTTCTTCAACGGGGCAATCGCCCGCTGCGTCCAAGCTGCACCGTCCTCCTGGATGGGTCCCCGGTAAACCACCTTTTGGCGCGTAAGGAACTGCATGTGCTTCCTGATCTTCTGCTTTGAAAGCGCTTTGTAAAGCGGCAACACCCGGTCCAGGCTGCAAATGACCAGGGAGGCCCCGATCATGACGAGCAGCGTGACGAACCACCAGGACTCATACGTATGGGACAGCCCCAGCTTGTAATAAATGTCCCCAATCGTCCCGTACTTTTCTTTATAAAAGGTAGAGGGATCGAAACTGACAAAATTGCTCTCCTGTTCGAAGATCGTCCCGAATATGGCCCCGATTAGGGTAAATATGATCAGATATACCGCAACTTTCACCGAAGAAAAGAAATTCCAGATTTTATCGATCCAATTCGGGTTGGCCCGCTGCGAGCGCCGGGCGGCCCCGTCATACCGCATTTCCAGCAGCTCAGTGGAATCGCCGCTGTCGTCCAGGGGTTTCCCGCACGCTTCGCAGAGAACCGTACCGACCCGATTCTGATGACCGCACTCGCACTTCGTGTTCTTAATCATGGCTACTACGCCCCCTTATCGTCGTCAAGGATTTACCAGCTGCTTGATTTGGTCGTCCAGTGTCTCCAAATTCAGCTCCCCTTCGTGGATAGAGGCGATTCTGCCCTTCTTGTTCACAAAAAAGGTCGTCGGCATCGGCACCACGCCGTAATTGCGGACCGCATCGTTCTCAAAATCGTGAAGGACCGGGAAATCGATGCCCAGTTGCTCGGTAAAATTCCGCACGGTCATTTCATCTTCTCCGGTATTGATTCCCAGCACAACAACCCCTTGATCGCGCCATTTTTCCCATTGCGCCTGAAGGGCCGGCATTTCGTTTACGCAATAGGTACACCAGGTTGCCCAAAAATTGAGGACCACGGCTTTTCCTTTGTACTCCTCCAGCGTATGTACCTTACCATCCAGCCCAAGCAGCTTGACGGCAGGAGGCTTGTCCCCGAGTTCCGGCTTCCCGCTTTCCCCGCCGAATACGGCCGAGCTGATGGCATATCCTCCGAGTATGACGATAAAAACCAATATAATGATTTGAACAGGTCGTCTTGCTTTCCCCATAAAACAACTCTCCTCTGTGACGAATATCATAATCAACGACAAAAAAGTGAACATCCTATGAACATTATATCGAAAAGGAGCGTCTTTTCCGCCGGGGAAATTTTGAATATTATGTGACCTTCTCAATTATATAATAAAATCGCATCGCTGCAATTCAAAAGGCCGCTCATCCGGCGGCCTCCCTGCTTTAAAATATTTGACGAGAACGCTCAGCGTTCTCTATGGCTTCTCCCGATCGTCGATTCTCGGATGATCAGTTCCGGATCGATCCGCTGGACCGCGCTTCTTTTGATCCTTCCTTCGATGCGCTTCAGCAGCATCTCGGCGGCGGCCAGTCCGATCTTATCGGCAGGCTGCCGGACGGTCGTCATCTGCGGATGCAGTTGCGAGGCGATGTATTGATCGTCATACCCCACCACCGCAACTTGTTCGGGAATTGGGATTCCCGCTTCCATCAGCGCGTTTACGACGCCCAGGGCAATATTGTCATCGCCCGCAAAAACGGCCGTCGGCAGCTTCCCTTTCTCCAACCACCGCCTGCCGGTCTCGTAGCCGAAGGCGATTTCAAAGTCTCCGTTAACGATTTCAAAAGGGGCGATTCCTTTTTCCTCAAGGGCTTGGAGAAATCCCGCCCGGCGTTCCCGGGTGCTTCGGAACGTTTCGTTTCCGCACAGATGGGCTATGGAAGTATGGCCGAGTTCCAACAAATGCGATGCGGCGGCATAACCGCCCTTCAAGTTGTTGATCGTTACGGAAAAAGTGTCATTTTCCGGTTTCTGGTTATCGATCAGGACGTAGGGTATCCCCCGCCGCTTCATTTCCACAATGTAGCTGTCCTCCTCCATCGGGGAGAGAAGAATCAGCCCGTCAACCCGGTCTTCCTGAATCAAATAGTGGCTCCCGTCGGAACCCAGACCGTTCGACACCGAGATGGCCAGAAAATAACCGTGCATGGCCAGCACTTCATTCATTTCTTTTACGATAGCATCGAAAAAGGAGTCTTGAAGTGTTGTCACAATCAAGCCGATAATCCCCGTCTTCCCGCGGGCCAGACTTCTCGCGGCGGCATTCGGCCGATAATCCAGCTCCCGGATGGCATCCAGAACCTTTTGCCGGTTCTTTTCCCGGACCGTCTCCGCCCCGTTTAACACGCGCGATACCGTGACTACGGATAGACCCGACTTTTTGGCCACGTCAAAAATGCTAACTTTCATACCCATTTCTCCTTGCGGCATCATATTCCGACCCAGGGTCTAACCCAAGTATACATTGCCGGAAGCTCTTCCGCTAACCCCGTTTTCAAAAAAGCCGCCCTTCCGGGCGGCTCGCTAAGCAATCTCCGCAAAATTTTACCGGTTCAAGATTTCAGTCACTTTCTTCTGAATTACCGGCATCACTTCCTCCACGGTTTTATGGCCGGTTTCGATCGGCTGCATCTCATTGATAAACATATCGTTGATTTGCGAATAGTGAACGACAAGGTGGTTATACGACTCAAAACCATACTTTGTCGATCCTTCGATAACTTTCTTGATATCCTCCGGTTTGATCCCTTCAAAATGCTTGTAATATGATTCGGCCGCCTTGGAATTAACGGGCGGATTGCCGCCGCTGAGCTCGATGGACTTCTCCTGGATTTCATCCGTCAGCAGGAACTTGATCCACTCGAACGCTTCTTTCGGATGTTTCGAATCCTTCAGAATCATCAGCGGATCGACAAACAGGTTGCTCCGAACCTTGTCGTTCCCGCCCCAAGGTACCGCCGCCACACCGACCTTAAACGGAAAATCGTTGGAGCCCGCGAGAATCCAGGAACCGCCTACCGTCATACCGATTTTGCCGGCCACAAACGGATCGCCGTTCTGACCCGCGACGCTCTTGCTCCATTCGGAAGTCGGCGACACTTTTTCTTTGAAGATCAGGTCAAAGAGCTTGTTATAGGCGGCGATCACTTCCGGAGAATCAAAATGCGTCTCCGACGGTACGCCGCCGTTCGTCCAAGTATCCTCCGAATACGGCTCCGCTCCGAAATACAGCGGTTTCATATCGCGTTCGGACCAGGCGAAATCCAGGCCGTATTGGGTTTTGGCGATGTCGTCGGAATGCACGGTCATCTTTTTGGCATCCTCAACCATTTTGTCGAAAGTCCAGCTCTTGTCCTCATAATCGCTCGGCGGGTACGGCAAATTGGCCGCATCAAACATGTCCTTGTTATACATCATCAAGGTTACGTAGATATTGACCGGTATACCGTAGGTTTGCCCTTTCACTTTATAAATTTCCATCAATTCCTTGGGAATGCTGTAGGTAGCGGGATCAAACCCGTCTTCCTTCATCAGGTCGGTCAAATCAAGCAGCATGTCTTTATTGTAATATTCCGCGAAACCGCCATACCCGTAGTGGCTCGTCACATCGGGCGAATTGCCGCCGGCGATCAGCGTCTGCAGTTTGCTGTCAAACTGCTCATAAGGAGCTTTCTCCACTTTGACTTTGATATTGGGATGCTGCTTCTCAAATTCAGGGATAAGCTGTTCGATAAACGTGCGATCCGGGGAATCGATCGTGTAATGCGTGATGGTCACTTGACCGCCTCCGCCGGAGTCCGTTCCTCCACCGCCGCCAGGGACCGTATCCGCAGCCGACTTCCCGCCGGCGCAGCCCGACAGGGATATCGCCGCAAGCAGCAACAATACCATACCAATAACACCTTTCCGCCTTCTCCGAATGTTCATGTTCCAATCCTCCTAATCGATTTATCATTTTGATTTCCGCGCTTTCGCGGCAGGCTACGACTTGATGCCGGTAAGAACGATCCCCTCCACAAACTGCTTTTGGGCTACGGCGAACAAAGTGACGATCGGAACCATGGCCAGGACGGAGGCGACCATCAATAAATGCCAGGGCGGAATCCGGAATCTCGACGACGTTAACGACGACATGCCGATCGGCAGCGTAAAATACTCGGACGAGCTCAAATAGAGCACCGGAGTCAGCAGATCGTTCCAACTATAGATAAAAGCGAAAATCGCCACCGTAGCCAAAGCAGGTCCGGAGAGAGGCAGCGCGATTTTGTACCAGATCCGCATTTCACTGCACCCGTCCATCCGTCCCGCGTCGAACAAATCATCGGGTAGAGTCAGGAAAAATTGGCGCAGTAAAAAGATGTTATACGCGGAGCCGAAAAAAGCGGGAACAATCAACGGCAAAAAGGTATCGATCCACTGCAGCTTGGAAAACAGGATAAACTGCGGCACCATGATCGCCGGATACGGCAACATCATCGTGCTGAGCAGCAGCATAAACCAGATGTTGTTGCCCCTCCCCCGGTATCTCGCAAACCCGTAAGCCACAAGCGCCGAGGAGATCAATGTCCCGATTACCGTCATCACAGCAACGATCAGGCTGTTTTTGTATAACGTGCCGAATTGCAGCGTATCGAAAATCTCGCTATAATTTCCAAAACTCCAGGTTTCCGGTATAAAAGTCGGCGGAAATTTCAACATCTCCCGGCTCGATTTCAAAGACGTAGATACCATAAAAAACAGGGGAAGCAGCATCGTAAACGTCGTCACCAGCAAAAGCAGAAAGCTGATGATTCTCACCGTATCCGGTTTCCGTGGACGCGGAGTTTCAAACGACGGACGACCGGGCTCCGCGGCAGTTCGAACCGGGCTCATCTACGGCCACCTCCTTCATAATGGACGAAGCGGTTGGATAACTTCATAATCAAGGCGGTACAAATCATGACCGCGATCAGCAGCACCCAGGCAAGAGCGGAGGAGTAGCCGGCGCGATACTCTTTAAATGCGCTGGTGTACAGGTTGTAGACGTAAAACCAGGTGGAATAATTCGGCCCGCCTTGCGTCATTACGTATGCCTGAGTGAAGACCTGGAACGAATCGATGATGCCCATAATCAGTTGGAACAGCAAAACCGGAGAAATCATGGGCAAGACGACGTGTACAAAAATTTTGAACCTTCCGGCCCCATCGAGTCTGGCCGCCTCCACCAAACTGGACGGCACGCCTTGGAGTCCGGCAAGGAACAGAATCATTCCGGAACCGGCTGTCCAAAACGTCATAATGATCAAAGCATACAAGGCGGAATCCGGATCCATCAGCCAGGCCGGTCCTTTAATGCCGAACCAGGACAGCATGTAATTGAACAAACCGATTTGCGGATTAAAAATCCAATACCACAGCAGAGACATCGCAACGCCCGACACCATACTCGGAAAATACATGGCCGTTCTGAAAAATCCGCGCAGCGGAATTTTCTGGTGCAGCAGCAGCGCAAACCCGAGCGCGAGCAAAAGCTGAACGGGAACGCTGATAAAAGTGAACTTCAGGGTTACCCGGACGGATTGCCAGAACAGTTCATTTTGGAACATCTCCCGGTAATTCGCCAATCCGACAAATTCTGGAGGGTGGATAATGTCATAGTCCGTAAAGCTGAAATAAAGTGATGATAAAATCGGGTAAAGCGCAAAAACCAGGAAGCCGATGATCCAAGGTGAAATAAACAAATACATGTAAAAGGTTTGCCTCCGACTCTCACGATGAGTCACAATATCACCATCCTCTTTTAAAAAATTAAAGCGCTTTAACTTTTTGTCAGTATGTATCGCATGTACTGAATCATCTAGATGCCAACCTAAAAGTTTAAGTGCTTTAACTTTATTTCCTTTGTATACTTAGCATAGAAGATCATCCCAAAATAATCAATAGTTTTTTTTCAAATGTAATCGCTTCCTGTTATTAAACCTCACATAACCCTATGAAATCAAGGATTTCTCCGGCTTTCCGATTTCAATATACAGCTGAAAATGGGTGGATATTTAAATGTATGTAACAAAAAATAACACAGCACTGGATGAGTGCTGTGCCCTGTTTCATTTTTCTTTTCTCGGAGCCGGTCTGTTTCCCGGCTTGCCCGCCGTTCTGGCCAGCTTAACTAGGCCTTCAACCTCTTCCTTGGTTAAATGACGGTACAACCCTCTTTTCAGGTTGCCGAGATAAAGATCGCCGAAAGATATGCGCTTCAATTTAGTGACAGGGTGCTGAATGGCTTCAAACATTCTGCGAACCTGCCGGTTCCTTCCCTCATAAATCGTGATAGAAATGGTCGAGTGCTTCTCCTCCGGGTCGATATCGTAATATTCCACCTCGGCGGGGGCCGTGATTCCATCCTCCAGCATGATGCCGTTTTTCAGCTTGTCCAATGCCGTTCCATGGGGGACTCCTTTGACCGTTGCCAGGTAAGTCTTAGCCACGTGGTGCTTGGGATGTGTCAGCAGATGGGCAAATTCGCCATCATTGGTTAACAGCAGCAAGCCTTCCGTATCGTAATCCAGGCGGCCTACCGGGTAAAGCCGCTCGTTAATCCCCTTCAAATAGTCGGTGACGATTTTTCGGCCCTGTGGATCCGAGGCGCTTGTGATGACGCCTTTCGGTTTATTGAACACAATGTACATTTTCTTCTGCGCACCGACCGTTTTCCCGTCAACGGTGATAACGTCCGCTGCGGGATCCGCTTTGGTTCCAAGTTCGGTGACGGTTTCCCCGTTGACCTGAACCCGGCCGCTTTGAATCAGTTCCTCGCACTTCCGGCGCGAAGCGACACCCGCTCCCGCCAAAATCTTCTGCAATCTCTCCATGTATATAAGTCACCTCATATCACATGATACCCATAGAACCTGAAATTAACAATAGCGGGAGGCAACTTGCGCCTCCCGCATTCCACCCGCTTCGTTATAAGGTTTGCCCTGGCCCAGGCGGATTGGCCGGACGGTCCTGGGATCCTTCCGGCAGCCCGGTTTCGCCGTTCGTACCGTCCTGAGTGCCTTCCGCCACTTCGGTCGGCGGATTCTGGTTATTCTTTTTCTTACCGGTGATCAAGCGCCAAACCACGCCCAAAGCCGCGATAATGACATACCAGAATTTTCTCAACAGCAGAACCAGACCGGCGATCAGCCCGACTTTTTTCGCCACCGCCAGGCCCGCTCCGCCAAGAATCAATGCGGTCAACCCGTATTCGGCCTTCTTGTCCGTCTTGGCGTCGAAATCCTCATAGCGCTGACCTTCTTTAAGCGTAAAGACCGGCAGCAGTTGGTCCTCAAAAATTTGCTTGGATTTCGCCAGTTCGTTCGGATCGGAGACCAAAATGGCGGATACGTTGCCCTGCCGTGTTAGAATTCTGATGTTGTAGTTGATAAAGGTGTTGTTGTTAATGTCATGCCCTCGCAATGCCCAGGTCAAGCTTTTCAGCTTCTCGTCGTAGGCCGGAGGCGTTTCCCACCCGTCGACAAACATATGGTCTTCTTCCGGCCGTTCTTTATTGCTCTCTTCAGTCCCCTTTTTGTAGCTGTCCAATAAGGCGTCCGCGTCGATTTTATCCTTCTCGTCATCCGAAATATGACCGCTATCTTCATATTCGAAGTAGACCGACCACGTTTGATCTTCGGCGATCGGGAATACGGAACCGATCTCCAACCCGTTCGGGACGCCTCCTCTTTCCCGCTCGAAGGTTTGGGTATCGGTGCCATTCAGGAACGCAAAGTCCTCGCTCAGCTTCAGATCGGCCAGATTGTTCCCGAGCGTTACCGTTTGCCCTTGCCCTACAACCCAGTTCAGTTCCGTCTCGGCTTGAACGCCGGTGGACGAGAACATGGTAGTAAGCAGCAACGCCGTTAAAACGGCCACCCCCATTTTCTGTTTCCAAGCACTTTTCATCCGCATGTTATGAAATTCCCTCTTTCTGTTATGTATTTTGTAAAAATGCAGACCTATCCATTTAACCACAACCAATAAAAAAAACCGATAATCCCGTGTCAAAACAGGAATATCGGTCCGTGAAGACAGAACTAAAATAACCCATTGTTTAGGTAAAAGGTCATGCAAAATCAACCAAATAGTATCAGACACACGGCAATCGCCGCAATGAATCCAACCACATCGGAAAACAATCCGACCTTCAAAGCGTACCTTCCGTTTCGTATCCCGACCGCTCCAAAATAAACCGTCAACACATAGAGCGTCGTGTCCGTGCTTCCCTGAATGGTTGAAGCAATGCGCCCGATCATCGAATCAGGTCCATAGGTTTTGATCAAATCGGTCGTGAAGGCCAAAGAGCCGGTGCCGGTCAACGGCCGAAGAATTCCGAGCGGCAGGACTTCCGGGGGAACGCGAAGCGCCTCCAGAAAAGGCGACATCCATCCGACGAAGAACTCCAGCGCCCCCGATGCCCGAAAGACACTGATGGCGACCATCATCCCTACCAGATGCGGAATGATGCCGATGGCGGTGGAGAAGCCGTCCTTGGCTCCGTCCACAAAGGACTCGTAGACGGGGACTTTCCTTATGTAGGCGTATAAAGGGATAAACGCGATCATAACCGGAACGGCCCAGGCGGACAACAGATTGACCCAGTTCAGCAAATGTCATCTCACCTCTTTATCGTTAAATTGGGCGCGGAAGTCGTAACGGTCGGCGGTTTTTTCCAGGCGTATCTTCTTCTGTACCAGCGATCCGCGACAATGGCGGCCAGCGTAGCGATGGCCGTAGCCAGCAGGGTAGAGCCGACGATCTCCGCGGGATTAGCGGAGTGGTAATTCAAACGTATGGCGATTAAGGTTGTCGGAATCAGCGTAATGCTTGCCGTGTTCAGCGCAAGCAGGGTGCACATAGCGGGAGAGGCCGTTTCTTTGTCGGGATTAAGCTCCTGCAACTGCTGCATCGCACGGATCCCCATCGGCGTGGCGGCATTGCCGAGTCCGAGCAGGTTGGCGCTCATATTGGATAAAATAAATCCCATGGCCGGGTGATTCTTCGGAACATCGGGAAACAAATAGGCTACGACAGGACCCAATAGGCGTGAGATGGCCTTTACCAGGCCGGATTCTTCGGCAAGCTTCATAATCCCCATCCAAAACACAAGCACACTGATGAGCCCAAAACAGACGGTAACTCCTGTAGCCGCCCCTTCGAATGCAGCTTGGGTGACCGTGTTAATATCGCCTTTTATGGCGGCAAACAGAAAACCGATGAGTATTAAGCCCAGCCAAATTTTGTTGACCACAAGGATTTCCCCCTTCCCAAAACGGTCCTTAATCCCTGGCGAGCAGCAGCCTTCTTAGCACCATTTCCAGCGAACCGGGCCAGGTTGCGGGATACCCACCGTCCGGCCGATAGGAAGAGGATGTCTTCGCTTGATGAAAGCTGCTCTTTGCCGGCGGGTTGCCGCCATCGGAGCGGCTTTGGTAGACCGGAACCTTGCCGATTTCCCGCCCTTGGAGCGAAACCACAATTTCTCCCCGATAAGCGAAGGACAACACCTCTCCTTCCCGGCTCTTAAAATGAAGCTCGACCTCCCGCTTCTCGCTTTCCATGAGCGGGTATCGAAACCCGGTACCCGCGGTTAAACCGGTTTTTACCGCTTGCCCTTCTTCCACCAGCGTTTGCAGCGGAAAATGGGCGAAGCCGTAATCCAGCATTTTTCGATGATCGTTCCAGTCATCCCCGTCGTTGATCGTCACCGCGACCAACTGCTGGCCGCCCCGGGTGGCGGAACTGACCAGACAGCGTCTGGCCGTCTTGGTATACCCGGTTTTTACGCCGTCGGCCCCTTCATAAAAACGCAGCATTTTATTTTTATTATCCCAACGGTAATCCCAAGGATCATTGGGATTCGGAGCTCTTCGGCTTGGCGTTTTCACAATTTCCTTAAATAATGGATTATGCAGCGCATAGGCCGTAAGCTTGGCCAAGTCGTTCGCCGAAGAATAATGCCCGTCGGCGTCAAGGCCGTGAGGGTTTTTAAATTGCGTATGTTCCAGCCCAAGCATCTTGGCCTTTTGGTTCATCAAATACACGAAGCCTTCCTCGGAGCCGCCGACATGCTCGGCGATCGCCGTCGCCGCGTCGTTGCCGGACCGGAGCATTAAGCCGTACAGCATGTTTTCCAGACTCATTTCCTCGCCGAGGTGAAGATAGATCGAAGAGCCTTCTTTGCCGTAAGCGTTCCGGCTTACCTTGACAAGCTCATCGGGTTTGCCGTGCTCGATGGCGACGATGGCCGTCATGATTTTGGTCAGACTGGCGATAGGCAGTTCTTGGTCTCCCGACGCACTGTATAGAATCCGGCCGGACGTCACATCGATCAGCGAGGACGCCTGGGCGTGCGTGGTCGGGGCTGCCGGTTCGCCCTGTGCTTGTCCCGATAATGAAAACGCAAGCACAAGACTTAAGGTAAGCATGCCGAGTGCCCGAATTCTGGATGTACGTTTCATCTTAATTCCTCCGACTTTCGCTTATGCGAACTGGTATATTTATATGCAGCAGTCCATGGGAGTATGTCCAAACCCCGAAAGACAAGGGACAGTTATATTTGCGCGACTGTTCAAAAAAAGACCCCTCCCGGGGTTCCGGAAAGGGAACAGCGATTACGCAAAAGGTTGGATGGCGGGCGTTGTGGTTGTTCCAGCCGTTGCGTTCGCCATATTTGCCGTGGACATTGCTCCTGTCGTCTGGGTCCCGCCGCTGTTTGGCAGCATCGATTGAATTTTGTCGATGACCGAAGGCACGGCGTCGATGATTTTCTCCATCAGATGAGTCTGGTTGTCCAACGGAACGATGTTCACGCCCTGCTTGCCCACGACCAGGAAGGCGATGGGATTGATCGAAACGCCGCCACCGCTGCCGCCGCCGAACGGCCGCCCTTTACCGCCGTCGGGATGGGTTCCGGTTTTTCCGTCTTTCTCGTCAAGGTTAAAGTCACTTCCCCCTGCGGCAAAGCCGAAACCCACGCGGCTGATCGGTAAAATGACGCTGCCGTCCGGCGTCTGGACAGGCTCGCCCACGATCGTGTTCACATCGACCATGTCCTTAATATTTTCCATAGCGGTCTGCATAAGGCCTTGTATCGGATGTTCATTCATTGGGTCACTACCTCCTTAATAAGCCGGATTTATTAAGCAAGCATTATGTTGTCCTGTCCCGGAGGGAAATATGCAAGCCGCCCTATTGCGGTTTTGATCCGGTAAGAAGCCGCCGCCATATTTTCAAACCGCCCTTTACTTTCAAAACCCGATAAATCAGTATCAGTCCGGCATAAACAGCATAACCGAAGCTAATTTCCGCCATGCAGACCAATTCCGTGGAAAATGTCGGGCTCGTACCGAACAGGGGAACGACAAACAGTTTGGGGCGCCGGCGCAGCTTGATATGATAGGACAGCCATCCGACAATCGTGCTTTTTACGGCCCACAAAGCCCCGGTCAGCGTGGCGGTATGGGCGGCATCCCGCAAGGCCACATTGGTGGACCAATCGAACTGGACAAAAGAGATTCTTTGAAGCGTGTTGATCAGCCATTTTTTAAACCCTTCCGTCGCCGTCACCATCTCACGAAGCTGCTGCATCCAATGTTTTACCTTATCCTTGTTGATCGAATTCTCCCCGGCCGCCGAAGGTCCAGCCGTAAAATTGTCGCTCCAGTCGCTCTCCACCCACAAACCTTGCTTCAGATCGGCAAAACCCATGGCAGGGATCTCATAATGAAGCGATAACAAACCGAACAGAAATGTGACATCCAGTTGGATCAGTTCGTCCCGGTTTTCTTTTTTAGCTTTCAAGCGAAATTTAATTTTGGAATTCAGGATGACGAATAGGACGATCAGCAGCAACAAAATCAGGATGCTTCCGAGCCAAAAAATCCACACAGGAAAGCCCTCCATGCCATTCTATGGAATAACAAGCTCCGATTAGTATGACACTGGGTTCATAAAAAAATTCCAGCCTTGCCAGAATTAAAAAAACCGCCCCAACGGGCGGTTCAATCCAAATCCTATTCAATCCTGTTCATTCTTGTCCACATCGTCAAACGTCAATTGCTGTTCCTCCAGTTTCTGGAATAACAGCTGTGTTTCTTCTTCCAATTGCTCGCTGCTTTCAAAATCGGCCAAATCCGGCAAATCCTGAAGGCTGGCCAGTCCGAAATAATCGAGAAAAGCCTTCGTCGTCCCGTACAAAATCGGTCTACCGATCGCATCCGCACGGCCCACTTCTTCGATCAGATCTTTGTTGACCAGGGTATGGATCGCCCTTTCCGACTTTACCCCGCGAATCTCCTCGACTTCAATCCGGGTGATCGGTTGACGGTAGGCGATGATGGAGAGTGTCTCCAGCGCGGCTTGCGACAAAGTGGAACGCGAGGGGGAATAGGCCAGTTTCTCGAAATACGGCGCATGCTGAGGCAGCGTTGCCAGCTGGTAGTTCCCGGCGATCTGTACGATCTGCAGCCCCCGATCTTGACGCTCGAAGGAGCTCTTCATATCCTGCAAGGCTTCGATAATCAAGTCCTGCCGCTGATCCGTCACTTCCGCCAGCTGCTTCGGACTGATTCCTTCTTCACCCGCCAGAAAAAGCAATCCCTCAATAATCGATTTCAATTCCTGATAATTCATCGGCCTTTCCTTCCCCTCTCCACTCCATAACGATATCATCGAACAATTTGTTCTGGTAACATACGATTTGCTTCATTTTCATTAACTCCAGTACAGCCAAAAAAGTCACTACGATTTCATGTCTGTGCATCTCCTGATGCAGCAGCTTGGAAAATAACAGTCTTCCGCCTTTTCCCACCGTTTCCAGGGCGGATACCACCTCCCTGATCCGGTCCTTTACCGAAATTTCGTCGCGATGAATCCGCGCCACGGCATTACGCTTGACCGATTTACGGATCGCCTTCTGAAACACCGCGATCAGATCGGCGGCATGAAGTCCCTTAACCGGGTTCTCCTCGATATCCGGCAAGTAGGGCGTTAAATCCTCGGGCTCCTTGGAAAAGATCAGGCTGCGTTCCCACTCACGCTCATGAAGATGCTCGGCAATCCCTTTATATTTGCGATACTCGATCAACTGGCGGATCAGCTCGTCCCTCGGGTCCTCTTCTTCCTCCAGCAGATAATCGAAATCGTCCTCCAGTTCAATAACGGGCGGTTTGGGCAGGAGCTGTTTGGATTTTATGGACAGCAGCGTCGCCGCCATGACGAGGAACTCGCTGGTCACCTCAAGCTCCAGTTCCTGCATATTGTGCAAATACTCGAGGTATTGGTCCGTGATCTCACTGATCGAGATTTGATGAATATCGATTTCGGCCTTATCGATCAGATGCAGCAGCAAATCCAGCGGCCCCTCAAATGTCTCCAGTTTGTATAATACGGTCGTCAATGAACATCCTCCACCCGTTGTACATCGTGAAGCATCCAGTGCCTCTAAAAAGAAAAAATGCAGTACCCGAAAAAGAGGGTACTACATTAAATAAGCACTATTTTAGCTGTTTCGTCAAGTTTGCCATTTCGATCGCGGCCATGGCGGCGTCCCAGCCCTTGTTTCCGGCTTTGGTGCCGGCGCGCTCAATCGCCTGCTCGATATTTTCCGTAGTCACGACGCCGAAAATGGCCGGAATGCCGGTCTTCAGACCGATGGCTGCGACACCTTTAGCCACCTCATTGCAAACATAGTCATAATGCGAAGTGGAACCCCGGATGACGGTGCCCAGCGTGATCACCGCGTCGTAATTGCCGCTTTCCGCGAGCTTCTGTGCGGCCAAAGGAATTTCAAATGCGCCCGGTACCCACGCGACGCTGATCTCTTCTTCCTTAACGCCGTGGCGTTTCAGGGCATCGAGCGCTCCGCTGAGCAGCTTGCTTGTTATAAACTCGTTGAACCGGCCTACAACGATGCCGTATTTTAACCCTTCCGATACCAGATTGCCTTCAAAAACGTTCATCATAATAATTTCATCCTCCCTGTGCTTTAAACTGTGTTTTATAACCGTTACAAACGGCTGTGCTTCCCGCGATTAAACTTCGGCGGATTCGTTTTGCTCCAAATCATCGAATTTCAGCATATGCCCGAGCTTGGCTTGCTTCGTATGCAGATAACGTGTGTTATCGGCATTTTCTTTCATTTGCAGCGGAACCCGCTCCACCACTTCAAGACCGTAACCTTCCAGGCCTTTAATCTTTCGCGGATTGTTCGTGAGCAGGCGGATATGGCGAACGCCCAAGTCCTTGAGAATTTGCGCCCCGATGCCGTAATCCCGCAAGTCGGCCGGGAAACCCAGCTTCAGATTGGCGTCGACCGTATCGAACCCCTCTTCCTGCAGCTTATAGGCTTTCAGCTTGTTGACCAGTCCGATCCCGCGGCCTTCCTGGCGCATATAGAGGAGAATCCCCCGGCCCTCTTGTTCGATCTGCCGGAGCGCTGCTTCAAATTGCGGGCCGCAATCGCACCGGTGCGAATGAAAGACGTCACCGGTCAGACATTCGGAGTGGACCCGGACCAGAACGGGCTCATCGCCATCGATTTCGCCTTTGACGAGGGCCACATGCTCCTTAGCGTCTACCTCATTCGTATAAGCCACCGCCCGGAATTCGCCGTAGTCGGTCGGCATCCGTACCTCGACTTCCCGGTTGACCAGCTTTTCTTTCTCATTGCGGTAATGAATCAGGTCTTTGACGCTGATCAGCTTCAAGTCATGCTTCTTGGCGATTTCCACCAAATCCGGCAGTCTCGCCATGGTGCCGTCCTCTTTAATCACCTCGCAGATGACGCCGGCGGGATAGGAGCCGCACATCCGGGCCAGATCGACGGCCGCCTCCGTATGGCCTGCCCGGCGCAAGACACCGCCCTTCTTGGCAATCAGCGGGAACATATGGCCAGGCCGCCGGAAGTCCGACGGTTTCGCCTTCGGGTCCATAATTCCGCGAACCGTCAAAGAGCGCTCGTAGGCGGAAATTCCGGTGGTCGTATCTTTATGATCGATCGAAACGGTAAACGCCGTTCCGTGATAGTCGGTATTTTGAGCCACCATCGGCGTAAGCTCGAGTTCCTCGGCGCGCTCCGCCGTAATCGGCAGGCAGACCAGCCCCCGGCCCTGGGTAATCATGAAATTGATCACCTCCGGAGTGGCTTTCTCGGCCAGCGCCACAAAATCCCCTTCATTTTCGCGGTCCTCGTCATCGACCACGATGATCACCTTGCCGCGCATCAGCTCGTAAATCGCTTCTTCCACGCGGTCCAGTTGAAATTCGCTCATGGGAATCCCTCCATTTTACATAAATCCGTGCTCCGACAGAAATTGCGGGTCAATGCCCCTCGCTGGAGCGGACACCGTCTTCCGGTCTCCGTTTCCCGAAGTTCCGTAATTCAAAAGATGCTCTACATATTTTCCAAGCACGTCGCATTCCAGATTAACCGTATCCCCCGCCCCTTTATAGGCGAGGATCGTCTCTTTTAAAGTATGGGGAATAATCGATATGGAAAATCCGCCTTCATGTGCTTCAACCACCGTCAGACTGATTCCGTCCACCGTTATGGATCCCTGGGGGATAATGTACCGCGAGAGTGAAGCATCGGCCAATTCGATCTCGTATACGACGGAATTTTGGTCCTGACGCTTGCGTACGATTTGACCCGTTCCGTCCACATGGCCCTGCACGATGTGTCCGCCGAACCGGCCGCCGGCCGCCATCGCCCGTTCGAGGTTTACTTTGCTGCCGGGTTTTAGATCCTTCAGATTAGTATGACGGAACGTTTGCGGCATCACATCGACCATAAATGAATGATCATCAAAAGATACGGCCGTCAGGCATACGCCGTTAACGGCGATGCTGTCCCCCAGTTTCAACCCTTCAGTGATGACCCGGGCCGCAATATGCAGTATGAGTGCCTCCCCTTGGCGGCTAACCGATTTCATCGTCCCGATCTCCTCGATAAGTCCTGTAAACATAGGCTGCCCCCTTTACGCCTCCGTATTTCCTTCGATGTCTGCCTGCACTTCCTCCGGCCAAACCGGCTTTCCTTGAATACAGACATTGTCTCCGATCGTCTCGACTTTCACACTTGCCAGCGTGACGGCTTGGCTCATTTTCTCATATCCCGGAAAAATAAAGCTCCCCGGCGCTTCCACCCCGCCGACCAGTTTCGGGGCGATAAACAGGACGATCTCATCCACCAGCCTCTTTTCCAGCAGAGAGCCGTTTAACCGGCCGCCCCCTTCGACCAGAATGGAGGAGATTTCGCGTTCCCCCAGTTTTTGGAGCGCCAACTGCAAATCCACACGCGGCCCCTCCCCGCAGGGAATCACTTCGATGCCCCGCTCCGTCAGGGCAGCCATCTTCGCACGGTCCGCGGCCTCGGTCGTCAGGACGAGGGTCGGCGCCGCTCCGTCGCTCAGTACCCGGCTGCCGACCGGAACCCGAAGCGTCGAATCGACGATGATGCGCACCGGATCCAGTCCGGGAACCGCTAGACGGGTCGTCAATTGCGGATCATCCGCCAGCACGGTTCCGGAGCCGACCATAATACCTTGATGGCGGTGCCGCATCGTGTGCACGATTCCGCGCGAGGCTTCGTTCGAAATCCACTTGCTGTCCCCCGTTTTCGTCGCGATTTTACCGTCCAGCGTACTGGCCGTTTTTATCGTGACGTATGGGAGACCGGTCGTGATGTACTTGATGAATTTCCGGTTTAAAGCCACCGCCCGTTCCCGAAGCACCCCGGTTGTGACTTCGATGGCGCTTTGCCGCAACCGTTCGATTCCCCGCCCGGCCACCTGCGGATTGGGATCTTCGGTGGCCACGACAACCCTTGCCACCTTATCCTCGATCAGCCGCTCCGCGCAAGGAGGAGTCATCCCGTGATGGCTGCAGGGCTCCAGCGTAACGTACACCGTGCTTCCTTCGGCCAAGGGGCCCGCCATGCGGAGCGCATGCACTTCCGCATGCGGCGTTCCCCTCTTCAGGTGGGAGCCCAAGCCGACCACCGCGCCGTCCTTGACCACGACAGCCCCGACGACCGGATTGATCCCGGTCTGCCCCTGGGCGCGTTCGGCCATTTGCAGGGCCAGCTCCATGTAATATTCATCGCCAATCGTTTGCATAACCGCCCCTCCTTTTGCTTTAGACATAAAAAGCTCCCGCCGGAGCATTCCGGCAGGAGCTGTTGAGAGTGATCATCCGCGAAATAAAAGCTGCGTTAAATTACACCTAACCAAGCCATGACAAAATCATAGCCGGCAGGCATTCTTCGCCTTCGCCAAATCGAGCATCTTGTTCAACATGGAAACACAAATAAACCATGTGAAAACATGAACTTTAACGAAGCTGCTTTGTTTTAATTAAAAGCACCGTACGATTGACCTACGAATGCTCTTCGCGTCTCCTTCTCCCATCCAGACTATACTGTCGGTCCCGGAATCACACCGGCTCAGCCATATGCGATCAGTTCCCGCATACGGGTCACGGACTTGTGCGCGCCCTGATCTCCGCATTCGTTGTAACAACTCATTGCCGGAGCCTCAAAGCCCGCCATCACCGTCGGTAGGGAATTTCACCCTGCCCCGAAGGAATGCATATGAAATTGATAAAGTCATTAAACCATCTGACTTGAGGAAAGAATAGCATAAAAAAAACAAAAATACAACAATACCCGATTCAGATATTGTTGTCATGTTTATTCTCCGCCCCGCTAATCATTATTACTATCACTGGAGCTTAAGTTGCTCGGTGGTTGACATTTTTTATAATCGCTCCTTTATTTAGGAAACAAAAAATAAATAGTACGCCATTCATCTGAATAAAAAAAGCCTCCGCGTGCGACAATAACATTGCCCCGTTTGCCGGGGAAAGAAACCTTCAGGAGGGAACAGCCATGGCCAAACCTGACAACCGCGCCGATAATGTGGAAAAGCTGCAGGAGAATATTCAGAATACGATCCGCAACTTCCGCGAAGGCCAGGACTACCTGAGCGAACATGCCGATGAAATCACCGGTGAGGAAAAACAACAAATTGAAGAAAAGAACGCCCGGCGTATAAACAGTATCCGCGGCTTCCGGGAGGAAGTCAAGGACGAAGCGGCTGACCGGCAATCCTAATCTTATCATGGAATAGCAGAAGGGCTCCCGGCCAAATTTGGCCTAGGGAGCCCTTCGCATTACACAAGGATTACTCGTCCCAGACGGTAACCTCTTTCATTTTGTCCCCGGGACGGATTTGATCCACCAGGTCCATACCGGACGTCACCTTTCCGAATACGGTATGCACTCCGTTCAGGTGAGGCTGCGGCTCATACACGATGAAGAACTGGCTGCCGCCGGTGTCTTTTCCGGCATGGGCCATCGACAATACGCCGCGTTCGTGCTTCGTCGTATTCGTGGCTGTTTCGCATTTGATCGTGTAACCCGGTCCACCGGTACCAGTCCCGTTAGGGCAGCCCCCCTGCGCTACAAACCCGGGAATAACGCGGTGAAACGTCAGCCCGTTATAGAAGCCGGAGTTCGCCAGCTTCTCGAAGTTCGCCACAGTACCCGGAGCCTCTTCCGGCAGAAACTGGATTTCCACTTCCCCGCCTTTTTCCAAAACGATCTTTCCTTTTTTCATATAGGTCACTTCCTCTTCTTCTTTAGTGAACATGCTTCGGGACAAACCTATTCCAGTGTACTATGAAATCCCTCGGGTAGCAAAAAAAGGCCCGATCAGAGCGTTGGAATCCTACTTCCCGGCACAAGAAAAAGCCAGTTCACACTTAGAAATGAACTGGCTTAGTCCGTGTGAAATGTTCTTCCATTTCACACGGCTGTTTATCATATAGATGAATTCCTGCAAATCTGCAGGCTTTTTACCATTCAGAACACGTTTGTGCGAAATTCATGCAAATCTACATGTATTTTTAGCGGAGAATCCCTGCTGGCCGCAAATCGCCAAAAATTCCTGCACAATAGCATCAATTTGCGAATACCGAGGGGATATGGCGAAAATTCCTGCATTTTTGCATCTATTCGGACTTCACTTACCGTCCCCTCTTATTTCAGGGACGGCTGTTTGGCAATGCGCTCGGGAATAACGTCGCAGGAGGTGATGTCCTGCAGGGTCTCCCTTTTAACCACCAGATCGCTTTGACCATTCTGCACGAACACGACCGCAGGCCGGCGGATCCTGTTATAATTGCTCGCCATGGCGTAGTTGTAAGCTCCGGTACAAGCAACCGCCAGCAAATCGCCGGATTTGACCTTCGGCAGTTCCAGATCCCAGATCAGCATGTCGCCGCTTTCGCAGCATTTACCGGCGATGGAAACCGTCTCTTCGGCCGCATCCAGGCCGCGGTTGGCCAGCATCGCTTCATACTTGGATTCGTACAGCGCCGGACGCGGGTTGTCGGTCATTCCTCCGTCAACGGAGACATATTTCCGTACCCCCGGGATGTCCTTGCTCGTACCGACCGTATATAGCGTAGTTCCGGCGTCGCCCACGATACTGCGGCCCGGTTCCACCCAAATCTCCGGCAGTTGCGGATAAGCGTCGGCAAAAGAAGACTTCACCGCATCCGTAATCGCCTTCACATAATCCGATACCTTCAATGGCGTGTCCTCGGAGGTGTAACGGATCCCGAAGCCACCGCCGAGATTGATGACTTTAAAGATGACGTTCAGTTGATCCTTGACGCGAAGCGCGAATTCCGCCACGCGCTCCACAGCCATCTGAAAGCCTTCGACCTCAAAAATTTGCGAGCCGATGTGGGAATGCAGCCCGAGCAAATTCAGGTTCAAACTGCGGGATGCCTGTTCAACCGCTTCATAAGCGGAGCCGTTGCCGATATCGAAGCCGAACTTCGAATCCGTTTGCCCGGTGGAAATATATTCATGCGTATGGGCTTCCACCCCCGGCGTGACGCGCAGCAGAACATTGACGGTGACGCCTTTTTCGGCGGCAAGCGCCTGCAGCATGTGCATCTCCGTAAAGTTATCCACTACAAAACAGCCGACGTTCGCCTGAATCGCCATCTCCAGCTCTTCCGGCGTCTTGTTATTGCCATGAAAATGGATCCGCTGCGCAGGGAAACCAGACTGCAGTGCCGTATATAATTCCCCTTCCGACACGACGTCAAGGGACAGCCCCTCTTCCTCGGCCAGCCGGCACATAGCCATAACGCAGAACGCTTTGCTGGCGTAAGCCACCTGGAAGGACAAGCCCGATGCCCGAAACGCTTCCATATATTCACGGCATCTTTGCCGAATCAAGGCTTCATCCATAATGTAGAGCGGAGTGCCGTAAGTTTCTTTCAGCTCTAGCGTATCGCATCCGCCGATTTCCAGATGTCCCTTGGAGTTGATTTTGCTGGTACCGTGTAAATACATCTATGCAGTCCTCCACTTTCAGTTTTTCATCAGTATAGCAAACAACCACCCAACTGAAAAATGGATTTTTAGGAATATCATTTGTGTTTTTTGCGGACTGGCCTACGAATCCCGCTTCTCGCGCGGCATCCTCGTCCGGTCCCTCGTCTTGTTCATGGAAGGTCTCTGCTTGGACGTGAGCACCGGGACGCGGAAGATGATGGCTGCCATCGCCTTTGCATTAAAGGGAATAAACGGCCACAAGTAAGAAGTATTAAACGACCGCTGCAGGCTGAGAAATATCATAAAAGCCGTGATCCCGCCGATAAACCCCGGCGCCCCGAAAATCGCCACCAGGATGATCATAGTCAACCTGACCGCCCGATTGGCCAGCCCCAGCTCATAGCTGGGCGTGGCAAACATGCCGATGGCGGCGACCGCCATATACAGCACAACCTCGTTGACGAACAGACCGCTCTTTACCGCGATATCCCCGATCAGAATCGCCGCGATCAAACCCATCGCCGAGGCCAGCGGAGTCGGGGTGTGAACCGCGGCCATGCGCATCAGATCCACCCCGAACTCCACCAGCAGGAATTGGGCGATCAGCGGGATTCTGGCCATTTTTTGCGGCCCGATGAAGTTCAATGCTTCCGGTTTTAATTCCGGATGAATGACGACGAGAAGCCATAACGGCAAGAGGAACAGCGAGGCGAAAATGCCGAAAAATCTGACCCAGCGCAAATAGGTGCCCATAAACGGCGTTTGCCGGTTTTCTTCCGCATGTTGGCAGAGATCGAAGAAGCTCGTCGGCAAAATCATGACGCTCGGCGAAGTGTCGACAAAGATCACGACCCTCCCCTCCATTAAATGGGAGGCGACGACGTCCGGACGCTCGGAATAACGAACCATCGGATAGGGGTTCCACCTCTTCTTGATAATCGCTTCCTCCAGCTGCTTGTCGGCCAAGGGAATACCGTCCAGCTCCACTGCCCGAACCTTTTCTTTTACGGCGTCAACCAGCACCTTGTCCACGATGTCATCGATATAGGCGATGCAGACATCCGTTTGCGAACGGCGGCCCACTTTCATCACTTCGAATTTTACGCCAGGATCGCGAAGGCGTCTGCGAACCAGGATCACGTTCGTCACAAGCGTTTCCGTAAAACCGTCCCTGGCACCGCGAACCACCCGTTCGAGGGAGGGCTCTTCGGGGCTGCGCACCGGATAGGAGCGGGTATCCAACAGGATTGCCGATTGCTCCCCTTCGATAAAAAAGACGCTCATGCCGACCAGGACACTGTTGATGGCCTTGCTCAGTTCCTCCGTTTTTTCAACCTGAATATGCGGAATGTACAGGTCGAAAAAGGATCGCAGCGCACCTAAGCTCAAATCTTCGGGAGTCAGATAAGTCAGCCGTTTGAGGATTTCCTGAAGAATCGCATCCTTAACGAAGCCATTAATAAAGAGAAGTCCTGTCTTCTTACCGCCGAAAGTCATTTCGCGAAAAACGATGTCGAAGCCTTGACCCAAACCGACAACTTCTTCGAGCGTTTTTTTCGTCGTATTCAGGCTGCGGCTGATTTGATCACTCTTCTGCCAATAACGGATCGATTCCTTCACGGAGTCTGACCGCTCGGTTTCCACTTTCCGGCGATGGACCTCCTTCGCCTCTTCACCGCCCTCCAAGTCGTATTCCCCGAAGCCCGGCATGAATCTCGGCTCCTCTCCAATGTGCTCCCCGGTTCCCCCCCGGCCGCCCCGTTCCTGACCCATCATCTCACATCAACCTCCTCAATCTGTTTACTTTCTGTAGATGAACCATTCGAAAAAGGAGCCGGCTACCTTCCCACATACCATCGCCATCAGGAGGCCGACAAGATAGTCCTGCATGCGCAGCCTTTTGGCCAGAATGGGCAAGACGTTCAGCACTTCCGTGAGCGCCGCCGCCAGCATCCCGACAAACACGCCGTTCAGCAAACCGACAATGCCGGTTCCCAGCCAGGGGCCAGGCAGGCTCCAGTTCCAGAAATCCGCGACTGTCCCGAAGAAGGCCCCCCCGATCATCGCCCCCTCATACCAATGGGCCTTGTTGTAGGACTTCGTCACTTGGGCTAACCGCGGAATCACATCCAGGACGATGAATAAAGCGATCACCCCGCCTCCAACGGCAATGCCTCCCGCCAGGCCGATAAACACCGTTACGAAAAAAGACAGAACGGAACTCAAGGCTCTTTCTCCTTCCGATCCGTGCAGGCTTCCGCCCGGCGTTTTTTCTCGTATTCCTCGAATATCACGTATTGATTCAAATTTTCTTGATAAAGGTACATTTCGACTTCCAGCGGCGTCGGCTCTTCGTTCCACTTTTTCTTAAAAAGATGATTAAAGAAAATGATCATCCCAAGGCCGATCCCGATGGAGTATGCCCCTTGAAACAAGTAGGGGTGGTCATCCTTTTTTCCCGTCAGCATTTCGACGATCCTCACCTGCACCTGGGGCATGCTGACATCGGCATGAAAATTCATGATGGTCAGCGCCGCTCCGAAAAACAGCAGCAACCAGACGATAATAAACAGGGACAGCGAAGGTTTTTTTTCGCCGGCCACCATTTCGACAAGAACATGGGGCTCCCCCAGTAATTCGATCCGCAAGCCGGGAAAGCGTTTATGAATGCATTCGATTACCTGAAGCATGTCAACAACCAGGAGGTTCCCGTCATGATAATCCGGCCGCTCCAGCACGAGAGCTTTAAGTTCTGTTTCATACGCCGGATCCGCCAGGATGCGGGCGATATCTTCCAAACGAACCGACCTTCCGGCCTGAAGTTTGACATACTTGCGCAGTCGCAGATAAACGGGAGTTGCCGTCCCTTTCTCCATCATGGACACCCCTCTACTGCAGTAATGTCCATAGTATGCCAAGTCCCCCTGCGGTTTACTCAAAACGAAAAGCCGCCCGGATGTTAAACCCGAAGCGGCTTTTTTTTACTTAGAATATTCTTATTTACTGGGCGATCTGATCCCGAATGCTCTGCAGTATTTTTTTCTCGAGGCGGGACACCTGAACCTGGGAAATCCCCAGCCTGTTAGCCACCTCGGATTGGGTCTGATCCCGGTAATACCGCAGATAAACGATGAGCCGTTCCCGTTCGCTCAAGCCGTCAATGGCTTCGTGAAGGGCGAGCTTATCAAACCAACGTTCCTGGGATTCATCGGCGATTTGATCCATCAGTGTGATCGGATCTCCGTCGTTCTCGAAGACGGTTTCGTGAATGGAAGCCGGGGGCTTGTTGGCCTCCTGCGCGAAAACCACATCCTCCGGCGTCACTCCCAGTTCCTCGGCCACTTCTTTGACCGTGGGGAGCCGATTCAGCACCTTGGACAGTTCATCCTTCTTTTTGCGCACCTTATTCGCCATTTCCTTCAGCGAGCGGCTGACCTTCAGCGTCCCGTCATCGCGCAGAAACCGCTGGATTTCTCCGATGATCATCGGCACGGCGTACGTCGAAAACTTGACGTCATAGCTGAGATCGAACTTGTCGACCGATTTCAGCAGGCCGATACAACCGATCTGGAACAGATCTTCCGGTTCGTAGCCGCGGTTCATAAACCGCTGCACCACCGACCAGACAAGCCGGATATTGCAATTTACCAGCCGGTCCCGAGCCGCGTTATCCCCGCTTTGGCTCAAGGCGATCAGCCGTTTGACTTCGCTATCGTCCAAATATTCTCTCGAGGCTTGCTTCACTTCGGCATCCATAGCTCCAACCCCTAATTGTACAAAGCTTTCTTAGATACAATCCTCTTCTTCATCCGGATGGAAGTGCCCCCGCCCATCTCGCTGGTTACATCAAATTCATCCATGAAGTTCTCCATGATCGTAAAGCCCATACCCGACCGCTCCAATTCCGGTTTGGACGTATACAGCGGCTGTTTGGCCAGCTCCACGTCCTCAATGCCGCGTCCTTGATCCTCCACCGTAAGGATCACCGTGTCGCCTTCAATCGCCGCCGAGATCGTCACGATCCCTTCGGGATCACCGTCATAACCGTGAATGATCGAGTTCGTCACCGCTTCGGAGACGACCGTTTTCAAATCGGTGATTTCATCCATCGTCGGATCGAGCTGGGAGACGAAGGCAGCGACCGTCACGCGGGCAAACGACTCGTTTTCCGATTTGGCGGCAAACTGCAGTTTCATGAAATTACGGTCGATTTGGTTCATAGAGCAACCCCCAATTCCGAAAGCGCCTGGCTTTCATCCTCGTGCACCGACATGATTTTGAACAGCCCGGACATGTCAAACAGCCGGTGAACCGGAGGGTTCACTCCGCAAACGACCATTCTCCCGCCCTTCTGCTTAATCAGCTTATATCTGCCCAAAATCACGCCGATTCCCGAGCTGTCCATAAACTGCAGCGATTCCAAGCTAAGCAAAAGATGGCGGCAGGTTCCCTTCGCAATTTCCTCGTCCAGGGATAAACGGACCTCATCGGCCGTATGGTGATCCAACTCTCCAACCAAACGAACGATCAGCGTATCCCGGTGTCTTTTCATTTCCACTTGCAGATTCACGTCTGTTCACTCTCCTCCCTGACATGAACACAACAATTCTACGACCTTGCTCCGTATTCCTTCCCGCTGACAAAACTAGAAGAAAACCGCTACGAATCTACAAAAAACAAATGGGAGGCCGTACGTTTAAACAAGGTCCACCACCCGGCTTTCTTGATGGCGGCAGCGGCTTTCAGTTCGAACTCGTTCAGGACCTTGCCGTCCTGGTACACAACAAGCTTGCCGACAATCTGCCCTTCTTGAACAGGCGCGGCGATTTTCTCCGGAACCTCCAGCTTATGCGTAATGTTGCCTTGAGCGGACCCTTTTTTAACAAGAACGCTCATCGTACGCGACGCGGCGACTTCCAGATGCGCGGCTTCCCCCTTCTGAACCTTGACTTTGCCGATGATTTCGCCGGCTTTGTAGATCGGATGAAGGGCATACTGGGAGAAGGCGTAATCAAACATCGCCGACACCTCGGCATTGCGGGTTTTGGTGTTCGGCTCCCCGAGCACGACGGCGATCAACCGCAAACCGTCACGCTTGGCGGTCGCCGCCAGACAGAAGCGGGCCTCCGACGTATATCCGGTCTTCAGACCGTCCGCACCGCTGTAGAACCGAACCAGTTTGTTCGTATTCACAAGCCAGAACGGCTTCTCTGTATCCTTGCGCAAGTAATCCTGATACGAACCGGTATACTTCGTGATCGCCTCGTATTTGAGCAATTCCCGGCTCATCATGGCGATGTCGTGGGCCGAAGAATAATGATTCTCCACAGGCAGACCATTGCAATTGGAAAAATGGGTGTCCTTCAGCCCCAACTGCGCTGCTTTCTCATTCATCATCTGCACGAAGGCCTTTTCCGTTCCGGCTATTTTCTCGGCCAGAGCCACGGAGGCATCGTTGCCGGAAGCCATGGCGACGCCCTTCAGAAGCTCGTCCACCGTCATTTCTTCCCCCGGCTCCAGGAAAATTTGCGAACCGCCCATGGAAGAGGCGTTTTCGCTGGCGGTGACTTTATCGGTCCATTTCAGCTTGCCCTGATCGATCGCCTCCATCGTCAGCAGCATCGTCATAATTTTGGTAATGCTGGCAGGCGGCAACTGCTCGTGGCTCTTTTTCTCGTAAATGACCGTGCCCGTATCCGCATCGATCAAAATCGCCGACAGCGCGTTGTCCGCCAGGGCAAGACCCTCGTCCGCCTTATGCGGTCGTCCGTGATTAGCCAATGCGGCGTTCGGCCAGAACGGAACGGCCAACAGCATCGCCAAAAAACCGAAAAACAACCGTTTCTTCAACATAGTTCCCCCTTCGAATAAAAATCAGGATTCTGCTAACCTAGTATGCCCTGTCTTTTGTCATATTATTCCTGAGTGGATCATTAATAGAGGTTGCAGTAAAAATGAGGATATGTTAAAATTTCGCTAACACTTAACGTTAGGAGATGAAGAGGATAATGTAAGATTTCTTGCCCTCGTTTAAAGAATAAAGCGCGATTGGTTTTATTCTTTTTTGGCAAGAAAGTTACTTTATTCTTTTCACTCAAAAAATAGATTCCGTCCACCCTTATACTCGGGTAGGATTTGACGTATTTTTTTGAGCTGTAAGAAAGGTAACTTTCTTGCAGCTCATTTTTATTTGGACAAAGGAGGTTACCGCCATGTCATTAATCAAGGTAACAAACCTGACGTTTGCCTACGATGGCAGTTACGACAACATTTTTGAAAATGTAAGCTTCCAAATGGATACCGACTGGAAGTTGGGCTTTACGGGGAGAAACGGCCGGGGCAAGACCACGTTTCTGAATCTGCTGCTCGGCAAATACGAATACAGCGGGACTATTTCGGCCAACGTCAACTTTGAGTATTTCCCCTTTATCGTTGAACACAAAGAGAACAACACCGTCGACATCGTCGCCGAGATCTATCCGGACTACGAGCATTGGCGGCTTATACGCGAGCTTTCGCTGCTAAAGGTGTCGGAGGATGTGCTATACCGGCCTTTCGAATCCTTGTCCCACGGAGAACAGACGAAGGTGCTGCTGGCGGCCCTGTTCCTAAAGGAAAACCGGTTTTTGCTCATTGACGAGCCGACCAACCATCTGGACCTGCATGCCCGGAAGCTGGTCAGCGATTATTTGAACGGCAAGAGCGGGTTTATTTTGGTGTCGCACGACCGGGCGTTCCTCGATCATTGCGTGGACCACATTATTTCAATCAACAAAACAGATATCGAAGTGCAGAAGGGGAATTTTTCCGACTGGTGGGAGAACAAGCAACGGCAGGACCTCTACGAGATGGCCGGGAACGAAAAACTGAAGAAGGATATCAAGCGGCTGTCCGAAGCGGCCCAGCGCACGAGCAACTGGTCGCACGAAGTGGAGAAAACCAAAAACGGTACCCGCAACTCCGGCTCCAAGGTCGATAAAGGCTACATTGGTCACAAGGCCGCCAAAATGATGAAACGGTCCAAGTCGATCGAGCAAAGACAACAATCGGCTCTCGAGGAAAAATCCCGGCTGCTGAAAAACGTCGAAAGCTCGGAAGCCCTGAAAATATCCCAATTGACGTATCATAAACACCAGCTCGTGGAGCTTGACCGCGTTTCGATTCATTATGGTGAAAAACAGGTGTGCGGCGACATCAACTTTACTATTGAGCAAGGGGACCGCATCGCGCTTTCCGGCCCGAACGGCTCGGGGAAATCCAGCTTGCTTAAGCTGATTTGCGGTGAGGACATCCCTTATACCGGCGCGTTACGAATAGGGAGCCAGTTGAAAATTTCCTATGTTTCGCAGGACACCTCGCATTTACGGGGTGATTTGTCGGACTTCGCCAGAAACAGCGGGATCGACGAAAGTCTGTTTAAATCAATTTTGAGGAAACTTGATTTTTCCCGCTTGCAATTTGAAAAAGATATCTCTTCTTTTAGCGGGGGACAGAAGAAGAAGGTACTGATCGCGAAAAGCCTTTGCGAGCGGGTTCATCTCCATGTTTGGGACGAACCGCTGAACTTTGTCGATGTCATCTCCCGGATGCAGATCGAGGAGCTGCTCCTACAGCATGCTCCGACAATCCTTTTTGTCGAGCATGACAGCGAGTTTTGCAGCCATATCGCAACTAAGACGGTGGAGTTGAAGCTTTGAGAGACGATCGCCAATTAAGAAAAACGTCTATCGGCGCACTCTTGCTTTTTGTCCGACTGTGGCCATGCCAAGCGGCTTCGCTAGCGAATTAACGGGAATTTCTCCCGTTAATTCGCTGCTTTCTGCACCATCTTGCGATTTAGCTGGAATTTCTCCAGCTAAATCTGCCTCTCCGGTGCATACCGGACTTCCGGCCGAAAAATAGCTGGAGCTTTTCCAGCTAATCTGCCCCCCGGCCGTTTTCTCGTTTGATTAACGGGAGATTTTCCCGTTAATCAGCGCCAGAAAGCAAATCCCACGAAGTGTATGCTTTCTGATATTTTAAAAAAAGCAGCCGGAAGAAGGAAATATTTCCTCACTCCCGGCTGCTTTTCAATATTCATTAAAACCTGCGCACCCCGTCGGGGGTAATCAGCGCAAAAACAAGCGGTCTACGGGGCACCTTCTCGTCCGTGATCCCGTAGGCTTCTTTCACTTTGCGGCTTGCTTCCTCCAGCCGGCTTTGGAATGACGGATTGAGATGGAGAACCGCCAGAACTTCCCCAACCTCAACCGGATCGCCGATCTTCTTGCGCAGGCTCAGGCCCGCCGCCAAATCGATGACGGAATCCTTCGTCTCGCGGCCCGCGCCCAGCAGCATCGCGGCGATGCCGATCTCCTCCGCCTGGATCGACTCGACAAAGCCGCGCTTCTCCGCCTTCACTTCCACGTGAAGCTCGGCCTTCGGCAGCAAATCCGCGTTTTCGATTTGCAGGGTATCCCCGCCTTGGGCTTGCACCATCATCTTTAGGCGTTCCAAAGCTTCTCCGCTGGCGAGCTTCTCCCGAAGAATGGCCCGCGCCGCCTCCTCATCCGGGGCTTTACCGCCCAGAACTAGCATATGCGAAGCGAGGATCAGGCACACTTCTTCCAAATCCTTCGGCCCTTCGCCCCGCAGGGTGGCAATCGCCTCCTCGATCTCGAGCGCGTTACCGATCGAGTAGCCGAGCGGCTGGTCCATATCGCTGATCACCGCGATCGTGCTCCGCCCGACTTGCGTGCCGATATCGACCATCGCCTTGGCCAGCCGGATCGAATCGTCCAGGGTCTTCATGAACGCGCCGCTGCCCGTCTTCACGTCCAACACGATGGCATCGGCCCCGGCCGCGATCTTCTTGCTCATCACGGAGCTCGCGATGAGCGGGATGGATTCCACGGTCGCGGTCACGTCCCGCAGACCGTACAGCTTCTTGTCCGCCGGCGTCATGTTGCCGCTTTGGCCGACCACGGCCAAGCCGATTTCGTTTACCTGGCGGAAGAACTGTTCCTGCCCCAGCTCCACGGAGAAGCCCCGGATCGCCTCCAGTTTGTCGATCGTCCCGCCGGTGTGGCCGAGGCCCCTTCCCGACATTTTTGCTACGGGTACGCCTGCGGCCGCGACAAGCGGGCCGATAACGATCGTCGTCTTGTCTCCCACCCCACCGGTGGAGTGCTTGTCCACTTTCACGCCGCGGATCGAGCTTAGATCGATCATATCGCCCGAGGATGCCATGTGCATCGTCAAATCCGCGGTCTCGCGCGCGCTCATACCTTGGTAATACACGGCCATTGCCCAGGCCGCCATCTGATAATCCGGGATGTCCCCTTCGCTGTAGCCCTTGACCAAAAAGCCGATTTCCTCATGGCTCAGCTCCAGGCCGTCTCTTTTTTTCCGAATCAGGTCAACCGCTCTCAACGGCTCACACCTCCCCCGCTACATTTCCGGAATAATCGCAAGCACCAGACTCAAAAATTTCTCGCGCACCCGATCCGTCGTTTCCATAACTTCATCATGCGACAGCGGCTGATCCAAAATGCCGGACGCCATATTGCTGATGCACGAAATGCCCAGCACTTCCAGCCCGGCATGTCTGGCCACGATCACTTCGGATACGGTGGACATGCCGACGGCATCTCCTCCAAGGGTACGCAGCATCCGGATTTCCGCCGGCGTTTCGTAAGACGGGCCCAGCAGCCCCACATAGACGCCTTCCTGAAGCGGAACCCCCGCTTTCTCTGCGGTCTTGCGGGCCAAATCACGCAGCCTCCGGCTGTAAGCCTGCGACATGTCGGGAAACCGGGGACCCAGTTCATTGTCGTTCTGCCCGATCAGCGGACTCGTTCCGGTCAAATTGATATGGTCGGAAATCAGCATCAAATCGCCAGGCCGGTAGGAAGTATTGATTCCGCCCGCCGCATTGGTAACGAGCAGCTTTTCCACGCCAAGCTCCTTCATGACCCGGACCGGGAACGCGGTCAATTCAGGGCCGTAACCTTCATACATATGGAAGCGGCCTTTCATAAGAACAACCGGCGCGCCGTTCAAGGTACCGATCATCAATTCCCCGGCATGCCCTTCCACCGTCGATTGGGGAAAATAAGGGATATCCGAATACGGAATGCTAACCGCCCCTTCGATATGGTCCGCCAGGACGCCCAGTCCCGAACCGAGGATCAAGCCGACCTTCGGTGAAATTTCCGTTTTGGAACGGATGTAGTCCGCCGCCTCGCGGATCATGCCAATCGTAAGTACTGTCGCCATTGTTCATCTCTCCCGTTCTTATTTCAGTAAGCGCAAAAAGCTTTTGCCATGTTCGGTGCCGTAAACGCCGAAATTGTCGGCGATGGTCGCCGCCAGATCGGAATAGGTCGACCGCACGCCCAGGTCCCCCGGTGCGGTCAGTCCTTTGCCATACACCAGGATCGGCACGTATTCCCGAGTATGATCCGTCCCCGGATGCGTCGGGTCGTTCCCGTGATCCGCGGTGATGATCAGCAGATCCTTCTCGCCCACCCGCTCCATCAGATCGGGCAGCGAGGCGTCGAATTCCTCCAGCGCGCGGGCATAGCCTTCCGGATCGCGGCGGTGCCCGTAAAGCGAGTCGAAATCGACCAGATTCGTAAACAGCAAACCGTTAAACGGACGTTCCATCAAGCGCTGCGTTTCGTCGATGCCGTGGCGGTTGCTTTTGGTCGGATAGGATTCGGTAATACCTTCCCCGGAAAAAATATCGTTGATCTTCCCGACCGAAATCACCTCCTTGCCGGCATGCTTCAACGCGTTCAATACGGTCGGCGCCGGCGGGGTAACGGCATAATCGTGCCGGTTGCTCGTCCGCTTGAAAGCGCCCGGCTGCCCGACAAAGGGTCTGGCGATGACCCGGCCGACCGAGTGCTCCGGCTCAAGGGTCAGACGCCGCGCCACTTCGCAGGCCCGATACAGTTCATCCAGCGGGATGATCTCTTCATGGGCGGCGATCTGAAATACGCTGTCCGCGGAAGTGTAGACGATCCAGGCCCCCGTTTTCATGTGCTCCTCGCCAAGCTCGTCCAATATCTCCGTGCCCGAAGCCGGTTTGTTCCCGATGATCTTCCGGCCGGTCTCCTGCTCGAACCTCGCGATCAAATCCCGCGGAAAACCGTTGGGATAGGTTTGAAAAGGGGTGTCGATTTTAAGCCCCATCAATTCCCAGTGTCCGGTCATCGTGTCTTTGCCCGAAGAAACTTCAGCCATTTTGCCGAAATAAGCCGCCGGAGCATCGACCGGATTCAAGTGGGGCAATTCCGCAATATTGCCTAGCCCCAATTTTTGCAGATTCGGCAGCTTCGTGCCGGGCACCCGCTCCAGAATATGTCCGAGCGTGTGCGAGCCCTTATCGCCAAATTTGACGGCGTCCGGGGCTTCCCCGATTCCTACGCTGTCCAGGACGATTACGGTGATTTTATCGAAACGGTTTTTATGTTCCATCTTTCGTCACTCCTTCAATCTTTGCTGTTAGTTATCCCTGCGGCGGCCAAATCCATTCCCGGATTGCCGCAGCTAAGCATCAGGGTCTTGAACGGCTTCCCTGACCCGGGCTCTGGGATGAAAATGATCATAGACCGACTTCAGATTGGGCCTCGCCTGGCTCAAGTAAATCTGCAGTGTCGCCACATCGGCATGCCCGAGCATCTCTTGAACGGATTTTATATCCGCTCCCCCCTGAAGCAAATGGAGCGCAAAAGAATGACGCAACGTATGGGGCGTGATCTCTTTAGCAATGCCGGCTTCGCGGCTATACTTCTTTATCACCTTCCAGAAGCCCTGCCGACTCATTTTGCCCCCGGTCCGGTTGGGGAATAAGGGGGATTCGGGCCCATTCGGTTCCCAAACGGGGCGTACCTGCTGCAAATACCGGTCCAACCAATCGGCAGTGATCCGTCCAAAGGGAAGCACCCGCTCCTTTCCCGTTTCCCCGGAACAGCGGAGAAAACGGACGCGCGTATCGATATCTCCTACCCTGAGCGAAATCAGCTCGCTGACCCGAACCCCCGTCGCGTACAGCAGTTCCAGCATGGCCCGATCCCGGAGGCCTAACGGGGTAGCGGTCCGGGGCATGTCCAACAGCTTTTCCGTCTCCTCCACGGTCAGCACCGCGGGCGGATTTCTGTCGAGCCTGGGCAGTTTTACTGTGGTAAAAGGATCTCGGCCAATGACCCCTTCCTGGACCAGATACTGAAAAAAAGCACGCAAGGACACGGATACCCGCATAACGGTTGCCGGAGCTTTCCCCCGATCCCGCAGCGCCGCGAAATACAGCATGATTCCCGCTTTCGACACCTCATCGAGCCCCTCGGTTCCCCGGCCCCGCAAATACGCCAGGAATTGCGTTACATCCCTCCGGTAGCTGTCCAGCGTGGAGTCGCTCAAAGCTTTTTGGCTTGCCAAATGCGAAATAAAAGAGGCTGCATATTGCTCCATCGTTTCAGCGCCTCCCTTTGACTCTGTCGAATATTGTCTTTTTATGAACATTCCTAATATACATCAATTCAACATGCCCATACCATTTCCCTGCCTAAATATACGCTTTATTCGCCAATCCAGAAAAACAGCTTCAAACGATCCGCCATACGTTCCACGCCCGTGGTTTCCGGAGACTCGGACTGAAACACCTTGATCGCCGAGCCTTCGGGAACACGGTATTTGTCCGGCGGAAATACGAAGCTCTCCAGCAGACCGATGGCTTGATAGAAAATGTAAACAAGTGCCATAAATATTAAAGCATACTTTACGGATGTAAGCCATTTCCGTAGTGAAATCACCATAACGGCCTCTCCTTTCCATAACTTGCAGCCCGTCCGATCACGCATGTAATTGTAACAACGAAAGGCTTTTGTACAGTATATAAAAAAGTATGGACGATTATGAGCCGAAGTCTCTCCCGGACAGACAAAAAAAGCCCCTGACGGCGAGAACCGTTCGGAGCTTTGCTTATTATGATTTCTTATTGCCGTTCCCCGGCTCACCGTTCTTATCCTTGCAGCGGTAACAAATGCCTTGAAAATCCAGCCGGTGATCCAGAACCGTAAAGTTGAATTCCTTCTCCAGCCGTTCTTCCAGCGGTCCCAGCCAATCTTCGCGTATTTCGTCCATGGCGCCGCACTGCACGCAGATTAAATGATGGTGATGATGTTTGGTCGTATCCGTCCGCAAGTCGTAACGGGCAACGCCGTCCCCAAAGTTAATCTTCTCCACAACATGAAGCTCGCTTAGCAGCTCCAATGTCCGGTATACGGTCGCCAGACCGATTTCCGGGGCTTTATCCTTCACCAGCATGAACACATCTTCCGCGCTAAGGTGGTCATCTTCGTTTTCCAGCAGGACTCGAACTGTGGCTTCTCGTTGGGGTGTCAACTTATACCCGTGGGATTGCAGCTGTTGTTTAATTTTTTCAATCTTTGCTTCCATGTTCTCCCCCCCAGGATCTGCCGCAAGTCGCACTTGAATCACTTCTACCATTATAGGGGGTCACAATCAACAAAGTCAAACATTAACTACAGCTACCTGCCCAGTTGCATCATATGCTGACCCATTAGCGATATACGTTTTCCTGTGTTCAAAATAAGATTTCTTTCTTGTTTACCTTCATGCCGGACAGCGACCGATCAAACATGTCAAGAATGAATAAGAATCGTTCGGCTTCCCGAAAGACGTGATCTGCCAATAACGGGTGAATGATACTTTTGATTCGACATTCATCAATTAAGTCACGCGCTGTTTTCTTAAAATCGCGCAATGATTTGACTGAAACGCGGTTTTCATCAACAAATTGGCTTAAAAGCGGATGCGTTTGCGACTCTGGGCGCATAGAACTTAAATCAATGGCCTGATACAACAGCATATCGAATTCATGACTAAACTCCCTTGCTTGTTCCACCAGTTTTCGTTCAGAAGGATCAAGCAGATGCCCTATAAACTTTGCGTGATCAGCCATGATTTTCAGGAAAAAGACATTTTCATCGATGATCGCATCAGGCAATGGTTCAAGTCTTCCATTATTGAGCTCCTCCAACCGGTTACTGAAATACCTCGCTTCCCGGCTGACATGGTCTACAAGCAGAGGGAAATTTGTTCCACCAGGGAGTTTACAGCGCAGTATCAGCCCAAGTACCTTCCTCTTAAACGCCCAAATATGTGTTGCGGCATTGTGAACTTCCGAATTAAACTGTCTAATAGTTTGGGGATCCGTATCCGCTTGAAAAGAATGGGCTCTTCTTTCGATATCCTCAAAGATCGCATAAAATTGATTAGCTTCGTTAATTAACTGCGTGTCTTCACACCTGAACCCTAATCGAAGAAAAAAGGAATGTTCTTTCATAATGCGTGACCAAAAACGCACCTCGTCCAAGGATCGCACAACAAAAGGATCCGGCAACAATATCCCTCCATTCACTTTACTGAATAAGACAATCCCTAAAATTGACTGTTAGCAAAGTATATGGGGGCGGCAGGTTTAGTTATGCTGATGGAATGAAAAAAACATCCCCCTACAAGCCAGTCTGGGCGATCAAAGGCGTGACCCACGACATCATAACAGGAGTAACAAAAGTTTCGAAGGAGGATACCGCCAACAAAACAGCGGCCATAGCCAGCGTCAATCCGGTATAAGACAAAAACGGCCGGGCCGCGGCTCCTTTGCGGTTCAACAGCACCCGGCTGCGGATAATCCCCAGCGAGAAGCTGACAGCCGCCACGCTGGCGATCAGGAGCGCCGGAATGACGATCAAGTTGTGCGGAGCCACGGAAACCAGCGCAAACAACAGCCCTTTCCAGGTAAATTGCCCGACGAGACAGCCGACGGTAAAGCCGATCAGTACGCCTTTGAGAAAATCCAGAATCAGGATACCGGGCAGTCCGATAACGGACAGGCCGAGCAGCCAAATCAAACCGAGCCACTTGAGGTGCAGCGCCGCAACCTCCCAGTAAGACATCGGCTGAAAGCTCTCCCCTCCTTCATTCACGGAGATGAAGAAATCACCCAAATAACGGGACAGATCCTGCTGCTGTTCCAAAGTGAGCGCATTGACCATCAACGCTCCGAATACGACCCCCATCAGAAAGAGTACGGAGACAAATACGTACAACGGGGTCTGGTCCTTCAAGGTATGACGAAACGGCTCCAGCATAGGCGGCCCTCCAAGCTTGATTCATCTTAGTCCGGCGCAAAAGAACATCTCTCCCGTCTTTCCGCTCACTTTAAGGTATGAACAAGCCGTGTCGCATATGCCATTCTTCCGGCCGGAAGGAGGGAACCTCACGGCTTGGACACTCTGCCGTATTTGCCCCCGCCTCCCGATTCCAGCAGGAGGGTCCCGCTCCGGGCCGCGGCGATTTTGCCGGCAAGCTCGGTTCCCACCGCGCCCGCCAGTTCCTGTTCGGGCACCCGGTGCAAAATGTTCATCTCCGTCCCGAAGGTGTCAAGCAGAAGCTCATACTTGGCCGGACCAAGTCCCGGGATAAACTCCAGCGGGATCTGATAGTGATAGTCCGGGCGATGCGCCGGCACCCGGGGCTCCGTGCGGTCGGCGATCGACAGGATCCGGTCCAGCACGCCGCGGACCAGCTTGGGACTGCCGCAGTAGGGGCAGCGTTCCACCGTTGCCTCGGTTTCCTCAACGATAAAATTGCAGCCCGAGCAATACGTCCGGTGATATTTGCCCAGCCGCGGATTCAAACCGTAATTGCCCGCGACCTTTCTTCCCCCGGTTCTTTGCAAGGCCTTCTCGAATTCCCGGTAACTCGGCTCGCGCAAAATCAGCTCATTGTATTCCCGTCCGATTTTCCCCAGGGAATGCGCGTCGGAATTGGTCAGGATCGTATACCGATCGAGCTCGCTGATCCAGCCGGCCATCTCGCTGTCGGCAGAAAGTCCCAGCTCCACCGCGCTGATCAGCTCCGGATCAAGCACATCAGCCATACGCGGGGCACAGCTGCCGTAAATGCTCCGGTGCGGCGTGAAAATATGCGCCGGTATCACCATGCCTCCACGGGCGTACACTTCCTCTTGCAAAGCTCGCGCGGGGGCATAAACGCGCTGGGAGCTGAGAGTGACGTTTTTCATTCTCTTTTCCAACCAACCCGTAAAAGACCGGATCGTTTGTAAGTCCGGGAAGAACACCAGCAAATGCGCAGGCCCCATGCCCGGTTCCCGGATTTCCAGCTCGCTGCCGAGCAAAATGGTCGTTCCTTTGTAGGCGATACCGCCGTCCGGCAATTCCCGCATTTCCCCATGCTCCAGGCTCGAGGCAATATCCTCCTGAACCCCGGGGGAATGGCAATCGATATTGCCGACAAGCTGGATACCTTTTCGCTCGGCCGCCTCTTTGGCGATGTTGGCGAAGGTGAGGTCCCGGCTTCCGCTGATTTTTACGGGCGCTCCTTTTCCGGTTCTTCCGATGTGAATGTGCAGGTCCGCGAAAAAAGAAGACAATCCACCGTTGGACGCCTGTGTCATTTTCCCGTCTCCCGGGTCCGGATCAATTGAAGCTGCCAGATGTAAGCCGCCAGGATCGTCTTGGCATCCGAGATCCGGCCCTCACCGATATAACGCTGCACTTCCTCATATGTCGCCTCGATCACTTCCAGAAATTCATCTTCATCCGGAGCCATATCCCCTGCGGTTAATTCCTCGGCCAAATAAAGGTGGATGATTTCATCGGCGAAGCCCGGTGAGGTGTAAAAGGAATGGAGAAGCGTCATTTTGGCGCATTGATAGCCCGTTTCTTCCCGAAGCTCCCGGCGGGCGGCCTCCATCGGGTCCTCCCCCTTCTCCAGTTTCCCGGCGGGAATTTCCAGTTCACAGCGTCCCAATGCCTGGCGAAATTGATCAACCAGCAGAAGACGTCCGTCCTTCACCGCCAAAACGGCGACGGCCCCCGGATGGCGGATGATTTCCCGCGTACCCGTCGAGCCGTCCGGCAGCTCCACGGTGTCGATTTGCAAAGAGATCACTTGTCCACTAAATAGCGGTTTTGTGGAGATTGTTTTCTCGATCAATTTTGGATTCGAATTTGTCATTTTAAAACTCCCCCTGTCATAACTTGTCCCTTGCGAACATATGGTGTTATTATACCAAACCCGAAATAAAGGAGCATGGCGATGAAAAGCTATTTTTCCGTTAACATGATGTGCTTTCAGGGCAAAGCCTGGCAAATCCTGATTCTTCTGTCCCAATGGAAAAAAGAAGCCGGAGCATCCGCAACGGTCGCTGACCTCCTGCACCGCTACGGATGCAAATAGGAGGGAGTACATGAAAGAATTGAACAGAAATCAAGGAGCCTTTCTTTCCTCGGAAGAGCCGGGGAGGAACGCCCTTGTCCCTGACGCGGAAACCCGTTTGCTGGAACAAGGAGCCGCTATGGGTCGGAGCGGAGCTTCCGATCCCAAAATCGCCGGGGAGCTGGCTCAGACCTTGGAGCACATGGGCATCCCAACGGATGCGGCAAAAGCGGTGCTATTCCGGACCCTTGTCCGGCTCGGCGCCTACCGTCAGGCCCGGGATTGCTATGGCGGTCTGCTGAACCCGACGGAAGAAACGTTTCTGTTGTATCTCCGCTGCCTTTTTCACTGTGGAGAACCGAAGCTGGCCCGGGAAGAAATATGCGCCCGAAAACAAAGGATCTCCCAATGTTCGGAAAGCAAACACTTTAAAGTGGAACTCGACCGCCTTGACCTGCTCGCCCGGCTGATGCTGGATTGGAAGGGGGAGCGCATATCAGGGAACCCCCGAAGCCTGGAGGAGAACACTGCATTGATTCAGTGTGCCGTCGAGTCGGGACAAGTTACGATCGCGACGAAGCTGGCCGCTGACCATATTGACGATCCTTATCTTGCCTGCGCTTTGATCCGGACCCTTTATGCGGAAGGGTATGTGGATCGGGCGAGGGAATGGCTCTCCCAGCTCGAAATGCCCTTGCTTCAGGAAGGTCCGCCGCCATACCGTGAAATCGCCTATATTTATGGGGAAATGCTTTATGACGAGGGTCTTTATGATGAGGCCGCCGCCATTTTTGAACGGTTGGCCGCCTCAACCCCCGAAATGGCCGAAGCGCGGTTTGCCGCCTGCTCCTGTTTTCTGCACGCCGCCGTATCACGCCTGACCGGACGCGTTGCGCTGTATCGTCCGGATGAGGCGGAGCGGGCCAAAATCGAGAAGCATCTGAACGAGCTTTATCAGGCCCTGCGGATGATCTCCTCCGTGCCGTGGCACACGGATTGGACTTACGCGCAACGGCGAAATTTCCCCCGTCAAGCCGACGGTACCCGGCCCCATTGAAAAAGAAACAGCCGCCGGGTTCGAAATGACGCTTTTCCGGGCGGCTGTTACAGCATTTACTTTTGGGTGAGGGACTGATTGACGATCTCCAGAGCATACTCCGCCACTTTTACGAGATCCTCGCTCTTGATCCGCTCTTCTGTGGTATGGATATGCTCATAGCCGACAGCCAAATTGACGGTGGGAATGCCCAAGCCGTTAAATACGTTGGCATCGCTGCCCCCGCCGGAAATAAACGTGCTGCCGGACATCCCCAGCCGTTGAGCGGCTTGCTTCGCCAGTACCACCACTTCGTCTTCTTCCTTAAAATGGTACGCCGGATAAGCCAAACCGCTGCGGAATTCATAACGGGTTCCGTACTCGCCGCAGACCGCTTTCACCGCTTCCTCCATATTTTCAATCTGCCGATTGATCTTCTCTAGTGAAGTACTTCGCGCTTCTGCATACAGAACTACATGATCCGGCACGATGTTCGTCTCTCCGCCGCCCACGAACTTACCGACATTCGCGGTTGTCGTCTCGTCAATACGCCCCAGCTTCATTCGCGCGATCGCTTTGCCCGCGACTTGAATCGCGCTGATGCCGTCTTCCGGGTTCACGCCGGCATGCGCCGATTTGCCGAAGATTTCAATCTCGATTTCCGCCCGGGTGGGCGCGCCGATACAGATGGAACCGACCTCCCCGTTCGAGTCGATGGCGAAGCCGTATTTCGCGTCCAAAAGCCCCGGCTGCATCGCTCGGGAACCGGCCAATGCCGATTCCTCGCCGGCCGTGATCACAAACTGGATCTGACCATGCGGCAGGCCGTTCTCCCGCAACACCTGGATGACTTCCAACAATGCGGCAACGCCGGCTTTGTCATCCGAGCCGAGAATCGTCGTGCCGTCGCTGCGGATATAGCCGTCATCGCCGATAACCGGTTTAATCCCTTTCCCCGGCACCACCGTATCCATATGGCAGGTAAACAGAAACGGCCGAACTTCGGACTTCGACGCATCGCTCGGACTCAGAGTGGCAACCAGATTCCCCGCCGCATGACCGGTACGGACCGCCGAATCATCCTCGGCGACCGTAAGCCCCAGCTCCGTAAATTTGGTCGTCAGGAAATCGGCAATCTCGCGTTCATGCTTCGTTTCGCTGTCGATTTGAACAAGCTCCAGAAATTGCCGGATAAGCCTTTCTCGATTGATCACTGGACTTTCCTCGCTTTCTTATTTACGATATTATAATTAGGAATGCTTCAAATTTATGTGCATGAAGGAGATTATTTGCGCTATGAAAAATAAATGGTTCAAAATCGTTGTTTACGTGATGCTGTTCTCCATGCTCGCCTCTACACTGATCGTCTTGTTGGAGCCGTTCTTCATTCGCTGACTTTCTTGCCCCATAGGTCTCCCGTATATCCGAACAACTCGGTAAAATACGGCACGATCCCGCGTGCCGTTTCCTCCACATCGAACCTGCGCCCGGTAACGTCCTCCAAGGAAGTCACGCCATACTCCTGAATGCCGCAAGGAATAATACCCCGAAATCCCTCCCGGCCAATCCCGGCTTTGACGTTAAGCGCAAATCCGTGGCTCGTGACAAAACCTTTGCGCTGGCGGCATTTATTGAATTTTACGCCGATGGCGCAAATTTTTTCATCCCCTACCCAAACCCCGGTATATGCCGGTTTCCGGGAACCTTCGATACCGAAGCTCTCGAGATAATTGATTATCACCTGTTCCAGATTACGCAAATACCCGTGTAAATCCAGCCCTTTTCCCGCTTCAAGATACAAAAGAGGATAGCCTACCAACTGACCGGGGCCATGGTATGTAATATCCCCGCCGCGGTCGATTTCAAACAGGGCGATGCCTTGTTCACGCAGCTGCTCGGGTCCGAGCAGAAGGTGCTCGGGATGGCGCTGCGAGCCGATCGTATAGGTCGGCGGATGCTGAAGAAGCAGCAGGTGTTCCCCCTGCTGCTGTTCATCAATGGCCCGAACGAGCTGCTTCTGCTTTTCCCAAGCCTCTCCGTACTCCATCTCGCGGATGTAAGAAATATGCAAGGATTTCGTCATTGCCGCTGCCTCCAGATCAATAGACTTGCGTATCTAGCGAATAACTTTCCATGTTGTCTTTTACGCGCTGCATAAACCTTCCGCAAATTACACCGTCCAGAATGCGGTGATCGAGAGACAGGCACAGATTGGCCATCGACCGGACGGCAATCATGTCGTTGATGACAACCGGCTTCTTCACGATGGATTCGAAGGTCAAAATCGCCGCCTGCGGATAGTTGATGATCGGCTGCGTCAAGATCGAGCCGAAAGAGCCCGTATTGTTGACCGTAAAGGTGCCGCCCTGCATATCGTCGAGCTTCAGTTTGCCAGCCCGAACTTTGGTCGCCAGCTCTTCGATCTCCCGGGCCAGTCCGGCGATATTTTTCTGGTCGGCCTTCTTGATGACCGGAGTCAGGACCGAATCCTCCGTCCCCACGGCCAGGGAAATGTTAATGTCGCGTTTGACGATAATTTTATCTACGGCCCAAACCGAGTTCATGATCGGATAATCCTTGATCGCGCTCACGACCGCTTTAAGCAGGAAGGCCAAATAGGTCAGGTTGACCCCTTCTTTGCGCTTGAACTCGTCCTTGATTTTGTTGCGGAGCTGGACGAGGTTCGTCACGTCCACCTCAATCATCATCCAGCCGTGCGGAATCTCCGACACGCTCTGGCGCATCCGGGTTGCAATCGTATTGCGAATCGGCGTGACGTCGATAAAATACTCGGAACGGTCTTCGCCCTCAACTTCGATTGTCGGGATGCGCGGTGTTTCGGTCAAATGCAGGCCGGAATGGCGGACCGGTTCGGAAGCCGCCCGGCTCAAGTCCGCGACGACAGAAATCGCCGGCGGGGCTGCGGCCGGCTGCAGCGCCGGATGTGAAGCCTGACTGCCGGCGGCAGGCTGTACCGGTGCCTGAGTCGGCGCCGGGGCGGAAGTTCCGCCGCCGCCCGCAATATAGGCGAGCACATCCTTGCGCGTAATCCGGCCGCCCAGCCCGGTGCCGGGCACGGACCGGAGGTCGACGCCGTGCTCCGCGGCCAAGGTTTGGACCGCCGGCGAGTAGCGGTGACGCTGCGAGCCTTCCCCGGCTTCGACCGCCGGGACGGCAGGCTCGGGAGCTTCCGTCCGCGCTACGCCTGGAGCCGCCGGGGCCGCAGCCGCAATTTCCGTCTCGATCCGGCAGATCACGGTGCCGACCGAGATTTCCTGACCTTCCTCCGCCAGAAGCTCGCCCATAATCCCGTCCAGGGTCGACGGAATCTCCGCATTCACCTTGTCCGTAATCACCTCGCAAATCGGTTCATACTGCTCAACCCGGTCACCCGGCTTCTTCAGCCACTTGCCGATCGTGGCCGAGACGAGCGATTCGGCGAGTTGAGGCATAACGACATCGGTTAGTTGTTTGTTGCTTGACATATCCGCATTCACTCCCATGCTTTAAAAAAGCGCCAATTGCAGCATCGCTTCTTTAACTTTATCCTTGCTCAGCATAAAAAACTTCTCCATCGGCGGGCTAATCGGCATCGCTGGCACATCGGGCCCGCACAGTCTCTGAATCGGCGCATCCAGTTCGAACAGGCATTCCTCCGCGATGATCGCCGTTACCTCGGCGCCCACGCCTCCGGTCTTGTTGTCTTCATGCACGATCAGTACCTTCCCTGTCTTCCGCGCCGCTTCCACGATCGCCTCGCGGTCCAGCGGCTGAAGGGTGCGCAGATCCAAGATGTGCGCGCTGATTCCCTGTTCCGCCTCAAGCTCGGCCGCCGCCTGCATCGCAAAATGAAGCGGGAGACTGTATCCGATCACGGTGATGTCGGTACCTTCGCGGAGCACGTTGGCCTTGCCAATGGGAACGATGTAGTCGTCCTCCGGCACATCCTCTTTAATCAGCTTGTAGCATTTTTTGTTCTCGAAGAACAATACCGGGTCCGGGTCCCGGACGGCGGCTTTGAGCAGCCCCTTGGCGTCATAAGCCGAATACGGTGCAACGATTTTCAGTCCCGGAGTTCCGAAGAATATCGATTCCGTACATTGGGAATGGTACAACCCGCCAAAGATCCCGCCGCCGATCGGAGCCCGAACAACCACCGGACAGTTCCAATCGTTGTTGGAGCGATAGCGGATTTTGGCCGCCTCGCTGATGATCTGGTTCGTGGCGGGGAGCATGAAGTCGGAGTACTGCATCTCCGCGATCGGCTTCATGCCGTACATGGCCGCGCCGATTGCCACACCCGCAATCGCGGACTCCGCCAACGGCGTATCCAGCACGCGGAGTTCCCCGAATTGCTCCTGAAGCCCTTTGGTCGTCGTGAACACGCCGCCCTTGACGCCGACGTCTTCGCCAAGCACAAATACGTTCTCGTCACGTTCCATTTCTTCCTTCATGGCGAGACGAATCGCATCGATATATTCCATAACCGGCATCGCTTATTCCTCCCCTTCGCTGGCGTACACGTGCAGAAGCGTATCTTCCGGCTTCGGGAACGGCGCCAGCTCGGCCGCTTCGATGGCATCCTTGAGCTGTTGCGAAATTTCCCGGTGCAGCGCCTCATCCTGTTCCTCGCTCCACAAGCCGTGCTGGATAAGATAGGACTTCATCTTCGGAATCCCGTCCTTCTTCCAGTTTTCCTCCACTTCCTTCTTGGTCCGGTAAGCCAGATCATTATCGGAGGTTGAATGGGGCGATAACCGGTACATCATCGCTTCGATCAAGGTTGGACCCTCGCCGCGAACGGCACGTTCCCGCGCTTCTTTGACGACCCGATACACTTCCAAGGCGTCATTGCCATCGACGCGGATTCCGGGGAAGCCGTAGCCGAGCGCCCGATCGGACACTTTGCCCCCGAGCTGTTTCTTGACCGGTACGGAAATGGCGTATTGGTTGTTTTCGCACATAAAAATGACCGGCAGTTTCTGTACCCCGGCAAAGTTCAATCCTTCGTGAAAATCGCCCTGGTTGCTGGACCCTTCGCCAAACGTCACAAAAGACACGATGTCCTGCTTCTTCATCTTGGCCGCCAGGGCGATGCCGACCGCATGCGGCACCTGCGTCGTTACCGGGCTGGAGCCGGTCACGATCCGCAGCCGTTTGCTGCCGAAATGCCCCGGCATTTGACGGCCGCCGCTGTTCGGGTCTTCCGCTTTGGCAAACGCGGAGAGCATCAGTTCTTTCAACGTCATGCCGACGGACAGCACGAACCCGTAATCGCGATAATAGGGCAAAAAATAATCCCGCTCGCGATTCAGGGCAAACGCGGCCGCAACCTGTGCGGTTTCCTGTCCGATTCCGGAGACGTGAAAATTTATTTTGCCCGCCCGCTGCAGCAGTAAATTCCGTTCATCGAACTTCCGCGCAAGCAGCATATATCTGTACATGTCCACCACTTTGGCATCCGACAATCCGAGCTGCTCATGTTGGGGTTGTGTTTGTAAAGAGCTTTTCGCATTCATGGGAGTTACCTCCTTTAATTGGACCCGCGTCTTTATTTATCTCATCTTAAAACCTGGTACTAAGACTTGGGATAACCCTATTATAATCCCTTTTGCCGGAAAAAGAAAATAATAGTTGTCACTTAAAGGGAAAGAGAGCGCCCTTCAATAGCCAGAGCCGCTTCCCCGATAATTTCGGAGAGTGACGGATGGGCGTAAACGGCTTGGCCGATTTCCCACGGTGTTGCGTCAAGCAGTTGGGCCAGCGCGGCCTGTGCGATCAACTCCGTCGCATGGGCCCCGATGATTTGTACCCCGAGCAAATCCTCGGTTTCGGCATCGGCGACCATCTTTACAAATCCTTCCGGCTCCCCTTGTACCAAAGCTTTCCCGATCGCGGTAAAAGGAACCTTCGCCGTTTTTACGTCCCTTCCCTGGCGCTTGGCTTCGGCCTCGGTCCAGCCGACGGAAGCCACTTCCGGCCGGGAGTAAACGCAGCGCGGAACCTGCTCGGTTCTATAGCCATGCGACGGCTCACCCGCCAAATGGTTTACCGCCACAATGCCTTCGTGGCTGGCGGCATGCGCCAACTGCAGACCGCCGATACAATCGCCGATCGCGTAGATATGAGGCTCTGTCGTTTGCATATGCTCATTGACGCGGATAAAGCCCTGCTGCAATCCGATATCGGTATTCTCCAGCCCGATATTCTCCACATTGGCCTGCCGGCCGACCGAGACCAGCAGTTGATCGCCTTCCAATTCAATAATTGTTTCACCGTGTTGAGCCGAAATATGTACGCGGTTCTCTTTGACCTGGTACGTATCGGTCAGCACCTTAACGCCGGTCAGCACTTCGATCCCCCGGCGCTGAAGCTGCTTCTGCAGCTCGCGGGCCACTTCCACGTCTTCGGCCGGAAGCAGCTGTTCCGCGGCTTCGACAACAGTTACCTTGACGCCGAAATCATGCAGCAGGGAAGCCCATTCCACCCCGATCACGCCCCCGCCGATAATGATCATGGAATCCGGCAGCCTTTCGAGCGTCAGTGCTTCATCGCTGCTCAGGACGTGAACCCCGTCCGGCGTCAAGCCCGGAAGCGTCCGGGGACGCGATCCCGTAGCGATGATCAGGTTGGTCGGGACGACCGTCTCCATTTCGCCATCGCTCAGTTCTACCGCCACGGCTCCGCTTTTTGGCGAAAAAATCGATGGCCCGATAATCCGCCCCTTCCCCTCGAGCACCTTGATTTTATGTTTGCGCATCAAATACTGCACGCCTTTGTGCAATTGATCGACAATGCCTTGCTTCCGTTCCTGAACCTTCGGAAACACCAGGGAAACCCCGGCCGTTTCGATGCCGTAACTGACGCTGTCCTTCATTTGCGCGAACAGTTCGGCGCTCCGGAGCAGCGATTTGCTCGGAATGCATCCGCGGTGCAGGCAAGTTCCGCCCAGCTTGTCCTTTTCGATGATCACAACCTCTTTCCCCAACTGAGCCGCAGTAATCGCGGCGATATATCCGCCGGTTCCTCCCCCGAGTACCGCCACATCGCAAGTAATCGTCATTTCTACTCTCCACCATTCTTCATTGATTGATTTTCTTTTATCATTGTACCTTGTTTTTCCGCTATTACAAACCGGCTCCCGCATGGACAGAACGCCGGGAAGATTGTATGATAAGTGAAAATGACCCCGACGTGAAAGGAAGTAGCGTAACTTTATGAAACTGATGCTATCCCGTTTTCTTGCCATCGTCATTTTAGTCATCCCCGGCATTGCCGCCATGACAGGCTTTCTAAAAATGAAAGACGCCTTGTTCATATATATGTCTCAACACGGAGACGACTCGCTTACCCAAGTTTCCTTTGACTGGCTAAACTTTACGGTGGGGCTTTTGCTGTTTGTACTGGGCATCGGATTTTTGGGCGGTTGGATTTATTTTCGCGATCGTAAGCGCAATTATGCCGGACCGCGCAAAAAAGCACGGCAAGCCGCGCCGCAAACCACTTCGCAGAAATAACCGAAAAACGCCAAAAGATCTTTCTTCTTCACCTGAAGAGGAAAGATCTTTTATTTTACCCTTAAGCTTATTCATAGAGCGCATCCTTTAATTTGCTGGACATTCTCGGCGTGCTTGCCGACCTTAGCCGAAGGATGGTTTTCCGCAAGCGCTCGTTTTCCGCCCGCAGATCGGCGAGCTCTTGCATCGCTTCGCGTATCAGTGCCCGCTCCTCCCGCTCCAATCCGGGGCGTTCCACAAACCGTTCAAGAAGTAATTCATTCGATTTTTGTTCATTTGATTTTTGCATCCCTTAATCCTCCTGACTCAAGCCTTCCACTATTGTATCATTCTTTGAGAAACATAGAGGGAAACGATGACCACACCTCTTTAGATTTCTTTTCGCTCCTCAACAGAAAAAAGACCGCTGAGGCTGCGGTCTCGTCTGCTTATGCGATTTTGCGCCAAGATGAATGCGTAAAACATACAAAAGTTTATCGAGACACCGTTGCTTCCTTTTTCCCGGAGGGGGGACGGACTTAATCCTGATCCTTGCTGCCTGTCCCCGCATCCCTTCAAGACACCTTATGCTCAATCCGCAGTTTGTCGGCCACCATCGCGATGAACTCGCTGTTGGTCGGCTTGGATTTGCTGATATTGATCGTGTATCCGAACAAATGGCTGATTGAGTCGATATTGCCGCGAGTCCAGGCGACCTCGATCGCATGACGAATCGCGCGCTCCACGCGGGATGGCGTAGTTTTGAATTTCTCCGCAATCGCCGGGTACAGTGTTTTGGTGATGGCTCCCAAAATTTCGATATTGTTGTACACCATCGTAATCGCTTCGCGCAAATACTGATATCCCTTAATATGAGCAGGTACGCCGATTTCATGAATGATGGAAGTAATATTTGCGTCGAGATTTTTTCCTTTTCCCAAAGGCACCACATTGGACTTGGTAAACGTCGCCGCCGACGCACCCGATGTGGTTTGGACACCTACCAATTGACGAATCCGGTTGGCCAGCACCTCCATATCGAATGGCTTAAGGATATAGTACGAAGCCCCTAATTGGACGGCCCGCTGGGTGATGTTCTCCTGGCCGAAAGCCGTAAGCATGATGATTTTAGGCTGCGGGTTCAAGTTTAAGTCGCGCAGTCGCTCAAGGACACCCAACCCGTCCAGGTGCGGCATAATGATGTCCAAAATCAGTACGTCCGGCACCTTCGACGCGTTGTCGACCATGTCCAGCACTTCTTCCCCGTTATAAGCGATTCCCGAGACGACCATGTCGTCCTGCCCCGAAATGTATTCCGCGAGCAAATTCGTAAATTCTCGATTATCATCCGCCAACAACACTTCAATTTTCTGCACTGACCTTTGTCCTCCTTAAAGTAAATAAAATTAAGTATTTTTATTTTCTTCTCTTCCAGAATAAGGATTCGACATACAAAAGTAAATTCCTTCTGTCGAAAATTATTTTTCTTTATTTTTTTATTTACTTGAGATATAATTATTCATTTATTTACATTTTATTGCCTTATCCATTATTTTTCGACAATCCTTTACACGCCGCTAAGCGTAAAAAAAATCTTAAGGCGAATTAGCCCGCCTTAAGATTTTGTGCAGGTCCCTGCAGGATGCCGGCATCCTGCAGCATCCATTCGATAAAGCAACCATAGCCGGAGCGCGGATCGTTGACGAATACATGGGTTACCGCACCGATCAATTTTCCGTTTTGAATAATCGGGCTGCCGCTCATTCCCTGGACAATACCGCCGGTCTTCTCAATCAGCCGCGGATCGGTAATTCGCAGAACGATGCCTTTGGTCTCGGGAGCGCTTTGCTTGGAAACGTGCACGATCTCCACTTTGAACCTCTCCACCTTTTGCCCCTCGACAACGGTTAAAATTTCCGCTGGCCCCTCCTGGATTTCTTCGGAAAAAGCGACCGGAATCGGCTTTTGGTACACGCTATATTCCGGATTTTGATCCATGCGGCCGAAAATGCCGAAATGCGTGTTCCGTTCGATATTCCCCAGCGTTTTGCCTTCCCTGATGAAATGTGCTCTTTTTTCCCCCGGTTCTCCACTCTCACTCTTGGAAATGGAAGTAACGCTCGATTGCAAAATTTGTCCGCTTCCCACAACGATCGGGGTTTGCGTATTCATATCGGTGATGACATGGCCAAGCGCCCCATACACGCCTTGATTCGGTGCATAGAAGGTTAAAGTGCCGACGCCCGCCGCGGAGTCACGGATATAAAGGCCAAGTCTCCAAGCCTTGTCCTGACCGTCATAAGCCGGGTGCAATTGCGTCGTCAGCGCTTTTCCATTTCGCTGATAACTGACTTTCAGCGGCTTGCCAGAGTCACCTGCCTGTCCCGCCAGCTCGGCAACATCTTTGACATCCTTTAGTTCAGTTCCATTCATATGCGTAATCAAATCACCCACCTGAATGCCTGCGGCCTCACCCGGTGAAACCTTCTTGGCGCCGTCGCTCACCTGATGATGCCCCACAACGAGAATACCGGCGGACTTCACCTTAACGCCGATTGTCTGACCGCCAGGTATGACTTTTAAATCGGGAATCACATTTACCTTCACGGTTTTAAGAGGGAGTTTACCGAATAATTTCATTTGAAGCTTCGCTTCACCGCTGCTCATGGGGGACAGTTCCAGGGGATTCCCTAAAGAAACTTCCATGGATGGGGTCGTTTGACCGTTTAACCTGACAATGTCCGGGCGGTCCACACTTACACTTGCATGTACGGGCAAAGCCAGATGCAGTTGCCGCCCTTGTCCCTGGAACAGACGCAGTTCATCCGGCAATTCAGGCAAATGCCCCTCGGCGGCGGAGGTGCCAAAAAAACAAAAGAAGAAGGCAAATAAAAGGCCGAGCAGTCTTTTCCTGAGGTTCGGGTTCAATGGCTGTCACGCTCCCTTTGCTTCTTTCGCTTGACGAAAAAGGTGGTCGCCAATTGCGTACCTATAAGATACCCCGGGTCAGGTCTTTTATTACTGTCAATGATTAACCCGGACCTTGGCAGGATTGCATAAGGAGCCAATTCCGACCGCTAGTGGGTGCCATTGAACTTCGTCCGAACCGCGTAGTTATTTCCGTTTTTGCGCCTTGGCCAAATTCAGCATTTCCTTGGCATGATGCTTTGTTTTGTCCGTGATTTCCACACCGCCGAGCATGCGTGCCAGTTCCATCACCCGTTGTTTATCGGTGAGTTCTTCGACCCGTGTCATGGTTCGGCCGTCTTCGACCACCTTTTCAATCAAGTACTGCTGATCGGCCATACAAGCCACTTGCGGAAGATGCGTGATGGAGAAAACCTGGCAAGTTTGCGAAAGGCGGTACAGCTTCTCGGCGATCGATTGTGCCGCCCGGCCGCTTACGCCGGTATCGACTTCGTCAAATATCAGCACCGGCACCTCATCATGACGGGCAAATATGCTCTTAAGCGCCAGCATAATCCGGGACAACTCCCCACCTGAAGCAATCTTGCCAAGCGGACGCAGCGGTTCCCCGGGATTCGGTGAAATTAAGAATTCGGCGCTGTCGATACCTTGCTTGCCCGGTCGGACCTTTTTTCCGTTCCAATCGATCCCATTCGCCGAATCCTCCATCGGACTCAGCTTCACCTGGAAAGAAGTTCGGCCCATTTGCAAATCCTTGAGCTCCTGCTCGATTTGAATCGCCAGCTCATCGGCTTTCTTTCGTCGCGCTTCGCTCAGTTTCGAGGCCTTTTCCAACAAAGCAGCAAGCAACTGCTCCCGCTTCTCTTGCAGCTTCTCGAGCAGTTCGTCCTTATTTTCAAGCGTTTCGCTCTCATGCCGTATTTTATTGTAATATTCCAGAATTCCTTCGACGCTATCCCCGTATTTCCGCCGCATTGAGGAAATGAGATTCAGCCGGTCTTCCACCTCTTCCAGCCGGACGGGATTAAACTCGATATTCTCCCGGTAAGAACGCAAACCGAATGACACGTCCTCAAGTTGGTAATAAGCCGTTTGCAGCTGTTCAAGCAGTGGAGGAATCCCTTTGCTGTCATAACCGGCCACCTCGGTAAGACGCGAAATCGCTTTGGCCACCGCTTCGAGTCCTTGTTGACCGTAAAGCAGCTCGTAAGCTTGGGAGACGGCATCCATCATTTTCTCGCTATGGGATAGTCTTACCCTCTCTTCCGTAAGCCATTCATCTTCGCTCGGCTTCAAAGCGGCCGCCGCAATCTCTTCCAGCTGGAATCTGTACAAATCCAACATTTGCAGCGCTTGCTGGCTGGTATTGCGCAGCTCGTTCCATTCCTTGTTCACCTTCACATAAGAGGCGTAGGTCTCCTGGTAATCTTCCTTTACCGGTCCGATCGTCTCATATCCGTACGCATCGAGCAGTTCCAGATGGCGTTCGGGGCGCAGCAGGGTTTGATGTTCATGCTGTCCGTGCAGGTTGATCAGGCTCTCCCCGACCTCGCGAAGCATAGTCAGATTCACAAGCTGTCCATTGATTCTGGCCGTACTCTTCCCTTGCGCACTGATCTCCCGCCGGATGATCAGCGACTCTTCCGGCTCGGCGCTGATTCCGAACCCGGAAAGCAATGACCAGACGCCATGACCTTCAGGAAGGTCAAAAGCGGCCTCCATTTCCGCTTTCTCACAGCCGTAACGGATCAAATCGGCCGAACCGCGTCCTCCGGCAATCAGTCCTAAAGCATCGATAATAATCGATTTACCGGCGCCCGTCTCCCCGGTCAGTACATGAAACCCGGGATGAAACGTAATATCCACCGATTCCACAACCGCTAAATTTCGAATCGACAAATGGACTAACAACGTGACAGCAACTCCCTTCGACAGCAGATCATAGAATTAAGAAATAAACCCCATAATTTGATCGATAATGAACAAACTGTACTCTTCGCTGCGGCAAATCAGCAGGATCGTATCGTCCCCGCAAATCGTCCCGAGCAGGTCCGACCATTCCATGTTGTCGAGCAACACGGCTACGGAGTTGGCTGTTCCGGGAAGGCATTTCACCACAACCAGGTTGCCGGTGTGGTCGATATGTACGAAGCTGTCGACCAGTGCGCGCTGCAGTTTCTGTACAGGGTTGTAGCGCTGGGCCGTCGGCATGGAGTATTTGTACCTTCCGTCATCCGTCGGCACCTTGATCAGCATAAGCTCCTTGATATCCCGCGAAACGGTCGCTTGCGTCACCTGAAAACCGGAGCTCCTGAGCGATTCCACAAGCTCGTCCTGGGTTTCGATCTCCCGGTTCGTAATAATTTCTCGTATTTTAATGTGTCGTTGACCTTTCATAACGTCCTCCAAATCCCTTTTACGGTCTGATTACCCTTCTTCTTCATCGTCGGCGATAAGGGTGATTTCTTTCAGCATCCCCTGATCCGCATCCAAATAAAGCACGCCGGCGCAATCCGGATACAGAAGCAAATAAGGAAGCAGTTCCTTTCGCATTCCGCTGCCCGTCCATTCTATGGCCATTCGTTCCCTGGCGGTTCTTACCAGATAGAATTCCCCGTCTTTGGTCGCGATATAGTCGATAAAAAGTCTGCTGTGCATGATGCTCCCGTCCACCTTGAAAGCAAGCGGCACCTTCAGTTTGTCGCTGACCACTTCATATCCGGAAGCTTCCAGCAAATCCACGGCGGGATGTTCCACAATCTCCTCGTTCATTCGAAAACCGATTCCGGATCTTAAGGTATAAGGTTTGCGAACCCAGGAGCGAAATCCGCGGTACCCGAGATACAGGCCGATGGCGGCAATCAGCAACATCAGCATCGCGTCTGAAAACCCACCCATCACAATCACCTCAGTGGTTGTATTCGACGCGGATGGCCGAGCTCCTGTTGTGTTTTGCCAAAATCCCGGGCGGAGTTCGAAATTTAATCATCTCTATTATAGGGAACATTTGTTCCGCTTGCAATCCCGAGCATGCGAAAAACCCGTCACGAAGACGGGTTTGCCTGAAATTTACGCCCTGCCTCTTCAATGACCTTACGGGCGATTTCCTTGATATTTCCGGAATCGGTGGAGAGACCGCCGCCTTCCCTTCCGAGCCCGAAATGCGCAAGGAACTCAATATTCCCTTCCCCGCCGGTAATCGGCGAAAAAGTAAGTCCCTGCAAGGAAAATCCAAGATCCAGTGCCTCTTTCAACACCGTCTCCAGAACCTCCTGATGCACTTTCGGGTCACGAACCACGCCCGATTTCCCTACCTTTTCCCGCCCGGCTTCAAACTGCGGTTTAATCAGCGCGGCGATATCGGCGGGACGGGAGAGAAGCTGCAGGAGCGGCGGAAGAATAATTTTCAGCGATATGAACGACACGTCGATGCTGGCGAAATCCGGAATGGGCCCGTCCAGATCGGCTGGAGTCATATAGCGGAAATTCGTCCGCTCTTTGACGTTTACGCGCTCATCGTTGCGGAGCGACCAATCCAACTGGTTATACCCCACATCGATCGCGTAAACGTAACGGGCTCCGTGTTGAAGCGCACAGTCGGTAAATCCTCCGGTAGAGGAGCCGATATCAAGCATAATCCTTCCGTTCAGGTCGATGCCGAATTCCTTGAGCGCTTTTTCCAGCTTCAAGCCGCCTCGGCTCACATAAGGATGGACGGCCCCTTTGACCGTAATGGGGATGCTGCGCGGAACTTTCATCCCCGCCTTGTCGATCCGTTCCGACCCGCTCAAGACAAGCCCCGCCATTATCGCGGCTTTCGCTTTTTCCCTGCTTTCAAAAAAACCCTGCTCCACCAGCAGGACATCGATTCTTTCCTTGGATTCGGACATTCCCATTCTCCTGACGTTCCCGGTGAAAGGAGAAACTCGCGGACGGAATTTCCGCCAGCGAGCTTTCACCGTACTGATTTATTTATTCTTTGGCTAAACGGAGGTTTTGGCCGGCACGGAGTTTATGAACTTTCCGAACTACATCCTCCGCGGTTAAACCAACTTCCTCGAGCTGTTCCTTGATACTGCCGTGTTCGATGAACCGGTCGGGTACGCCCATTACTGAAATGTCCAGACCGGACAAGTCCCGCTCCGCATAAAACTCCAGCACCGCGCTGCCCAAGCTGCCCGCCCGGGAGGCTTCCTCCAGCACGATCATGTGTTGGCCCCGCCCGGCTAGTTCCATAAGCATTCCTTCATCCATCGGCTTCAGGAATCTGGCGTTGACCACCGCGGCCTGAACGCCTTCGCGCTTCAGCATCTCCGCGGCCTCCTCGGCCACCTGCACCATCGGGCCTACCGCAATAATGACCGGGCCGTCCCCTTCTCGGAGCATCTCCCAACTCCCGATCGGAAGCGGGACCAGCTCCTCGTCCAGCGGAACCCCGGGCACATTGATGCGTGGATAGCGGAAACCGATCGGCCCGTCGTTATACTCCAGCGCGGTCTTCATCATGTGACGGAGTTCATTCTCGTCTTTCGGCATCATCAGAACCATATTGGGAATATGGCGTAAAAAAGCGATGTCAAACACGCCTTGATGCGTTTCGCCGTCGGCCCCCACAAAACCCGCGCGGTCGATGGCGAACATCACATTGGCGTTGTGACGGCAAATGTCATGGACGATTTGGTCATAAGCCCGCTGCATAAATGTCGAATATACGGCAAATACCGGCTTCATGCCTTCCATCGCCAGCGCCGCGCACATGGTCGCCGCATGCTGCTCTGCGATTCCGACGTCGATCATTCGGCCGGGGAACCGCTCCCCGAACTTCACCAAACCGGACCCGCCGGGCATCGCCGGTGTGACGGCAACAATCCTGTCATCCAGCTCGGCCAGCTCGATCAACGTGCTTCCGAATACGTCGGTGTAAGTCGGGTTGCCGACGGCCTTAAGCAGCTGTCCCGATTCAATTTTGTAAGGCGTGGAAATGCCGTGCCATTTGAACGAATCTTCCTCCGCCGGCGTGTAGCCCTTGCCCTTTGTCGTCAGTACGTGCACCAGAACCGGCCCGTTGACGTTGTTGGCTTGCTTGAAAGAATCGATCAGACCCGGCAAATCGTGGCCGTCCACGGGCCCCAGATATTTAAACCCGAGTTCTTCGAACAACACGCCGGAAACCATCATGTATTTCAGGCTATCCTTCAATTTCTCCGCCGTCTTGGCGAGTTTCCCGCCAACCGCGGGAATTTTCTTCAGCAACTGTTCGACTTCATCCTTGGCCCGCAAATAATTCCGGTCGGAGCGAAGCTTCGTCAAATAATTGTGCATCGCGCCGACGTTGGGGGCGATCGACATTTCGTTATCGTTCAGGATGACCATGAGATCTTTCTTCTCATGCCCGATATGGTTCAAAGCCTCAAAGGCCATGCCTCCGGTCAGCGCCCCGTCGCCGATGATGGCGATGACTTTATGTTTCTCTCCCTTAAGATCGCGGGCCAGAGCCATCCCCATCGCCGCGGACAGCGAGGTACTGCTGTGTCCCGCCTCCCAGACGTCATGCTCGCTTTCGCACCGTTTGACGAAACCGCATAGCCCGTCTTTCATCCGCAGCGTATCGAAACGATCCATGCGTCCGGTCAAAATTTTATGAACATAGGCTTGATGCCCCACGTCGAAAATAAATTTATCCTGAGGGCTGTTGTAACAGTAGTGCAGGGCGATAGTCAGCTCGACCACCCCCAGATTGGGAGCCAAATGTCCGCCCGTAACGGACAGCTTTTCAATTAAGAACTGGCGAATATCGGCCGCTAGCGGAGTCAATTCCTCGATGGAGCATGACTTCAAATCGCCGGGTCCCTTAATCTGTGAAAGCAGCACCTGGATTCCCCGCTTTCCTGAATGGATTTCTTGAAGAATAAAGCATAGTCGTCATTCCGAATTGAACCTGTTACCCATACTTTGAGATAATAGCCTTTATTATATCACATCCATCCCCCAGGAAGAAACCATACCGGGGGTCAATGGTCCCTGTTCAATAAATAATCGGCGATATCCAATAAACGCTCGGGGTTCGGAATACCGCCGCAAGTAACCGCTTCCTTGGCCGAGCGGGTCAGCCGGTCCACCTCGGCGCGGGATGCCTCCAAGCCTAGGAAATAGGGGTAGGTCACCTTCTTCTGCTTAACGTCGCTTTGCGTTTTTTTGCCCAGTTTCGCTTCATCTCCGACCAAATCCAAAATATCGTCCTGAATCTGAAAAGCAAGCCCCAGAGCTCGCCCATAGATTTCCAGTGCCTTCAGCTGTTCTTCCGTGGCGGAAGCGATCCGCCCGCCGGCTTTTAAGGAAAATACGATTAAGTCACCGGTTTTGCGCTCATGAATGTATTGAAGCCGCTTCAGGTCGGTCAGACCTTGCTCCCCTTCCATATCCGCGACCTGGCCGCCTACCATGCCGGATGGACCGGCATAAACGGCCAACTCCTCCACGATCGAGAGCACCTCTTCCACCTTTACGCCGGGCTGCCGCGCCGCTTGAACCACACTGTAAAAAGCATGCGTCAGCAAGCCGTCGCCCGCCAATACCGCTGTCGCCTCCCCGAACACCTTATGATTGGTCGGTTTCCCGCGCCGGAAATCATCGTCATCCATCGCCGGCAGATCATCATGGATCAGCGAATACGTATGTACCATTTCCACGGCGCAGGCGACGGGCAGCGCAGCCTCCCGGCTCGCCCCCAGCGACTCCGCCGCGGCAATGACCAGCAGGGGCCGCAGCCGTTTGCCGCCGGCCATCAGCGAATACTCCATCGATTTCGCGAGGCTCTCCGGCACTTCCCAGGCTCCCGGCAGGAAGGATTCCAGCCTCGTGCCCACGAGCCCGGAAATCTCCCCGATGTAATCGTTTATTGAAGGCTTAGCCAAGTGCATCGCTCTCCTCTATCTGTGGTTGAAACGGTTTTTTCCCGATTTCGCCGTCATTGTCCACGATCATTTCGATTTTCCGTTCGACCTGCGTCAGCTTTTGGCTGCAAAGCTGGGAAAGCCGCATACCGCTCTGGAACAATTCGATCGCCTGTTCCAGCGGTACGTCCCCCCGTTCCAACTGGGACACGATATCCTCCAACCGGTTCATCGCATCTTCGAAATTAAGCTCCTGTTCCTTCTCCTGTTCCTGTGTTTCTTTCGCCATGTTCGTTCTCCTCTCCTTTCCGCATTCCCCAAACCTGGCAATCCAACTCCCCGTCAGTCATCTTTACTTTGATCATATCGCCGGGCTCGACATCATTCAGCGATTTGATCAGCCTGGTCCCGGGCTCGTCATAGACGAGGCTGTAGCCCCTCCCCATCACCTTCAGCGGGCTTAAGGCGTCAAGCTGACGGATGCCGTACGACAGCTGCCGGGCTTTATCCTTCAGGATGGCGGTCATTGCCTGGCGCAACAGCCGTTCCCCTTCGCTCCGGCGCCGCTTGGCAAAGAGCAGGCTCTCCTGCGGATGGTAGCGCAACAGACGCTGGTGCAGACGGTCGTGCCTGGCGGCCGTCAGCTCGGCGCGGGACGCCATTCCCTGCTGCAGCCGCGCTTTAAGCATGTCCAGCCGCTCCGCGTGCTGGAGCAGCGACCGCTGCGGCTGCCGCAGCGCCGGCGACGCCTGGAGCCGGCGGAGCCGCTCGCGCGCCTGCGCCAAGCGGTGCTGCAGGCTCTGCTGCAGCGCCTGCTCGCGCTGGCGCAGCTGCGCCTTCAGCTCGGCCGCGTGCGGCACGGCGAGCTCCGCGGCGGCGGTGGGCGTTGCGGCCCGCAGGTCGGCGACGAAATCGGCGATCGTAAAGTCGGTTTCATGGCCGACGGCCGAAATGACAGGAATCGCCGATTCGTAGATCGCCCGAGCGACCTGCTCCTCGTTAAACGCCCACAGCTCTTCGAGCGAGCCGCCGCCCCGGCCGACGATCAGCACGTCGGCCTCCCCCAGGGCGTTCAGCGTACGGATCGCCTTCACGATCGCTGGCGCAGCGCCCTTGCCCTGCACCAGCACCGGGTGCAGCACGACGGCGGCCTGCGGATACCTGCGCTGCAACGTGATCAGGATGTCGCGGATCGCCGCGCCGGTCGGGGAAGTGATGACCCCGATGACCTTCGGAAACCGGGGCAGACTCCGCTTTCGTCCGGGCGCGAACAGCCCCTCCGCCTGCAGCTTGCCTTTCAGCTGTTCATAGGCGAGATAGAGGCTGCCGATCCCGTCGGGCTGCATATGGGTCGCATAGAACTGATACTGGCCGTCCCGCTCGTACACCGACACGTTTCCGCGCGCAATAACGCGCGTGCCCTCTTTCGGAATAAACGCCAGCCGCTGGTTATGCGAGGCGAACATGATACTTTTGATCCGGCTGTCCGCATCCTTTAGCGTAAAATACATATGACCGCTGGAATGGTGCGTGAAATTGGAGATTTCCCCCCGAATCCACACCTCGGACAACAATGTGTCCGATTCCAGCTTCATTCGGATATACCGGTTAAGCTCCTTAATGGATAAGACGCGCTGCTCCATTTAGGGTCCTCCTCTCCCAAAACTGGACCCGAATCCTTAAGCGAGGCCGTTTAATCTTTTTGCGGCGAGCAATGTGTTCTGCATCAGCATCGTAATCGTCATCGGCCCTACGCCGCCAGGCACGGGAGTGATTGGACCGGACACTTCCTTCACGGATTCAAAGTCCACGTCCCCGGCCAGTTTGCCATTGTCCAGGCGGTTCATGCCGACGTCGATCACGACGGCCCCCGGCTTCACATAGGAAGCATCGACGAAGTTCGCCCGGCCGATCGCGACGACCAGAATGTCCGCTTGTTTCGTTATTTCCTTCATATTGGCGGTTTTGGAGTGGCACATCGTGACCGTCGCATGCTCGCGCTGGAGCAGCAAAGACACCGGCTTGCCGACGATATTGCTGCGGCCGATGACGACCGCATGCTTGCCGGCCATCTCAATCCCGGTCCGCTTGATGAGTTCGATGACCCCGGCCGGCGTACAAGGGAGCAAACTGTCGTCGCCGATGACGAGATTGCCGACATTTACGGGATGGAATCCGTCCACATCCTTTTCCACGGCGATGGCATCGATTACGGATTTCTCGTCGATATGTCCCGGCAGGGGCAGTTGCACTAGGATCCCATGAATATTCTCCTGGCGGTTCAGCTTGTCCACCAGCGCAAGCAGGTCTTCCTGGGAAGTCGAAGCCGGGAGACGATGCACTTCCGAGTAGTAACCCAGATCCTGGCAGGCCTTCTCTTTGTTGCGGACATAAACCTGGGAAGCCGGATCCTCACCGACAAGGACAACCGCCAGCCCCGGCTTAAAGCCTTGCTTGGCCAAACGCTCGACTTCGCCGCGCAGGCTCCCCCGAATTTCCTCCGATACTTGCTTGCCGTTAATGAGTGGTGCTGTCATGTTATCCTCTCCTTATCTGAGTTTTCTATTGTTGCCCATCTATCCGGATGGCTGCCCGGACTTGATGCTATAGCTTCGTCTTCAATTGATCCAAATCCTGGATCATTTTGCCGAGCACCCCGTTCACGAATTTGCCCGAATCGGGCGTACCGAAATGCTTCGCCAGTTCGATCGCCTCATTTACGGCCACCTTGCCGGGAACATCCTCCCGAAAAATCATTTCATAGGCGGCCAGGCGCAAAATCTGCCGATCCACCTTCGACAACCGGCTGATTTGCCATCCTTTTAAATAATCGGTCAGCAAACCGTCGATCGCCTCCTTGCGGTCCCATGTCCCCTCCACAAGCTCCAGAACAAACGCCTTGGCGCCTTCCAGATCCTTTGTTTTGACCTCGCCTTCGTTCTCGCCCGCCGCTTCGGTGAGCAGCATCGTCACCGCTTCTTCGGCCTGCACTTCATTCATTTCCATATGATATAAACACTGTACCGCAATTTCTCTCGCCAATCTGCGTTTCATAGGTTGCCTCCTTGAACTTGATCTTTCCGCTACTTTCATCATGAGCCAAAAACGCGCGATTCATGACGCGCAACTTAATAAATTCCGATGATGTTATCTCTACCCTCACGGCCAAAAAAAAACCTGCAGCATGCTTCCTCCGCAAACGGGCAAAATAAAAAGATGCTCTTTTTCCGGAGGAAGCATATCACAGGAATCATTTAAATGGACGCCACCTTGACGCCAGCCAATTCTTCAGTTCCCCCCACGGAAGGAAGGGCCCCTGGTCCAAATCCTTGTACTTGCCGAAGGTATACCCGATGAACAACAAGAGCGCGCAGAACAGCATATTCCAAAATCCGAAGAACAGGTAGATCGGGCATAAGAAAACGGCGGCCGCAAGCCCGACCAAACGTCCCTTGTGACTCTCCCATAACTGCTTCCAAAACACCATGCTACCCCCTATTCAACCCGGCTTTTGATGACAGGCGACTGCACAAGGTTAGCAATATAAACGGATACGTAAGACACCGGTATACCTGTGATTTCCTCGACGTGGTCATGAACCTGCTTCTGCACTTCTTCCGTTAAAGTCGGTATCGGGGTATCCCCATCGACCAACGCCCGCACCATAATGTCCAGTCCCGATTCCGTAATGCGGATCCGCGTCTTAACCTCGCGAATTCCACGAACTCGGGAAGCGGCCTTGTACGCCAGGTTTTCGATCGTTTCGGTGGAGATCTGAATATCCCCGTACTCCGTCCGCTGATCGATCGACGAAAGGGAGTTGCGGTCGCGCCGGATGGAAATGTAGAAAAAACGAAGGCTGAGTAAAAACAGGACCGCCGCGATCGCGATGCCGGCGATCCATGCCGGCCTTTCCATGCTCTTGTCCAGCTCCAAAGGAATGGCTTCCGTCAACAGGAGGATGGCGATTACGGATAAAGCTCCGATACTCAGGCTGTAAATAAACAGCAAGAGTCTGTCCAAAATTTTGGCCACGACTATAAGCCTCCTTATACAAACGAATGGTCTATAACTATAGCAAACCCCTGACGCATTGGTCGGGGGTTTAGGCCAGGCTTATTTCACCCTGTGGCTTAAATCGGTTTCTTCGGAACGTTCTGCCGTTTTGAAGATAACGTCATGGATATGTACGTTGACTTCCACCACGTTCAACCCGGTCATGGTTTCAATCGATCTCTTGACGTTACGCTGAATCTCCGTCGCCACTTCGGGCAAACGGTTGCCGTATTCCACGATCACGGAGACATCGACCGCCGCTTCGCGTTGGCCAACCTCCACCTTCACGCCCTTGGACAAATTCTTTCGTCCGAGCAGTTCGGCAATGCCGCCGGCGAAGCCGCCGCTCATTCCGGCAACGCCCTTCACTTCCACGGTCGCAAGACCGGCGATAACCTCAATGACTTCGGGAGCGATTTGAATCTCCCCGATGTCGGTCCGTTCGAATTCCGTAGGCAAAGAACTCATTCTATCATCCACCTCTCAATAAGTATGACGCCCTCTTGTCTAAGACCGCGCACTTATTATACATACTATATCATTTCGGGTTCATTATGACAAACCGCTCCCCGGAATTAAATCTCATATTCTTCCAGAAATTTAATGTCAAAGTTCCCGTTCAGAAAAACCGGATGCTCCAGCAGCTTTTGATGGAACGGTATGGTCGTATGAATCCCCTCAATCACAAATTCGGCCAAGGCCCGTTTCATTTTGGCCACGGCTTCTTCACGGGTAGCCCCCCAGACGATCAGCTTGGCGATCATGGAGTCATAGTGCGGACTTATCGTGTAGCCGGGATAAGCGGCGCTATCCACGCGGACTCCCGGACCCCCCGGCGCGAGATAAAACCCGATTTTCCCCGGAGAAGGCATGAAATTTCGGGAAGGGTCTTCCGCATTGATGCGGCATTCGATCGACCAGCCGTTAATAACGACGTCTTCCTGGGAAAAAGACAGCGGATTGCCTTCCGCCACGGAGATCATTTCCCGAATAAGGTCGATGCCGGTAACCATTTCGGTGACCGGATGTTCTACCTGAATCCGCGTGTTCATCTCCATAAAGTAGAATTGACCGTCCGGTCCGAGCAAAAACTCCAGAGTCCCCGCCCCGGAATAATTCACCGCAAGCGCGGCCCGAACCGCAGCTTCGCCCATCTCTTGCCGCTTCTCCGGCGAGATCACCGGGCATGGCGCTTCCTCCACCAGCTTCTGGCGCCGGCGCTGCACGGAGCAATCGCGCTCGCCGAGATAAACGGCATTGCCGTGCTTGTCGGCGATAATCTGGATCTCGACGTGCTTCATGCCGGTCAAGTACTTTTCCAGATAAACGCCGGCGTTGCCGAACGCTTTTTGCGCTTCTTGCTGGGCGGTCGTAATCTGCTTGATCAACGATTCCTCGTCCTCGGCGATCCGAATGCCTTTGCCCCCGCCTCCGGCCGTCGCTTTGATGATGACCGGGTAACCGATGTCACGCGCCACCATCACGGCTTGCTCCAGATCCTCGATCAGGCCGTCGGAGCCCGGAATTACCGGTACGTTCGCTTCTTTCATCGTCTGCTTCGCCACGGCCTTGTCGCCCATCTTGGTGATGGCTTCCGGCGAAGGGCCGATGAAGGCGATGTTGCAGGAACCGCAGATTTCGGCGAAGTCGGCGTTCTCGGCCAGGAAACCGTATCCCGGATGGATCGCGTCGCATTCGGTCAGCGTCGCTACGCTCATCAGGTTGGTGAAGTTCAAATAGCTGTCCTTCGCCAGAGTCGGACCGATGCAGTAGGCCTCGTCCGCCAGCCGGACATGAAGGGAATCCTTGTCCGCTTCGGAATATACGGCAACCGTGGAAATCCCCATCTCACGGCAAGCCCGAATAATTCGAACCGCGATTTCTCCCCGGTTCGCTATCAGTATTTTATGAAAGTTCACAGTTTCCATCCTCCTTGGAAAAGCTTACCCCTACCTAATAAAAGGCACGGCCTATCGATCACTCCGGCTTCACCAAAAAGAGAGGCTGCCCGTACTCCACAAGCTGTCCGTTCTCCGCGAGAATATCGATAATCTCGCCTTTAATCTCGGCCTCCAGCTCGTTCATCAGCTTCATGGCTTCAATGATGCAAACCGTCGTTTTCTCCCCGACCTTGTCGCCGATATTTACAAACGGATTAGCCTCGGGAGAGGCGGCACGGTAAAACGTACCGACCATCGGAGAGACAATTGTATGTAAATTGGCCGCGGCTTCTGCCGGACGCTGCACCGTTTCGGCGGCACTTTCAGCAACCGGGGCCGATACGCTGGCTGCAGGAACTGCGGCCGCACCGGTCACAACGGCCGGCTGCATTTGCACGAACTCGGTTTTACCCGGTTTTCGGATACTCAGGCGAGCGCCTTCGTTTTCAATTTCCAGTTCCTGTACGGAAGTCTTGTCCACCAATTCAATCAACTCTTTGATCTCATTCAAATTAAACATATGCATCGTTCACTCCTTCAGCTTTTTCAAACAAAGCCTGGATTAGCTCAAATATTAAAAAATTGTGACCTCGTCTTAACTTTATGTATTATATCACAATCGACTAAAATGGAAAGAGCCCAAGGTTTCCTCGGACTCTTCCCATATCAGCGGGAAAATCCCCGCATTCGGCAAAATTCGACCCGGCGTCAAAACGCTCATTACTGGGTCACATATTGGACGCTAACTTTATCTTGCGATACGCCGAGCTCTTTTATGACGAGATCCATAATATTGACCGCATCCTTGGCCGCGAGCTTTTCACTGACCACCAGAACCTTGTATTTATCATCGCTTTCAGTAACGACAGCATTCGCGTAGGTTTGCTGCAATTTTTCTTCGATGTTATAAATTTTTTCTTCCTGCTCCTCCAGAGCGCTAAGCTCCTGTTGCGCCATCGCTGCCTCGTCCAGCGACTTGCTTTCGTCGTTGATGGTTTTAACCAGCTCATCCTGTTTTTTGGCGTGCTGCTCCGAACGCTGGAACTGATAGGCCGTCAGCGAATCCGCCGCCGATTGGCCTTGGCCTTCCAATTGCTTCAGCACATCCGCGTCTTTGCCCGCGGCAGCGGAATCGGCGGAACCCTCACCGGTGCCGGTTTTATCTTTCGCCGCGGCTGCCCCTTCCTGGGTCCCGGAGGCGCCGTCCTTGGCTGCACCTTCCGTATCCGCCGCGCCGGCATCCGTCTTGGCCTCATCGGCCGCCTCCTTTTTGTCCGCGGTTCCGTTCGCCTCGGCGTCGCCGCTGTTCTCAGGCGTAATCTTCCCCGCTTCTTCTTCGGATGTCACCTCGGTTTTTCCGTCCTCCGCCGAGATTTCCGAAAGCACTACATCCTCATTTTGCAACATTTCATCACCCGTCGCGGTTCCCGGTGTCTTTTCGTTATGGATGGACGAAACCTGTTCGCCTGTAGCGGACTGATTCTTGGTTGAACTGTCCTCGGTGAACAAATAATAAGCGGATAATACGACCATCAAGCTGAGCATCGATACAAGCCATACCGTTTGTCTTTTGGATTTCATTCCTAAATTCCTCCTAAATCTAAATTTGTTTTTTATTGCGATTGCTTCCGCGGCACGACCGAGATCCGGTAAGCCGGAACGTTCAGTCCTTTCTCCACCGCATCCACAATCAGACCCTTGACGGTTTTGTTTTCGGCCCCTCTGGCTACAATCAGCACGCCGCGTACCTTCGGCTTGATTTTTTTTGTAATGATCGGCTGTTCTTTCCCCGAAACTTCATACGTCACAATTTGTCCGTCACGCGAATACTGGGTGATACTCCGTTTTCCCCCGTCGGCATCGGTCTCTTCCGTTATTTCCTGCGTATCCTTCATGTTGCGCTGCACGAGGGTCTCCTCCGTCGAATCGATCGTTACCAGGACGTCCACCGTGCCCACGCCCACTACTTTTTCCAAAATTTCCTTCGTTTTGTTCTCCAGCGATTGCTCGATGCGGGCAAACGGGCTGTCATTCGCCTCAGGGCTCACGGCGTCCGGCGAGGTTACCACCCCCTGCATAACCGGAGGCTCTCTCCCCTCTCCGCCGGGCTCCACCCGCTTGACGTTAACAAAGGAATTGAACAGCATGATCGCCACCCCCACCAAACCGACGATCAACAGCAACCGGAAGGTCTGGATTCTCTTTTTCTCTCCGCCCCCTTTTCCGATCCATTGCTCGAGTTTTTTCAGCCATCCCGGCACACGATTCACCTCCTTAACTTGGTACATGCTCGCTTTCCCGAACCGTAATCGATTCGCGCGAAATCCCCCATTCCCGAAGCAGCAGTTCCTCTATCCGCTTGGTTACGGAGGAGCGAACCTCCCCGGTATCGGCCATCCCCTCGGATGCAGCGGAACTGTCCGCGGAGGCTTCCGCTGAGACTTCCGCCGATACCTCCACTTCATCAATCCGGACTTTCGCTACCGGCTCCACGGCAATCCGTTTGCTCTTTGCCTGTTCCTCGGCGGCGGACGTCTCCCCCGTTCCCATCACCACTTGAACGGATTGGATCGTCGGCCCCCCGGCCGCGCCCGCGGTGTCTCCTTCTGCGGGGGATTTCCCTTCGCGGATGTTCACGACCACCCGTTCCACCGGCCTTCCGGTTTCCTTCTCGATCTGCCGCTTCATCTGCAGGGCCGCTTCCTCTCCGGCCCACTGCAGCGCCTCCGCTTCCCGCCGTTTCCTGAGCAATTCCCCTTGCGCCAAAATGGAATCGGTTGCCGCCTCCGAGCCCGCCTTCTCCAGTCCGCCCCAACTATCCGTAAAGGCGGTTTGAATTTTTTCGGCGGCATCGGTGGAGAATAAGCGCATGAGCGGGGAGAGCAAAGTCAACAAGATGAGCAGGCTGACCACAAATTTCACGTAGCGTTCCATCGCCCGATTCGGCAGAAGCAAATCGATAAATACGGCGATCAGAACGACAAGGATAATCTCCTTCAGCCACTCTCCTATAAATGTCATGTTCCTTCCCCCTTGACCAGGTGCCCGTTATCTCATCATGACGGTGACATTCCCGGCCGTCAGCATAATCGTGATCGCCAGGAAGAACATCAGGCCCACGGCGGCCAGCGCCGCAAACACGTAAAGCATCGATTTCCCTATCGTTTCCAGGCAGGTTGCTATCGGCGACTCCCCAAGAGGCTGCATGACCGCCGCGGATAAATTGAAAATAAGCGCCAGTGTCAAAATCTTGATCGCCGGAAATGCGCAGAGAAGGAGCAGGATGATCACCCCGACCAGACCGATGGAATTTTTAACGAGCAGCGATGCCGAAATTACCGTATCGGTAGCATCGGCAAATACTTTGCCCACTACCGGCACGAAATTGCCCGTAAGATACTTGGCCGTCCGCAATGTCACGCCGTCGGCAACCGATCCGGTGATGCCTTTTACGGAGATGACGCCCAGGAACACGGTAAGCAGTACGCCCAGGATCGCCATGCCCACGGTCCGGAGCAGATTCGCCAGTTGAGTCAGCTTGTATTTCTCCGACAAGGAGCTGACGATGTGCAACACCGCCGAGAAAAACAGAAGCGGGTAGACAACCGTGTGGACGATCGTACCAACCGCGTGAACCATGAACACGACCAGCGGATGGGTGACCGAAACGGTGACGACATTCCCCATCGATGCCAGCAGTGTAAACAACAGCGGCACCATCGCCATCATAAAGTCGATCATCCCGGTGATGGCGTCCGTCGCATAGGTGACGGCCACATGAAAACTGTTGATGGCGAGTACGAGAATCACCATGTAACAGATGGAATAGGCGACCTTGCTCACCTGATTCCGCTCGAAGGCGGTCTGCAGCGTTTCCAGGATCATGCTAAAAACGGCCAAAAGTACGATCGTAACGAGAATATGACCGTTATAGAGCACCTCGTGCCACATGTACTTGAGCAATCCCGTCATGGCCGATTTGAACGAAAATTCCTGGTCTTTGGAGAACAGCATATCCATGAAAGAAGGCATGTGCCCGTCCGGGAAAAATCCGCCGTACTCCTTCATCAAACTCTGCCAGTAGGTTTCCACCTTATCCGTCGGCAGCTCTTCCGCCTGCCGCTGTATCCAGTCCCCGGCGGGACCTTCTTCCGCAGCCAGGGCGGGGAGGGGAATCTTGAGAAGCATCAGGCCGATAAGAATCAGAAACAGGGTTTTGAGCCGCCAATCGCTTTGCCTTGCTCTCATTCTTGTCCCACCTTTGCTCATGCCGGCAGCAATTTAATGACGGTCTCGATAATGATGGTGATGATCGGAATGGCCAGAACCATGATCATCACTTTTCCCGCCAGTTCGATTTTGGTAGCGATGCTGTCCTGGCCCGCATCCCTGACGATCTGCGCCCCGAATTCGGCGATATAGGCGATGCCGATAATTTTCAAAATCGTTTTTAAATAGATCATCTGTACGCCGGACGATTCGGCCAGGTCTTCCAGGACTTCGATGATTCCGCCGATCTTGCCGATCAGGAATAAAAAAATATATATACCGGTGCTTGCGGCGATTAAAAAAGCGAACAGCGGTTTTTGTTCCTTAATGACGAGGATCAGCACCGTCGCCACGAGCCCGAGGCCTACAACTTGAATGATTTCCACGTTAAGGATCACCTACTGGAAGAGAAAAATCGATTTGATTTCCTGAAACAGACTGTCCAGCAGCCGGATCACCATAAACAGCACAACGACGAAGCCGATCAGCGTCACCCAGTGGGCCATGTCTTCCTTGCCCATCTGCTTCAACACCGTGTGGATCATGGCGATGATGATCCCGATGCCCGCGATTTGAAATATGGCGTTCACTTCTATGTTCATTGACTTGGCACCTCGCTATCATATTCACAGGCGAAACAGGAGTAGGGAGGGGGGCTGGAATTAGTAGAATAAAATGACGATGAACGCTCCGCATAGCAATCCCAGGCTCTTGAACATTTTTTCATATCGGGCCTGCTCCTCCCGCGCCGCGGCTTCCTCGCTTTCCAGTTGGCGGACGGCGGTCTCGAGATGGCCGAGCTGATCGCTCCGGTCGCTTGCCCCTAGCGTAAAGCTAAGCTGGAGCAGTACATCCTTCTCGGCGGCCTTCATGGCGGTATGCTTCCAGCCCGTTTCCACCGCATCCTGCAGACTTTCCTGGGCCGTCCGGTTGCCGTCCGGGTTCATCGACTCCGCCGCGCCCCGAAAGATCGACCGGATCGGCTCCCCGCCCTGTTCGCCGATGCGCCGCAGGGCCTCCGGCAGCGGTGTAAAGCCGTACGTGACTTCCGTTTGCAGCCGCCTCAGCGCCAGGATCAGCTTGCGGATCTGGTTCGGCCGGCTGGCGTACTGCTTGGCCTGAATCCAACCGGCCAGCGTCGCCGCCGTGATGATCAGAACGGCTCCAAGCATCTTAAGCATGCTCGTCCCTGCCCTTCCAGCCGGCTTCCTGTACCCTTCTCCGCTTCCCGTCCCATAGCCGGAAGGAGGTGCCTTTCTCCGTCCGGTTCAGTACCGCGTACACTTGAAAGAAGGCGGTCTCCGAAAGCTTGGACAACGCGGGCCGGGAAGCCATGTCTTCCACGCCGGAACCATGTGCCGTGGCGATCACGCGGACTCCGGCGTGAAGCGCTTCGGCCAGCGCCTCCGCATCCTCCGGCCTTCCGATCTCATCGACGATCAGAACATCCGGCGACATGGAACGGATCATCATCATGATCCCCTCCGCCTTCGGGCACCCGTCCATCACATCCGTGCGCGGCCCGATGTCAAAGCTGGGCACCCCGCGCTTGCTGCCTGCGATCTCGGATCTTTCGTCAATGACGGCGACTTTCAACCCGGGCCATTTCGCTTCCGGATGCCTCCAGGTCCCCGCGCTGATTTGCCGGGCCAAATCGCGGATCAACGTCGTTTTTCCCTGCTGCGGCGGAGACACTATCAACGTGTGCAGGATACTGTGCTGCTTAAAATCCAGCAGATGCGGAAGCAAGTTATCGGCGATCCCGCGAATCTCCCTGGCGATCCGCACGTTAAACCCGCTGATATCGCGCAGATGCTCCACCCTTCCTCCGCTCAACACGGTCCTGCCGGCCAGTCCGATCCGATGTCCGCCGGCGATCGTAATAAAGCCTTTGCGGAGCTCCTCTTCCATCGTATAAAGCGAGTGGTTGGTGATAAGATCAAGCAGCCGATTCCCCTCCGGCTTACCGGGGATGTAGGCCTCCGCCGGCTGACGGGTCAAGCCTCCCTCAGGAGTCAAAAAGTAAAAACGTCCGCCGGCGTTCACCTCAAGCGGGCGCCCCTCCCGGATCCGCACCTCCTCGAGTTCCGCGAATAGAGCGGGCGGAAGCTTGGCCAACAGGGAGCGGAGGTGGTCGGGAAATACGTTTAGCCAGCTATGGCTATGATCCATAGGCGTACCCCCAAATCTTTCTCGCTAATATGGATGATGCATGTCTTTTTCCCTTGCGGTATATCTCATATTTATGCCTGTACTCCGTCTTTATGACGGGAAATCTATCATTTCTTCAAAATGCCGATTAAGAGACACGTAACCCCGCAACCGATCCAAAGCATCTTTCCCCAGGAAAGTTTGTCCGCCATGCCGGCCAGTCCGATGGAAGTGGTCACGATCAGGATCATCGGCCCCACAAAAGCAAGCGCCGAATTGACGGCGAGCGCTTTATCGACCCTTCCCAGCTTCAGCATCAACAGCGCCGCCAAAATTTCGATCGTACCGGAGATAATCCGCAGCGTAGCCATTCCCGTAACGAATTTATCAAGCATAAGGTCCTCCTTCTTGTCCAATGTGCTCATTTATCGATATGCCGGAGCTTGCCGTTTTAGAAAAAAAAGAACCGCCCAAAACTTTGGACGGTTCAAATCCTATTGAAAAAGGTAGCCTTTAATAGGGCGACCCGGTTTCATTCAATTCTTGATGGTCCTTATAGCTTAACGCCGGTCTTTCGGCCCGCCCACAAACACTTGGCTGTCCGTATCAAGCCCATAAGCGGTGTGGAGCGCCTTGACGACTTCGTTCAGTTTGCCCGCTTCGATGACGCAGGAAACCTTAATTTCCGAAGTGCTGACCATATTGATGTTCACGCCTTCTTTGGAGATGACGTCGAACATTTTCGCGGCTACGCCGGGATGGCTGACCATGCCCGCTCCGACGATCGACACTTTGACCAGGTCCACTTCCGAGGTAACTTCCTCGTAAGGAAGCCCATGCCGTATCCCTTCCAGCACACCGAGCGCTTTCTCCCGGTCGGAGAGCGCAACCGTAAAGCTGAAATCCGCTTTCCCGTCCTGAACACCGCTCTGAACGATGATATCCACGTCGATTTTGGCCTCCGCCAGCGAACCGAACACCTTCGCCAAAACGCCCGGTACGTGGGATACCCCCAGAATGCTGATCCGGGCCACATTTTTGTCATAAGCGATTCCGCTGACTACTACACCTTGCTCCATCTTGACATCCTCCTTGACAACTGTGCCTTCATTATGGTTAAAACTGGACCGGACGACAAGGCGAACCCGATTATGCTTCGCATATTCCACAGCGCGCGGATGCAAGACGGCCGCTCCCAGATTAGCCAGCTCCAGCATTTCGTCATAAGAAATTTCCTCCAGCTTGCGGGCGTTCTTAACGATCCGCGGATCGGTGGAATAGACGCCATCCACATCCGTGTAAATTTCGCAGAAATCGGCGGAAGTTGCAGCGGCCAGCGCTACGGCCGTCGTATCCGAGCCTCCGCGTCCGAACGTCGTGATCTCCCCGTCCTCCGTCATCCCCTGGAAGCCGGCCACGACGACGATATATCCTTCGTCCAAAGCCTGTATCACCCGTTCGGGATGGATTTCCGTAATCCGGGCCTTGCCGTGTACAGCTTCGGTGCGGAATCCGGCTTGCCAGCCGGTGAAGGAAATCGCCTTTCTACCGAGCTGTTGTATCGCGATCGATAACAGGGCGATGGAAATTTGCTCCCCGGTCGTCATGAGCATATCCATTTCCCGCGCAGGCAGTTCGCTGCCCAGTTGCTTCGCCTGATCGATCAGATCGTCGGTCGTATCGCCCATGGCGGAAACGACGACCATAACCCGGTGTCCTTCATCTTGTTTTTCCACTACGCGCCGGGCTACGCGCTGCATGCGCTCCGTATCCCCTACGGAGCTGCCTCCGAATTTCATTACATATAAAGCCAAGTCGGACCCTCCCTAATGTACGCAATCCTATCCAACAAATTTGCCTGCGGAAGTACTATTGCCATTTTTCTATCACTAACGCTTTAAACCAGTATAATACGAAAGACCGGAAGGAAGTCAATGCTTTTGACGCCATTAGCAAGAAAAACATCCCGTTGACGTTGACGCCCATCATGTAAAATTCTTTAGTTATAAAAATTCCCCCATCCGATAATGGATGGAGGATGTCGCAAAACCCTGACTCATTATAACCTTAAGCCCGGGAAATGTATTTTCCTTCGCGGGTATCGATCAGCAAAATATCGTCTTCATTGATAAACAATGGAACCTGTACGTTGAGGCCAGTTTCTACCTTGGCGTTCTTCGTAGCGCCCGTTGCCGTGTTGCCTTTGATCCCCGGCTCGGTTTCCACGACGCGAAGCTCCACGCTGTTCGGCAGGTTGATGCCGAGAATTTCGCCTTGATAGCTGACGATTTTTACATTCATATTTTCTTTCAGGAAATTAAGTTCCCATTTCAACTGGTCTTCGGACAAGCTGAATTGGTCATAAGTTTCATTGTCCATGAACACATGATCTTGACCGCTCGCATACAGATACTGGACGTCGCGGTTCTCGATAATCGCCCTGCCGATCGTTTCACCGGCACGGAACGTCTTCTCCACCGTGTTTCCGTTGCGGAGGTTTTTCAATTTGGAGCGGACGAAAGCCGCGCCTTTCCCCGGTTTAACGTGCTGAAAGTCCAGCACGGTAAAAATATCGCCGTCCACTTCGACGGTCAAGCCTGTCTTAAAATCGTTTACTGAAATCACAAAAGAACCTCCTCAAGTGGGTTAAACTATTTATTGTTATTTAAAAATTACCCGATTCAAAACCCGCCATTCGACGAATTACCCTAACATCATAAATTCTTTGGTCGATTCCGTCAAACGCTTGGCCCCATTCTCCGTAATGACAACATCGTCCTCAATCCGCACCCCGCCGAATCCCGGGATGTAAATCCCCGGTTCCACGGTAACCACCATACCCGGTCTGAGAATCGTGTCACTTAGTTTGGAGACGCGCGGTTCCTCATGAACCTCCATACCGAGGCCATGGCCCGTACTGTGACCGAATTGCTCTCCATAGCCATAACGCGTGATGATATCCCGGGCGAGCGCGTCCGCTTCGCGTCCGGTCATCCCCGGACGGAGGAACTCAAGCGTATGCATTTGGGCTTCCAGAACGATATCGTAAATCTCCCGGTGTTTGGCCGTAGGCTCTCCGATGAAAACCGTGCGGGTAATGTCCGAGCAATAACCGTTCATGTAGGCGCCGAAATCCATTGTAACGAACTCGTTCCTTTGGATCACACGGCTGCTGGCTACACCATGCGGCAGCGCGGAACGCTCTCCGGACGCGACGATGGTGTCAAAAGATGTTCCCGCCGCTCCTTGCTTGCGCATGAACGTCTCCAACTCCAGAGCCATGTCCCATTCCGTCACTCCCGGCTTAAGCACTTCCAGCATGTGCAGATAGGTGCGATCGGCCAGATCGGCGGCCTGTTTCATCAATTCAAGCTCATCGTCATCCTTGTAAAGCCGCAGCTCTTCCACCAGACCGCCCACCGGTACGAGCTTGCACGGCTGCAGATCCCGTTCCAGCGCACGGTAAGTGGAGAATACCATGTTCGTTTCCTCAAAGCCCAGCTCTTTAATCCCTTCCGCGGAAAGAAGCTCCTTCAGATTCTCCACAACGGAGGGACCATGCTGCACAATTTCAAATCCGGGCGACTGTTCGGCAGCCTGTGTCATATAACGGAAATCCGTCAGCAAAAACGCCTTCTGCCGGGTAACAAGAACATATCCCGAACTTCCCGTAAACCCCGTCAAATAGCGACGATTAAAAGCGTTCGTTACCCATAACGCCTCGAGCTGCTCCCGCTCCATCACTTTTCGCAAGCCCTCTACACGTGTATTCCCCATATTTAACTCTCCTTACTTGTTAACTTGCTTCCGCGACACACTTTACGAAATCGCCTTAAAGAAGCTTCTGCAGGTGGCGTTTAAGCGCCGCCAGCCCCAACTCATACCCGTAAGCACCGAATCCGGCGATCTGCCCCACCGCCACCGGAGCGATCACCGAATGATGGCGAAAAGCTTCTCGGGTATGAATGTTGGATAAATGCACTTCCACCGCAGGGAGGTTTACCGCGGACAGCGCGTCTCGGAGCGCGTAGCTGTAATGAGTGAGAGCCCCCGGATTGATTAGAATGCCGTCGCAGGTACCGTACGCTTCATGAATTTTATCGATCAAGTCGCCTTCGTGATTGGATTGAAAAAAAGAAAGCTCGATGTCTTCATTTCTTGCCAGTTCATTTAACCTTGCTTCGATATCCTTCAGGCTTTCGGAGCCGTAGATTCCGGGCTCGCGAATCCCCAGCATATTCAAATTCGGGCCGTTTAGCACAAGGATGCGATACATGTTGGCTCACCCTTCCTGGATCAAGGTTCATCAGAACGGCTGTTATCCGAATTCCAGAACCTCCCCTGTAAAAATAACCAAAAGTTATTTTACCATAGGAAAGTGGGTATTGAGAAGCACTTTGTCCTAGTGCAGCACCTTGTTCGGCTCCCGGGTCCTTTCATTTGTATATTCCTGCGCTGCGGTGTAACCGATAAACATTCCCCACAGCAAAAATACGCAAAACTCGCTGAACAAGGTGTCAAACGAATGCTCGGTGGCAGGGCGGGTCATTTTGGTGAACGGTCCCAAAACAAAGAACAGGACCAGCCACCAGAACACGCCGTAGGCCATACCAGGCCACGGTCCTTTTATTTTTCGGAACGCAGCCGTGTAAATCATGGAAGCGACAATAGAAAATAGAATAAAGGAGAGCCATCCCGCATAATACCCCGGCTGTGTCAGCAAATACGCATGTTTAAAGAACGGTTCCAGTAAAAACCCGGGGACGATCCCCGTAAATTTCATGTAATAAAGCAACCCTCTGAACGCGCCCCATATCAGTCCCGCAAAAAAGCCGAGCTGCAGGGAAAACAGCCAGATGTTCGTCTTTTTTTCCCGCTTGAACCTATGCTGCATCATTTCGCACTTCCCCTTTTTCCATAATCCTTTATTGTTGCCATTAGTATGCGCAATTCAAAAAAGACTAAACAAACTAGAATTTACATAAGAAGTTCGATACAATGTGTTTAAGAAGCATCTTTTTCTATTAAAACGATTCTAGGAAGGTGAAATAGTTGCCTGAGCAATCCACACCAACGATCTATGGTGGCCAAGCCGTTATGGAAGGCGTCATGTTCGGCGGAAAACATGTCAATGTCACTGCAGTTCGCCGTAAAAACGGAGAGATCACCTTTTTGGAAGTGCCCAAACAGGATAAAGCCTGGGTGAAAAAACTGCGTAAAATCCCGCTTGTCCGCGGCCTGGTCAGCATTATCGACTCCAGCGCCAAAGGATCCAAGCATTTAAATTATTCGGCCGAGGCGATGGCCGACGACGAGCTTTCGCCGGAGGAACGCGCCGCGCAAAAAGAAAAGGAAGAATCCTCCTTCTCCCTGTCCATGATTCTGGGGGTGGCGGTGGTAGGCGTGCTTTCATTTATCGTAGGGAAGCTGATTTTCACCGCCGTTCCTGCAATGGTCGAGCAGTTCATTTTTCAGCATGCATTTGAGAATCAGACTTTGCATACCCTGATTGAAGGAGTCATCAAAATCGTCTTCCTTCTGGCGTACCTATGGATTATCTCGCAAACGCCGGTCATCAAGCGCCTTTTTCAATATCATGGGGCGGAACACAAAGTGATCAGCGCTTATGAAGCCGGCGAAGAGCTTACGCCGAAGAACGTGCAGAAGTACAGCCGCCTTCATTACCGCTGCGGCAGCAGTTTTATCATTTTGACGGTGATTGTCGGCGTCATAATTTACTCCCTCCCGATCTTCAGTTGGGATTCCGTATGGGAGCGCGTATATATCCGCATCCTGCTTCTGCCGCTAGTCATCGGCATTTCGTTCGAAATGCTCCGCTTTACGAATGCGGTCCGGGACATTCCGGTACTCCGGTTCCTCGGTTATCCCGGACTATGGCTTCAATTGTTAACCACCAAAGAACCGACCGACGATCAGGTCGAAGTCTCCATCGCCTCCTTTAACCGGATGCGCGAGCTGGATGCCCGGCTGGAGCAATCCTCGGTGATGGAAACTGATATCGGCCGTTCTTCCTTGGACCCCGTGAAAGGATGATGAACGCATGAAAAAACAGGCCATTCTATTCTGGATCGTTATCGCCTTAGCCGCCTTCAGCATTTTGGATGGACTGTTTGGAAGAGGAAGATTGGACCTTGGCGGTCTGCTGATTCCGCTCACTGTCGTTGGTATCATATTTCTGCTCTATAAATTCCCGCCGCGCCAATTCCGAAAGTCGACGCCCAAGGTGAAACCTTCGGCCCGGACTATGGCCAAAGTCGCCGGAGAGCGCCGCCAGACGGGAGGAAAACGCAAGTCTTATCCTTTTCAGGTGATTGAAGGCCAAAAAGGAAAAAATGACGACGATTTGCCGAAATATCACTAATTCACGCGAGCCTGCTGATACTTTATGAACTGCTCTTCATAATACTGGTCGTTCCAGTCCCCGAAGAAGCGGTTCCCGGCCCTGAGCCCGGATTCATAAAGCAGCAGGCTCTCTTCTTTTCCGATGTCAAATTGCGTGGTCGAAATCCCGAGCGTAGGAATTTTTACCGTCCGGTAGCGGTTCTCTTGTTCGATGTAACGTTCATCGTGGGCGGACAGCATCGTCTCCACCAAAGCCTGCAGCATGGAGAACGGGCCGCGGATCACATGGGGTTGGCTACTGTTTTTGCCGACCATCTGAAACCCTACCGTCGGAATAATCTTGTCCTCCTTCAGCGCGGCCGGAGTCTGATCGAACAACCATAACGGAAAATTGCTGAGCAGCCCGCCGTCCACGATGTGGAGGAACTGATCGGGAAACCGTTTGCCTTTAGCCAGCTTCGGGGGCAAGCGGAGCAGGACAGGGTCAAAAAAGTACGGTATGCTGCAGCTCATCCTCACGGCCTTGGCCACCTCAAACGCCTCGGGGCGGAGTCCGATCTTCGCCAAATCATCAGGAAGCACCAGGATTTTGCCGCTGGTGATATCCGAGGCGATAATTTTCAATTTATTTTCCTGTAGATCCCCGAAGGTTCTTATGCCTTTATCCAGCAGGATTTTTCGGATCCACTCCTCCAACGCCTCGCCGGAGTACAACCCTTTCTTTATAAGCACGCGCAGAGCCGGACCGATTAACGAAGTGTTAAATATCGGCGCTCTGCGCAAAAAACGGGTAAATGAGGTTTCCAGAATAATTTCCCGCATCTCCTCCCCATCATAGCCGGCCGCCAGCATCGAAGCGACGATGGAACCCGAGGACGTCCCGGCAACCCGGTGAAATCGCCAGCCGTGCTCTTCCGCCGCCTTCACCGCGCCGGCCAGAGAAATGCCCTTAACTCCTCCACCCTCAAAAACGCCGTTCATAAGCATAAGAAACCCCCCATCCGCTACATAAGTCTTATGCTTATGTATGAGGATGAGGGTTGTTTGTATGCTTACTTATTGCCGTAGTAGGTTTGAAGCAACGAAATAAGTCCGAGCGGATTTTTCAGCAAATCCTTGGCACTGAAAAAGATGCTGCCGCTAATTTCCGGGACGGTCCGGTTGTAATCCAGCTGGTCGATGATTTCCTGAGCGGTATTCCAGCCGATCTCCGGTGTACCGATTTTGTAAGGCGCGTGTCCAACATAAAGCTTCACGCCCGTACCCCTGACCTCCCCGGCCCACCATTTCGCAATAATGTCATAGCGCGCTTCTTTGCGGGTCATACTCCAATAAATTTGCGGCACTACGTAGTCGATCCAGCCTTCACGAATCCAGGTGCGGACGTCGGCATAGGTGCTGTCATAGGCGGTAATGCCGGCGCGGGTATCCGATCCCGTAGGATCTGTGGCCTTATTCCGCCATACTCCGAAGGGGCTGATGCCGAAGGACACGCTCGGTTTAACCGCGTGAATACGAGTATCGAGCTCTCGAACAAGATCGTTGATATTGTCCCGGCGCCAATCTCCTTTATCGCCGATATTGTTGGCGTTATAGCTTTTGAATGTATTATCGTCATTAAACTTGACCTTTGCCGTCTCACCCGAAGGATAGAAATAGTCGTCAAGATGAACGCCGTCGATATCGTATTGGTTCACGACTTCCATGATGGCATCGACGATATGCGCCCGGGCCTCCGGAATCCCCGGATTGATGTACAGCTTGCCGTCAAACTTAACGATCCACTCCGGATGCTGCTTCGCCACATGGTTTGCCGGCAGCTTGCTCACATCGCTTCCCGTGCTGGCGCGAAACGGATTGAACCAGGCATGGAACTGCATGCCCCGCCGATGCGTTTCCTCGATGAGAAATTGCAGCGGATCATAACCCGGGTCTTTCCCCACCGTTCCGGTTAAAAAGCCGGACCAGGGGACAAGCTCGGAACGGTAAAGCGCATCCGCCGAAGGCCGAACTTGTACGAACACCGCATTGATCCCTGTCTCCTGCAGCTCATCAAGGAGTTTGGTATACTCCGCTTTTTGGGCATCGGCCTTGCCGTAAGAGGCTTTGCTGGGCCAGTCCAGATTCGAGACGGTCGAAATCCAGGCTCCGCGCAGTTCATCGTTTTGCGCCGGGATGTCCGGCTGCTGCGGCTCGGTTGGCGGTGAAGCCTCGGGCGGCTTTTCAGTCCCCCCGGCCGGTGACGTAAGCGTAATAATTCTTGAAGTCGGATCCCAATCCACCGTAAGCCCCAGCTGCTCGCCGACAAAGCGAAGGGGTACCATCGTCCGGCTGTTCCGGCTCTCCACGGAAACCTCCAGCGGCACGTTTGTCCCGTTCACTTCCGCCGTCTTGTTTCCCATCTTTAACACAAGCGTGCTACCGTCCTTTTCGATCGTGGCGGAACGGGTTGCCGATGACCAGTCAATCCCGGCCCCCATTTCTTCACTGATGACCCGAAGCGGGACCATCGTCACATTCACTATCGGCTTCACATAGGGCGCCGAATCACTCGGGAGAATTTCTCCGTCCATCATGATTTGAATGTCGCGGTCCAAAGCCGCCTGAACCTGCCCCGTTCCGGACGCAGGCCAGACAAGGACGAAAACCAAAAGAGCAAGTAACCAAACCCGAAAAAATTTCATTTGCAACCTCCAATATTAAAATCCCTTAAACAACTCTACCTAATGTAAACGCGCAGAAGGCCCCTGGAGTTGCGGACAAACCGCAAAATTTAAAGAACCGGGCCGGCGAAAAAGCAAAAAGCGCGAACGGCGAGGGGTTCTCCCTGCATTCGCGCTTTGCAAAAATATCATGTTTTGTCACTTGTCAGATTCACGATTCCCCTAGCAGTTCCTGCTGAACCCTGCGCAAATCCTCGGCCCGGGAGCTCTCCCGCTTGAAATACTCGACCAGGCCGGCAATGCACGTAATGGAATCCCAGCTCAAATGATGCTCGATTCCTTCTACATCTTTATATATATTCTCATGATCGACGCCGATCATTTCGAGGAATTCTTCAAGCAACTCGTGACGGTCAACGAGCCGTTTCCCTACTTTCTTCCCCTTGTTCGTCAAAACCAAGCCCCGATACTTTTCATAAATTAAATACTCATCTTTATCCAGCTTCTGGATCATCTTGGTGACGGATGAAGGATGGACCTCCAACCCTTCCGCAATATCGGAAACTCGGGCGTATCCTTTCTCGTCGATCAATTTGTAGATACGCTCCAAATAATCTTCCATACTGGGCGTTGGCATCTGGTATTACCTCTTTTCCATGAGTTCACGCGGACCTGACATACAATGCACATCCCGCTACTTGTTTAATGATACATGTTAAACTTGTCTGTTGGCAAGTCTGCAGATAGAGCATTTGTTGCTCATGGAAAGGCAGTTCACTCAGAATTTCAGCCATTCCGGCGTCATCTGCTGCAGCCAGATCGTAATTTGCGCCATCCGATTCGTAAACAACAATATCCCCATAAGCAGCATGATTCCACCGCCGACCTTCATGAGAACAGCCGAATAGCGGACGATCCATTTCGTCGAGCCGACAAAAAAAGCAAGGGCAAAGAATGGCAGCGCAAACCCGGCCGAATAAGCCGTAATCAACCCGAGCCAGGTCCCCGGCTCGCTCACCGCCAGTGCGATAATCGCAGCGAGGATCGGGCCGACGCAAGGGGACCATCCCGCCGAAAAGCCGATACCGAAAATAAAGGACCCGATGTAACCCGTCGGCTTGAATTTCAAATTCATCTTCCGCTCGCGCATTAAAAACTGGGGCTGGAAGATACCCAGCAGGAAAAGTCCCATCAATATGATTAATATCGCGGACAGTTGGCGAATCAAATCACGGTTATTGTTGAAAACCTCGCCGAACAAACCCGCGCCGAAGCCCAAGGTATAAAATACCGCGGAAAATCCCAAAATGAAGGCCAGCGTATGCGTCATGGTTCTGAAGCGGACTTCCCGCTTGTTCTGTTCGGTCTTTAGCGTCTGCACCGACAGACCGGTAATATAGGACAAATAGGACGGGTATAACGGGAGGCAGCAAGGCGAAATAAAAGACGCGATCCCCGCACCGAAAGCCACCCAAATATTCATGTCGGCCATAACATCCTCCCTCCATGTCTATGAGGAAAATCCCTTTTTCCCGATCAAAGTTAAGATCAGCATGGCGATCAGCAGCAAAACGATGGTAGCGCCGGGAGCCAGGTTCCAAATCCCGGCGGTTACCAGACCGGCGACCACGGCGATTTCGGCGATGGCCACGGAGAAGATCACCGAGGACTTAAAGCTTCTGGCGATCAGCAGGCTGCAGGCCGCCGGAATCGTGAGCAGCGCCGAAACGAGTAAAGCGCCGACGATTTTAATCGACGTGCTGATGACCAGCGCCGTCATCACCGTAATCAGCATATTCAGCAGTTTGACGGGCAGGCCGCTGACCGATGCCGCATCCTCTTCGAACGTCAGCAAAAACATCTCCTTGAAGAAAATCGAGATCACCGTGACGACAACGACGGTTACCGCCCCGACGACATAGAGGTCCGTGGTGTCCAGCGTATATATGCTGCCGAACAAATAGCTCATAACATCTGTATTGTAACCCATTCCCAGCGTGAAGAACAGGGAAGCCAGAGCGACCCCCCCCGCCATAATGACGGCGATGGACAGCTCGGCATAACCTTTATAGGCTTTTCGCAGCTTCTCGATCGCGAAAGAGGCCACGACGGCAAAAACGAGCCCCACCCCGATCGGATAGACGTTGATCAGAAAGCCCAGAGCCACCCCGGCGATCGTGACGTGGGCCAGCGTATCCCCGATCATCGAAAGCCGCCGCAAAACAAGAAAAATGCCGATCAGGGGAGCCGTCAGCCCGATCAGCAGCCCGCCTGTCAGCGCTCTTTGAAAAAAATCCGCAGTTAAAATCTCCAAATGTCACATCTCCTATCGCTTCTCGAGCATCGCCGTCTAGACCAACGAATGCTGCATGCCGGGAATGGTGCAGTCCTGTTCATGCGAGTGGCGCACATAAAATTTAATGCCGCCGCAGCGGTCGCGCGGTTCTTTGCCCAAGTAACTTTCAATCATTTCCATGTCATGGGACACCATCAGGAATGTCATGTGGTGGTGACGATGCATGTGGAAAATCAGTTCAAAAAAATCGGTCTGGGTTTGCGCGTCGATCCCGACCGTAGGCTCATCCAACACGAGCAGATCGGGCTGATTGATTAGCGCCCGGGCAAGGAACACCCGCTGCTGCTGTCCGCCCGACAGCTGACCGATCCGCTTCCCGGCAATGTCCGAGATTCGCATGACCTCCAGCGCCTCGCTGCATTTTTGCAGATCCTCCTTGCCGACCCGTTTAAACAGCTTCTTGTTGCTGTAGAGGCCCGACATGACCACTTCCCGCACCGTCGCCGGAAACAGCGGATTAAAGGCGTTCTTCTGCGGCACATAGCCGATGCGGTCCCAATCCCGGAACCGCCGGATGCTCTGCCCGAACAGCCGGATCTCTCCCTGCGACGGCTTCAGCAAACCGACCATCATCCGGAGTAGCGTCGTTTTGCCGGCTCCGTTGGAACCGATCACGCCGACGAAATCGCGCTCTTTCACAACAAGACTGAGGTCGGTGATGACTTTTTGATCGCCGTAGGCGAAGGAAACATGGTCCAGCTCGATGATATTCTCATGGCAGTATGCCGCCGGAGCGGCGTTTTCCGAGTTCATTGCTCTCTTCCTTCCGGTTCGTCTGTTATGCCTCTCTTTATTGTAGAGCGAGAATCAGATTTTGCAAATTCTTTTCCATCAAGGAAAAGAAATTGTCTCCGTTCTTCTGCTGCTCTTTAGTGAGCCCCTCTACCGGGTTCAACACCAGCGTCTCGACGCCGGCTTCACTCGCCAAAGTTTTGGCCAGCTTGTCGGAAACCAACTCCTCGAAGAAAATGTAACGGATGCCTTCCTTTTTGACCATTTGGGACAGCTCCACCAAATCCTGGGCCCGCGGCTCGGCTTCCGGGGACAAGCCCATAATCGCATGCTGGGTGAGGCCGTAATCCCGGCACAAATAGCCGAATGCCTGATGAGAAACCACGATTTCTTTCTTCGAGGTTTTGGCGAGTTCCTCCGTAAATTTGCCGTCAAGGTCATCCAGCTTTTGGCGGAGCTCCGCAAACCGCGCTTCATACCCTTCCTTATGTTCGGGATCCGCCTCCACGAAGCTGTTTTTGATGTTTTCGGCCATGATTTTCGCGGATTTCGGACTGACCCAAGTGTGCGGATCGATATGATGACCCTGCTCATCCACCTGGGATTCTTCCGCATGAGCTTCATCGGCATGAGCCTCGCCGGTATGAGTTTCTTCCTCCGTCCCGGCCCCGCCTTCCTCCGCGTGTCCGTGGTTATGGCCGTCGTCTCCTTCCGCATAAATCAGCTCGATGCCCTGGCTTAGCTCCACGGGCTTCACCTTCGCGTCTTGATTCAGACCTTTGAGGAAGTTCGGCACCCACCCCTCCAGTCCCGCACCATTATAAAGGAACAAATCGGCCTTGGAGGTATTCAGCATGTCCTGGCTGCGCGGCGTCCAATCATGCGGTTCCACACCGGTCGGCAGCAGATTGATCACATTGGCGTCCTCGCCGCCGATCGCCACGGAAAACTCGTAAACCGGATAAAAACTCGTGACAACGTTCAGCTTACCCTCTACAATCTCGCCTCCGGCGTTTTTCCCGCAGCCTGCAAGCAGCAAGACTCCGGCCAGCAGGATCATCGCCGGCTTCCAGCATTTATTTATGTATAAACGCATATTTTTCTCTCCCTCTCGCTTTAATCGTAATAATTACAAAGATGATTATAGAGGTATTGTAAAACAAGTGTCAACTCCATGTTGGTTTTTGGCTTATTATTTCAGCGCATGGGACAGTCATAACCACCGGCTTAGCCGGTGGCTTCCATCAGCCCTATAAGGGCATGGTACTAGCAAGCGCCTAAGAAGGCGCACTGAAAGTCTGCCAACCGCGTGCGGTCTCGGGCTTGCCCCTCAAAGGGGCTTTTTTTATTTGCCCTTTCCTACCGACTCACCCGTAAACGGGTCGAACAGTTCTTTCATCGTGAGTTGTTCGTAGTTCTTATCTTCCGTTAGCTGATTCCGAATGTACTCGGCGATCGCTTTCCTGTTTCGTCCTACCGTATCCACAAAATAGCCTCTACACCAGAATTGGCGATTTCCGTATCGGTACTTCAGATTCGCAAATTTATCGAAGATCATGAGCGAACTTTTCCCCTTCAAATACCCCATAAACTCCGATACACTCAACTTTGGCGGAATACTCACCAACATATGGATATGATCCGGACATGCTTCTGCTTCGTGGATTTCCACACCTTTACGCTCACATAATTCTCGAATGATTTTCCCAATTTCTCGCTTTAACTTCCCGTAGATCACTTGCCGTCTATACTTTGGTGCAAATACAATATGGTATTTGCAGTTCCAGCGCGTATGTGCTAGACTGCTCTTATCCATTCCCTTGCCCTCCTTGATTTGATTGTGCGGTTGGCAGACCGGCTACTATCTTATCATAAAGGTCAAGGGATTTTTACTCATAGCTATAAGCTTTCCTGAACCCCCAGTCGAACTGGGGGTTTTCTTAGACAA